>NZ_MBDT01000003.1:0-346774 GCF_001702295.1 Pseudomonas sp. S3E12
CGCCCACCCCCGCCATGCCGTAGAACGACAGCCAATGAGTGAGCGGTATGTTTTTATAGCCATTGACCATCAAGCGCTGGCTGTCCACTTCAAGACGGTTGACGTTGGCATTGAAAGGCGACCAGAAGGAGTCGAAGGTCGAGTTGCCGGAGCGGGTGTATTCCCCTTCTGCGCGCCAGCCATCGGTGAAGGCATAACCTACCGAGTAGGATCCGGTGAATGTTTTAGTGCTATCAGGCGCCTCCACTCGTTCGGTGACGCGCGGGCTGGTCAACAGTGCGCTGGATAGATTCTGGCGTGCACTGTTGAACTTTGCCGAGCCGTACCAGGCATCTGCCTGTGCATAAGGCGTTGCAATAGCGGTGAGGAACACAAAGGAAGAGAGTTTTCGCATGGTTATCGATTCATTCACTGAGGGAAGGTTGGAATCGATAGCTTGTCGTCGGTGGAGAGCAGTGAAGTAGAGGATTTCTCCTGTTCAATCGTCAACTCAACAGTCTTTGCTGTAGGAAGAAAAGTGGCACAAAAAAGCCGCTCCCAGGGAGCGGCTGTTTTAACCGGCGGTTTTACTCGGCGGCGATAGCGTTTTTCGCCAGGATAGCGTTGGCCAGCTCCATATCCGTGGCCTGCAGGCCAGGGTTGTCGGCGCGGACTTTCTGCATGGCGGCTTCCAGGTACGGGCCGCGGATACCGCCGTCGCTGGCAACGAAGCTGCCTGCGTCGTCTTGTGCGGCAACCACCAGCTTGTGGTCCTTGAAGGTCAGGTAGGTCGAGCCGGTAGTGGCGCCCGACGAGATGACATTGCGCCAGAAACTGTCGGCCATGGCTGAACCGACAGGGAGGGAAAGCACGGCGAGGGTAGCGACAGCATATTTAAGACGCATGATGGGTGACTCCGGGTGGGTGATCTGTACCGTTTGATTGTAGTTAGCCCAACCGAGTTCCATCACTGACTAAACAGTTTCTACCTTCAAGATCACGCCATCCAGGCCCACCACACGCACTTGAGCGCCTACAGGGCTGTCAGGACCGGACACCATCCAGACGCCATCACCGACTTTTACCTTGCCCCGACCCTCCACAATCGCCTGATGCACCACGAACACGCGACCGACCAGCTCCGAGCCACGCTCGTTGAGGCCCGGCTGGTCACTGGCTTTGGCGCTGCTGCGCTGGCGTTTCCACCAGTACACCGCAGTCAATATCGACAGCACAGCGAACAGCAACAGTTGCCACTCCAGCCCGAGCGGCGGCACCAGAAACTTGATCACGCCCACGGCTGCCGCAGCTATGCCCATCCACAGCAGGTAGCCACCGGCGCCGAAGACCTCAAGAATCAATAGCACCGTACCCAGTGCGAGCCAATCCCAGAACGAAAGATGCTGCAGGAAATCCCACATGGCGATCGCCTCAGGCTTTCTTGTTATCGAAGGTTGCCTTGACGATTTCGCCGATGCCGCCGACAGCGCCGATCACCTGGCTGGCTTCCAGTGGCATCAGGATCACTTTGCTGTTATTGGCCGACGCCAATTTGCCAAGGGCATCGATGTATTTCTGCGCGACGAAGTAGTTGATGGCCTGCACGTTACCGGTGGCGATTGCTTCGGACACGACCTGGGTCGCGCGGGCCTCTGCCTCTGCCTGACGCTCACGGGCTTCAGACTCCAGGAATGCGGCCTGGCGTCCACCTTCGGCTTCAAGAATCTGTGCCTGCTTCTTGCCTTCGGCCGTCAGGATCGCCGATGCCCGCAGGCCTTCGGCTTCCAGGATCTGTGCGCGCTTGATCCGTTCGGCTTTCATCTGCCCGGACATGGCGGCCATCAGGTCGGCGGGCGGGCTGATGTCCTTGATTTCGATCCGGGTGATCTTGATGCCCCACGGCGCCGTGGCTTCATCGACGGTGCGCAGCAGTTTTTCGTTGATGCCGTCGCGCTGGCTGAGCATGGCATCCAGCTCCATGGAGCCGAGCACGGTACGGATATTGGTTTGCAGCAGGTTGCGGATAGCGTGTTCGAGGTTGTTGACCTCGTAGGCGGCCTGGGCGGTATTGACCACCTGGAAGAAGCACACGGCGTCGATCTGCACGGTGGCGTTGTCGGCGGTGATGACTTCCTGGGGCGGGATATCCAGCACGCTTTCCATCACGTTGATCTTGCGGCCGATGCGGTCCATGACCGGGATGATGATGTTCAGGCCCGGCTTGAGGGTGTTGGTGTACCGGCCGAAGCGCTCGACGGTCCACTGATAGCCCTGGGGTACCACCTTGAAGCCCATGAACAGGATGGCGATAGCCAAACCCACGAAAAGAAGCAGTACGGTTCCGATCTGCATAGCGATTCCCTATCTGATGGTGTCAGTTAAACGACGTTCGGCCGATTGTAACGGTCTTGTCACCGATAAGAACGGTTTCAGCACGGTGTAATCAACGCATCTGTTACCGAATCCCCTGGCGTCACTCGCAATACCTCGGCCATCGTGGTCAGCCCCGCCTTGACTTTACCCACGCCGGCCATGCGCAGGCCGCACATGCCTTGCGCCACCGCCTCCCTGCGCAGGGACTGCGCGTCGGCGCCTGGCGTGATCAGCGCCTTGAGCGAATCATTCAGCACCATGAGCTCGTAGACCCCGGCGCGCCCGCGAAACCCGCTGTTTCGACATTCCGCACACCCTACCGCTTCGTGAGCATCGCCCGCCACCCGCTTGCAATGAGGGCACAGCAAGCGCACCAAGCGCTGCGCCATTACGCCCAATAACGTGGCCTTGATCAAATAATGAGCAATGCCCAGTTCCTGCAAGCGGCTGATGGCGCTGGGCGCATCATTGGTGTGCAGCGTCGAGAGCACCAAGTGCCCGGTCAATGCGGCCTGGATCGCCATCTCGGCGGTTTCCCGGTCGCGGATCTCGCCGATCATGATGATGTCCGGGTCCTGGCGGAGCAGGGCTCGGATGCCGCTGGCGAAGGTCAGGTCGATATTGGGCTGTACCTGCATTTGGTTAAACGCCGGCTCGACCATCTCGATAGGGTCTTCCACGGTGCAAAGATTGACCTCTCGGGTCGCCAAGTGTTTGAGCGTGGTGTAGAGGGTGCTGGTCTTGCCTGAACCGGTAGGCCCCGTGACCAGGATGATGCCGTTGGTGTGGCGCGTCATGTCGTGCCATCGCTGCTGGTCCTCGGCCGACAAGCCCAGCTCGTCAAAGTCCTTGAGCAGCACCTGCGGATCGAAAATCCGCATCACCAGCTTTTCGCCAAAGGCGGTGGGCAGGGTCGACAGCCGCAACTCGACTTCTGTGCCGGCAGGGCTTTTGGTCTTGACCCGACCGTCCTGGGGTTTGCGTTTTTCCGCCACGTTCATCCGCCCGAGGCTTTTCAGGCGGCTGACCACTGCCATCGTCACCTGGGGAGGAAATTGATAGACGTCGTGCAACAGGCCATCAATGCGAAAGCGCACGCGGCCTTGTTCACGGCACGGCTCGATATGAATATCACTGGCCCGCTGGGCGAACGCGTATTGCAACAGCCAGTCGACGATATTGACGATATGCGCGTCGTTGGCGTCCGGCTCCTGGTCGCTGGCGCCGAGGTTGAGCAACTCGACGTTGCCAGGCCCCGCCACCTTTTGATCCGCACCGCTGACGGACTTCGCCAGCCGGTAAAATTCGCTGATACAACGCTGAATGTCCTGGGGGTTGGCAACCACGCGCCTGATCGAGCGCTGGAGCACTTGTGCCAGTCCCGATTCCCAGCTGGTGACATGGGGCTGGGCGCTGGCAACGGTGACGGTCTGCGCGTCCACGGCTACCGCGAGGATGGCGTGGCGTTGGGCAAACGCGTGGGACATCAGCGGCACCACCGTTGCGACATCGATCTTCAGCGGGTCGATACGCCAATAAGGTTGCCCCACATGTTGGGCAAGCCACTGGGTCAGGGTTTCCAGGGAAGGCCCAAGGGCGGCGATGCACTCCAACGGGTGCTGGGCGTTGCCGGCGGGCAGCGCCGATAAGCGCTGCGCGATGTCGGGAGCAATCAGCCCTCCCTCGACCAGCGCCGGGAGCAACTGATGCAGTTCCAATCGGTGATCAGCAGGCATGAAGGTGTTCCTGGGTAGCCTCGGAAGAAATTTCAGGCTAGCCAGCCGCCGAATATCTTCCTCCCAACGTATGTTGCAGGCCTTTACCGAGCTGCTGCCGCCACGGCCGCAGGCCCCACGGAATCAGCGCGCCACACGTGCAGCGTGCACACGCTGATCAGGTTTCGAATCTTTTCGGCGATCACTTGGGCGCGATGCCAGCTCAGGCTATCCATCACGATATCGATGTTCAGCAGGTCTTCCTGGCGGCTCACGTTGACCTGGCTCGGTGTCAGGAACTGCAACGCAAAATAGTTGAGTACCCGACACAACACATCGGGCTCCGCCTCGGCGACGATCCGGTAATGCGCCTGGCAATGGGCGCTGCTGGCAGCCCACGCATCGACGCGGGTCATGGGGTGGGTGGTTTCGACGGCATGCATGCTGACTCTCCAGATTCGACTGGAGAAATTTTTACATTCGCTTCGGGAGATTTCTTATCTAAGATGAGCCTGATATGCGATTAATTGAATCGGTCAATTCAGAAAAGACAGCCTTCAAGGTATTTTTATGCACAGTGAATTGGACGCCTACGACCGCCGCATCCTGGCCCTGCTGCAAGAGGACGCCTCGCTGTCCAGCGCGCAGATCGCCGAACAGGTCGGCCTGTCTCAGTCGCCGTGCTGGCGACGCATCCAGCGGCTCAAGGAGGAAGGAGTGATTCGCGGCCAGGTCACTCTGCTGGATCGCAAGAAGATCGGCCTGAATACGCAGATCTTTGCCGAGGTCAAACTCAACGCCCACGGCCGATCCAACTTCACCGAGTTCACCGACGCGATTCGTGGGTTTCCGGAAGTGCTGGAGTGCTATGTGCTGATGGGGGCGGTGGATTTTCTGCTGCGCATCGTGACGTCGGACATTGAGGCGTACGAGCGGTTTTTCTTCGAGAAGTTATCGATGGTGCCGGGGATTCAGGAGGTCAACTCGATCGTGGCGCTGTCCGAGATCAAGTCGACCACCAGCCTGCCAGTATTGCGCTGACAGGATCGGCCTCATCGGGGGCTAGGCCCCCGATGGCGATATTACAGGCGCAGCAGGGTCTTCCAGGCACGGTTCTGATACACCGCAATCGCCTGATGCATGCGCGCATCCAGCGACTCGTCGGTGATCGGCTGGTTGGCCAGTTGCGCCAGCTTGTTCAACTCGCCGTACAAGCGATCCAGTTCCGCAATGTCCACCACGTTACGCCCGTGGTGCAGCCAGGCCTGGATGCGTTCGATGCGCGGCAGTTGCTCGGCCAGGTCTTCCGGTTGCTGCTGGTAGCGCGGCAGTTGCAGGGCGACGGCATCGTCGGCCAGCAGGCGCGGCAGCCAGTTGGTGATTTGCGCGGCGCCCTGGCGGTTGCCGCGCACGTTGCGGTCGGCAGTCCAGGTGCGGGCCATCAGCCAGCGTGACATGTTCAGCGAGAACAAGCCCCAGCGCACGTCGTCCAATTCTTCGGCAAACTGCTCGGGTGCGGCTTTGCGGATGTCTTCGTCGTCGTCACCGGCCTGGACCAGCGGGCGCCAGTCTTCCAGCAGTGCATCGAGTGCGCTGCGCAGTTCGCTGGTGGATTGACGCGGTGCGGCCTGGCCGAGGCTGCCGATCAGGGCGCGCAGTTCGCCGAGGTTGTCGACCCAGTCCTGCAGCAGACGCCAGTGGCCATTGAAGCGGTATTGTTCGGCCAGGCGCTGGCTGCTGCCGAGCAGGTGCCACATGATTGCGGCGAAGGCGTCGTCCAGCGGCATTTCGGCGTGGATCTGCGGCGCCGGCAGGCTCAGGGAGTAGCTGCTGGCGTCGTACAGGCGGTAGCCGCGCTCGGCCTTGCTGATGTCACACGGCATCAGCGCGAGGGTGGCGGCCAGTTCGGCGGCCAACTCCAGCAGGGCAGCCGGTTCGCCTTCGCGCAGTTCGAGTTCCAGCTCGCAAATTTCCTCTTTCTGCTTACCCACGACCACATGGCCCAGGTCCAGGGCGGCTTCGATCACCACCTTGGCCTTGCCACGGCCCCAGGCGATTTCGGCGCGCTCGCGCACGAAGTCGGTGGTGAAGATCGGCTTGAGGGTCTTTTTGTCCAGCTCGGCCAGTTGCTCGGGCCAGCAATCGCCGTCGAGTTTCTTCACGTCGAGCTTGGCCTTGGGCAGGTCCCAGTTGTACTCATTGCGTTCCGACAGGCCGGCGACGCTTTGGCCACGGGTCTTGAGGGTCTGGATAATCTCGTCACCGTCCTTGCGCAGGCGCAGGGCGACTTTGGCCTGGGCCAGGTCACGCTCGGGGGTGTCGAAGTACTGGTTCATCAACTCACGGCGTTCCCAGCCACTTTTGTTGCGTTTTTTCAGTAGCGGGTGCTCACGCAGCGCGGCGAGTGTTTCGCGGCTGACGCGGAGCTTGATTTCGGTTTCTTTCTGCATGGCCGGAAAATCCAGGATCGGGAGCGCAGCCGGGGAAACGAGTGGCTGCCAAGGTCGTGCAGTGTACAGGACTGAGCCCGGCAACGCGCCGCAACGGTTTATTGTCTCGTGCAGATGCCTCTATAGTGGGGCTCATCCGGGAAGTAGGGAGACCGCGTATGCCGTTACCGTCCATGAAAGAGCAGTTCGCCGCGCTGATTGCCGCGCCTTCGGTGAGTTGCACCCAGGCGTCTCTCGACCAGACCAACCGCCCGGTGATCGATTTGCTCGCCGGTTGGTTGGGTGACCTGGGGTTCTCCATCGACATCCAGCCGGTCAGCCCCGGCAAATTCAACCTGCTGGCCAGCTTTGGCACCGGCCCCGGTGGCCTGGTATTGGCCGGCCATAGCGACACCGTTCCTTATGACGCTGCGTTGTGGAAGACCGATCCGCTCAAGCTGACGGAAGTCGACGGCCGCTGGGTAGGATTGGGCAGTTGCGACATGAAGGGTTTTTTCGCTCTGGCGATTGAGGCGGTGTTGCCGCTGCTGGACCAACCGTTCAAGCAGCCGTTGCTGATCCTCGCCACCTGCGATGAAGAAAGCTCCATGTCCGGTGCCCGGGCATTGGCCGAAGCCGGGCGCCCGCTGGGCCGCGCGGCGGTGATCGGTGAACCGACCGGCCTCAAGCCGATCCGCCTGCACAAAGGCGTGATGATGGAGCGCATCGACATTCTCGGCCAAAGCGGCCATTCGTCGGACCCAAGCCTGGGCCACAGCGCCCTGGAAGCCATGCATGACGCCATCGGCGAGCTGCGCGGCCTGCGCCTGGCCTGGCAGCGCGAGTACCGCAACCCGCAATTCAGCGTGCCGCAACCGACCATGAACTTCGGCTGTATCCATGGTGGCGACAACCCCAACCGCATCTGCGGCCAGTGCTCCCTGGAATTCGACCTGCGGCCCTTGCCGGGCATGGATCCCGAAGTGTTGCGTGCGGCTATCCGGCAAAAGCTCGAACCGCTGGCCGAGCGCCATAAAGTCAAGATCGACTACGCGCCGTTATTCCCCGCAGTGCCGCCGTTCGAACAGGCCGAAGACGCCGAGTTGGTGCGGGTCGCGGAACGATTGACCGGGCATCGTGCTGAAGCAGTAGCGTTCGGCACCGAAGCGCCTTATCTTCAGCGCCTTGGTTGTGAAACCCTGGTGCTTGGCCCTGGCGACATCGCCTGTGCCCATCAACCGGGCGAGTACCTCGAAATGTCACGCTTGACGCCTACAGTGCGTCTATTGCGGGAACTGATCGAACATTACTGCCTGAAACCTGCGTAAATTAACCCCTGTCCATTCGTACATAAGGAGAGCGAGCGTGTCGCCAAGCCTGTTCCGACGATAACCATCAGCCCGCTGTGCGTTTTCACGACTCATCCTTTTTCGGCTGCTTCTTATTACAGGCCCAGGTTCCATGCCCGACTACGTTAATTGGCTTCGTCACGCTTCGCCCTACATCAATGCCCACCGCGACTGCACCTTTGTGGTCATGTTGCCCGGCGACGGTGTGGATCATCCGAACTTCGGCAATATCGTCCACGACCTGGTGCTGCTTCACAGCCTGGGCGTGCGTCTGGTGCTGGTGCACGGTTCGCGCCCACAGATCGAAGCGCGCCTTGAAGCGCGCGGCCTGGTCCCGACTTACCATGAAGGCATGCGCATCACCGATGCCGCGACGCTGGAGTGTGTGATCGACGCGGTCGGCCACCTGCGTATCGCCATCGAAGCGCGCCTGTCGATGGACATGGCCTCGTCGCCGATGCAGGGCTCGCGCCTGCGGGTGGCCAGCGGCAACCTGGTGACGGCGCGGCCTATCGGCGTGCTTGAAGGCGTGGATTACCACCACACCGGCGAAGTGCGTCGGGTCGACCGCAAGGGCATCAATCGCCTGCTGGATGAGCGCTCCATTGTGCTGCTGTCGCCCCTGGGCTATTCGCCGACGGGGGAGATCTTCAACCTGGCCTGCGAAGACGTCGCCACCCGCGCCGCCATCGACCTGGGGGCGGACAAGCTGCTGCTGTTCGGCGCTGATCTCGGCCTGATCGATGAAAATGGCCGCCTGGTCCGCGAATTGCGCCCGCAACAAGTACCGGCACACCTGCAACGCCTGGGCAGCAGCAACTACCAGTCCGAATTGCTTGATGCAGCGGCCGAGGCTTGCCGGGGCGGGGTAGGGCGCAGCCACATCGTCAGCTACGCCGAAGACGGTGCCTTGCTCACCGAACTG
This sequence comes from Pseudomonas sp. S3E12, assembly GCF_001702295.1. Taxonomy (NCBI): domain Bacteria; kingdom Pseudomonadati; phylum Pseudomonadota; class Gammaproteobacteria; order Pseudomonadales; family Pseudomonadaceae; genus Pseudomonas; species Pseudomonas sp. S3E12. The sequence continues at coordinate 8,771 of NZ_MBDT01000003.1, forward strand.
TTCACCCGCGATGGCGGCGGCACGCTGGTGGCCCAGGAGCAATTCGAACGGGTGCGCGAGGCGGCGATTGAAGACGTCGGCGGCTTGCTCGACCTGATCAGCCCCCTGGAAGAACAGGGCATCCTGGTGCGCCGTTCGCGGGAAGTGCTCGAACGTGAGATCGAGCAGTTCAGCGTGGTGGAGCGCGAAGGCATGATCATCGCCTGTGCGGCGTTGTATCAGATCGCCGATTCGGACGCGGGTGAGCTGGCATGCCTGGCGGTGAACCCGGAGTACCGCCACGGCGGGCGGGGTGACGAGCTGCTGGAGCGTATCGAAACCCGTGCCCGGGCCCAGGGGTTGAAGACGCTGTTCGTGCTTACCACGCGGACTGCCCACTGGTTCCGTGAGCGCGGCTTTGTGCCGAGCAGCGTGGATCGCCTGCCATCGGCACGGGCCTCGCTGTACAACTACCAGCGTAACTCGAAGATTTTCGAGAAGGCCTTGTAGAACCCTACCCCCAAGTCACCGGGCAGGCTCGTGCAAGAGCCTGCCGTCACGCACGACTAAAGTTTAAGCATTCTTGATCTGACGCCGATAACAGGTGGGCGGCTATGGATAGAGTGTGGAAGCTCGCTAATAGCTGAATCGTCGAATGGGCGGCTTGGACAGCAAAAGAAACGATTAGTGACACAAAAACTGTAACAAATTGACGGGAGGATGTGCCTTTGGCCATGATGGCGTCGCCTTTTTGATCGTGGGTGACGTATGCAACAGCGCGGCCACACTAATCGATCTAAAAAAGCGCTAACAAATACCCTTTAGGAATTAGCTTATGTGGCGGGTGGTCTATGCTGGCCTGTCCGCGTCACGGAAAGTCTTATTCCCGAATCGTATGAAAAAGAATGAAATAATTCTTTTTGGGTGTATGAAAAACTCATTACCCTGCAGGGACCAAATCAACGGTGGTTAGACGAAGGTAGTAGACACACAAGGTTACGATTGACTTGTCAGTCACTATCCGGTGCTAATCGCGCATCTGTGGATCGAGGGCGTCAGACCCGAGACCAAAGAAATACAAAAATTAGAAACGAGAGGAGCGGTACATGAAGAAGTCCACCTTGGCACTGTCTGTAGCTTTGGGCGTAATCGCTCAGCAAGCAGGCGCTGCCGGTTTCATCGAAGACAGCAAGGCCACACTGGGTCTGCGTAACTTCTACATCAATACTGATAACCGTGACGACGCTACTAAAGCGGCCGGCGCGCAGAACAAGTCGGAAGAGTGGGGCCAAGCTTTCGACCTGCGCTTCATCTCCGGTTACACCCAAGGCACCGTAGGCTTTGGTCTTGACGCTATCGGCCTGCTGGGCGTGCGTCTGGATTCGGGCGGTGGCACCAACGGCGCTACCGCTGCATCGGCTGGCAACGCCGGCTCTTACGGCGGCACGGTTTTCCCGAGCAAGTCCAATGGCGAAGCCGTTGATAACTTCTCCAGCCTGGGCCTGACGGCTAAAGCCAAAATCTCCCAGACCGAACTGAAGCTGGGTACTTTGCAGCCTAAGCTGCCGGTAATCATTACCAACGATGGTCGTCTGTTACCGCAGACTTTCCAGGGTGGTCAGATTACTACTAACGACATCAAGGACCTGACGCTGGTTGCCGGCCAGATCGAAAAGGCCAAGGGTCGTAACTCCAGCAACGTCGAGAACCTGTCTCTCGCGGGTGCCAACGGCCGTACCGCCGCTGGTCGCGACAGCAACAAGTTTATCTACGCCGGTGGCGACTACAAGATCACCAAAGACCTGACTGCCCAGTACTACTACGGCAATCTGGATCAGTTCTACAAACAGCACTTCCTGGGCTTGCTGCACAACTGGGCGATCGGTCCTGGTGTGTTGAAAACCGACCTGCGCTACTTCAACAGCCGCGCTGATGGTGCCAACAGCAACGACGCGAACTACTACACCAGTGGTGACTACGGTACTAACGCCGCTGGCGCGAATATCGTCAAAGGTAAAGTTGACAATAATCTGTACAGCGGCTTGTTCCTGTACACCGTTGCGGGTCACACCTTCGGTGGTGGTTACCAAGTCAGCAACGGCGACAGTGACTTCCCATGGTTGAACCAAGGCGACGGTTCGTCGGCCTACCTGACCACTGACTCGCAGATTGCCAAGTTTGCCCGCGCCGGCGAACGTACATGGCAAGCTCGCTACGCATATGACTTCGCCAAGATTGGCGTACCTGGCTTGACCGCTGGTGTGGTTTACCTGCGTGGCGACAATATCGATACCCGCGGCCGAGTTGGTGTTGCTCAGGTCCAAACAAACTCCAACGGCGCGAACGAGTGGGAACGTGACATCACTGTTGCCTACGTCGTACCAGAAGGCCCGCTGAAGAACGTTGGCGTGGCTTGGAAAAACGCCATGTGGCGCAACGACATCGCTGGCCAGCGTAATCAGGACGAAAACCGCCTGATCGTCAGCTACTCGCTGCCACTGTTCTAGTCGCGTGAAGCTGTTGTAAGACCGTAAAACCTTGCCCGGCGCACGCCGGGCAAGGTGTCTTGCCTTTCAAGTCGGGCTAAACCCCCGCAAGCCCTTCCTGAACTCCTCTTTGTACAGCGTCTCAAGGCCTTCTCGAACCTTGGAAACGATGTTGCGCTTCGCCCTTTCCCGCGTCCAATGAACAGATTTTTAATATTCCTTTATCGTCTAGATAAATCGATATTTATTCTTTTTAAATAATCCGTAATCCATGCACAGTGGGCTCCATAAGCACTCACCAGGAGCCACACCATGAGCCTAAGACTGGGCGATATCGCCCCCGACTTCGAACAGGATTCCAGCGCCGGCAAGATTCGTTTCCACGAATGGCTGGGCGACAGCTGGGGTGTGTTGTTTTCCCACCCGGCGGACTTCACCCCGGTGTGCACCACGGAGCTGGGCTTCACCGCCAAGCTCAAAAACGAGTTCGCCAAGCGCGGCGTCAAGGCCATTGCCCTGTCGGTGGACCCGGTGGACTCGCACCACAAGTGGATCGAAGACATCAACGAAACCCAGGCCACCGTCGTCAACTTCCCGATCCTGGCTGACGCCGACCGCAAGGTTTCGGACCTCTACGACCTGATCCACCCGAATGCCAGTGACACCCTCACCGTGCGTTCCTTGTTCGTGATCGACCCGAACAAGAAGATTCGCCTGACCATCACCTACCCGGCCAGCACCGGCCGTAACTTCCACGAAATCCTGCGGGTCATCGACTCGCTGCAACTGACCGACAACTACAAAGTCGCCACCCCCGCCAACTGGCAGGACGGTGATGAAGTGGTGATCGTGCCGTCGCTCAAGGATGAGGAAGAGATCAAGAAGCGCTTTCCGAAGGGTTATCGGGCGGTGAAGCCCTACCTGCGGCTTACTCCACAACCCAATCGTTGAAACTGAATCACAGCAGGGGTTTTCAGGCCGTTTCTACGGCCTTTTTTTTCGCCTGGCGACCTACAAACCTCATATGCATTTAAAGAATAAACAAATGAAAAAATAAGATTTATAGATATATGAATCTGCTGATAAGGTCTGTTCCATCTTGGCGCCATCGCCACACAGCGAACCGCCGGCACTTGCTCAAGGAATTCCTGCATGTTGGTCGTAACACTTGGAGGCAGTCCCAGCCAGCGTTCCCGCTCCGGGGTCTTGCTGGAAAAAACCCGTCAGTGGTTGCAAGACAAAGGCGTTGAAGTGGTGAGTTACCAGATACGGGACTTCCCGGCCGAAGACTTGCTGCATGCGCGCTTCGACAGCCCCAAGGTCATCGACCTGCTGCAACAGGTGGCTAACGCGGATGGCCTGGTGATCGCCACGCCGGTGTACAAGGCGTCGTTCTCCGGTGCGTTGAAAACCGTGCTCGACCTGCTCCCCGAGCGCGCCCTGGCCCACAAGGTTGTGTTGCCGATGGCGACCGGCGGCAGCATCGCCCACATGCTGGCGGTGGATTACGCCCTGAAGCCGGTATTGTCGGCCCTCAAAGCCCAGGAGCTGCTCCACGGCATTTTTGCCGAAGACAGCCAGATCGCCTACGGCGAAGGCAGTGCCCAGGCACAACTGGTACCGGTCCTCGAACACCGTTTGCACGAGGCCCTGGAGACGCTTTACGGCGCCATGGCCCGTCGTCCGAAACCGCTGGACCCGCATGTGTTGAATGAACGTTTGTTGAGTGCTCGCTGGAGCATTTAAGTCAGCCTCACCGTTATAGAGATGTACTCACCTTACTCAGCCGCCAACGGCCAAGCAGGTGCAGCCAACCCCCTCATCGCATTATTTGGAGAGAGCGCCATGCGCACTGTCATCTTGCGTCGTGGTCTGGTCGCACTGTTTGCTGCGGCTGTGTCCTTCGGCGCCATTGTTCAGGCCCAAGCCGCCGAGACCCTGCGGATCGGTTACCAGAAATACGGCACCCTGGTGCTGCTCAAGGCCAAGGGCACCCTGGAAAAACGCCTGGCGGCCCAAGGCGTCAACGTCCAATGGACCGAGTTTCCCGGCGGTCCGCAACTGCTCGAAGGCCTGAACGTGGGCTCCATCGACTTCGGTGTCACCGGCGAAACCCCGCCGGTCTTCGCCCAGGCCGCCGGTGCCGACCTGCTCTACGTGGCCTACGAGCCGCCAGCGCCCACCAGTGAAGCGATCCTGGTGCCGAAAGACTCGACGATCAAATCGGTGGCCGAGCTCAAGGGCAAGAAAGTCGTGCTCAACAAAGGCTCCAACGTGCACTACCTGCTGGTGCGTGCCCTGGAAGACGCCGGCCTGAAATACACCGACGTGCAGACCGTGTTCCTGCCGCCCGCCGATGCCCGTGCCGCCTTCGAGCGTGGCAGTGTGGATGCGTGGGTGATCTGGGATCCGTACCAGGCCGCCGCCGAGAAACAACTGCAAGCGCGCACCCTGCGTGACGGCACCGGCATTGCCGACAACCACCAGTTCTACCTGGCCACCAAGCCGTACGCCGAAAAGCATCCGGAAGTGGTCAAGGCGCTGATCGAAGAGGTGCGCGCGGTGGGCGAGTGGTCCAAGGCCAACCCCCAGGAAGTGACCGAACAAGTCGCGCCGCTGCTGGGCCTGCCGGCAGACATCACCCTGACCTCGGTGAAACGCCAGGGCTACGGCGCGCTGTTCCTGACCCCGGAAGTGGTGGCGGCCCAGCAGAAAATCGCCGACAGCTTCTACCAACTCAAATTGATCCCCAAGCCCTTGAGCATCAAGGACGTGATCTGGACGCCACCGGCTGCCGTGGCTAAAGCGCCGTAATCCGATTTCTTCAGGAGACAACTCCATGAGCCTCACTATTTTCTGGTTTCTGCCTACCCACGGCGACGGCCATTACCTTGGCACCGCCGAAGGCGCTCGCGCCGTTGATCACGGTTATCTGCAGCAAGTGGCCCAGGCCGCTGACCGCCTGGGATTCGGCGGGGTGCTGATCCCCACCGGTCGCTCCTGCGAAGACTCGTGGCTGGTGGCCGCCTCGCTGATCCCGGTGACCCAGCGTTTGAAATTCCTTGTCGCGCTGCGTCCCGGGATCATTTCCCCGACGGTGGCGGCGCGCCAGGCCGCGACCCTGGACCGCCTGTCCGGCGGCCGTGCGTTGTTCAACCTGGTAACCGGTGGTGACCCGGAAGAGCTGGCAGGCGATGGCTTGTTCCTCAGTCACGAAGAGCGCTACCAGGCTTCGGTGGAGTTCACCCGCATCTGGCGCCGCGTGCTGGAAGGCGAAACCGTGGATTACGACGGCGAGCACATCAGCGTCAAAGGCGCCAAGTTGCTCTACCCGCCGATCCAGCAACCGCGCCCGCCGCTGTACTTCGGCGGATCCTCCGAAGCGGCCCAGGACCTCGCCGCCGAACAGGTGGAGATGGTGCTGACCTGGGGCGAGCCACCGGCCGCCGTCGCCGAGAAGATCGAGCAGGTGCGGGCCAAGGCGGCGAAACTCGGGCGCACCGTGCGCTTCGGCATTCGTCTGCATGTGATCGTGCGCGAAACCAACGAGGAGGCCTGGAAAGCCGCCGACAAACTGATCTCCCATCTCGACGACGACACCATCGCCCGTGCCCAGGCTTCCCTGGCGCGCTTCGATTCTGTCGGCCAGCAGCGCATGGCGGCCTTGCATGGCGGCAACCGCGACAACCTGGAAGTCAGCCCCAACCTGTGGGCCGGCGTCGGCCTGGTGCGTGGCGGTGCGGGCACCGCGCTGGTGGGCGATGGCCCGACGGTTGCGGAGCGGGTCAAGGAGTACGCAGCGCTGGGCATCGACACCTTTATCTTCTCCGGTTATCCACACCTGGAAGAATCGTATCGGGTCGCCGAGCTGCTGTTCCCGCACCTGGATATCGAACGTCCCGAGCTGCCGAAAAGCGCCGGTTACGTAAGCCCGTTCGGCGAAATGGTCGCCAACGACATCCTTCCCAAAGCTGCGTCACAGAGCTGAGGCGGCGCCATGAACCTGGAAAAATTGAGCCATCGCGTGGCGCCCTGGGTGCTGCCGATTCTATTGCTGGCGGTGTGGCAGTTGTCAGTGTCGGCGGGTTGGTTGTCGACACGCATCCTGCCGGCGCCCAGCGCGGTGATTGAGGCTGGGGTCAACCTGGTGCGCAGCGGCGAAATCTGGACGCACCTGGCCATCAGTGGCTGGCGTGCCGGCCTGGGCTTTGTAATCGGTGGCAGCATCGGCCTGGCGCTGGGGTTTATCACCGGCCTGTCGACGTGGGGCGAACGCCTGCTGGACAGCTCGGTGCAGATGATCCGCAACGTGCCGCACCTGGCGCTGATTCCGCTGGTGATCCTGTGGTTCGGCATCGACGAGACCGCGAAGATTTTCCTCGTGGCCCTCGGCACGCTGTTCCCGATCTACCTGAACACCTACCACGGCATCCGCAACGTCGACCCGGCGCTGGTGGAAATGTCGCGCAGCTACGGTTTGTCCGGTTTCAGCCTGTTCTGGCAAGTGATCCTGCCGGGTGCACTGCCGTCGATCCTGGTGGGTGTGCGCTTTGCCCTGGGCTTTATGTGGCTGACGCTGATCGTGGCGGAAACCATCTCTGCCAGCTCCGGCATTGGTTATCTGGCGATGAACGCCCGCGAATTCCTGCAAACCGACGTGGTGGTGTTGGCCATCGTGATGTACGCCATCCTCGGCAAGCTGGCCGACCTGGCCGCTCGCGGTCTGGAGCGTGTATGGCTGCGCTGGCACCCGGCTTACCAAGTCAATAAAGGAGGTGCGGCATGACGGCTCAACAACCTCCGCGCCTGCTGAAGGGGATTCCCCTGGCGGTGCGCAAATTGCGCAAGGCCTTCGGCGCGCGGGAAGTGCTCAAGGAAATCGACCTGCACATTCCGGCGGGACAGTTCGTGGCCGTGGTCGGTCGCAGTGGCTGCGGCAAAAGTACCTTGCTGCGCCTGTTGGCCGGCCTCGATAAAGCCAGCGGCGGCGAGCTGCTGGCCGGTTCGGCGCCGCTGAGCGAGGCGATTGAAGACACGCGCTTGATGTTCCAGGAAGCGCGCCTGCTGCCGTGGAAAAAGATCATCGACAACGTCGGTTTAGGCCTCAAAGGCAACTGGCGCCCTAAAGCCTTGGAAGCCCTGGAAGCGGTAGGCCTGGCCGAGCGCGCCAATGAGTGGCCGGCGGCCTTGTCCGGTGGCCAGAAGCAGCGTGTGGCCTTGGCTCGCGCCTTGATCCACCAGCCGCGCCTGCTGCTGCTCGACGAACCGCTGGGCGCCCTGGACGCCCTGACCCGTATCGAGATGCAGCAACTGATCGAAAACCTCTGGCAAAAACACGGCTTCACCGTGTTGCTGGTAACTCATGACGTCAGCGAAGCCGTGGCCATTGCCGACCGGGTGATCCTGATCGAAGACGGTGAAATTGGCCTCGACCTGATCGTCGATCTGCCGCGCCCACGGGCCCGAGGCTCACATCGCCTGGCCGCACTGGAAGCGCAAGTACTTAACCGTGTGCTGTCGTTGCCCGGCACGCCGCCGGAACCCGAACCTGTTTCACCGCTGCCTACGCAATTGCGTTGGGCTCAATAACTCACTTGTCCTACGAAGGAAGTACACCATGACTATTAAAGCCATCAACGTGCGTAACCAGTTCAAAGGCACCATCAAGGAAATCGTCGTCGGCGACGTGCTGTCGGAAATCGACGTGCAGACCGCGTCCGGTATCGTCACTTCCGTGATCACCACCCGCTCGGTCAAAGAGCTGGAGCTGGTGATTGGCAGCGAAGTGATTGCCTTTGTGAAGTCGACTGAGGTGTCGATCGCCAAGTTGTGATTTGCGTCGTTCTTGAGGCCGTCATCGGGGGCTTGCCCCCGATGAGGCCAGTCCGGCCAGCACAAAACTCAGCGCTTAGGCAGATACGCCGGCAAATACAGCCCCACATACGCATCAAACACCCGCATCCCTTCCTCCGCCATACGCGGCGTAATCAGCCCATGCTGATGCACCGAACGCGCATACACGCGATCACTCAATTCCAACGCCAGCGCAAACACATCCACATCGGTTGGCAAGCTCGGCACTTCAAAGTGGCGGTCGAACACTTCCAGCATCAAATCCCCCAGCTCCAGATCATGCTGACGGTCCGCCTGGGTCACTTCGGTCAGCCCGTGCTGGGCCAGGATCAACTGGCGCGCGGCGGCGTCGTTGCTGTAGATGGTCAGCATGCGCTGTTCGACGATGTAGGACAGGTCGCGCCAATGCTTGAGTGAATCATGCTCGATGGGGGCCTGGATGGCGCAGCGGAAGGCTGCATGTATATCGGCGGTCAGTGCCTCCAGCAGCGCCGGCACACTGGCGAAAAAGTGATACACCGACGACGGCGGGATCTGCGCGCGCTCGGCCACGCTGTAGATCGACAAACTCGCCACGCCTTCGGCGGCCAGCAAGGTGCGGGCGGCATCGAGAATCGCGTCGATCCGTGCCTGGCTGCGGGCGCGGGGTTTGCGAGGGGCGGCGGGGCGGGTGGGCATGGAAGTCTCCTACAAGGCAGCGGGCATTGTACGCAGAGCCTGAGGATGATCCATACCGCTTGTTGTGGTGAGCGGGCTTGCCCCGCGCTGGGCTGCGAAGCGGCCCCCATAAAAAACGCCGAGTTCCTTCAGAAAGAACTCGGCGTCTGTGTTTGGGGCTGCTACGCAGCCCAGCGCGGGGCAAGCCCGCTCACCACAGTCAATGCAGCCGTCGTTTAGACGGTATGCAGGTACCAGTTGTACTCAAGGTCGGAGATGGAGTGTTCGAACTCTTCCAGCTCACTTTCCTTACAGGCCACGAAGATATCGATGTATTTAGGATCGATGTACTTGGCCATCACCTCGCTGTCGTCCAACTCGCGCAGGGCATCGCGCAGGTTGTTCGGCAGGCTCTGTTCGTTCTGCTCGTAGCTGTTGCCTTCCACGGGTGCGCCCGGCTCGATCTTGTTGGTCAGGCCGTGGTGCACGCCTGCCAGGACCGAAGCCATCAGCAGGTAAGGGTTGGCGTCGGCACCGGCCACACGGTGTTCGATACGTACGGCGTCGGACGAGCCGGTCGGTACGCGAATCGCCACGGTGCGGTTGTCCAGGCCCCAGCACGGCGAGTTCGGCACGTAGAACTGTGCGCCGAAACGACGGTAGGAGTTGACGTTAGGGCACAGGAACGCCATTTGGGCGGGTAGGGTCTCGAGCACACCGCCGATCGCGTGACGCAATGCGGCGTTCTGCTCGGGATCCTCGCTGGCAAAGATGTTCTTGCCGTCCTTGTCCAGGATCGAGATGTGTACGTGCAAACCGTTGCCTGCCTGGCCTGGGTAAGGCTTGGCCATGAAGGTGGTGTCCATCTCATGGTCGTAGGCGATGTTCTTGATCAGGCGCTTGAGCAGCACTGCGTAGTCGCAGGCCTTGATCGGGTCGGCCACGTGGTGCAGGTTCACTTCGAACTGCGCCGGGGCACTTTCCTTGACGATGGCGTCGGCCGGGATGCCTTGCTCTTTGGCACCTTCCAGGATGTCCTGGAGGCAATCGACGTATTCGTCGAGGTCGTCGATCAGGTAGACCTGTGTCGAGTGCGGGCGTTTGCCGGAGATCGGCGAGCGGGGCGGTTGTGGGCGGCCGTTCACGTTCTCCTGGTCGATCAGGTAGAACTCAAGCTCGAAGGCGGCGCAGATGGTCAGACCGAGGTCGTCAAACTTGCTTACAACTTGGCGGAGCACTTCGCGCGGATCGGCGAAGAAAGGTTCACCTTCAAGTTCGTGCATGGTCATCAGCAATTGCGCGGTAGGGCGCTTTTGCCAGGGTTCATTGCACAGGGTGTCAGGGATCGGATAACAGATTCGGTCAGCATCACCGATGTCCAGGCCCAGGCCGGTGCTTTCCACCGTCGAGCCATTGATATCCAGGGCAAATAAAGAGGCAGGCAGGTTAATGCCCTTCTCGTAAACCTTGTGGAGGCTGGTGCGTTCGATGCGCTTACCGCGCACCACACCATTCATATCCGCAATTAGAAGGTCTACGTACAGAACCTCAGGATGATCCTTAAGGAACGCGTTCGCTTCGTTAAGCTGAACGGCACGCGGGGGTACCGACATGATGCAACACCTTTGTTGTTAAAAATATCAATCATTGATCTTTTCTGGTTTCAGTCAACCCGAACGGCATGCCGAAGTCAAGCGAGGCCTTTTTTGCCCTAAAAAAGCGCCGTGACCGCACTTTTGGGGCTTTTTGGGGCGGTTTTTTCGGTTTGACCGGCTTGGGACTCGCAGGCTTGAGCGGGCCGTGTTGTATTTTTTACGGGGGTGTTGTGTAAAAAAATGAACAAGGCTAAGCTCGATTCAAACCCATAACAGCAATAATACCGGGGTGCTTCATGTCTCGCCTGCCGCCAATCGGCGTCTCAGCCTGCTTCAGCCAGGCTTTGTCCGCAGTCCGTTCGTCCCGCGTGAATGCCCACGCACCGGCCAATATTCTTGACGGCCCATCCGCTCTCTTTTTTGCCTCCTCGACTGCCGCTGACCGGCTGCCATCCGCGCGGCCGCTCATGATTCTGCACGACTTTGGCTTGAGGAATGCAACGCTGCAGCAAATGGCAGGTAAGCTCCTACCCTGAACGAAAAAACGACGCGGATGCTGCGTCAACCAACGCCTGGCCTTTAATGGATGCCAGGAAACCCAGCCCAGAGGCATTTATGAGTAACAACCTCGACCAGCTCACCGATTGGTTGAAAGACCACAAGATCACAGAAGTCGAATGCATGATTGGCGACCTGACCGGTATCACCCGGGGCAAGATCTCGCCGACCAACAAGTTCATCGCCGAAAAAGGCATGCGCCTGCCCGAGAGCGTTCTGTTGCAGACCGTGACCGGCGACTATGTCGAAGACGACATCTATTACGAATTGCTCGACCCGGCAGACATCGACATGATCTGCCGCCCCGACCAGAACGCGGTGTTCCTGGTGCCCTGGGCCATCGAGCCGACCGCCCAGGTGATCCACGACACCTACGACAAGCAAGGCAACCCGATCGAGCTGTCGCCGCGCAACGTACTCAAGAAAGTCCTCAAGCTCTACGCCGACAAAGGCTGGCAGCCCATCGTGGCACCGGAGATGGAGTTCTACCTGACCAAACGCTGCGAAGACCCGGACTTCCCGCTGCAACCGCCGATCGGTCGGTCCGGGCGCCCGGAGACCGGCCGCCAATCCTTCTCTATAGAAGCCGCCAACGAATTCGACCCGCTGTTCGAAGACGTCTACGACTGGTGCGAGTTGCAGGAGCTGGACCTCGACACCCTGATCCATGAAGACGGCACGGCCCAGATGGAAATCAACTTCCGTCACGGCGATGCCCTGTCCCTGGCGGACCAGATCCTGGTGTTCAAGCGCACCATGCGTGAAGCCGCGCTCAAGCACGACGTGGCGGCCACCTTCATGGCCAAGCCGATGACCGGCGAGCCCGGCAGCGCCATGCACCTGCACCAGAGCATCATCGACATCGCCACCGGCAAGAACGTCTTCTCCAATGAAGACGGGACCATGAGCCAACTGTTCCTCAACCACATTGGCGGCCTGCAGAAGTTCATCCCTGAATTGCTGCCGCTGTTTGCCCCCAACGTGAACTCGTTCCGCCGCTTCCTGCCCGACACCTCGGCGCCGGTGAACGTGGAGTGGGGCGAAGAAAACCGCACCGTCGGCCTGCGCGTGCCGGATGCCGGCCCGCAGAACCGTCGCGTCGAAAACCGCCTGCCGGGCGCCGACGCCAACCCGTACCTGGCGATTGCCGCCAGCCTGCTGTGTGGCTACATCGGCATGGTCGAAGGCCATAACCCCAGCGCCCCGGTGGTGGGGCGTGGTTACGAGCGCCGCAACCTGCGCCTGCCGTTGACCATCGAAGACGCCCTGGAACGCATGGAAAACAGCAAGACCATCGAGAAATACCTGGGTCAGAAATTCATCACAGGCTACGTCGCGGTCAAGCGGGCCGAGCATGAAAACTTCAAGCGCGTGATCAGTTCGTGGGAGCGGGAATTCCTGCTCTTCGCCGTCTGATGCGCCGGGCGCGCCCGTCACACGGTGCGCCCCTCACTGAAAAGTCTAGGAGATTGGTATGTCCAGCAACAACCCGCAAACCCGCGAATGGCAAGCCTTGAGCAGTGATCACCACCTGGCGCCGTTCAGCGACTTCAAGCAATTGAAAGAGAAAGGCCCACGGATCATCACCAAAGCCCACGGCGTGTACCTGTGGGACAGCGAAGGCAACAAGATCCTCGACGGCATGGCCGGCCTGTGGTGCGTGGCGATCGGTTACGGTCGCGATGAACTGGCCGACGCCGCCGCCAGGCAGATGAAAGAACTGCCGTACTACAACCTGTTCTTCCAGACCGCTCACCCGCCGGTGCTGGAGCTGGCCAAGGCGATTTCCGACATCGCACCTGCCGGCATGAACCACGTGTTCTTCACCGGCTCCGGCTCCGAAGGCAACGACACCATGTTGCGCATGGTCCGCCACTACTGGGCGATCAAAGGCCAGCCGAACAAGAAAACCATCATCAGCCGCAAGAATGGCTACCACGGCTCCACCGTGGCTGGCGCCAGCCTGGGCGGCATGACCTATATGCATGAACAGGGCGACTTGCCGATCCCGGGCATCGTCCATATCGCCCAGCCGTACTGGTTCGGCGAAGGCGGCGACATGAGCCCCGAAGAGTTCGGGATCTGGGCCGCCAACCAACTGGAAGAGAAGATCCTCGAGCTGGGCGTGGACAATGTCGGTGCTTTTATTGCCGAGCCGATCCAGGGCGCCGGTGGCGTGATCGTGCCGCCGGACAGCTACTGGCCGCGCATCAAGGAAATCCTCGCCAAGTACGACATCCTGTTTGTGGCCGACGAAGTGATTTGCGGTTTCGGCCGTACCGGTGAGTGGTTCGGTAGCGATTTCTACGACCTCAAGCCCCACATGATGACCATCGCCAAGGGCCTGACCTCGGGCTACATCCCCATGGGCGGCCTGATCGTGCGCGACGACGTGGTGGCCGTGCTCAACGAAGGCGGTGATTTCAACCACGGTTTCACCTACTCCGGTCACCCGGTGGCGGCGGCCGTGGCCCTGGAAAACATCCGCATCATGCGCGATGAAACAATCGTTAACCGCGTCCACGACGAAACGGCACCGTATTTGCAGAAACGTCTGCGGGAGCTGGCGGATCACCCGTTGGTGGGTGAAGTGCGCGGTGTCGGCATGCTTGGTGCAATTGAGCTGGTTCAGGACAAGGCGACGCGCAAGCGTTACGAGGGCCGGGGCGTAGGCATGATCTGCCGAACCTTCTGCTTCGAGAATGGCCTGATCATGCGCGCCGTGGGCGACACCATGATCATTTCGCCGCCTCTGGTGATCAGCAAGGCTGAAATCGACGAGCTGGTGACCAAGGCTCGTCAGTGCCTGGACCTGACTTTGGCGGCATTGCAGGGCTAAGTGCTAGGCTCAGTGCGCAGCGCACCGGGCAGTTATAAATGCAGGGGGCTTTGGTTGAAAGCCGGCCCCTGAACTTGCCAGACTGTCGCCCTGTTTTGCTGCCCTCTGGAAGGGTCGCTGAACATAAAAGAACGTGGCCCAAAAAAGAAAAATTGGAGCATCACCAAATGAAGGCATTAGGTTTGAAGAACGCTGGCAAGACCCTCCTCGCCTTGTCCCTGATGGGCGCAATGGCGGGCGCGGTCCAGGCCGACGATAAAGTGCTGCACGTCTACAACTGGTCCGACTACATTGCACCGGACACCATCGCCAACTTTGAAAAAGAGTCAGGCATTAAAGTGGTGTACGACGTTTTTGACAGCAACGAGACACTCGAAGCCAAGTTGCTGGCAGGCAAGTCCGGCTACGACATCGTCGTACCGTCGAACAACTTCCTCGCCAAGCAGATCAAGGCCGGTGTCTACCAGGAGCTGGACAAGTCCAAGCTGCCCAACTACGGCAACCTGAACACCTCCCTGCTTAAAGCCGTGTCGGTCAGCGACCCGGACAACAAGCACGCTTTCCCGTACATGTGGGGTTCGATCGGCATCGGCTACAACCCGGACAAGGTCAAGGCCGCGCTGGGCGTGGACAAGATCGATTCGTGGGACGTGCTGCTCAAGCCGGAAAACATCGCCAAGCTCAAAAGCTGCGGCGTGAGCTTCCTCGACTCGCCGACCGAAATGCTGCCGGTCGCGCTGCATTACCTGGGCCTGCCAACCGACAGCCAGAAGAAGGCCGACCTCAAGCAAGCCGAAGACCTGTTCCTGAAAATCCGTCCTTCGATTGGCTACTTCCACTCGTCCAAGTACATCTCCGACCTGGCCAACGGCAACATCTGCGTAGCCGTGGGTTACTCGGGTGACATCCAGCAGGCCAAGTCCCGTGCGGCTGAAGCCGGTGGCAAGGTCAAGGTGGCCTACGACATTCCGAAAGAAGGTGCCGGTAGCTTCTTCGACATGGTCGCCATCCCTAAAGATGCCGAAAACGTCGACGCCGCCTATAAGTTCATGAACTACCTGCTCAAGCCGGAAGTCATGGCTTCGATCACCAACAGCGTGCGTTTCCCGAACGGTAACGAGAAGGCCACCGCACTGGTCGACAAAGACATCACCAGCGACCCGGGCATCTACCCACCAGCGGATGTGCAAGCCAAGCTCTACGCCATTGCGGACTTGCCGGCTGCGACCCAGCGTGAAATGACACGCAGCTGGACCAAGATCAAATCCGGTAAATAAACCGGCCTTCGTTAACCACCGCGCGCCCCGCGGTGGTTAATGAAACAAATAAATGACAGAAAGTTTTGCCGGATCGGTTTATCGAGGGTAAGTTGCGCGCCGGTTTTGTTGCCGGGCAACAACTTTGGGCCCAACTATTTAAGAGGACCTCCACTTGCCAATTTCTTTGTTTCGCCAAGCCTTGCTGGTAGGTGCAGGTCTCACGCTGGCTGTCAGCGTTCAGGCCGCACCGACTGTGCATATTTATAACTGGTCGGATTACATCGGTCCCGACACCCTGGCCAACTTCGAAAAGGCCACCGGCATCAAACCCGTGTATGACGTGTTTGATTCCAACGAAACCCTGGAAGGCAAGTTACTGGCCGGGCGTACCGGCTATGACGTGGTAGTGCCGTCCAACCACTTCCTTGGCAAGCAGATCAAGGCCGGGGCGTTCCAGAAACTCGATAAGTCGCTGCTGACTCATTACGCCAACCTGGACCCTGTGCTGCTCAAGCGCCTGGAGAAGAACGACCCGGGCAACCAGTACGCCGTGCCGTACCTGTGGGGTACCAACGGCATCGGTTATAACGTCGACAAAGTGAAGGAAGTGCTGGGTGTCGACAAGATCGACTCCTGGGCCGTGCTGTTCGAACCGGAAAACATGAAGAAGCTGGCTACCTGCGGTGTGTCGTTCATGGACTCGGCGGATGAAATGCTGCCGGCGGTGCTCAACTACATGGGCCTGGACCCTAACAGCACCAACCCTGAAGACTACAAGAAGGCCGAGGAAAAGCTGCTCAAAGTGCGGCCCTACGTGACCTACTTCCATTCTTCCAAATACATCTCCGACCTGGCCAACGGCAACATCTGCGTGGCCGCCGGGTTCTCCGGCGATGTGTTCCAGGCCAAGGCCCGTGCGGCCGAGGCTGGCAAAGGCGTGAACATCGCCTACGCGATTCCGAAAGAAGGCGGCAACCTGTGGTTTGACGTGCTGGCGATCCCCAAGGATGCCACCAACGTCAAGGAAGCCCACGCTTACATCAACTATTTGCTGCAACCTGAGGTGATCGCCCAGGTCAGTGATTACGTCGGCTACGCCAACCCTAACCCAGGGGCGGACAAACTGATGAAGCAATCGATACGCACCGACGAAGCGGTTTACCCACCGCAGGCGGTTCTCGACAGGACATTCGTCAACTTCGAGCTACCCCCGAAAGTGCAGCGTTTAATGACCCGTAGCTGGACCAAGGTCAAGACGGGCAAGTAAGGCTCAAACTATCCAAGGTTCGCCCGCCTCGGGCGAACTGCACTCTTTTTTTGGGAGTTTCGTAAATGGCAGTTGCCTCCGGCGCCTATAAGAAAGCCCTCGAGGGCGACCAGACACCGAAAAAGGTGCTGGTCAAAATCGACCGGGTCACGAAGAAGTTCGACGAGACGATTGCCGTGGACGATGTGTCCCTGGAAATCAAGAAAGGCGAGATATTCGCCTTGCTCGGCGGTTCGGGTTCGGGCAAGTCCACCCTGCTGCGCATGCTCGCAGGCTTCGAGCGCCCGACAGAAGGTCGGATTTACCTCGACGGCGTGGACATCACCGACATGCCGCCCTACGAGCGGCCGATCAACATGATGTTCCAGTCCTACGCCTTGTTCCCCCACATGACCGTGGCGCAGAACATCGCGTTCGGCCTGCAACAGGACAAGATCCCCAAGGCCGAGGTCGATGCCCGCGTGGCTGAAATGCTCAAGCTGGTCCAGATGAGCCAGTACGCCAAACGCAAGCCGCACCAGTTGTCCGGTGGCCAGCGTCAGCGGGTGGCGTTGGCCCGCTCACTGGCCAAGCGCCCGAAACTGCTGCTGCTCGATGAGCCCATGGGCGCCCTCGACAAGAAGCTGCGCTCGCAGATGCAGCTGGAACTGGTGGAGATCATCGAGCGCGTCGGCGTGACCTGCGTGATGGTGACGCACGATCAGGAAGAGGCCATGACCATGGCCGAGCGCATCGCGATCATGCACCTGGGCTGGATCGCCCAGATCGGCAGCCCGATCGACATCTACGAGACGCCGACCAGCCGCCTGGTGTGCGAATTCATCGGTAACGTCAACATCTTCGACACCCAGGTGGTGGATGACGCCGAAGGTCACGCGGTGCTCAAGTGCCCGGACCTGGACCGCGACATCTACGTGGGCTACGGCATCGCCACCTCGGTGGAAGACAAGTCGGTGACCTACGCCATCCGCCCGGAAAAACTGCTGGTCACCACCGAAATGCCGACCTGCGAGCACAACTGGTCCAGCGGCAAGGTGCACGACATCGCCTACCTGGGCGGCCACTCGGTGTTCTACGTCGAGCTGCCAAGCGGCAAGCTGGTGCAGTCCTTCGTCGCCAACGCCGAACGCCGTGGCCAGCGCCCAACCTGGGGTGACCAGGTGTACGTGTGGTGGGAAGACGACAGTGGCGTGGTACTGCGCACATGAACATGAAGAAGCTCAAGCGGCGCTTGCACCGCATCGTCCCCAGTGGCAAGCAGGTGGTCATCGGGATTCCGTTCCTGTGGCTGTTCCTGTTTTTCGCCCTGCCGTTTTTCATCGTCCTGAAAATCAGCTTCGCCGAAGCCGACGTAGCGATTCCGCCGTACACCGAGATCTACACCTACGTTGAGCAAAAGCTGCAGGTGGTGCTGAACCTGGCCAACTACAGTTTGCTGGCAGGTGATGAGCTGTACATCGCGGCGTACCTGGGCTCGCTGAAGATGGCGTTCTTCAGCACGCTGCTGTGCCTGCTGATCGGCTACCCGATGGCTTATGCCATTGCCACCGCACGCAAAGAGATGCAGACCGTGCTGGTGCTGCTGATCATGATGCCGACCTGGACCGCGATCCTGATCCGCGTGTATGCGTGGATGGGCATCCTCAGCAACAACGGCCTGCTCAATGGCTTCCTGATGTCCATGGGGTTGATCAACGAACCGCTGCAGATCCTCAACACCAACATCGCGGTGTATATCGGCGTGGTCTATTCGTACCTGCCGTTCATGATCCTGCCGCTGTACGCCAACCTGGTGAAGCATGACCAGAGCCTGCTGGAAGCCGCATCGGACCTGGGTTCGAGCACCTTCAACAGCTTCTGGAAAATCACCGTGCCGCTGTCCAAGAACGGCATCATCGCCGGCTGCATGCTGGTGTTTATCCCGGTGGTGGGCGAGTTCGTGATCCCGGAACTGCTCGGCGGCCCGGAAACCCTGATGATCGGTAAAGTGTTGTGGCAAGAATTCTTCAACAACCGTGACTGGCCGGTGGCGTCTGCCCTGGCGGTGGTGATGCTGGCGATCCTGATCGTGCCCATCATTCTGTTTAACCGCAGCCAAGCCAAAGAGATGGAGGGCAAGATATGAAGCGCGTCAGTTTCTCAAGCTTCATGCTGGTGGCGGGGTTGTTGTTCATCTACCTGCCGATGCTGATCCTGGTGATCTACTCGTTCAACGAATCCAAGCTGGTGACGGTGTGGGGCGGTTGGTCGATCAAGTGGTACGTGGGCCTGTTGGACAACACCCAGTTGATGGGCTCGGTGGCACGTTCCCTGGAAATCGCCTGCTACACGGCGGTGGCCGCCGTGGCGTTGGGTACGTTGGCGGCGTTTGTGCTGACGCGCATCAGCCAGTTCAAGGGCCGCACGCTGTTCGGCGGCCTGGTGACCGCGCCGTTGGTGATGCCGGAAGTGATCACCGGTCTGTCGCTGCTGCTGCTGTTCGTGGCCATGGCGCAGATGATCGGCTGGCCCCAGGAGCGTGGCATCGTCACCATCTGGATCGCCCACACCACGTTCTGTGCCGCTTATGTGGCGGTGGTGGTATCGGCGCGCCTGCGTGAGCTGGACCTGTCGATCGAAGAAGCGGCGATGGACCTGGGGGCGCGGCCGTGGAAGGTGTTCTTCCTGATCACCATCCCGATGATCGCGCCATCGTTGGCGGCGGGCGGCATGATGTCGTTCGCACTGTCCCTGGATGACCTGGTACTGGCCAGCTTCGTCTCGGGGCCGGGTTCGACGACGTTGCCGATGGAAGTGTTCTCGGCCGTGCGCCTTGGGGTTAAACCCGAGATCAACGCCGTGGCCAGCCTGATTCTGCTGGCGGTGTCGCTGGTGACCTTCCTGGTGTGGTTCTTCAGCCGACGTGCCGAAGAGATGCGCAAGAAAGCGATCCAGCAGGCGATTGAAGAAGCCGCCGCCGATGGCTGGCAGCAGCCGGACAAGCGTCGGGCTCCAGCGCCGGTCTAAAGGCCTGCGCGGTCCAAATGTGGGAGGGGGCTTGCTCCCGATGGCGGTGGGTCAGTCAATAAATGCAGTGACTGACACTCAGCAATCGGGGGCAAGCCCACTCCCACAGTTTTGACCGCATTCCAGATTGGCTATGCAGCCCACGGCGACTTGCGAATCACCTCGACAAAATTCATCGGCTTGAACCCCGGTTCCTGATCCACCAGCACATCGGTCTTCACGTTGCCGAACGTGGTCTGTGGGCGATGGCGCAAGCCGTCGGCAAACGCGCAGATGATGCACTCCTTGAACCCTTCCCCGCGTGGATGCGCATGCACCACGGCTTCGCGCTGCACGTTGCTGAACGCGGCGTAGTCCATGCCCAGCACGTCCATTTCCACACCGGCGGTCACCAATGCCACGGTCGGGCGCAGGTGCTGCGGCACGCCCGGCGTGGTGTGCAGGGCGATAGACAGCCACACCTGTTCGATATCGTCGTCGCTCAGCCCGTAAGGCTTGAGGAAGGCTGCGGCGGCGTTGGCGCCGTCCACTTCGAAGCGCTGGTCATCACTGCGATGGCCTGCCACCAGGCCCAGGTCATGGAACATGGCGCCGACGTAGAGCAGTTCCGGGTTGTAGGTCAGTTGCTTGCGCTCACCGCTCAATGCGCCGAACAGGAACACCCGGCGGGAGTGGTGGTAGAGCAGGTCGGATTCGATGTCGCGGATGTATTCGGTGGTGGCCCTGGCCAGGGCGCTGTCCGGAATCTTGATACCGGCGATGGTGGTGGTCATGGTGGTTCTCCTCTGGAAAGCAGTCAGTTTGGTCGCTGGTCGGTGCAGCGACCATCGCGGTGAGGGCGCGATCCCGGCCAATGTGCCGACACATCGTGCCAAGCAGAAATCGACTAGGGTGTAGCGGGCGATATCACTCTGGAAGCCTGCGAAAATCCCAGTGTGGGAGGGGGCTTGCTCCCGATTGCTGAGTACCAGGCACTGCATCTGCTGACTGATACAGCGCCATCGGGAGCAAGCCCCCTCCCACAGGGTTTGCATTTTATTCCGCTAGAAAAAGGTGTCTGTGAGCATGCACAAGACCGTCGCGATCCTGATCTTCCCCGGCGTCCAGTCACTGGATGTGACCGGTCCCATGGACGTGTTCTACGAGGCCAACCGCTTTCTGGTGCCCGAAGATCATTACCAGTTGGAAGTGATAGGTTTAGGTCACGGCACGATGGCGGCTTCCAATGGCCTGTCACTCCAGGCCCATAATCATTACAGCGAAGCCCTGCAGGCCTATGACCTGCTGCTGGTCGCGGGCGGCCCGCAGTTACCGTTCGAGGACTTCGGCGCTCCGTTCGATGATTGGCTGCGTGGCGCCACCGCCCGGGCGCGACGGTTTGGCTCAATCTGCAACGGGGCCTTCATGCTGGCGCGCGCCGGATTGCTGGACGGAAAAACCGTCACCACCCATTGGAACGACGCCGCCGACCTGGCGCGTCTGTGCCCCTCGGCCCAGATCGAAGCCGAC
The DNA here is from genome assembly GCF_001702295.1 of Pseudomonas sp. S3E12. Lineage (NCBI taxonomy): Bacteria > Pseudomonadati > Pseudomonadota > Gammaproteobacteria > Pseudomonadales > Pseudomonadaceae > Pseudomonas > Pseudomonas sp. S3E12. Next base: position 29,779 of record NZ_MBDT01000003.1, read on the forward strand.
CGCCTCTACGTACAGGATGGCAATCTCTACACCTCGGCGGGCGTCACCGCAGGCATCGACCTGTCGCTGTACCTGCTGGCCCAGGACCACGGCCCGGAAGTGGCGTTGAGCGTGGCCAAGCGCCTGGTGGTGTTCACCCAGCGCTCCGGCGGGCAGTCGCAGTTCAGCCCGTTCCTCACACCCCACACCGAAACCACCTCGGCGGTGGCGTTGGTGCAGTTATACGTATTGGCGAACCTGACGGGTGACCTGACCATCGCCGACCTGGCCAAGGCCGCCAACATGAGCGCGCGCAACTTCTCCCGGGTGTTTGCCCGTGAGGCGCGGATTACGCCAGCGGAGTTTGTCGAACGGGCGCGGGTGGATGCGGCGCGGGTGATGCTCGAAAGCACACATGCGCCGCTGAAGACCGTGGCCTATCAATGCGGGTTTCGCGATGCCCAGCACATGCGCAGCGTGTTCAACCGCCGGCTGGGCGTGACGCCGCAACAGTTCCGGCTAAACTTTGCGGTGCAGGTGCAGGCTCGCGCAACGAGCACACTGTAGGAGCGAGCTTGCTCGCGAGAAACCCATGGGCACCGCGTTCATTCTGGCTTTACGCGTTATCGTTAACGACCTTCGCGAGCAAGCTCGCTCCTACAGAAAGGGTTAGCGCAGAGTACGTGCTGGCAACAGCTTCAGCGTGCCGCGGGTATTGGCCGTGACTTCCTCATCACTGAAATGCGCCTGCTCGTAACCCCCTTCGATATAGGTCTCGGCCTGGTCGCCATAGTGCTTGTCGAACGGCACGCCGCTTTGCCCCACCGGATTGATGGTGAGGGCGTGGGCCACGTCGGCAAAGTCGATCAGGCGCCGGGTGGACGGGCCGTACGTCACCGGCCAGGGCGCGGGGCCGATGACGGCCGACTGGTTGTTCGGCACTTCGTGGGTGCCGGGGGCCGGGAACGGGCCGACGTTGACGATCAGGTCCAAAGGTTTCTGCGAACCCAGCGGATGGCCGTGGGTCAGGGTATGGGCCTTGCCCCACTGCCATTGCGTTGGGTCATCGCCGAAGGTGGCCTTGAGGTGCGCGAGGCTGTTGTCCCAGGCCCGCTTGACGGTGTCGGTGCGCTTGCCGTCCCACCAGGGCGAGGCCGGGTCGGCAGCCAGGCGGGGCAGGGCGGCGTCGATCACGCGGGTGGTGAGCAGGGTCTTGAACATGCCGTCACCCAGTTTCGGGTGGAAGGCCGCGTCGGCGAGGTTGAACAGGAACTGGTTGAACAGCGTGGCGCTGGTGGAGTCCAGCGGGTAGTCACCCTTCCAGCTGGCAAGTTGTTCCACCAGCTTCAACTGCGCCGGGTCCGTGACCACCTCGCGCAGCACCGGCAACAGCGGCGCCAGCAGGCGCGGGCCGAAGGCGGTGGTGGTGCCCAGTTGCAGGGCCTGGCTGTTGGTCACATCCCACTTCACGCTCTTGTCGCTCAACTGCGCGTTCAACTGCTGGCCCCGGTCGGCGAGGTTGTAATAACCGGGGATTTGCATGCCGGTGGGCGACCCCGGCTGGGCATTGGCCGAGACCACATAGCCACGCGCCGGGTTTTCTTCCTGGGGGTTGGCGCTGAAGGGGTAGAAGCCCAGCTTGTCGGCCTCGGCGGTGCTGCCGTCGAGGATAAACCCTGGGTTGGCACCTGCCGGGCGAATCGGCAACTGGGCCGCCGCCCACCAGCCGATATCGCCCCTGGCATTGGCCCACACGATATTCAGCCCCGGTGCGGACACCTTTGACGCCGCCGTACGGGCCTTGGCCAACGTGTCGGCGCGGTTGAGCTGGTAGAAACCTTCGAGGATCGGGTTCTGGGTGTCGAGGAACGCCCACCACATGGCAATCGGCGTTTTGCCGCCGTTGTCGCCGAGCACGTCATTGACGATCGGGCCGTGGGGCGATTGGCGCAGGGTGAGGCTGACCGGTGCCTGGCCTTTGACGGCGATCTGTTGCTCGCTGCGGGTCATGTCGACCCACTGGCCGTGGTACCAGACCTGGTTGGGGTTGTCCGGGTTGACCTTTTCGGCGATCAGGTCGAGGTCGTCGTTCTGGAACATGGTCAGGCTCCAGCCGAAATCCAGGTTGTGCCCCAGGAACGCCACGGGTACCAGCGCGTTGTGATAGCCATACAGCTCGAAGCCCGGCGCCGACAGCTGCGCCTCGTACCACACCGACGGCACCGAGAAGCGAATATGCGGGTCACCCGCCAGCAGCGGTTTGCCGCTCTTGGTGCGACTGCCACTGATGGCCCAGGCGTTGCTGCCCTCGAACTGCGGCAAGCCGTTGTCGGCCAGGGCCTGCTCACTCAGCGCGGCGAGGGCGCCGAGGGTTTTCCAGTCACTGTCGGCGAGGTTGAGGGCGCCCTTGGGTTGCCAGTCGAGGTCGAAGACGTTCAGGTAGTCGCTGCCCAGTTGGTCGCGGACGTAAGTCAGCAAGGGCTCGGTACGAAACGCAGCGGCAAAGCTGTAGGCCATGTACCCGGCGACACTGATGGTGTCCTCGGCGGTAAACGCGCGCCTGGGGATGCCCAGCACGTCGAACTCCATCGGGCGGGCGTGGCTGTCCTGATACTGGTTGATCCCGTCCAGATAGGCTTGCAGGGCCTTCCAGTGCGCCGACTCATGGTCCTGCTGCGCCACGTAGGTGGCGGCGCGGTCGCGAATGCGCAGGCTGCGGAACAACTTGTCGGTCTCCAGCAGCTTCGGCCCGAGTACCTCGGCCAACTCGCCACGGGCCAGGCGGCGCATGATCTCCATCTGGAACAGGCGGTCCTGGGCATGCACGTAGCCCAGGGCGCGATACAGGTCGGTCTCGTTCTCGGCGCGAATATGCGGCACGCCACGGTCGTCGTAGCGCACGGTGACCGAGCCTTGCAGGTTGGCCAGTTCAACCGTGCCCTGGCGGGTGGGTTGCTTGCTGTAGACGTACCAGCCCGCACCGAGGCCGATCAGTACCAGCAGAACCGCAATAACCTGCAGGACGCGCTTCATGAACATTCCTTACCAAGAGTGGGGTGGCGGGCTACTCATCTTTCGACCACGAACAATAGCAGCCCACCGCCAGGGTGTGCGTGGCGTTCACGTCTCGGCCGGCTTCAAGGGCTTTCAGGATCGGCTCGATAAAACTGTTACTGGCGTTACACGTCAGCCCTTCGCTGTAGGGCCCGAAATACGCGAGCTTGCCGGTGCGGTCCCAGATGCCCACGGCGGGGCTGGCCGGCACCTGGTCGGCGCCGGGCAGGGCGGTGAGGGTTTTCATCTTGCGCAGGTTATCGGGCAACTGGCCGTGGCTGCCGGCTTTTTGCAGGGCATAGAACTCGACGCCCTGAGGCGCGTATTGCTCGATCAACTCGCCCAGGTGCTGCTGGTTGCCGACATTGCACGGGCACGCCGGATCCCAGAAATGCACCAGGCGGATCGGACCGGGGCCGCTGAGTTCGGCGGGCAGGCGCAGAGGGTCGCCGGAGAATACCGCGGTGTGTTCGCTGAAGGCGCGCAGGTAGCGGCCCTGGAACCAGTCATACGCTGTCCACAGCACGCCGGCGCAGATGATCAGGATCAGGCTGGCGAACAGGGCGTTACGGTAAGGCTGTCGCATTCGGATCTATCCTCGCAGGTCGCGTAGCTTGCCATGCTTGTCCTGACAGATGAATATCGCAGCTCGATATTCATCTTCGCCGCAAGTCTGGAAGCCTTTATGCCTGTGACCTTTGACCCTGATCACCTTCGCGAAAGCCTGCGGCCCCTGGTGGACGCGCAACCGCTTTCAGCCGAAGCGCGGGTCTACCAGCGTTTCTACGGACTGGACCTGAGTGCACGCAACGTGCCGACAGTGAGTCGGCTGGGGCGTTTCGAGGTGGCTGGGTTCGAGGTGGTCGCCCAGGTGTGGTGGCCGCCCGTGCCGGTGGCGACGATGTTTATGTTCCACGGCTTCTACGACCATATGGGCCTGTATCGCCACGTGGTGGACTGGGCCCTGGACCAGGGCTTTGTGGTAATCGCCTGCGATTTGCCGGGCCATGGCTTGTCCAGCGGCGCGCGCGCCAGCATCGATGATTTTGCCGTGTACCAGGAAGTGGTGCAGGCGCTGTTCGTCCAGGCCCAAGCGCTGCAATTGCCGCAGCCCTGGCACTTGTTCGGGCAAAGCACCGGCGGCGCGGTGGTGGTGGATCACTTGCTCAACCATGGTGCTACCAGTCCGGCACAAGGCAAGACCCTCCTGCTCTCACCGCTGGTGCGGCCGCGTGCGTGGGGGTGGTCGCAGCTCAGCTATTACCTGTTGCGCCCGTTCGTCAAAGGCATCGCCCGGCGTTTCAGCGAGAACACTCACGACCCGGCGTTCAAGCCGTTCCTGGAAGCCGACCCGCTGCAACCCCGGCAACTGCCCACCGCCTGGGTAGGCGCCCTGGCGCGCTGGATCAAACGCATCGAAGCCGCGCCACGCAGCCCTCGGCGGCCGGTGATTGTGCAGGGTGAGGAAGACATGACGGTGGATTGGCAGCACAACTTGCAGGTGCTGCGGGGCAAGTTCGACCAGCCCGAAGTGTTGATGCTGCCGCGCGGCCGACATCACCTGGCGAATGAGATTCCGCAGATTCGCGAAGAGTACTTCCGGTATTTGACGGACCATCTGAAATAACGCAGTCCAAATGTGGGAGGGGGCAAGCCTCCTCCCACATTTTATTACTGCGCCAGGCTTGAAGTGCTCTGGCCGACTGCCAGACCTGCGCGAATCGCCGCCAGCGCCGCCTGGTAATACGCCTTACCCTCTGGCGACTCCGCAAACGTCGCGAATTCTTCCAGCTCCGGGTCGGACAAATCCCGATAGACGTACAGCAGAGTGTTGTTCAGGTCATTGCCAATCTGTTGCATCAGCCGCTCACGCTGGCCATTCAACATGCCTTGGGCCTGGCCGCCACCCAGCAGGCCGGGGATCATCTGGCTCAAGCTGTCGGCGGCCACGCCGGCGATCGCCAGGCTCACCTCCGCCCCGGCTTCGCGGGCGGGCAGGGCCTGGGCCAGGTGGCCGATGATCAGGCTGCGGGTGGCGTCAGCCTCGATGTGCGGCAGGCCTTGGGCGTTTTTTGCCAACTGGTCACGGCGCGTGGCCAGTAACTCTGCCGCAACGACCTTGCGGCCCAGGGGCGATTGGAAAAACGCCAGGGCCGGCGCTGGGTCCGCCAGGTGCTTGCGTAACTGGGCTTCGGCGCGCTGGTCCATGGCCTGGGCGGCAAAGCGCTTGTTGCTGTTGTCCACCAGCGCCTGGTACACCGCCGGCGGCAGGCTGTTACGGTAGCGTTGCTGGGCAGCACTGAGGGCGTCATTGAAATGCGCACGTTGTTCGGCCCAGCCGGCGACCTTGTACAACTGGTCATGGCCGTCTGCCCAAGCGGGCAAAACGCAGAACATCAGCAAGGAAAAAAACAAACGACGCATATGGACTCCTGTCAGTCGGCCACTATTGTCCGTGTCGGGCGTAGGATTTGTCGAGAAGTCCTATCAGTCAGCTGACTAAAGTGTATTCAGACGCTCGGCGGCTCTGTCGGATTCACAGGCGTATGGATACTATGCGCGCCATGCAAATACCCCTTGATCACCCCCTGCTGCAACGCATCGTCGATGACCTGGCCGAAAAAGGCTGGTCGCAGCAGAACGGCTTCCTGCCCCAGGCTCTGACCCTGGAACTGGCGGCTGAGTGCCGTAAACGTGCGGCCGAGGGTGAACTGGCCCCGGCGGCAGTGGGGCGCGGGCCGGCCCAGGAGATTCGCGAGGGTATTCGCGGCGACCATATCCAGTGGCTGGAGGAGGGCGACGCGGCGGTCTGCGACAGCTATATGGCGTTGATGGACACGCTGCGCCTGGCGATGAACCGTGGTTTGTTCCTCGGCCTTGAGGATTTCGAAAGCCACTTCGCGATGTATCCCCCTGGCGCGTTTTACCTCAGGCACCTGGACCGGTTCCGTGACGATGATCGGCGCATGGTCTCGGCGGTGATCTACTTGAACGACGCCTGGTTGCCCGAGCACGGTGGCCAGTTGCGCATGTACCTCAAGGACGGCGTCGAATACGACGTGGTGCCCAGCGGTGGATGCCTGGTGGTGTTCCTGTCGGGCGAGGTGCCCCACGAAGTCATGCCGGCTACGCGCGAGCGCCTGTCCCTCACCGGCTGGTTTCGTCGGCGCGGTAACGAGCCGTTCTAACCATGCAAAAGATTCTGATCAGCCGCTGCCTGCTTGGCCACAAGGTGCGCTACGACGGTGGGGCCAGCGGGCCGTTCGATCAACTGGCGGCGTGGCAGGCTGAAGGGCGCGTGGTTGCGATCTGCCCGGAAGTGTCGGGCGGTCTGCCGACGCCCAGGCCCTCCGCCGAGATTCCAGGTGGGCAGGGCATCGATGTCTGGGAAGGCCGCGCCCAGGTGCTGACGGCCGAGGGCGAAGACTTCAGCGCCGCCTTCCTCGACGGCGCCCGGCAAGCCTTGGCGTTGGTGCAGCGCCATCACATCCGCATCGCCATTCTCAAGGCCAATAGCCCGTCCTGCGGCAACCTGCTGACCTATGACGGCACTTTCACCGGTGTCAAGGTCAGTGGCGAAGGCGTAACGGCGGCGCTGCTCAAGCGCCATGGCGTGCAGGTGTTCAGTGAGCTGGAGTTGCCTGCGGCGGCACTGGCGTTGGCGCGCCTGTAGGGGCCTGGTCCTCGAACCACTTTTGGGACAGTGCCTTTAATCGGCCATCGTCCTTCACCCGCTTCAACGCCCCATCCAAGCTCGACTTGAAGGCCGGGTTGCCCTTCTGGAACGGGATCGCCAGCTCAGGCTTGTCGTGATAAGCCTCGCTGAAATCGAACTGATCCTTAAGCTCGGCAGTCATAGCGACATGGTTGATGGCCACATCGTATTTGCCGGTTGAGACCCCCGGCAGCATGTCGGCGTCGTCGGCGGTGATAAACGAGGGGCGCACGTCCATTTCCTTTGCCAGCAATTCACCCAGCTCCACTTCAAAGCCGGTGAGTTTGTCGCCTTCCTTGAAATTGTACGGTGGTGTGTTGGCTTCAAGGGCGATGCGGAGTTCGCCGCGATCGTTTACATCGTCGATCAGTTCGGCATGAGCCAGGGGGCTCAGCAGGGGCAGCAACAGTAACAGGCCAGGCGAAAAGCGCATGGTCACTCCTAAAGAATTCGAATGTGCGAGGCGCCGTTCAGCATCGCTTTGCTATGGTGGTGAGTGCCTTGGACAGCAATTTGTCGCGAAGTTGTCAGAACCCTACAGATTTCATGGAAAAACTGGAGAAGCGAATGAAAGCCCTATTGTCCCGTGCAACCATTGCCAGCCTGCTGCTGGGCGCCTCGATGTTGGCGAATGCCGCCGACGGCATCCCGCGCAGTGCTCCACCCGAAGGCGCCAAAGTGTTTATCGTCTCGCCAAAAGACGGTGCCACCGTCGATAAAACCTTCACCGTCAAATTCGGCATGGAAGGCCTGAAGCTGGCCCCGGCCACTGACCAAACCGCAGGCACCGGCCACCACCACCTGCTGGTCGATCAGAAAGCGCTGCCTGACGCCAGTGTACCGATCCCGGCCACCGACACCGTGATTCACTACGGCAAGGCCCAGACCGAGACCGAGCTGACCCTCACCCCAGGCAAACACACCCTGCAACTGGTGGCCGGCGACAAGCTGCACATGCAGTTCGACCCGACTGTAGCCTCGAAAGTCATCACGGTTAATGTGAAATAAAAAAACGGGAGCCCCTGATGGGGCCCCCGTTTTTTATCGGCAAGCTAAAAGCTGCAAGTAGACGCTTTTAGCTTGCCGCTGACCATTCCCGCCGTTTTAGAACAACACGCGGCTACGGATAGTGCCGTTGATGTGCTGCAGCTTCTCTTGCGCCAGGTCCGAGTACTCGGCGTCGACGTCGATCACCACGTAGCCGACCTTCTCGTTGGTCTGCAGGAACTGACCGGAGATGTTGATGCCGTTTTCCGCGAAGACCTTGTTGATCTCCATCATCACGCCCGGGATGTTCTGGTGGATGTGCAGCAGACGGTGCTTGCCAGGGTGAGCCGGCAGGGCCACTTCCGGGAAGTTGACGGACGAGACCGAGGTGCCGTTGTCGCTGTACTTGACCAGCTTCTCCGACACTTCCAGGCCGATGTTGGCCTGGGCTTCAGCGGTGGAGCCGCCGATGTGCGGGGTCAGGATCACGTTGTCCAGGCCACGCAGCGGGCTTTCGAAGATGTCGTCGTTGGAGCGTGGCTCCACCGGGAACACGTCGATTGCGGCGCCGATCAGGTGCTTGTCCTTGATCGCGTCGGCCAGGGCGTCCAGCTCGACCACGGTGCCCCGTGCAGCGTTGATCAGGATGCCGCCTTTCTTGATGGCGCGGATTTCCTTCTCGCCGATCATCCACTGGGTCTCGGCGGTTTCCGGAACGTGCAGGGTGACGATGTCGGACATGCCCAGCAGCTCGGTCAGGCTCGACACCTGGGTGGCGTTGCCCAATGGCAGCTTGGTCAGGGTGTCGTAGAAGAACACCTGCATGCCGAGGCCTTCGGCCAGTACCGACAGTTGCGTGCCGATCGAGCCGTAACCGACGATACCCAGCTTCTTGCCCCGGATTTCGAAGGAGTTGGCCGCGCTCTTGATCCAGCCGCCACGGTGGCAGGAAGCGTTCTTCTCAGGGATACCGCGCAGCAGCAGGATGGCCTCGGCCAGCACCAGCTCCGCCACGGAACGGGTGTTGGAGTACGGGGCGTTGAACACTGCAATGCCGCGCTCGCGCGCTGCGTCGAGGTCGACCTGGTTGGTGCCGATGCAGAAACAGCCGACCGCCACGAGTTTCTTGGCGTGATCGAAGATCTCTTCGGTCAGCTGAGTACGGGAGCGAATGCCGATAAAGTGCGCGTCGGCGATCTTTTCCTTGAGCTGGGCTTCCGGCAGAGAACTGGTGATGTACTCAATGCTGGAGTACCCGGCGGCCTTCAGTACGTCGACGGCCGATGGGTGGACGCCTTCCAGAAGAAGGAACTTGATCTTGCTCTTATCGAGAGAAGTCTTGCTCATCTGCGTAAACCTGTATCCCGGAGAAAAATGGCAGGGAATCGGATCGCTTAAGCTGACCCGGACGGCAGGAAAGCCGTCACCGCAGAAACGCCCTTGGGCTCTGTCCTGCGGGGGCGGTATGCTAGCATACGCGCCCCGCTAAACACCTATTCCTGCGACGTGAAGCGTTCTCAGGATGACCATGAATTGTTCGAGAGTTCTGTCGATGACCCATCCTGCCCTGATTGATGAGCTAAAGACCCTGGTTGAGCCCGGCAAAGTGCTGACCGACGCCGACTCCCTGGAGGCTTACGGCAAGGATTGGACCAAGCACTTCGCGCCCGCGCCGACCGCCATCGTGTTCCCCAAGACCACCGAGCAGGTGCAGGCCATTGTCCGTTGGGCCAATGCGCACAAGGTGGCGCTGGTGCCATCCGGTGGTCGCACCGGCCTCTCGGCTGCTGCCGTGGCGGCCAATGGCGAAGTGGTCGTCTCGTTCGACTATATGAACCAGATCCTCGACGTGAACCTCACCGACCGTACCGCGGTGTGCCAGCCGGGCGTGGTGACCAAGCAATTGCAGAACGTCGCCGAAGAAAATGGCCTGTACTACCCGGTGGACTTCGCATCGTCCGGTTCCAGCCAGATCGGCGGCAATATCGGCACCAATGCCGGCGGGATCAAGGTCATTCGCTACGGTATGACTCGCAACTGGGTGGCCGGCATGAAAGTCGTCACCGGCAAGGGCGATGTGCTGGAGCTGAACCGCGACCTGATCAAGAACGCCACCGGCTACGACATGCGCCAACTGTTTATCGGCGCCGAAGGCACCCTGGGCTTTGTGGTCGAAGCCACCATGCGCCTGGACCGTGCGCCGAAAAACCTCACCGCGATGGTGCTCGGCACCACCGATTTCGACTCGATCATGCCAGTGCTGCACGCCTTCCAGGGCAAGCTGGACCTGACCGCCTTCGAGTTCTTCTCCGACAAGGCCTTGGCCAAAGTCCTCGGCCGTGGCGATGTGCCGGCGCCGTTCGAAACCGAGTGCCCGTTCTACGCGCTGCTGGAATTCGAAGCCACCACCGAAGAAGTTGCCAACCACGCGCTGGAGACCTTCGAGCACTGCGTCGAGCAGGGCTGGGTGCTGGACGGCGTGATGAGCCAGAGCGAAACCCAGTTGCACAACCTGTGGAAACTGCGCGAGTACATCTCCGAGACCATTTCCCACTGGACGCCTTACAAGAACGACATATCGGTCACCGTCTCCAAAGTGCCAGGGTTCTTGAAGGAAATTGATGCGATCGTCGGCGAACACTACCCGGACTTCGAAATCGTCTGGTTTGGCCATATCGGCGACGGCAACCTGCACCTGAACATCCTCAAGCCGGAAAGCCTGAGCAAGGATGAGTTCTTCGCCAAGTGCGCCACGGTGAACAAGTGGGTGTTCGAAACCGTTCAGAAGTACAACGGTTCGATCTCCGCCGAACACGGCGTGGGCATGACCAAGCGCGATTACCTGACCTACAGCCGCTCGCCGGTTGAGATCGAATACATGAAAGCAGTGAAGGCGGTGTTCGACCCGAACGGGATCATGAACCCTGGCAAGATCTTCGCTGTTTAACCGCCCCCGAAGGAGTCGTTTCATGAGCTACCAGCACAAGTATGTCGACGGCACCAATATTCACTTTCCTGTCGGTAAAGTGGTGTGTATTGGGCGTAACTACGCCGAACATGCCAAGGAACTGGACAACCCGGTGCCGACCGAGCCGTTGCTGTTCATCAAGCCGGGCAGTTGCGTCGTCCCGCTGGAAGGCTGTTTCAGCATTCCGACCGAGCGCGGTTCGGTGCACTACGAGGCGGAAATCGCGGTGCTGATCGGCAAGCCGCTGTCGAACAAGCCCAGCCGTGAAGAAGTGCTGGACGCCATCTCCGGCTTCGCCCCGGCCCTGGATCTGACCCTGCGCGACAAGCAATCCGAGCTGAAGGCCAAGGGCCTGCCGTGGGAAATCGCCAAGTCCTTCGACGGCGCGGCGGTGATTGCGCCGTTCGTGGTCGGCAGCACCTTCGCGGACGTGACCGATATTGGCATTCGCCTGACCATCAATGGCGAAGTGCGCCAGGACGGCAACAGCGCGAGCATGCTCAACCCGATCGTGCCGATGATCCAGTACATGGCCGGCTGCTTCTCGCTGCAGGCTGGCGATGTGATCCTCACCGGCACCCCAGCCGGCGTGGGCCCGTTGAATGTGGGTGATGACCTGGTGTTGGAATTGACCGGCGTGAATCGTTTCGAAAGCAGCGTTCGATAAGCACCTGATGTGGGAGGGGGCTTGCCCCCTTCCACATTGGGTCCGAGTCCATTTAATGCATGGGCTTTTGCATTTTTTTCACACCCCATCCGGATAATCCTCAGCCTCCTGCGCGCGGGTCCATTGATCCTGTGCTATCACCTACCGCTGACTTTCCGGAAAAGCACCCAATGGCCGTGTCCCTGCCTTCCGCCACACCCAAACCGCGCTCTCGCTTTGCCTTGCGCTGGTATTCCTGGCTATTTCTGGCGGGTGCCATCGTGTATGGCATTTCCTGGGCCATGCATTGGGACGATCGCGGCGTGCTGTGGCTGTTGGAGGGCTTTGAAACGCCCGCCGAGCGCAGCGAAAGTGTGTGGTTGCCTGACTATCACGTTGTCATCGACGCCAAGGTTTTGCCGGGCATGGAGAAAGACGAAGCCTCGGACGTCTCCTATAACCCGCAGACCAAAACCCTGTTTTCCGTCATGGGTAAAAACCCGTTCCTTGTCGAGCTGAGCCTGCAAGGCGATGTATTGCGCAAGATGCCGCTCAATGGCTGGGACAACCCGGAAGGCGTGACCGTGATGGAAAATGGCCTGATGGCCGTGGTCGACGAACGCCAGCACAACCTGACCATCGTCAAGATCGACGCTGCCACCCAGCAATTGAACAAGGCCGACTTCCCGAGCTATGACCTGGGCCCGTCCAAGGACCAGAACAAAGCGTTCGAGGGGCTTACCTGGGACAAGCGCAATCAGCAATTTGTGCTGGGTGAAGAGCGGCCGCCAGCGTTGTTCACCTGGAAAAGCGACGGCAGCCAGACCCTGGTCGGCGATAAACAGAAACTGGCCAGCAAAGAGCTGGACATGCGCAACCTTTCGGCCCTGGCCATCGATCCGCGCACCGGCCATCTGCTGGTGTTATCGGCCGACTCCCATTTGTTGCTGGAGTTGGATGAGAAGGGTGAACAAGTCAGCTTCATGACCCTGCTTGGTGGCTTCAACGGCCTCAAGAACACCATCCCCCGCGCAGAAGGGGTCACCATGGATGAGGACGGCACGCTCTATATGGTCAGTGAGCCAAACCTGTTCTATCGTTTCGAAAAGCAGAAATAACAGACGAATCACGTCGGATATTTCTCTATTAGCGGCATTCGCCAGACACCAGGGTGCGTTTAAGTTTAAATTCAGACAGGCGTGATATTCATTCGCCACTTTTGACTTTGAGCACCGCCCGATGCGTCGATTTGCCCGCCCCAAACCCATTCTCTTGATGCTCGCGTTGATCGCCCTGGTCAGCGCCGGGGCTGTTGCGCAGCACTTTCGCCTGTTCGAGCGCGCCTGGTTCAACTGGCAGGCCTGGCGTCAGCCGGCGGACGAGCGCTCCATCGGCCTGGCGGATTACCGAGTGACCCTTGAGGCCCAGGTTATCGAGGGTCTCGACGACGATGTCTCGGCCCTCACCTACGATCCGGTACGCAAGAGCCTGTTTACCGTCACCAATAAAAACGCCGAGCTGATCGAGCTGTCCCTTGAGGGCAAGATCCTGCGACGCATCCCGTTGGTGGGGTTTGGTGATGCCGAGGCGGTGGAATTTATCAGCGACAACATCTATGTCATCACCGACGAGCGCCAGCAGCGGCTGATCAAGGTGCATGTGGACGACGATACCCAATTCCTCGACGCCGCCGATGCGGAACAGATGACCCTGGGCCTGCATGTCGGGGGCAACAAGGGGTTTGAGGGGTTGGCCTATGACTCGGTGGGCAAGCGCCTGTTCGTGGCCAAGGAACGCGACCCGATGCTGATCTACGAGGTCCACGGTTTTCCCCATTTCAAACCGGAAAAAACCTACTCGGTGCACGTGATCAACAACCCCAAGCGCGATGCCGGGTTGTTTGTACGCGACCTGTCGAGCCTGCAATACGACGAGCGCAGCGGCCATCTGCTGGCGCTGTCGGATGAGTCGTTCCTGGTGTTGGAGCTGGACATCGACGGTCGCCCATTGAGCAGCCTGTCTCTGCTCAATGGGCGCCATGGCCTGAAAAAACGGGTGCCCCAGGCCGAAGGAATCGCCATGGATGACGAGGGTACGTTGTACCTGGTCAGCGAGCCGAACCTGTTCTACGTGTTCAAGAAACCCAATCCCTGAGACACATTGGGTTTTGCATCAGGCTTTAAGGGTTTTCACGCCTTCGGAAGTGCCCAGCAGCAGCACATCCGCCGGACGCGCCGCGAACAGGCCGTTGGTGACCACGCCGACGATGGCGTTGATCTGGGTCTCAAGCTCCACTGGGTTGGTGATCTGCATATTGAACACGTCGAGGATGATGTTGCCGTTGTCGGTCAACACGCCTTCGCGGTACACCGGATCGCCACCCAGCTTCACCAGCTCACGAGCCACGTGGCTGCGGGCCATCGGGATGACCTCCACCGGCAGCGGGAACGCGCCGAGCACCGGTACCAGCTTGCTGGCGTCGGCGATGCAGATAAAGGTCTTGGCCACGGCCGCGACGATCTTCTCGCGGGTCAGGGCTGCACCGCCGCCCTTGATCAGGTTCAGGTGTTCGTCGCTTTCATCGGCGCCGTCGACGTAGAACTCCAGGTCGCTCACGGTGTTGAGCTCGTACACCGGAATGCCATGGCCCTTGAGGCGCGCGGCGGTGGCTTCGGAACTGGCCACGGCGCCGTCGAACGCGCCTTTGTGCTGGGCCAGCGCATCGATAAAGCAGTTGGCGGTGGAGCCGGTGCCGACACCGACGATGCTCTTGTCGTCGAGTTTAGGAAGGATTAAATCGACGGCGGCCTGGGCCACTGCCTGTTTGAGTTGATCCTGGGTCATGCGGGCTCCGGAACGGGCGGGGAGTAAAGAGGGGCGCGAGTATAACCCAACAAAACCTCCGGATTCGTGTGGTCGCCCGGCCAAACGCTGGGTTAGACTCCTTGGCCCTGCCCAACCCGCCCAGTGATTTCCGCCGATGCTTGAACAGTACGTCAAAAAGATCCTCACCTCGCGCGTCTATGACGTTGCCGTAGAAACCCCGCTGCAGACCGCCCGCCAGCTCTCCGAGCGGCTGGGCAACAAGGTCTGGCTCAAGCGTGAAGACTTGCAGCCGGTGTTCTCGTTCAAGATTCGCGGCGCGTATAACAAGCTGACTCAATTGACCACTGAAGAGCGTGCACGCGGCGTGGTCACGGCCTCGGCGGGCAACCATGCCCAGGGCCTGGCCCTGGCGGCCAAGGTGCTGGGGGTCAAGGCCACGATCGTGATGCCCAAGACCACCCCGGAGATCAAGGTCGAAGGCGTGCGCTCCCGTGGCGGCAAAGTGGTGCTGCATGGCGATTCCTTCCCGGAAGCCCTGGCCTACTCGCTCAAGCTGGTCGACGAAAAAGGCTACGTCTACATTCACCCCTACGACGATCCGCACACCATTGCCGGGCAGGGCACCGTGGCGATGGAGATCCTGCGCCAGCACCCGGGGCCCCTGGACGCGATTTTCGTACCGGTGGGCGGCGGCGGGCTGATCGCCGGCATTGCGGCGTACGTGAAATACCTGCGCCCGGAGATCAAAATCATCGGCGTCGAACCGGACGACTCCAACTGCCTGCAAGCTGCCATGGCTGCCGGCGAGCGTGTGGTGCTGCCCACCGTGGGCATTTTTGCCGATGGCGTGGCGGTGGCGCAGATCGGCCAGCACACCTTCGACATCTGCAAGGACTATGTGGATGAAGTGATCACCGTCAGCACCGATGAGATCTGCGCGGCGATCAAGGACATCTACGACGACACCCGCTCCATCACCGAGCCGGCCGGCGCGCTGGGTGTGGCGGGGATCAAGAAATACGTGGAGACCCGTGGCATCAGCGGGCAAACCCTGGTGGCCATCGACTCCGGCGCCAACGTCAACTTCGACCGCCTGCGCCATGTGGCCGAGCGCGCCGAGCTGGGTGAAGGCCGCGAAGCCATCATCGCCGTGACCATCCCCGAGAAGCCGGGCAGCTTCAAGGCGTTCTGCGAGGCGGTGGGCAAGCGCCAGATCACCGAATTCAACTACCGCTACCACTCCGGCAGCGAAGCGCACATCTTTGTCGGCGTGCAGACCCACCCGGAAAACGACCCGCGCAGTGCGCTGATCGCCAGCCTCACCGGCCAGGGTTTCCCGGTGCTGGACCTGACCGAGAACGAACTGGCCAAGTTGCACATCCGCCATATGGTCGGCGGGCATGCGGCCAAGGTCAGTGATGAAGTGGTGTTCCGTTTCGAATTCCCGGAACGTCCGGGGGCGCTGTTCAACTTTCTTAACAAATTGGGCGGGCGCTGGAACATCTCGATGTTCCACTATCGCAACCACGGTGCCGCTGACGGCCGTGTGGTTGCTGGCCTGCAAGTGCCGGCGAGCGAGCGTCACCTGGTCCCGGCAGCCCTAGAGGCCATTGGCTACCCGTATTGGGATGAAAGCGATAACCCGGCCTACAAACTGTTTCTCGGTTGAGCGACTACGCTGATTGGGGCGGCCTTTAAGGAAAACGACATATGGAAACCCTGACCACCCTCAAAGTTATCCACATCGCCGCCACGGTGTTGCTGCTGCTCAGCGGCCTCGGCCTGGCACTGCTGGCCTGGCGCAAGCGCAGCGCCGGCCCGGCCGTGACCGTGCAGCGCCCGTGGGCGTTCGTGTGGTTGCTGATGGGCGTTTGCATGGTCAGCATGCCGTTTACCGGCTGGTGGCTGGTGCACCTGGTCGGCTGGCCGCTGGGGCAGACCTGGATCCTCGGTTCCAGCATCCTCTATACCGTGGCCGCGCTGGCCTGGTTCTGGCTGGTGGCACGGCTTAACCGGCTGCGCAAAGGCGAGGGCGGCAGCCTGAATTTCACCCTGGTGCTGGCGGTGGTAAGCCTGGTGGGGTTTGTGGCGATTGCCGGGCTCATGGGCGCCAAGCCGGTGTAACGCGGTGAGGGCTTCTGTGGTGAGCGGGCTTGCCCCGCGCTGGGCTGCGAAGCAGCCCTGACAAAGGCCCGCATTTTTCCTGATGAGACCGGTTGGCAGGTTTTGGGGCTGCTTCGCAGCCCAGCGCGGGGCAAGCCCGCTCACCACCGTTACTCGCTACGCAGGGTAATCACCGGCCAACCCCGCTTCTCGGCTTCAGCACGCAGATTCGGATCCGGATCCACCGCCACCGGGTGCGTCACCTGCTCCAACAGCGGCAGGTCATTCATCGAGTCGCTGTAGAAGTAACTGTCTTCCAGGCTGTACCCCGTCTCTTCCAACCACCGATTCAAGCGCGTCACCTTGCCTTCACGAAAGCACGGCACATCCGTGCTGCGCCCGGTGTAGCGGCCATTTTCCATCTCGCACTCGGTGGCGATCAGCGTCTCGACGCCCAGGCGTGCGGCAATTGGCGCGGTGACGAAACGGTTGGTGGCGGTGATGATCACCAGCTTGTCGCCAGCGGCGCGGTGCTTGGCCAGCAGCTCAGCGGCCAGGGGCAGCATGATCGGCTCGATGCAGTCGCGCATATAGTCGTTATGCCATTCGTCCAACTGGGCCATCTCGGTGCGGCCGAGGATTTCCAGGCAGAAGTTCAGGTAGGCGGCGTTGTCCAGCTTGCCGGCCAGGTAGTCCTGGTAGAACTCGTCGTTGCGGGCTTTGTAGGCGACCGCGTCGAGAATCCCCCGCTCGCAGAGGTAATCGCCCCAGGCGTGGTCGCTGTCACCGCCGAGAAGGGTGTTGTCCAAGTCGAATAAAGCCAGGCGCATTGCAGTTACTCGCTGAAAAGTCTGTAAAAAGGCGTCCAGAATACGGTCTTTTCACAAGAGTGCACATAAGGTAAGAAGCCTCGTTGCCGCTGGAACAACCTTTGTGGAACAATGCGGCGACATGCGTTTGCGAGGTTGTTGCCGTGATCGACCCCGATGGTTTCCGTCCTAATGTCGGGATTATTCTTACGAATGATGCCGGACAGGTGCTATGGGCTCGCCGAATCAACCAAGATGCCTGGCAGTTTCCTCAAGGCGGAATCAACCCCGACGAAACCCCTGAAGACGCCTTGTACCGTGAGTTGAATGAAGAAGTCGGCCTTGAGCGTGAAGATGTGCAGATTTTGGCCTGTACCCGGGGCTGGTTGCGCTATCGTTTGCCGCAACGCCTGGTGCGTACCCACAGCCAACCGCTGTGCATCGGCCAGAAGCAGAAATGGTTTCTCCTGCGCCTGATCTCCAACGAGCAGCGGGTGCGGATGGATTTGACCGGTAAACCGGAGTTCGATGGCTGGCGTTGGGTCAGTTATTGGTACCCGTTGGGCCAGGTGGTGACATTCAAGCGCGAGGTTTATCGTCGCGCTCTCAAAGAGCTTGCCCCGCGCCTTTTAGCGCGCGACTGACGACGGAGTTCGACCCCGAGCCATGCTCAATACGCTGCGCAAGATCGTCCAGGAAGTTAACTCCGCCAAGGATCTCAAGGCGGCGTTGGGGATTATTGTGTTGCGCGTCAAGGAAGCCATGGGCAGCCAGGTCTGCTCGGTTTACCTGCTGGACCCAGAGACCAACCGTTTTGTGCTGATGGCCACCGAGGGCTTGAACAAGCGCTCCATCGGCAAGGTCAGCATGGCGCCCAATGAAGGTCTGGTGGGCTTGGTGGGGACGCGTGAAGAACCCCTGAACCTTGAAAACGCGGCCGATCACCCGCGTTATCGCTACTTTGCCGAAACCGGCGAAGAGCGCTACGCCTCGTTCCTCGGCGCACCAATCATTCACCATCGCCGCGTCGTCGGCGTATTGGTCATCCAGCAAAAAGAACGTCGCCAGTTCGACGAGGGCGAAGAAGCCTTCCTCGTGACCATGAGCGCGCAGCTCGCCGGGGTTATCGCCCACGCCGAAGCCACCGGCTCGATTCGCGGCCTGGGGCGCCAGGGCAAGGGGATCCAGGAAGCCAAGTTCGTCGGCGTACCGGGTTCGCCGGGTGCGGCGGTCGGTACTGCCGTGGTCATGTTGCCGCCGGCCGACCTCGATGTGGTGCCGGACAAGCACGTCGACGACATCGACGCTGAAATCAAACTGTTCAAGACGGCCCTGGAAGGCGTGCGCGCCGACATGCGCAACCTGTCGACCAAGCTGGCCACCCAGCTGCGCCCCGAAGAGCGCGCGTTGTTCGACGTGTACCAGATGATGCTCGACGACGCGTCCCTCGGGAACGAAGTCAAGACCGTGATCAAGACCGGCCAGTGGGCCCAGGGCGCGCTGCGCCAGGTGGTCACCGATCACGTCAACCGTTTCGAATTGATGGACGACGCCTACCTGCGCGAACGGGCCTCGGATGTGCGTGACCTCGGTCGCCGTCTGCTGGCCTATCTGCAGGAAGACCGCACCACCAACCTGGTCTACCCCGACAACACCATCCTGATCAGTGAAGAACTGACCGCCACCATGCTCGGCGAAGTGCCCGAAGGCAAGTTGGTGGGCCTGGTCTCGGTCCTCGGTTCGGGTAACTCCCACGTCGCGATCCTGGCCCGGGCCATGGGCATTCCGACGGTGATGGGGCTGGTGGACCTGCCGTACTCCAAGGTCGACGGTATCGACATGATCGTCGATGGGCATCGCGGCGAGGTGTTTACCAACCCCAGCGAAGTCCTGCGCAAGCAATACGCCGAGGTGGTGGAAGAAGAGAAGCAACTGGCGCTCGGGCTCGATTCCTTGCGCGAACTGCCGTGCGTGACCCTCGACGGTCACCGTGTACCGCTGCTGGTCAACACCGGCCTGCTGGCCGATGTGGCCCGCGCGCAACAGCGCGGCGCCGAAGGGGTGGGGCTGTACCGCACCGAAGTGCCGTTCATGATCAACCAGCGTTTCCCGAGTGAGAAGGAGCAGCTGGCGATTTATCGCGAGCAACTGTCCGCCTTCCACCCGTTGCCGGTGACCATGCGCAGCCTGGACATCGGCGGCGACAAGTCCCTGTCGTATTTCCCGATCAAGGAAGACAACCCCTTCCTCGGCTGGCGTGGTATTCGCGTCACCCTCGACCACCCTGAAATCTTCCTGGTGCAGACCCGTGCCATGCTCAAGGCCAGCGAAGGCCTGAACAACCTGCGCATCCTGCTGCCGATGATCTCCGGCACCCATGAGCTGGAAGAGGCCTTGCACCTGATCCACCGCGCCTGGGGCGAAGTGCGCGACGAAGGCGCCGACGTACCGATGCCGCCGATTGGCGTGATGATTGAAATCCCGGCGGCGGTGTACCAAGCCAAGGAACTGGCGCGGCAGGTGGACTTCCTGTCCGTGGGCTCCAACGACCTGACCCAGTACCTGCTGGCCGTGGACCGTAACAACCCACGGGTGGCCGACCTCTACGACTACCTGCACCCGGCGGTGCTGCAAGCCTTGCAACACGTGGTGCGCGACGCCCATGCCGAGGGCAAGCCGGTGAGCATCTGCGGTGAAATGGCCGGTGACCCGGCGGCGGCGGTGCTGTTGATGGCGATGGGCTTTGACAGCCTGTCGATGAACGCCACCAACCTGCCGAAGGTAAAGTGGATGCTGCGCCAGGTTGAACTGAGCATGGCCAAGGATCTGCTGGCGGAGTTGATGACCATCGACAACCCGCAGGTTATCCACAGCTCGCTGCAATTGGCGCTGAAGAACCTGGGGCTGACGCGGATGATCAACCCGGCGTCTGCCAAGACCCTTTAATGGCGATACGCAGCCCCGCCCGTAGCAGCTGTCGAGCGCAAGCGAGGCTGCGTAGGGCGCGCTGCTGGGTAAGACGGCATCAGCGTCAGAACTTGAGTTCTACCTCTCCGAGCCGCCCACCATGCGGTCCAAAGCTGCGCTCCACCATCCGCCGCGTGCCATCGGCATTCACAATCAACGCCGTGCTCGCCCGTGTCCCATAACTGGGGCTGGCGATAAAGACACTCGACAGCAAACTCTCGGTCGCCAACCCCACGCCGGTATCCGGCAGTTCGGCAAACGGTGCAATCTGCGGATCGCTCAGAATCTCCAGTAGCGCTTCGGGCTGGGGATCGTTCAGCAACTCACTCAGCGCGGCTTTGGCCTTCAGCAGTTTTGGCCAAGGTGTATCCAGCCCTGCATTGGATAACCCATACACGCCCGCTTTCAACTGCGTCGGCTCGGTGTGATTGGCGTTGTAATGCCACAACTCTTCCCGCGTCCCCACCAGCAGGTTAAACCCGGCATATTCAATCGATCGGCCGTTAACGTCGGCCAAATACTGGTCAATCGGCAGCGAACCACTGAGAAACCGTGCCACCAGTTCCCCGCGGGACTTGCGTGCCGGCGGCTGGTGCGGATCACGGATATTGGTCAGGGCCGCAAACCGCCCATCGGCATTCACGCCCAGCCAGGTGCCGCCCGCTTCCTGATCGCGGCCGGCGTAGACTTCGGGCGCATCCGGCCACTGGGCCAGCGGCAGGCTGGGGCGGGCGTAGAACTCATCACGGTTGGCCGCGACGATCAGCGGCTGGGCATGGCCCGGCCGCCAGGCAAAAACAATCAGGCACATCAGGCGATTCCCGTTTGTGTTTTTTGCCACTCTACCCACACCGGCAGCGGCGTTCCATCGTATCCAGTTGGGTCGCATGCCTTCCATCCGTTAACATGCCGGACCTGGTTTGGGGGCTCCCATGGAATTTCTGCTGTATTTGCTGCTGGGCGCGTGCGCGGGCGTGCTCGCCGGGCTGTTTGGCGTGGGCGGCGGGATCATCATCGTGCCGGTGCTGGTGTTCAGCTTCACCCTGCAGGGCTTCGACCCGCAGGTGCTGACCCACCTGGCCGTGGGCACCTCCCTGGCGACGATCATCTTTACCTCGGTCAATGCCGTGCGTGAGCACCACCGACGTGGCGCGGTGCGTTGGCCGATCTTTGTCTGGATGACCGTGGGCATCCTGCTCGGCGCCGGCTTTGGTGCACTGACCGCCGAGGCGATTTCCGGCCCCCACTTGCAGAAGATCATCGGCGTATTCGCCCTGATCATCGCCGTGCAACTGGCCCTGGAGGTCAAGCCCAAGGCCAGTCGCACGGTGCCGGGCAAGCTCGGCCTGACGTTAGCCGGTACCGTGATCGGCTGGGCTTCGGCGATTTTCGGCATCGGCGGCGGCTCGCTGACCGTGCCGTTTTTGACCTGGCGCAGCGTGCCGATGCAACAGGCGGTGGCCACCTCGTCCGCCTGTGGCTTGCCGATTGCCCTGGCCAGTGCGTTAAGTTTCATGATTCTGGGCTGGCATGACCCGCTGTTGCCCGCTCATAGTCTAGGGTTCGTGTATTTGCCGGCGCTGCTGGGCATTGCCCTGACCAGCATGGTGTTTGCCCGTTTCGGCGCACGCCTGGCGCACCGGTTGTCGCCGCGCTTGCTCAAGCGGTTGTTCGCCGGCTTGCTGTTTTGTGTCGGTTTGAATTTTTTGCTGTAACGCAGGCTTAATCGCGTCCGGGCATGGTCCGGTCGCCATAACGAATGATTTAACGAGGAGTCGCAATGCTGCCTTACCCGCAGATCGACCCGGTGGCCCTGGCCATCGGTCCGCTGAAAATCCACTGGTACGGGTTGATGTACCTGATCGGCATCGGCGGTGCATGGCTGCTGGCCTCCCGGCGCCTGAACCGTTTCGACCCGACCTGGACCAAGGAGAAGCTCTCCGACATGGTGTTCTGGTTGTCGATGGGGGTGATCGTCGGCGGGCGCCTGGGGTATGTGCTGTTTTACGATCTCTCGGCCTACATCGCCAACCCGACGCTGATCTTCGAAGTGTGGAAAGGCGGCATGGCATTCCACGGTGGCTTTATCGGCGTAATGATCGCGGCCTGGTGGTTTGGCCGGCGCAACGGCAAGTCGTTCTTCCAACTGATGGACTTCGTCGCGCCGCTGGTACCGATCGGCCTGGGCGCCGGGCGTATCGGCAACTTCATCAACGCCGAGTTGTGGGGCAAGCCGACCGACGTGCCGTGGGCCATGGTGTTCCCGCCGTTCAGCGACCCGGCGCAACTGCCGCGCCATCCGTCGCAGCTGTACCAGTTCGCGTTGGAAGGCGTGGCACTGTTCCTTATCCTGTACCTCTTTTCGCGCAAACCGCGCCCGACCATGGCCGTTTCCGGCATGTTCGCGCTGTTCTACGGGATCTTCCGTTTCATCGTCGAGTTCGTGCGCGTGCCGGATGCCCAGCTGGGGTACCTGGCGTGGGGCTGGCTGACCATGGGACAAGTACTCAGCCTTCCGATGATCCTGGTCGGCCTGGGCCTGCTGTGGTGGGCGTACAATCGCCCGCAACCGCTGAAGCACACCGCGCTTTAAATTCGAATGCCGAGGCCCGCGAGGTCTCGGCTTCAACGATACGGGTAATGACATGAAGCAATATCTCGAACTACTGAACGACGTCGTGACCAATGGCCTGACCAAGGGCGACCGTACCGGCACCGGCACCAAGGCCGTGTTCGCCCGTCAGTATCGGCATAACTTGGCCGACGGCTTCCCGCTGCTGACCACCAAGAAGCTTCACTTCAAAAGCATCGCCAACGAACTGATCTGGATGTTGAGCGGCAACACCAACATCAAGTGGCTGAACGAAAACGGTGTGAAAATCTGGGACGAGTGGGCCACCGAAGACGGTGACCTGGGCCCGGTGTATGGTGAGCAGTGGACTGCATGGCCGACCAAGGATGGCGGCACGATCAACCAGATCGACTACATGGTGCACACGCTCAAGACCAACCCCAATAGCCGTCGCATCCTGTTCCACGGCTGGAACGTCGAATACCTGCCGGACGAAACCAAAAGCCCCCAGGAAAACGCGCGCAACGGCAAGCAAGCCCTGCCACCTTGCCACCTGCTGTACCAGGCGTTCGTGCATGACGGCCATCTGTCGATGCAGTTGTACATCCGCAGCTCCGACGTATTCCTCGGCCTGCCGTACAACACCGCCGCCCTGGCGCTGCTGACCCATATGCTGGCCCAGCAATGCGACCTGATCCCCCACGAGATAATCGTCACCACCGGCGACACCCATGCCTACAGCAACCACATGGAGCAGATCCGCACCCAGCTGGCGCGCACGCCGAAGAAGCTGCCGGAACTGGTGATCAAGCGTAAGCCCGAATCGATCTACGACTATAAATTCGAAGACTTCGAAATCGTAGGCTACGAGGCCGATCCAAGCATTAAAGCCGACGTCGCCATTTAAAAGGACTGTCTCGGTCAAAATGTGGGAGGGGGCTTGCCCCCGATAGCGGTGGATCAGTTAAGTGAAGAATGACTGACACACCGCCATCGGGGGCAAGCCCCCTCCCACATTTTGATTCGGTTACCAGGCTGAATTAATGCCCGTGGCTTCTGCCTACGTGTGAGGGCTCGGCCTCGCTGGCGGCCACACCGCCGTTGACTTCCAGCCGTTGCAAAATCCCGCAGTGGTCCCCGCCGCCACAGCGTTGGCGCAGGTCCAGCAACTGCTCCTGCAACGCCAGCAGCCCGTCAATCCGCGCTTTCACATGGTGGATATGCTCGTCGATCAACGCATTCACGTTTTCACACTGGTCCTGGGGGCTGTCCCGTAGCCCGAGCAGGCTGCGGATCTCTTCCAGGGTCATGTCGAGGCTGCGGCAGTTGCGGATGAAGATCAGCCGCTCGGTGTGCGCCTGGGTGTACACGCGGTAGTTGGCCTCGGTGCGTGCCGGGGGTGGCAGCAGGCCTTCCTTCTCGTAATAACGGATGGTTTCCACCGGACAGTCGGTCAGTTTGGCCAGTTCGCCGATCTTCATTGCAGCAATCTCCAAATGGGTGCTTGACCCTATAGTGGCTACAGGGTCTTTACTTGGCAACAGGCACCTTACGGACGCGACCTGATGAGCGACTCCATTCACACCCCGCACAAACACGACCACGACCATGATCATGGGCCGAAGAAACTCACCCCCGTGCACGATCACGGCCATGGCGGTTCCTGCTGTTCCGGCACGCCCGCGCCTGTGCTGGTGCAGTTGAGCGAGGCGCCCACCGCCGGCTCGCGCCTGAGTACCTTCCGCATCGAAGCCATGGACTGCCCCACCGAGCAGACGCTGATCCAGAACAAACTGGGCAAGCTGGCCGGCGTGCAGCAGCTGGAATTCAACCTGATCAACCGCATCCTCGGCGTCACCCATGACCTGCCGAGTACCGCGCCGATCATCGATGCGATCAAATCCCTGGGTATGCAGGCCGATCCGATCGTGGAGGGCACCCCGGCCGCCGAGCCGCCCGCCAAGAAGCATTGGTGGCCGCTGGCGTTGTCCGGTGTGGGGGCGTTGGGCGCCGAAGTACTGCACTTCACCAATGCCGCGCCCACTTGGGTGATTGCGCTGGTAGCGCTGGTGTCGATCCTCAGCGGCGGCCTCACCACTTACAAGAAGGGCTGGATCGCCCTGAAAAACCTCAACCTGAACATCAACGCCTTGATGAGCATCGCGGTCACTGGCGCGGTCCTGATCGGCCAGTGGCCGGAAGCGGCCATGGTGATGTTCCTGTTTACCGTGGCCGAGCTGATCGAAGCCAAGTCCCTGGACCGTGCGCGCAATGCCATCAGTGGCTTGATGCAGATGACACCGGAACAGGCCACGGTTCGGCAGGCTGATGGAAGCTGGGTCGAAATGGAGGTCAAAAGCATTGAGCTGGACGCAATCGTGCGGGTAAAACCCGGCGAGCGTATCGGCCTTGACGGCGAAGTCACCGCCGGCCAGTCCACCATCGACCAGGCGCCGATCACCGGTGAAAGCCTGCCGATTGAAAAGACCGTGGGCGATAAAGTCTTCGCCGGCACCATCAACCAGGCCGGTTCCCTGGAGTACAAGGTCACGGCGGCTGCCAACAACTCCACCCTGGCCCGCATCATCCACGCGGTGGAGCAGGCCCAGGGCGCGCGGGCACCGACCCAGCGGTTCGTCGACAGCTTCTCGAAAATCTACACCCCGGCCGTATTCCTGTTCGCCCTGGGTGTGGCGCTGATCCCGCCGCTGTTCATGGCCGGCGCCTGGTTCGACTGGATCTACCGCGCCCTGGTGCTGCTGGTAGTGGCGTGCCCGTGCGCGCTGGTGATCTCCACCCCGGTGACCATTGTCAGCGGCCTGGCGGCTGCGGCGCGCAAAGGCATCCTGATCAAGGGCGGTGTGTACCTGGAGGGCGGTTACAAGCTTGACTACCTGGCCCTCGACAAGACCGGCACGATTACCCACGGCAAGCCGGTGCAAACCGATTACCTGGCACTGTTCCCCACTGTCGAAGACAGCGCCCCGGCCCTGGCCGCCAGTTTGGCCGGGCGCTCCGATCATCCGGTGTCCCTGGCGATTGCCAATGCGGCTGTGGATAAAAACCTGCCGGTGCACGTTGTGGATAACTTCGAAGCCCTGGCCGGTCGCGGTGTGCGCGGCGACATCAATGGCCAGACCTACCACTTGGGCAACCACCGCCTGGTGGAAGACCTTGGCCTGTGTTCGCCGGAGCTGGAGGAAAAACTGTTCGCCCTGGAAAAACAGGGCAAGTCCGTGGTGCTGTTGCTCGACAAGTCCGGCCCGCTGGCGCTGTTCGCCGTGGCCGACACGGTCAAGGACAGCAGCCGCGAAGCCATCCAGCAACTGCATGAGCTGGGCATCAAGACCTTGATGCTCACCGGCGACAACACCCACACCGCCCAGGCGATTGCGGCCCAGGTCGGCATCGATCAGGCCCAGGGCGACCTGTTGCCCACCGACAAGCTGCACGCCATCGAAACCCTCTACGGCCAAGGCCACCGGGTGGGCATGGTCGGCGACGGCATCAACGACGCCCCGGCCCTGGCGCGCGCCGAGATTGGCTTTGCCATGGCCGCGGCAGGCACCGACACCGCTATCGAGACGGCCGACGTGGCCTTGATGGACGATGATTTGCGCAAGATTCCGGCATTCATTCGTTTGTCGCGGCAAACGTCGAGTATCCTCAAGCAGAACATCACCCTGGCCCTGGTGATCAAGGCGATCTTCCTGGTGGTCACGTTCCTGGGCATGGCGACCATGTGGATGGCGGTGTTCGCCGACATGGGCGTGGCCCTGCTGGTGGTGTTCAATGGCCTGCGCCTGTTGCGCAAATAGAGGATGAGAGGGTGGTGTGCTGAGTGCCGAGTTGAAGGCGTTTTTTATGGTCGCCCGCCTGGGCAGTATTACCCAGGCGGCGAAAAAACTCGGCCTGAGCCAGCCCACCGTTACCACCCAGATTCGCAACCTGGAAAGCCAGTACGGCGTTGAGTTGTTCTACCGTGGCGGGCGCCGCCTCACCGTCAGCGACGAGGGCGCGCGCCTGCTGCCGATGGTCAAGACGCTGCTGCAGCAGGAAGCGGACATCGAGTTTTTCCTGCGCAACAGCGGCCAGGTCCAGGGTGCGCTGAGGATTGCCGCCACGGCGCCGTACTACATCCTCGACCTGGTCAAAGCCTTTCGCGAACGCCTGCCGCAGGTGGAGGTGTCGGTGGAAATCGGCAACTCCCAGCAGGTGCTTGAAGCCTTGGATGACTACCGCGTCGATGTCGCTGCGTCCTCACAGTTGCTCGAAGACCCGCGCCTGATCCGTCGTGTACTGGGCACCGACCCGTTGGTGCTGGCGGTACACCGCAACCACCCACTGGCCAAGCTCGACCATGTGCCCCTCAGTGCCTTGGCCGGGCATACGTTGTTGATGCGTGAAGCCGGCTCCACCACGCGGCGGCTCACGGAAGAGATGCTGCAAGGCGCCGGCGTGAGCTACGGGCCGCTGCTGGAAATCGGCAGCCGTGAATCGATCCGCGAAGCGGTGTTGCGCAATATCGGCATCAGCATCATCGCCCGCCAGGAAGTGCCCCATGACCCACAGTTGCGGGTGTTGACCATCGAGAACGCGCCGCAGATTCCCGAGTACCTGTACTGCCTCAAGGAAAGAAAAGGCGCTCGTCTGCCGGCGGCGTTTCTGGGGTTGGCGCAGGAAATGTCGCCGATCTAAAGCCTTGTAGTGGCTTTGGGGACCAATCGGGAGCAAGCCCCCTCCCACAGGTGACCGCATTTCCATGTTGGAACTCGGTCAAGTGTGGGAGGGGGCTTGCTCCCGATTGCGGTAGACCAGGCAGCTCACCGCTAAGCGTCCTACACAAATCTGCGAATACCACTATCGCCGCCTTTTGCCTTTCTGCCACAAGAGGGACGCATTGCCTGCCTAGCATGGCCTTCATCAGTTTGATGAGGTGCCACCATGAACACAGCCCTGACCCAACCCGGCGCGCCGATGAACGTGCGCGGTATCCAGAAACGCTTCGGCGCCTTTACGGCGTTGGACAATGTGTCCCTGGACGTGGCTGCCGGCGAGCTGGTGTGCCTGCTCGGCCCTTCCGGCTGCGGCAAGACCACGTTGCTGCGCTGCATCGCCGGCCTGGAACGCCAGGACAGCGGCGAACTTTACCTGGGTGATCGAGATGTTTCCCTGCTGCCGCCCCAGGCGCGGGACTACGGCATTCTGTTCCAGTCCTACGCGCTGTTTCCCAATCTCACCGTCGAAGCGAACATCGGCTACGGCCTCACCGGCAGCGGTCGCGATGAAGTGCGCCAGCGCGTCGGACAGATGCTTGAACTGGTGGGGCTGCTTGGCAGTGAAAAGAAGTACCCCGGCCAACTCTCCGGCGGCCAACAGCAGCGGGTTGCCCTGGCCCGTGCCCTGGCACCGGCGCCGTCATTGCTGTTGCTGGATGAGCCGATGTCGGCCCTCGACGCCCGCGTGCGCGAGCATCTGTGCACTGAGCTGCGCCAGCTGCAACGGCGCCTGGGTATCACCACCCTGATGGTCACCCACAACCAGGACGAAGCCATGTTGATGGCCGACCGCATCGCCGTGATGAACAACGGCAAGGTCGAGCAATACGCCACGCCCCAGGAAATCTACGACCGCCCGGCCACGCCGTTTGTGGCGGAGTTTGTCGGCCAGGGGAACTGGCTGCCGTTCAGTCGCAACAGTGCCAGCCATGCCCAGGTCGGCGGGATGAACATGCGCCTGGCCGAGGATGCCGGCGTGGCCAGGTCCGGCCGGCTGTTCTGTCGCCCGGAAGCGATCAGCGTCAACCCGGCGGTGCATGAGGAGAACCTGTTCCCGGCCAAGGTCCGCGAGATCACCTTCCTGGGCAACCGCTGCCGCATGAGCTTTGAGCTGGAGCAACTGCCCGGCCATCCGCTGCTTGCCGAGCTGGCCCCGGAAGCCATGCCGCGCCTGGGCGCCCAGGACATCTGGGTAGCCTTGCCGCCGCGCAGCCTGCAGGTGTTTGCCTGAGATGGCCGCGGTCATGACTCTGGCGCGTCAAGCGTCACGCGCCGAAATCGGCGACCGTATTTTCGTGGTCGGCGGCAAACTGCTCTGGCTGGTGCTGCTGGGCATCGCCGTATTGCTGCCACTGCTGGCGATCTTCTGGCGCGGTTTCAGCAGCGAGGCCGGGCAGGGCGGTGGCCTGGTGGCCGCACGGGCGTTGGTCACCAGCGCCAACTTCCACTGGCTGCTGGGCAATAGCCTGAAAGTCTCCCTCAGCGTGGCGGCCATCGTCGTACCGCTGGCCTACCTGTTTGCCTACGCCCTGCAACGTACGTTGATACCCGGCAAGGCCCTCTGGCGCGGTATGTCGCTGCTGCCGTTGATGGCGCCGTCGATGCTGCCGGGGATTGCACTGGTCTACCTGTTCGGTAACCAGGGCCTGTTGCGCGGGCTGTTCTCGGACAACATCTACGGCTTCTGGGGCATTGTCCTCGGTGAGGTGATCTACACCTTCCCACATGCCCTGATGATTTTGCTGTCGGCGCTGTCCCTGGCCGATGCGCGCTTGTTCGATGCGGCCTCGAGCATGGGCGCCAGCCCTGCCCGGGCGTTCCGCAGCATCACCTGGCCGGCCACGCGCCAGGCGGTGTTTGCTGCGTTCTGCCTGGTGTTCACCCTGACCATCACGGATTTCGGCGTGCCCGTGGTGGTGGGTGGGGATTACCAAGTGCTGGCGCTGGAAGCCTACAAGGCGGTGGTCGGCCAGCAACAGTTCGGTCGCGGTGCGTTGATCGGCATGGTGTTGCTGCTGCCGGCGCTGTTCAGCTTTGGCGTCGACGCCTGGTTGCGCCGTCGCCACGGCGATGCCATGAGTGGCCGCGCCCAGGTCTTCCAGCCGGCGCCGTCGCGCCTGAGGGATAGCGCCTATCTGCTTATCGTGCTGCTCATCAGTGCCGTGTTGCTGGTGGTGTTCGGCATGGCGGTGTACTCCTCGCTGGTGAAATTCTGGCCGTACAACCTGTCGCTGTCGTTCAGCCACTACCAGTTCGAAGACACGGCCGGCGGCGGTTGGCTGGCCTATCGCAACAGCTTGACCCTGGCGTTGTGCACGGCATTGATCGGCAGCGTATTGATCTTCACCGGCGCCTACCTGATGGAAAAGACCAAGGGCCAGAAGGGCCTGAACCTGGCGCTGCGCATGCTCAGCTTTGTGCCGATGGCCGTGCCGGGGTTGGTGCTGGGCCTGGGCTACGTGTTCTTTTTCAACCTGAGCGGCAACCCGCTGCATGTGTTCTACGGCACCATGACCCTGCTGGTGGTGTGCACCATTGCTCACTATTTGACCACCGCACAGATGACCGCCACCACCGCGCTGCGCCAGCTGGACGCCGAGTTCGAAGCGGCGGCGCTGTCGCTCAAGGCGCCGCTGTATCGCCATTACTTGAAAGTCACGGTGCCGATCTGCCTGCCGGCGCTGCTGGACATCGTGCGCTACCTGTTTGTGTCGGCGATGACCACCGTGTCCGCCGCGATCTTCCTCTACAGCCCCGACACCATCCTCGCCGCCGTCGCCGTGTTGAACATGGACGATGCCGGCAATGTGGGCGGCGCGGCGGCCATGTCGACCCTGATCCTGTTCACCTCAGGCAGCGTTTCGCTGCTGCTGGCGTGGGCTTCACGTGGCGCCTTGCGCCGCTCCCAAGCCTGGCGCCAGACCGCGCCCGGCCAATAACCATCCCTGAAGGAGGTGCTCCATGTTCAAGCCCCTGGCGCTGGTCGCTGCCGTACTCACTGCATTCAGCCTGAATGCCTTCGCCAAGACCGAGTTGACCGTGTACACGGCCCTTGAAGCCGAGCAGTTGAAGACCTACAAAAAAGCCTTCGAACAGGCCAATCCCGACGTCGAGATCAAATGGGTCCGCGACTCCACCGGCATCATTACCGCCAAGCTGCTGGCCGAAAAAGACCGCCCGCAGGCCGATGTGGTATGGGGCCTGGCCGCGTCGAGCCTGGCGATCCTCGATCAGCAAGGCATGCTCGATAACTACGCGCCGAAGGACCTGGACAAGATCGGCAAGAATTACCGTGACGCCGCCAACCCACCGGCCTGGGTCGGCATGGATGTGTGGGCGGCAACCATTTGCTTCAACACGGTCGAAGCCGAAAAGCAGGGCCTGACCAAGCCGGTGAGCTGGCAAGACCTGACCAAGCCCGAGTACAAGGGCAAGATCGTGATGCCCAACCCGGCCTCGTCCGGCACCGGCTTCCTGGATGTGAGCGCGTGGCTGCAAACCTTCGGCGAGAAGCAGGGCTGGCAGTACATGGACGACTTGCACCAGAACATCGGCCAGTACGTTCACTCCGGTTCCAAGCCGTGCAAGCTGGCGGCTTCCGGTGAGTTCCCGATTGGTATTTCCTTTGAGTATCCGGCCGTGCAGCTGAAGCGCCAGGGCGCGCCGCTGGACATCATCCTGCCGAAGGAAGGCCTGGGCTGGGACATCGAAGCCACCGCCGTGATCAAGGGCACCGCCCATGCGGACGCCGCCAGAAAGCTCGCGGATTTCTCCGCCAGTACAGCGGCAATGGACCTGTACAAGGACAACTTCGCCGTGCTCGCCCAGCCGGGGATCGCCAAGCCGCAGACCGAATTGCCGGCCGACTACGAGCAGCGGTTGATCAAGAACGACTTCGGCTGGGCCTCGAAAAACCGCGACAGCATCCTGGCTGAGTGGCGCAAGCGCTATGACGGCAAGTCGGAGAAGGTGGCGGGGCAGTAAGGTTTTCGTTAGGGCTACTGGCCTCATCGGGAGCAAGCCCCCTCCCACACTTGACTGCATTCACAAATCGAAATGTGGGAGGGGGCTTGCCCCCGATAGCGGTCTTGAAAACAGGACATCACTAAATGACACACCACAGCGACCTGCTCATCATCGGCGCCGGCATCCTCGGCCTGTCCCACGCCTACGCCGCCGCCAGGCGCGGGCTCAAGGTCAAGGTGTTCGAGCGCAGCGCCACACCCCTGGGCGCCTCGGTACGCAACTTCGGCCAGGCCCTGGTCACCGGTCAGCCGCCGGGGCCGATGCTTGAGCTGGCACGGCAAAGCCGTGATATCTGGGGGCAATGGGCTCGGGTTGCCGGCCTGCAGCTCAAGCGCAACGGCTCGTACCTGTTCGCCCGCACCGAAGCCGAAGAGCATCTGCTGGAAGCCTTCTGCGCCGGCCGCGCGCGTGAACACGGCTATAACGTCGACCTGTTGCAAGGCGCGGCGTTGAAGGATCTGTATGGCGGCCAGTTCCGCCATCACCGCGCCGCGCTGCATGGCCGGGACGACCAGCAACTGTATTCGCGCGAGGCGATACCAGTGCTGATCCACTACCTGAGCCAGCAACTGGGTGTGGAATTTTACTTCTCCACCCTGGTGCGCGATGTCGAACCGGGCCAGGTGCACAGCACGGCGGGCAGTTTTCGTGGCGAGCAGGTTATCGTCTGTTCCGGCCACGATTATCAAACCCTGTTGGCCGAGGCGATCGCCGAACTCAACCCGCAGATCTGCCGCCTGCAAATGCTGCGCGCCCGGCCTGCACTCAACCTCAACCTGCAACACGCGTTGCTCACCGGCCTCAGTTGCGTGCACTACGGCGCCTTTGCCGACCTGCCTGAAGCCGCGCCGGTACAGGCACAAATCCTGCGCGAGGCGCCGCACCTGCATGCACACGGGATTCACCTGCTGATCAGCCCGACGCCCCATGGCGAACTGATCATCGGCGACTCCCACGACTACGGCAGCGATGCCTCGCCGTTCAATGCCGAGCAGGTGGATGACTGGATGATCGAGTTGGCCGAACAGACCTTGGGTTGCAAGATCCAGGTGGTGGAGCGCTGGCAGGGCGTCTACGGTGCCAGGGGCCCGGCGCCGTTTTCATTTGTGCAGGCCGCACCTGGCGTGAGCGCCGCCTTGATGCACACAGGAGTGGGCATGAGCGTGGGGCCGGCGATGGCCGAGCGCAATATCACAACCCTGTGGGGAGACGCGTGATGAACCCGGAACGGGCGATTGCCGAAGTCTTTGCTTTGTACGAGCAGCACGGCACGGCGGATTACATCGGCGAGCCGGTGTCGCAGATCGAGCACATGTCCCAGGCCGCGCAGTTGGCCATGGCCGAAGGCTTCGATGATGAAGTGGTGCTGGCGGCGTTTTTCCACGATATCGGCCATCTGTGCGGCCAGGGTGGCGAGAACATGGGCGGTTATGGCGTGGCCAGCCATGAACGGTTGGGCGCGGATTATTTGCGTCGCGCAGGCTTCAGTGAGCGCCTGGCCAGGCTGGTGGAGTACCACGTCCAGGCCAAGCGCTACCTGACGTTCAGCCGGCCGGACTACTACGCATGCTTGAGCGAGGCGAGCCGCCGCACCCTGGGTTACCAGGGCGGCGTGATGACGGCCGAGGAGGCTCGGGCGTTTGAGCAAGACCCGCTGTGCCATATCAGCCTGCGCCTGCGCCACTGGGACGAACAGGCCAAGCAAATGCACGTGCCGGTGCTCGACCTGCAAGTGCTCAAGGCCAAGGCCCGGCAGCTGCTGGCGGCTTAAGTCTCGTCGAGGCGCTGGGCCAGGGCTTCGACCTGTTCCTGGCGTTCGGCCTGGCTCAGTCTGGCCTGGGAGTTGAGGGACGACCATTGCGGGTGGGCCCGGGCCTTGTGCAACGCGTCCGGCAATTTGCCTTCGCGCCAGGTCTTGTCCTGGGGCGTATCGACCTTGATGCTGTGCATCGCCGCATGGCCACGCAGGTTCAGGGCCTTGAGCAACTGGCGCTGGCGCAGGGCGAGCAGGCGCAGCACGCTGTCATCCACGGTCAGCTCGCGCTGGCCCTTGATCTTGCCCAGCAGGCGGCTGCCGTAGCTGCGTGCGGTCTGCAACGCGCCACCGGCGATGGCGCCCGCCAGGGCGGCGGCGCCGAGGGTCAGCCCGCCGACCAGCAGGTCCACACCGGCTCCGGCCGCTGCGCCTGCGGCGATGCCACCGCCGACGCGCACGCCGAGTTGCTTGAGGGTTTCCGGGTTGAACAGGTCATCACCCCAGCGGCCGTCGAGCAACGGCAAATCGCTGGCGGCGGCGTCCTGGGGGCGGAAGCCGAACAGCTTGAGCAGGGCCTCCACGCATTTTTGTTCGCGCTGACGCACCGCCTTGCGCACATCGCTGATGGCTTGTTGCTCATCTTCAGTCACCACGCTGCGTCGGCACGCGGCGCAGTCGATCAGCAATTCGGCAATCAACCGCGCGGCGCTCTGTTGACGGGCCTGGCGTTGGGCTTCCTGGTCGAGGATCAGGCGCTGCAACTGCGGCCGGGCGTTTTCCAGCAGCAGGGCGAGGCTTTCATACAGTCGGCGTTCGCCGTCTTCCGGCGGCGCGACGCTGTCGAAACGCACCAGCGCATGCAGGCCCAGGCGTGCCAGGGCTTCACGCCAGTCCGGCTCGCGGTGGTCGCTGCTGCTGACGAAGTTGAGCACCGGCAGCAACGGTTTGCCGCAACTGGCCAGCACTTGCAGCTCATCACGGTACTTGGCCAGCACCGGCTCGCGAGCGTCGATCACATACAGGCCGGCGTCCGAGGCCAGCAGTTGGCGCAGCACCTTGGCTTCCTGTTCGAAACGCTGGCGGGCTTCGCTGCCTTCCAGGAACCGCGCCAGGCGGGCCGGGCCGTCCAAGCGTTCGCCGGGGCGATCCAGGCGTTCCAGGTAGTCGAGCAGGGCGATAGCATCTTCCAGGCCGGGCGTGTCGTACAGCTCCAGCAAGGCTTCGCCGTCGACCGACAAGCGCGCACCTTCGACATGCCGCGTGGTGCTGGGGCGATGGGAGACTTCGCCGAACCCGACGTCACGGGTGAGGGTACGCAGCAACGAGGTCTTGCCGACGTTGGTGTGGCCGACCACCGCGAGTTTCAGTGGCTTAGTCATGACCGGTCTCCAGCCAGTTCAACGGCGCGCAATCGGCGAACGGCAGCTCCAGTTGTTGCAGCGCGCTGTGCCAGTCGCCCAGGCGCTCGGCATCCAGCGCCTGGCCGGGCGGGGCTTGCAACAGCCATACGCGAGTGGCGGCGGCGCTGCGTGCGAGTTCGGCGATCAGCGCCAGGCTGCCGCGGTCCGGCGAGCGGCGCGGGTCGCAGGCGATGGCCAGGCGCGCGGGCGGGAAGCGGCTGAGTTGCTCCAGGAGCTTGTTGCGCGATTCGCGGCTGTCGAGGATGCCGGCGTTCTTAACCTTCGCCGGCAACTTGGGCGGCCAGGGATGTTGATCGTCCAGTTCGATGGCGACGAGCAAGGCGCCGTCGCTGTCCAGCGCACTGACGCCGCCTGTGACGGGGTGCAGCTGTTCCGGCGCGGCGTCGTTGACGCCAAGGCGCTCGCTGCTGGGCATCAGGCGTTCGCGCAGTGGGCTGTAGCCGGGCAGGTTGAGGTCCAGGTGCAGGGCGGCGCGCCCGCGTTTCCAGCGCCACAGGCACAGCAGGGCGAGGATCAAGCGGGGCAGCAGGCCGTAGACCAGCAATACCCCGACCAGCCAGGCGGCCCACGCCTGGCGGGCGCTTTCGATGTTCAGGGCGGAATCGCCGCTGGCGCGGATCATCTCGACGGTCGGTACGTTGAAGCCCAGCAGGGCGGGCAGGGTGCCGAGGGCCTGGGTCACGGCGACGAAGGTGTCGGCGCCGAGGATAGTGGTTTCCCACACAAAGCCGTAACGGCGGGTGGCGAGCAGCGTCAGCAGAATCACCAGCGCGCTGAGCAGCGCCAGCAACCACAGGCTGTTGACCAGCACCCCGACCGCCCAGCGATTGAGTTTCTGCCGTTGCAGCAACAGCAGCAACGCCGGGGCCAACTGAGCGGCCTTGGCATCGCGCGCAAGCTTTTCACTGAGCCACAGCCACAGCCGCCCGAGACTGGCGCCGTGCTCGCCGGCAAACAGCAGCCCCAACGCCCAGCTCAACAGCAGGATCAGGTTCAGGCCGAGCAGGCTGCCCAGGGCCCAGAACACATTCACCGGGGTCAAGCCGTTGCCCAGCGCTGCAAAGGCCAGGCCCGCGCCGCTGATGACAGCCACCACCGCCAGCAGCACCAGGGCCAGGCGTGCGCCTTGCAGCCAGCGCGTGAGGGCGGCGGTCAGGCCATCGCGCTCGGCCAGGTGCAGGGCGCGCTGCTGGATGCGCGTCGGCAGATCGCCGCCCGCCGTGCGCGCGAGGCGATTGGCTTCCTGGTCTTCCAGGGGGCCGGCGTGTTCTTCACGCAGGCGCACGGTTTCCGTCAGCCAGAGTTTTTGCAGGGGGGTCAGTGCGGTCACGCGTCTTCCTGTCGTGCAAGTGAGCTTGGAGCATAACCGCTGGTTCGTGGCTCTGGTATTCTCGTCGCCATGAAAAAAACTCTCCCTTTAAGCCTGATCGCAGCCCTCGGTGAAAACCGCGTGATCGGCGTCGACAACAGCATGCCCTGGCATTTGCCGGGGGATTTCAAATATTTCAAGGCCACCACGCTCGGCAAGCCGATCATCATGGGGCGCAAGACCTGGGATTCCCTAGGCCGACCGCTGCCGGGGCGCTTGAACATTGTGGTCAGCCGTCAGACCGACCTGGCGCTGGAAGGTGCGGAAGTTTTTCCGTCACTCGATGCCGCCGTGGCGCGGGCTGAAGCCTGGGCGCTGGAGCAGGGCGTGGATGAGCTGATGCTCATCGGCGGCGCGCAGTTATATGCGCAGGGGCTGGAACAGGCGGATCGCCTGTACCTGACGCGCGTGGCGCTGAGCCCGGAAGGGGATGCGTGGTTTCCGGCGTTTGATGCGAGCCAGTGGAAGTTGGTGTCGAATGTCGAGAATCCGCCGGAAGGGGACAAGCCGGCGTACAGTTTTGAGGTTTGGGAAAAGGCCTGACAGGCACCAGATTAGTCAGACTTGCAAAAGAAGCCTCGATGCGCCACTGTAATGACCAATGTCTTTACAGTGAGGGCTGCCCCATGGCCTCTATCAACGTACGTATCGACGACGACCTTAAGGCTCGTGCTTATCACGAGTTGGAAAAGCTCGGCGTCACCCCATCGGAATTAATGCGTCAAGCCTTGCAGTACGTGGCAGACCGCGGCCAGTTACCTTTCAAGCCTGTCCTCATGACTGAAGATGATGAGGCATTGTTGGCAACAGTTCGGGAGCGGCTGGCTGCGCCCCAGCGGGTGAAGGTCTCACTGGATGACCTATGAACTGGGTTTCGATGCACGGGCTTTGAAGGAATGGCACAAACTGGGCGATACCGTTCGTCAACAGTTTAAAAAGAAGCTGGTCGAGATCCTGAACAATCCACGTATTGAAGCCAGCCGTCTGCATGGCTTGCCCGATTGACAAAATCAAGCTACGCAGCACCGGTTATCGGTTGGTGTATCAAGTCATTGATCAGGAGATCACGGTGTTTGTCGTGGCTGTCGATAAGCGTGAGCGTGATGAGGTTTACCGAAAGGCTGCTGATCGTTTGAGCTAGCAGGGAGTGAGGTCCCTACTAGCTTATTCCGTCAGGCCTGCGCCAACGCCCCATGCTCATCCGCATCCAACAACGCTTTATCCGTCTGCCCCATGATCTGGCTGGTAATGGCCCCCGCCGTCATCGAACCATTCACGTTCAGCGCCGTACGGCCCATGTCGATCAGCGGCTCCACGGAAATCAGCAGCGCCACCAGTGACACCGGCAAGCCCATGGCCGGGAGCACGATCAACGCGGCGAAGGTCGCGCCGCCGCCCACGCCCGCCACACCGGCCGAACTCAGGGTCACAATCGCTACCAGGGTCGCGATCCACAGCGGGTCCAGCGGGTTGATGCCCACGGTCGGCGCCACCATCACCGCCAACATGGCAGGGTAGAGGCCGGCGCAGCCGTTCTGGCCGATGGTCGCGCCAAATGAGGCGGCGAAGCCTGCGATGGAGTGCGGGATGCCCAGGCGGCGGGTCTGCGCTTCAATGCTCAGCGGGATGGCCGCCGCGCTGGAGCGGCTGGTGAAGGCAAAGGTCAGTACCGGCCAGACTTTGCGGAAGAAACGCAGCGGGTTGATCCCGGCCAGGGACAGCAGCAGGCCATGCACCACGAACATCAGGCCCAAGGCCAGGTACGACACCACCACAAAACTGCCGAGCTTGATGATGTCCTGCAGGTTGGAACCGGCGACGACCTTGGTCATCAGCGCCAGCACACCGTACGGCGTCAGCTTCATCACCAGGCGCACCAGGCGCATCACCCAGGCTTGCAGGGTGTCGATGGCGTTGAGCACCTTCTGGCCTTTTTCCACGTCATCCTTGAGCAGTTGCAGCGCGGCAACCCCAAGGAAGGCGGCGAAAATCACCACGCTGATGATCGACGTCGGCTTGGCCCGGGCCAGGTCGGCGAACGGGTTGGCCGGCACGAACGAGAGCAGCAACTGCGGGATATTCAGGTCGGCGACCTTGCCGGCGTAATCGCTCTGGATCACTTGCAGGCGGGCCATTTCCTGGGTGCCGGCCACCAGGCCTTCGGCGGTGAGGCCGAACAGGTTGGTCAGGCCGATACCGATCAGCGCTGCAATCGCGGTAGTGAACAGCAGCGTACCAATGGTCAGGAAGCTGATCTTGCCCAGGGACGAGGCGTTATGCAGGCGCGCCACGGCACTGAGGATGGAAGCGAATACCAGCGGGATCACGATCATTTGCAGCAGTTGCACGTAACCGTTGCCGACCAGGTCGAACCAGCCAATGGAGGCTTTGAGCACGGGGTTGCCGTCGCCGTAAATGGCGTGCAAGGCCGTACCGAACGCTACGCCGAGGACCAGGGCGAACAGAACCTTCTTGGCGAGGCTCCAGTGGGTGCGACGGGTTTGTGCCAGGCCCAGCAACAGGGCCACGAACACCAGCAAGTTGAGAATCAGGGGCAGATTCATTGAAGCTCCGTTGAGAAGGCAGCCAATCGCGTGAGCCTGCGATTGCGAACCGGAAATGCTAACAGCTTGAAATATATTGATTTAATACCAATATGGAATGGCGACTGTCGTTTTTGGAATAAGCTGCTGACGCTCCGGCGTATGCCCGTGACGGAATCAGGACGCACACCGTCGTGCTCGCGTTGGGAACTGTCACAGGGATTTGTTAGCGTCCATGTCTTTCACTCAGGGAGACAACGCCTATGAAGCTCGCGCCGAAATTACTAGCCGCCGCATTCTGCCTCGGACTCGCCAGCCAGGCGTTCGCCGCCACCGAGTTGAAACACTGGCCGGCACCCGCCGCCAAACAACTGAACGAGATGATCGCCGCCAACGCCAACAAGGGTAACTTCGCGGTGTTCGACATGGACAACACCAGCTACCGCTACGACCTCGAAGAATCCCTGCTGCCCTACATGGAAAACAAGGGCCTGATCACCCGCGACAGCCTCGACCCGTCGCTCAAGCTTATGCCGTTCAAAGACACCGCCGACCATAAGGAAAGTCTGTTCAGCTACTACTACCGCCTCTGCGAAGTCGACGACATGGTGTGCTACCCGTGGGTTGCGCAGGTGTTTTCCGGCTTCACCCTCAAGGAACTCAAGGTCCAGGTGGATGAACTGATGGCCTCCGGCAAACCGGTGCCGGTCAGCTATTTCGAAGGCGACGTGGTCAAGCAGTCCGAGGTACAGCCACCGAAGGTCTTCACCGGCCAGGCCGAGCTGTACAACAAGCTGATGGAAAACGGCATCGAGGTGTACGTGATGACCGCCGCGTCGGAAGAACTGGTGCGCATGGTCGCCGCCGATCCGAAGTACGGCTACAACGTCAAACCCGAGAATGTCATTGGCGTAACGACCTTGCTCAAGGACCGCAACACGGGCGAACTGACCACCGCACGTAAACAGATCGCCGCCGGCAAATACGACGAAAAAGCCAACCTCGGCCTGGAACTGACCCCCTACCTGTGGACCCCGGCCACCTGGATGGCCGGCAAGCACGCGGCGATCCTGACCTACATCGATGAATGGAAAAAACCGGTGATCGTCGGCGGCGATACGCCGACCAGCGATGGCTACATGCTGTTCCACGATGTGGACGTGGCCAAGGGCGGTATCCACCTGTGGATCAACCGCAAGGACAAATACATGACCCAACTCAACGGCATGATCGCCAAGCATGCAGCGGCGCAAGCCAAGGAAGGCTTGCCGGTGACGGCGGACAAGAACTGGGTGATCGTCAAGCCTGACGAGATTCAGTAACACCGAGTCGCCTGCATCCCAGGCAAGCCAGCTCCCACATTTGAAGGTGTGCACACATCAAAATGTGGGAGCAGCGACTCGGCAGATCCTCCTGCTCTATCATCTTGTTGCCACCCCCTTCAGCGGGTGGATCGTCAAGCCGAAAGCGCTCGAGTTCTCTGAGTTGTTTTGCCGCTTTCTTAACGCAAAGGCGCACGGTATAGAGGGGCAGCAGGATTAAGTACATTCGGGCGACAGAATGAAGCGTGAATCTCTTGATACTGCAGCCCTTTGTTATTCACCGCCGTGAGGGCGTCCTGCAAAGTGATAGCAATGTTCCTCAGGGTGAGTGAAGGTTTTTTCCGGTTGCGCACAGTCAGCACGTCGAAGTCCGAGTTGTTCACGGTATACCGAATGTTGTTATAAGACTCTTCCTGGTATTTGCCGAGCATGTAATTTCGGACGTTTCCACCAGAACGGGTTTTCTCGTAAATCTCGACGGTTTCCCCGGCTATCGCGCCCAGGGTGGGGTCTTGCAGCGAATGACCAGCCGGGCCATAAAAAATAAGAGATGCCTTCTCCGGCACTTTCAAGTTCATACCCGGAAAGTAGGCGGCATGGGCGCTGATGATCAACTTTCTGGGAGACTGTTGTGTGGGGCCCTGGAACAGGTAGAAATGCTCACCAAGGGACGTTGCCCCTTTTGGCGGCGGGTTTTCTGTGTGTTGTGGGGGATGCTGGAGGGGCGTGGAAACAGTGACAGGAGAGGGGCGCGCGATTCTGGGCATAAGCGTTACCTGTTAGAAAACTGAGATCACGAACTGGCCCTTGCAGTGCTGGGCTCGGTAGGGTCAGTTTATTTATTGGTAGCTGATGGCATTGGGTTCCAGCGGCGGACAAAAAATGCCCCGGAGATCGGGGCATTTTCGAGGCTACTGATGGGGCTTACAGCCCATCCAGCATTGCCTTATTACGCACGGCACCCTTATCGGCGCTTGTGGCCAGCAGGGCGTAAGCCTTCAACGCGGTAGTGACTTTGCGCGGACGCTTCTCCACCGGCTTCCAACCTTTCTTGTCCTGCTCGACCCGGCGCGCTGCCAGCTCTTCATCGCTGATCAACAGGTTGATCGAGCGGTTCGGAATGTCGATCAGGACCTTGTCGCCGTCCTGCACCAGGCCAATCGCACCGCCGGCAGCGGCTTCAGGTGACGCGTGGCCGATGGACAGGCCCGAGGTGCCGCCGGAGAAACGGCCGTCGGTGAGCAGGGCGCAGGCTTTGCCCAGGCCCTTGGACTTCAGGTACGACGTCGGGTAGAGCATCTCTTGCATACCCGGACCGCCTTTCGGGCCTTCGTAGCGGATGATCACGATGTCGCCTTCTTTGACTTCGTCGGCGAGGATGCCGCGTACCGAGCTGTCCTGGCTTTCGTAGATCTTGGCGCGGCCTTCGAAGACGTGGATGGATTCATCCACGCCGGCGGTTTTCACCACGCACCCGTCAAGGGCAATGTTGCCGTACAGCACGGCCAGGCCGCCTTCCTTGGAGTAGGCGTGCTCGACACTGCGGATGCAGCCGTTTTCACGGTCGGCGTCCAGGGTGTCCCAGCGGGTCGACTGGCTGAACGCGGTCTGGGTCGGGATACCGGCCGGGCCAGCCTTGAAGAAGGTGTGCACGGCTTCGTCGTCAGTCAGGGTGATGTCCCACTTGGCGATGCCTTCGGCCAGGGATTTGCTGTGCACGGTCGGCAGGTCGGTGTGCAGCAGGCCGCCACGGGCCAGCGAGCCTAGGATCGAGAAGATCCCGCCGGCGCGGTGCACGTCTTCCATGTGGTACTTCTGGATGTTCGGCGCGACCTTGCACAGTTGCGGCACATGGCGGGACAGACGGTCGATGTCGCGCAGGTCGAAATCGATCTCGGCTTCCTGGGCCGCGGCCAGCAAGTGCAGGATGGTGTTGGTGGAACCGCCCATGGCGATGTCCAGGGTCATGGCGTTTTCGAACGCCTTGAAGTTGGCGATATTGCGCGGCAACACCGACTCATCGTTCTCGCCGTAGTAGCGCTTGCACAGCTCGACGATGGTGCGGCCGGCCTGCAGGAACAGCTGCTCACGGTCGCTGTGGGTGGCCAGGGTCGAACCGTTGCCCGGTAATGCCAGGCCGAGGGCTTCGACCAGGCAGTTCATCGAGTTGGCGGTGAACATGCCGGAGCACGACCCGCAGGTCGGGCAGGCGCTGCGCTCGTATTCCGCAACCTTCTCGTCAGAAGCGCTGGAATCGGCGGCGATGACCATGGCGTCGACCAGGTCCAGGCCATGGGAGGCGAGTTTGGTCTTGCCGGCTTCCATCGGGCCGCCGGAGACGAAGATCACCGGGATGTTCAGGCGCAGGGCGGCCATCAGCATGCCGGGGGTGATCTTGTCGCAGTTCGAGATGCACACGATGGCGTCGGCGCAGTGGGCGTTGACCATGTACTCCACGGAGTCGGCGATGATCTCGCGGCTCGGCAGGGAATACAGCATGCCGTCATGGCCCATGGCGATGCCGTCGTCCACGGCGATGGTGTTGAATTCCTTGGCTACACCGCCAGCGCGCTCGATCTCGCGGGCGACCAGTTGGCCCAGGTCCTTGAGGTGCACGTGGCCGGGTACGAACTGGGTAAAGGAGTTGGCAATGGCGATGATCGGCTTCTTGAAGTCGTCATCTTTCATCCCCGTGGCACGCCACAATGCGCGGGCGCCGGCCATGTTGCGGCCGTGGGTGGATGTTTTCGAGCGGTAATCAGGCATTGGAGCACTCCGGGCGGCTAATCGGTATCAAAGGGGAGTGAGCTTCTATTGACGTCTGGAACACCCGAAAAATGGCACTGGTGTCCGGAAGTTGCCGCAAACGTGACGGGATCGCCGTGCGCATTGGCCTTGAGCTCATAAACCCGCCGGGGGATGACTGGCGATGAATAGGGCCGATTCTACACCGCTGGCGGCTGGAGGGAACGGGATACTCAGGGCCGCTGGCTTTGTTTAGACTGGCGGCCCTTTGCCCCGACCCCTCTCCAAAGGAATTGGAATGCCCGGTATCCATCGTTTTCTTGGGTTCTACCTGCTGATCGGTCTGATCCAGGGAATCGTCTTCTATTACTCCGATCAGCTCTATCGCTTGAGCGAAACCGTGTTTTTTGTCACCTACACCGTGGTGTTGGTGGGCGGTACCACCTTGCAACTGCTGGGGGAAAAAGCCCGACAGTGGCGGTCGTTGCTGCCTACGCTGGCATTCACCCTGTTGATGGGTGGCATGACGCTGTGGGTCTGCTACGGCCTCGACCATGTCGGCAATAACCGCTGGGCGATCAATT
Organism: Pseudomonas sp. S3E12; assembly: GCF_001702295.1. NCBI lineage: Bacteria > Pseudomonadati > Pseudomonadota > Gammaproteobacteria > Pseudomonadales > Pseudomonadaceae > Pseudomonas > Pseudomonas sp. S3E12. The sequence continues at coordinate 72,949 of NZ_MBDT01000003.1, forward strand.
CCTGGTTTATCAGCGTGGTGGTGTTGAGCTATGTCTGTGCCACGTTTCTGTTCGCCTGGCCCGCCGAAAAAGGGCAACGCTGGCGTTATGAAGACCTGTTCCAGCAGGCCTGGAACAGCGTATTCATCGTGCTGTATGCCCTGATCCTGGTGGGGGTGTTCATGTTGCTGCTCAAGCTATGGGGCCGACTGTTCCTGATGCTGGGCATCGAATTTTTTGAGCGCCACTTCTGGAGCCAGCTATTCCTGTGCATCAGCTTGCCGTTGGTGTTCGCCTTGGGCATGTACCTGGCGGCGCGCAGCGAGAAAGTCATCGGCCAGATGCGCGGCATGCTGTTCAGCGCCTGTGGCTTGTTGTTGCCGTTGATCGCCCTGATCAGCCTGCTGTTTACCCTGACCTTGCCGTTCACCGGGCTCGGTCGGATTTGGGCGACGGGTTATTCCACGCCGATTCTGCTGGTGCTGGCGGGGGCGCAGCTGTTCTTGCTCAATGGTGTTTTTCAGGAGGGCGTTCAACCTCCACCGTACCCCAAATGGTTAACGCGGTTTATCGAATTGAGCCTGCTGTGCCTGCCGATTCTCGCCGCCCTGGCGTTTTATTCGAGCTGGTTGCGGGTCGAGCAATATGCCTTATCGCCACAGCGCTTCATTGCACTGGCGGCTGCGTTACTCTGTGGTTTGTATGGCCTGGCGGCCGTGTGGGCGGTGGTGTTGCGTTCGCCGGTCTGGCTGGCCAACCTGCGTGTTACCAACCCGGCCTTGGCGCTGCTGTTTTGTGGGCTGGTGGTGTTGGTCAACACGCCGATCCTCGATCCGGTGCGCCTGAGCGTCGACGATCAGGTCCGGCGTTTGCTCGACGGGCGTACCAAGGCTGAAGAGTTTGACGCGCACTACCTGCGTTTTGGCCTGGAGAAGGCTGGGGAGGCGGCGTATGCCAAGTTGCAGGTCGACCTGGACCAGGAGCGCATTCTGGACCCGGAATCGCGCCGTGCCTTGCGTGAGCGGATGGAAGACACCTCGCTGAGTTTCAGTGAGCAGTATGAAAAAGAGCGTGCCCGCCGGCCCAAGCCCGAGCTGGAATGGATCGGCCCTGAGCCCAAGGGCAGCGAGCAGTTTGCCGAGCTCAGCCTGAACACTGACTCTGGGTGCGAGCCTGGCTGTGTGTTGTGGGCGGTGGACTTCGATCAGGACGGGCAGCCTGAAGTGCTTGCGATACCCCGCACCAGTTATCGCCATGACTTCAAGCCGCCGCGCATTTTTGTCCTGGACGATAAGGGCGAATGGGACGATCGCGGCCCTCTCGTATGGACGCAACTGCCCGACGGCTATGTGGATACCGAGACCCTGATCCACGATATCCGTGAGGGCAAGATCTCGTTGGTCAAGCCTCGTTACCGGCAGTTGCAGTCCAGTGACATGTTGCTCACGCCGGTGGTTCGTGAACCGTAGTCCGCCGATTGGTCACCAGCCCCCAGAGGCTGAATCCGATAAAACTGAGGGCGATGCTCATCAATAGATGATCGCCGGCCTGGGCCAGTGCCGCGCTGCCGACAGCGGCAGTGAGAAACATGATGCTATTGCCCGCCGACGCTGCCGTGCCCGCGCTGCTCGAGAACAACAGCATCGCCGCGGAAATGGCCGCAGGCCGAACCAGGGTGACCGCGAGGGCGCTGATCAGCATTGGGATCAACAAGGTCACGGTGGTCATGGCTTCAATGCTGACGATCAGCGTTAACAGCGCGCCTGCGACGAGCAGCAAGCCAAGACCGATATTGATTTGCCGGGACAGCGCCATGCGTTTTTGCAGGTACGAGGCAGCAACACCGCCGAGCAGATAGGCCAGGCCGTACACCAACAGCACCAGCGCATATTGGTATTCGGACAGTTTCAGCGCATCCATGAAAATCAGCGGCGTTACGCTGATCAAGGCGAAGTAGCAGGCAAATACCAGGGCGGCGATCCACCAATAGCGCAGAAAGTCCCGATTGCGCGCCACGGCCTTGAGTGTGCCGATGATGGATACCGGTTCGCGGTGCGGGCTGGAGGACTTCGACGGCAGGATACAGAGCGCATGGATCAACATGCCCGATGCCATCAGCGCAAACCCATAGAAGCTCCCTTGCCAGTCGAAGGTGGTTTGCAGCCAGGAGCCGATCAGCGGCGACAGCGCGACAAACGAGCCGCTCAGGGTCATGTAATAGAGGCGCACCCGGGCTCGGTCCTGCTCGTCGAACAGGTCTTCCACCAGTGCATGGCCCAGTACGAAGAAGCCGCAGCCCATGGCCTGGACCGTGCGGAACAGCAGGAAGGTCAGGTAATCCGGCGCCATGGCGCAACCTATCGCCCCGAGGATCGACAGCGTGATGCAGCCGAGGAGGACTTCCTTGCGCCCCCATTTATCCGAAAGCGGACCGGCGAGCAGTTGGGAGATGGAAAAGACCAGGGTGAACAGGCTGATGGACAGTGCGATGTCTGCGCTGGGCGTGTCGAACCGGGCGGACAGGGCGGGGAACGACGGGAGCAGGATATTGATCGGGAAAAAGCTGATCAGTGAAATGCAGGTGATGAGGATGAAGCGGGAGAGGGGGGGCCCAGACATTGTTTTTGTTTTCCGGAGTAAAACCAGAAAACGATACTAGTCTGCGAAAAGTGGAATTCAATCAAAACTACTGTGGGAGGCTTCCCGTAGCAATGTAGGAGCGAGCTTGCTCGCGAAGAACGTCAACGATAACGCAGCGCTATCAGGTAGCCCGCGTTGTATATGCGTTTTTCGCGAGCAAGCTCGCTCCTACAGAGGGTTCACGTCTTAGCTATTGGGCAACAACCGGCACGTAATGCTCTTGATATACCGCGTCTCGACAATCGCCGGATGCACCGGATGATCCGGGCCCTGGCCGCCACGCTCGAGCATCTGGATATTGCGGTCCAGATGGCGGGCGCTGGTCAGCAGGATGTTTTGCAGGTCGTCTTCCGGCAGGTGCATGGAGCACGAGGCGCTGACCAGGATGCCGTCCTTGCTGAGCAGGCGCATGGCTTGCTCGTTCAGGCGGCGGTAGGCGCCTTCGCCGTTCTTCATGTCTTTTTTGCGTTTGATGAAGGCCGGTGGGTCGGCGACGATCACGTCGAAGCGCTCTTCGCTGGCTTTCAATTCCTTGAGGGCTTCGAAGACGTCACCTTCGATGCAGGTCATCTTCTCGGCAACGCCATTCAGCGCGGCGTTGCGCTCCACGCCATCGAGGGCGAAGGCCGAGGCGTCGACGCAGAACACTTCACTGGCGCCGAAGGCCGCGGCCTGCACGCCCCAGCCGCCGATGTAGCTGTACAGGTCGAGTACGCGTTTGCCTTTGGCATACGGGGCCAGGCGCGCGCGGTTCATGCGGTGGTCGTAGAACCAACCGGTTTTCTGGCCCTGGATCACCGGGGCTTCGAATTTCACGCCGTTTTCTTCCAGCGCGACCCACTCCGGCACCAGGCCGAACACGGTTTCGACGTAGCGGTTGAGGCCTTCGGCGTCGCGCGCGGCGGAGTCGTTCTTGAACAGGATGCCGCTCGGCTTGAGCACTTGGGTCAGGGCGGCGATCACGTCGTCTTTATGGGCTTCCATGGTCGCCGAGGCGATCTGCACCACCAGGATGTCGCCGAAACGGTCGACCACCAGGCCCGGCAGCAGGTCGGAATCGCCGTAGACCAGGCGGTAGAACGGCTTGTCGAACAGGCGATCACGCAGGGACAGCGCGACGTTGATGCGGTGCACCAGCAGCGACTTGTCCAGCGGCAACTTGATATCGCGCGACAGCAGGCGTGCGCAGATCAGGTTGTTCGGGCTCATGGCCACGATGCCGAGGGTCTTGCCGCCGGCCGCTTCCAGGATAGCCTGGTCGCCCGCCTGGAAGCCGTGCAGAGGGGTGGCGGCCACGTCGATTTCGTTGCTGTAGACCCACAGGTGGCCGTTGCGCAAACGACGATCGGCGTTGGCTTTGAGACGCAGGCTTGGCAGGGACATGACGTCGCTCCGGAAAAAAGAGCGGGAGTATACCTTGTTATGTAGGAAATGGCCGGGCTGCCGGATGTGCGGGGAGGTGTCAGCCGAGGGTTGATAAGGGTTAGAATCCCCACCTAGCCCAGAGTGTGTACTTATGTCCCAAGAGCTTTCCGCCGAACAGATCCAGCAGGCCCTCCAAGGCATCAGCGTGCCGCCCCAGCCGCAAATCATGGTGGATTTGCAGATGGAGCAGTACATGCCCGACCCGGACCTGGAAGTGATCGCGCGGTTGATCTCCCAGGACCCGGGCCTGTCCGGCGCGCTGCTGAAGATCGTCAACTCGTCCTATTACGGCCTGAGCAACAAGATCGCCTCGATCCAGCGCGCGGTGAACCTGCTGGGCAGCCGCTCGATCATCAACCTGATCAACGCCCTGTCGATCAGGGGCGAGATGAGCGACGACACCATCGTCACCCTCAACCGCTTCTGGGACACCGCCCAGGACGTGGCCATGACCTGCCTCACCCTGGCCAAGCGCACCGGCGCCCAGGCGGTGGACGAGGCCTATGCCCTGGGGCTGTTCCACGACTGCGGCGTGCCGCTGATGCTCAAGCGTTTCCCCAACTACATGACGGTGCTCGAAGAGGCCTACGCCAACGCCGGCCCCGACTGCCGCGTGGTCGACACCGAAAACAATGCGTTCAACACCAACCATGCGGTGGTTGGCTACTACACCGCCAAGTCCTGGCGCCTGCCGGAGCATGTGACCGACGCCATCGCCAACCACCACAATGCCCTGGCGATCTTCAGCGATGAGTCGTCGCGCAATCCACAGCTGAAAAACCTGCTGGCGATCCTGAAGATGGCCGAGCACATCTGCTCGTCCTATCGCGTGCTGGGCAACCAGTCGGTGGACCATGAGTGGAATGCCATCGGCCACTTGGTGCTGGACTACGTGGGCCTGTCGGACTACGACTTCGAAAGCCTGAAGTTGTCGATCCGCGAACTGGGCGCGCACTGATCCCCCCTTCACGAGGTACACATGCCCGAGTTACCAGAAGTCGAAACCACCCGGCGTGGGATTGCGCCGCACCTGGAAGGCCAGCGGGTCAGCCGCGTGGTGGTGCGTGAGCGGCGCCTGCGCTGGCCGATCCCGGAAGACCTGGATGTGCGCCTGTCCGGCCAGCGCATCGTGCTGGTAGAGCGGCGCGCCAAGTACCTGTTGATCAATGCCGAAGTGGGCACCTTGATCAGCCACCTGGGCATGTCGGGCAACTTGCGCCTGGTCGAAGTCGGCATGCCGGCGGCCAAGCATGAACATGTGGACATCGAGCTGGAGTCGGGCCTGGCCCTGCGCTACACCGACCCTCGGCGTTTCGGCGCGATGCTCTGGAGCCAGGACCCGCACAACCATGAACTGCTTATTCGCCTGGGGCCGGAGCCGTTGACCGAGCTGTTTGACGGTGAGCGGTTGTTCCAGCTGTCCCGCGGCAAGTCGATGGCGGTGAAGCCATTCATCATGGACAACGCGGTGGTGGTGGGCGTGGGCAATATCTATGCGACTGAGGCGTTGTTTGCGGCGGGGATTGATCCGCGTCGCGCGGCGGGCGGCATTTCACGCGGGCGTTATTTGAAGCTGGCGATCGAGATCAAGCGCATTCTGGCGGCGGCAATCGAGCGTGGCGGCACCACGTTGCGGGACTTTATCGGTGGCGATGGGCTGCCGGGGTATTTCCAGCAGGAATTGTTCGTCTACGGCCGTGGTGGCGAGGCGTGCAAGGTCTGTGGGACTGAGCTGCGCAATGTGGTGCTGGGGCAGCGGGCGAGTGTGTTTTGCCCCAGGTGCCAGAGCTGATTGCTGTGTAGTGGCTAATATCGCTATCGGGGGCAAGCCCCCGATGAGGTCTTTCCAGGCACTAAAGAAGCTCAAGCCTTACCGGTAATCTTCCGGTACTTCTCCATCAACTGCTCTTCCGTCTCCGGATGGGCTTCATCCAGCGGAATGCAATCCACCGGACACACCTGCTGGCACTGCGGCTCGTCGTAGTGACCGACGCACTGGGTGCACAGGTTAGGGTCGATCACGTAGATCTCTTCGCCCTGGGAGATGGCGGCGTTCGGGCACTCGGGTTCGCAGACGTCGCAATTGATGCAATCGTCGGTGATGATCAGGGACATGGAAACTCCTGCCAGGGCTGTCAGCCAAGGCATCTGAAAACTAATGCGCGCAATTGTGCCGCATTGGCGCCCGCAGTGCGAGCTGTGGTGAGCGGGGCAAGCCCGCTCACCACATTACTTCTTGAAGCGCAGCGTCAGCGCATCAGCCACGGCCGGATGCACGAACTTGGTGATATCCCCGCCCAAAGCGGCAATTTCACGGACCAACGTCGAGGAAATGAACGAATAACGTTCCGACGGCGTGAGGAACAGGCTTTCCACGTCCGGCGCCAGTTGGCGGTTCATGTTGGCCAGCTGGAATTCGTATTCGAAGTCCGACACCGCGCGCAGGCCACGCAGGAACACATTGGCGTTCTGCTCTTTGGCGAAATGCGCGAGCAACGTGGAAAAGCCCACCACTTCCACGTTGGGCAGGTGCTTGGTGACCTCACGCGCCAGCTCCACGCGCTGTTCCAGGGGAAACAGCGGGTTTTTCTTGGGGCTGGCCGCGACTGCGATGATCACATGGTCGAACAAACGAGAGGCGCGTTCGACCAGATCGCCATGGCCTTTGGTAATCGGGTCGAAGGTACCTGGGTACAACACTCGGTTCATCGCGTCGTCCTGGCGGAGTCCGTTGGGGAACCGGATGGTATCGCAGCCATCCCGGTCGGCCAAGTCAACTTATGCATAAGAAAGCCGTATAGACACCGTGAATAGCGTGTTTTTTCACGCTGTTTTCAGACGTTCGGCCAAGGCTGTCGCCAGTTGAGCGGTTAATCCGTACACCGATAATTGCGGATTGGCCCCAATACTGGTGGGGAATAACGAACCGTCGTGGATCGACAGGTTGCGCAATTGGTGATGCCGGCCAAGGCTGTCAGCTACCGCATTTTTGGGATCTTCGCCCATGGCACAGCCGCCCATCACATGGGCGCTGCCCAGGGTTGTCCGGTGCAATTCCAGATTCAAACCCTCAATGACGCTGCGTGCCTCGGCCAAGGTGTTCACGAACCGTGCGTCATGGTGCATGGGCTTGACCGACTTGGCGCCCGCCGCGAACTGGATTTCGGCCATGCTGTGGAAGGCCCGGCGCAGGCCATCCCAGGCGTAGGGCGAAACCTGATAGTCGAGCACCGGCGTACCGTCACCGCGTAAGTCCACGCTGCCGCCCTGGCTGTCGGGGTGAAAGCCGTCACGCAACAGTGCGAGCATGGCGTGGGTATGCGGCAATTGGCCCATGTCCAGGGCGTTCTGCGTGCCATAGCCGCCGAACAAGGTGCTGGCCAATGCTGGATGCAAGGGCGGCGCCTCAAGCTTGTAGGACATTTTGCCGGTGGTGCCGTCCTGCCACTGGAAATGGTCGGAGTAGATCGACTGCGGCGCGCCGTAGAACGGGTTGATCACCTCGTCGAACAATGCGGCGGAGAAGTTCACCAAGTGCAAAAAGGTCCGCTTGCCCAGCCGCGAATGCGGGTCGGGCGCATCCGAGCGCATCAGTAGCGCCGGGCTATTGATGCCGCCGCCCGACAGCACGTAATGCTTGGCCTTCACTGTGATCTTGCGCCCGGTAGGCGCCACGCAGCGCGCGTCCATCGCTACGCATTCCAGGCTGCTGATGGTGTCGCCGCTGTATTTGAGCTGCTCGGCGCGGGCCAGGTACAGCAGCTCGCCGCCTTTTTCCAAGGTGGACGGGATGGTGGTCACCAGCATCGACTGCTTGGCGTTGACCGGGCAGCCCATGCCGCAATAACCCAGGTTGAAGCAGCCACGGACGTTGCGTGGGATCACATGCCAGCTGTAGCCGAGCTTTTCGCAGCCTTTGCGGATCACATCATTGTTGGCATTCGGGGGGATGGCCCATGGTGCGATGCCCAGGCGCTGCTCCATCTTTTCGAACCACGGTGCCATCTCTGCACTGCTGTGGCCTTTTACCGCGTACTCGCTGGCCCAATGGCTGAGGGTGGCGTCCGGGGTGCGGAAGCTGGAGGTCCAGTTGATCAGCGTGGTACCGCCCACCGCGCGGCCCTGCAGGATGGTGATCGCGCCGTCCTTGCTCATGCGGCCGATGCCTTCCTGATACAGGCTGGCATAGGCCTCGTCCTCCAGCAGCTTGAAGTCGCTGCTGGTCTTGAGCGGGCCTTCTTCGATCAGCAGCACTTTGTAGCCGGCGGCGCTGAGGATCTCGGCAGTGGTGCCGCCACCGGCACCGCTGCCGATGATGGCCACGTCGGCTTCCAGGGTCAGGTCGCTGTCGAGGGCGGCGCCATTGTGGGTTTTCCAGCCGCGGGCCAGGCCGTCGCGGAACAGATCGGGTACGGGCATCAGGGTCGTCTCTTGTTTTTATTGTGAGGGATGCAAATCAGATCTTCGGCGGGCCGGGGTAGCCGCAATGCGCCCAGGATTCGGGCCGGAAGTACCAGGCCATGATCACCAGCTTGAGCAGCGAGCCCTGGCCCATGCGCAGCAGGTTCAGGTAGCTGTTTTCCCAGCGGTGCAGGAAGTTGCGGATCTGCTCCGCGCTGGCGTTTTCCCAGCTGCCCCAGATGCCGGTCAACGGTCCGCGCGTAATGCCCATGCCGAGCACATCGAACAGCTGCTGGGTGAGCTTGAACATCTCCGGCGACAGGTGCTGCAGGCTGTAGTCGAGTTTTTTCAACGTGTCTTCAATCCCGGCGACCACATCCTGGGCGCTGGCCACGCCTTCGAGCAGCACCGGGATCACCGCGCGCAGAAACGGCAGGTCGCTGCTGCGCAACATTGCAAAGCCGCTGGCCGGGGTGCTGCTGGAACAGCCGCTGAGGCTGGCGCCCAGCCCGGCCGTGGCCAGGAAAGCGCTGGCACACAGGCCGATTTTCAAGACGCCGCGCCGCGACAGCGCGGGTGAATCCGTGAGGCTAGGGTTCATTGTTATTGTTATCCCGTGGGTGGCGGTGTCAGCGGACAAACAGCTTCTGGATCAGTTTCTGGATCGATTTGCCGTAGGGCGGGTAGATCAATTTCGCCGCGTTCAGGCGCTGTTTCACCAGCACACCCTTGGCTTTGCTGAACGTCAGGAACCCTTCATGGCCGTGGTAGTGGCCCATGCCCGAGGGGCCGATGCCGCCAAAGGGCATGTCGTCCTGGGCCACGTGCAGGAGGGTGTCGTTCAGGCAGACACCGCCGGAATGGGTCTCGTGGAGGACCCGGTCCTGCTCGCGCTTGTTGTAGCCGAAGTAATACAGGGCCAGCGGGCGAGGGCGCTGGTTGATGTAGGCAAAGGCTTGGTCGATGCCGCGATAAGGCACGATCGGCAGCACCGGGCCGAATATTTCGTCCTGCATCACGGTCATGTCATCGCTGACATTCAGCAGCAGGCTATGGGCCATGCGCCGTGCCTGGCCCTGGTCGTACAGCGGGATCAGGGTGGCGCCCTTGTCGGTGGCGTCCTTGACGTAGGCATTGAGCCGGGCCAATTGACGCTCATTGATGATGGCGGTGTAGTCCGGGTTGTCGGCCAGCGTCGGATAAAACCCGCGAACCGCCTTGCTGTAGGCCTCGACGAAACCCTCCACGCGGTCCTCCGGCACCAGCACGTAGTCCGGTGCCACGCAGGTTTGCCCGGCGTTCAAGGCTTTACCGAAGGCGATGCGTTCGGCGGCGTCCTTGAGCGGTACGTCGGCGGAGACAATGGCCGGCGACTTGCCGCCCAGTTCCAGGGTGACCGGCGTGAGGTGTTCGGCAGCGGCGCGCATTACGTGCTTGCCGATACTGGTCGCGCCGGTAAACAGCAGGTGATCGAAGCGCAGCTTGGAAAACGCCATGCCCACCTCGGCCTCGCCGAGCACCACGCACACCAGGTCCTCGGGGAAAATCCTCGCCAGTAACGCCTTGAGCAGTTCGCCGGTAGCGGGCGTGGATTCGCTGAGCTTGAGCATCACCCGGTTGCCTGCCGCCAACGCACCGACCAGTGGGCCGATGGCCAGGTACAGCGGGTAGTTCCACGGCACGATCACGCCGACCACGCCCAGGGGTTGGTAAATGACTTTGGCTGACGCGGGTTGGAAGGCCAGGCCTACAGCGCGGCGGGAAGGTTTCATCCAGCCCTTGAGGTGTTTACTGGCGTAGTGAATGCCATGCAGGCTGGGCATCAGTTCGGCGAACAGGGTTTCGTCGGCGCTGCGCTGGCTGAAATCCTGGCTGATGGCATGGATCAGTGCCTGGCGCTCGTCACTGAGCACATCCCGCAAGGCCTTCAGCCATTGCTGGCGCTGTGCGGCTGGCGGCATCGGGTTGGCGGCGTAGGCGCGGCGTTGGGCGTCGAACAGGTCCTGGAGTTGATCCAGCACCTGGGCATCTTGCAGGTAGGCAACGTTGGCAGACATGGCGCAGCACCGATTGTTATTGGTCTGCGTGGATTTTTAGAGTCATTACTCTAAATTGTCAAATAACATTGCAGCAACATGCAGATTTATCCTGGCAAGGATAGGCCGTAAGATGCCCTATCACGTGTACAGAAGCTGATTCCCCTATGGCACCACGAGTAAAGACCAGCGAGCGTATTGTGCAAACCAGCCTGGAGCTTTTTAACCAGCAGGGCGAGCGCAGTATCAGCACCAACCATATCGCCGCCCATATGGAAATTTCGCCGGGCAACCTGTACTACCACTTCCCCAACAAGCAAGCGATCATCTCCGTGCTGTTTCGCGAATATGAAGCGTTGGTGGACAGTTTCCTGCGTCCGCCCCAGGGGCGGGCCATGGTGGTGGAAGACAAGCGCTTTTATCTCCAGGCCGTACTGGCCGGTATGTGGCGCTACCGTTTTCTGCACCGCGACCTTGAACACCTGCTGGAGAGCGACCCGGAGCTGGCCACCGGCTATCGGCGTTTTTCCCAGCGTTGCCTGATCCAGGGCGGCGCCATCTACCAGGGGTTTGTCGATGCGGGCATCCTGAATATGGACCCGGTGCAAACCGAAGCCCTGACCCTCAATGCCTGGATCATCCTCACCTCCTGGGTGCGTTTCCTGTGCACCACCAATGAAAATTCCACCCACCTGAGTGCCGAAGCCATCAAGCGCGGGGTGTATCAGGTGCTGGTGCTGGAGGCGGGCTTTGTCACGCCCCAGGCAAAAGAAGCGGTGGATGCACTGTTCAAAGAGTTTTACGTGCCGTTGAACCAGGCACTGGAAGAAGTGAAGTAGGACCTTTCCCGAATCTGTTCACAGGAGTCCGTCATGCCGCTTGCCCAACTGATCAGCCCCCAGCAATTGGCCGAGCGCCAGACGTCGGCGGGGCTGGTGATCCTGGATTGCCGTTTTGCCCTGGAAGACCCGGATTACGGGCGTTGCAGCTACGCCGAAGGGCATATCGAGGGTGCGCAATATGCCGACCTGGAGCGCAATCTCAGCGGGCCAGTGATCAAAGGTGTGACCGGGCGTCACCCGTTGCCGGCGGCGGGCACCTTCGCCGAGCAATTGCGAGCCTGGGGTATCCATGCTGACACCGATATCGTGCTGTATGACGACGGCCCTGGCGCCTATGCAGCTCGTGCCTGGTGGCTGCTGGCCTGGCTGGGCAAGCGTGACGGTGTGTTTATCCTGGACGGCGGCCTCAAGGCCTGGCATGCCGCGGGTTTCCCGTTGAGCCTGGACGCGCCGGTAACCGAGCGTGGGACTTTCGATGGCGCGCCGGACAATCACCTGCTGCTGGATGCCGAACATCTGCAAAAACGCCTGGGCCAACCCGGCCTGACCCTGATCGATGCCCGCGCCCAGGCGCGTTTTCGCGGTGAAGTTGAGCCCATTGATCCGATTGCCGGGCATATCCCCGGTGCGCAATGTGCGGCGTTCAACGAAAACCTGGGCAGTGACGGGCGTTTCCTGCCGGCCGAGCAACTCAAGCAGCGCTTCGCCGCGCAGTTGCAGGGGCGCTCGCCGGAGGAACTGGTGGCGTATTGCGGCTCGGGCGTGACGGCCTGCCACAACCTGTTCGCCCTGAGCCTGGCGGGTTACCCGTTGGGCAAGTTGTATGCGGGGTCGTGGAGCGAGTGGATTACCGATCCGACACGGGCAATTGCTACGGGGGACTGAGTTCCCGGCCGTGTAAACCCAATCCTAATATGGGAGGGGCTTATCCCTCCCACATGTTTAACCGTGTCGTGCCAATAACCATTGTGGGATGCGCCGCTCCAGGTAGTAGCCTGGGCGTTTCAGCGAGCCATCGACGAAGCCCACGTGCCCGCCCTTGGCCGTCAGCTCAAACTCGGTGCACGCCGACAGCTCACTGGCCTCGGGCAAGCTGTGGGCGAATACGAACGGGTCGTCGGCCGCCTGGATAATCAGCGTCGGTGTGCGGATCGCGCCCAGGTAGTAGCGACTCGACGCGCGACGGTAATAGTCCTCGGCACTCAAGAACCCATGCAGCGGCGCGGTAACCCGGCCGTCGAAGTCCCAGAAGGTGCGCATCTTCTCCAGCGAGCCAAGCGCTTCCAGGGTTTTCAGCCCGTCCGCGCGGCCATCCTGTAAAAAACGGCGTTGTTTGACGCGGATATACGCGAGCATTTCACCCATGAAGTGCTTTTGATAAATCCGCGAGAAACCTATCCCGATCCGGTCTGCACACTGATCCAGGCGAAATGGCACCGATACCGCCGCTGCGCCTTGCAGCCCGGACGCCTCGCCGGTTTCCCCCAGGTGCTTGAGCAGCACATTGCCCCCCAGCGAATAACCCACCGCATACAGCGGCGCCAACGGCCGCTTGGCGCGCAGGTGCGCAATCGCGGCGGCGAGGTCTTCGCTGGCGCCTGAGTGATAGCTGCGTGCCAACAGGTTGGGCTCGCCCGAACAGCCGCGCCAGTTCAAGGCCGCACTGGCCCAGCCTTGGGCGCCGAGGACTTTTTGCAGGCCGGCCACATAGGGGGAATTGGATGAGCCGGTCAGCCCGTGCAGCACCAGCACCAACGGCGCCTGCGCGTCATGGGGGCCATGCCAGTCGAGGTCGAGAAAGTCGCCGTCTTCCAGCCACAGGCGTTCGCGTTGGCGCTCGATATGGGTAGTCGGCCGCCACAGCGGCCCCCACAGCGTTTGCAGGTGAGGGTTGCCGAGGCCGAAGGCGGGGGTGAACTGGTCGGAGGACGGTGTCATGACACTCTCAGTTTTGAGCTGACTCACTGTCTGTGGTGAGCGGGCTTGCTCACCACAGATTTTAAGCGACGCTTTCGACCAATCGATGCCACAACGCGTAATACACACGACCGGATTTCTGCTCCCGGTGCAGGCGCCAGGCGCCCGGCAAACCCAGGGTAGACGGCGCGGTCTCGCTTTCAGTGTAGATCCACGCATCCGGCGCCAGCCATTGGCGCTCTTCGAGCAAGGCGCACACGGTCGGCAACAGGTTCTGGTTGAACGGTGGGTCGAGGAACACCACGTCGTAGGCGCTGGGCGCCTGGGTTTCCAGGTAGCGCAGGGCGTCGGCGGTCTGCACCTGGCCATTGGTGCAGCGCAGGGTGCCCAGGTGTTCCTTGAGGCTGGACACCGCGACATTGCTCGCATCCAGCGCCTGGGCCTGGGCCGCGCCACGGGACAGCGCCTCCAGGAACAGCGCGCCACTGCCGGCGAACGGGTCCAGCACCTTGGCGCCGGCAATGTACGGCGCCAGCCAGTTGAACAGGGTTTCACGCACGCGGTCCGGCGTCGGGCGCAGGCCCACGACGTCGGGGAAGCTCAGCTTGCGGCTGCCCCATTCGCCGCCAATGATGCGCAGTTGGCCCACACCGTTATGCACGTTGTGGACAGGTTTTTTCGGGCGAGATGAACTGGCCATTAATGCTCCGGAACCCCGAGCGGCTGCTCGGCAGGTTTATCAGTGGGGGGCGGTAGTGGCTTTTGCGCAGTCGTTGGGCCGGCGGTCACGATGACCATCTTGTCGGCGCTCAAGTGTTTGTTCAAGGCAGCCTTGACCTGCTCTACGGTCAGGGCCTGGGATTGTTTCATGAAATCTTCCAGATAGCTCAGCGGCAGGTTGTAGAAACCCATGGCGCCCAGCTGCCCGACGATGTCGGCGTTGCTGGCGGTGGACAGCGGGAAGCTGCCGGCCAGCTCGCGCTTGGCGTCATCCAGCTCCTTTTGCGTCGGGCCGGTCTTGAGATAGTCGGCCAGCACGTCTTCGACCAGGCGCAGGGTGCCGCCGCTCATTTCGGCGCGGGTCTGCAGGTTGATCATGAACGGGCCACGCACTTGCATCGGCGAGAAGCCCGAGTAAACACCGTAGGTCAGGCCGCGTTTCTCGCGCACTTCGCTCATCAAGCGGGTGCCGAAGCCACCGCCGCCGAGGATCTGGTTGCCCAGGGACAGGGCTGCGTAGTCCGGGTCGGCGCGGTCGATGCCCAATTGGGCGAACAGCAGGTGAGTCTGTTTGGACGGGAACTCGATATGGCTCAGGCCGGCCTTGGGCTCGGTTGGCTGGGCGATCTTCGCCATGGCCGGGCCCTTGGGCAGCGCGGCCGACACCTTGGCCGTCATTGCTTCGGCTTCGGCGCGGGTCAAGTCGCCGACCACGGCAATCACTGCATTACCCGCCGCATAAGCCTTGGCGTGGAACGCCTGCAACTGCGCGAGGGTAATCTTCGGAACGCTTTGCGGCGTGCCTTCACTCGGGTGAGCGTAGGGGTGATCGCCGTACAGGCGCTTGAACAGCTCCAGGCTCGCCAGCTTACCGGGGTTCTGCTTCTGGTATTCAAAGCCGGCGAGGATCTGGTTCTTGATCCGCGCCAGGGAGTCGGCGGGGAAGGTCGGCTTGCCGATCACCTCGTCAAACAGCGCCAGGGCGGCCTCGCGTTTAGCGCTGTCGCTGAGGCTGCGCAGGGACACCAACGCCATATCGCGATAAGCGCCATTGCCAAAGTCGGCGCCCAGGCCTTCAAAACCACTGGCAATCTGGCTCACATCCTTGCCCGGTACACCTTCGTTGAGCATGGCGTTGGTCATCAGCGCCAGGCCCGGCACGTTGCCGTCCTGGCTGCTACCGGCGGCGAACAGGATGCGCATGTCGAACATCGGCAGTTCATGGGCTTCGACAAACAGCACCTTGGCGCCTTCGGCGGTGGTCCAGGTTTGCACGTCGAGCTTGCGGTTGGTCGGCGCCTTGCCGTCCAGCTCCGCCAGGGATTGCAGTTTGTTGGTCGATTGAGCCTTGTCCAATGCCTGGCTGGCGACGGAGTCACTCGGGCGCAGGAAGTACACGGCGCTCGCCGCGATCAGGGTGACGACGATCAGGCCCGGCAGGATCAGGCGGCTGCTTTTGCGATCACTCATGAGCGGTCTCCTCAGGCAAAACATGGGCGACGCTCAGACGTTCGCGGGTGAAATAGGTGCGCGCGGCCTTCTGGATATCTTCCGGGGTCACGCTTTGCAGGTCGGCCAGTTCGGTGTCCATGAGTTTCCAGGACAGGCCCACGGTTTCCAGGGAGCCAATGGCCGTGGCCTGGCTGGTGATGGAATCGCGTTGGTACACCAGGCCGGCGATGACCTGGGCACGGATGCGTTCCAGTTCTTCGGCGGTCGGTGGCTTGGCCTTCAGCTCTTCCAGCAGGCGCCACAGGCCGGCTTCGGCTTGGGCAACGGTTTTCTTCTTTTGCTGGTTCGGGGTGGCCGAGAGGGTGAACAGGCTGTCGCCCCGGGTGTAGGCGTCGTAGTTGGTGGACGCGGCGGATACCAGCTCTTCGCCACGCTCCAACTGCTCGGAGATCCGTGCGCTGTAGCCACCGTCCAGCAGGGCCGAGATCAGGCGCAGGGCCTGGACCGAACGCTTGTCTTCGGCGGTGGCCAGGCCAGGTACGTTGAAGCCCAGGATCACGCTCGGCAATTGGGTCTGCACATGCATGGTCAGCAGGCGCTCGCCGGGCTCGGCCAGCTCCATCGGAACCTTGGCGGGCGGTACCTCACGCTTGGGGATCGGGCCGAAGTAGCGCTGGGCCAGGTTTTTTACCTCGTCCGGGGTGACGTCGCCGACCACCACCAACGTGGCGTTGTTCGGTACATACCAGGACTGGTACCAGTGGCGCAGTTCCTCGACCTTCATGCGGTCGAGGTCGGCCATCCAGCCGATGGTCGGGGTGTGATAGCCGCTGGCCGGGAAGGCCATCGCCTTGAAGCGCTCGAAGGCCTTGGACATCGGGTTGTCGTCGGTGCGCAGGCGGCGTTCTTCCTTGATCACCTCGATTTCGCGGCTGAACTCGTCGGCCGGCAGGCGCAGGCTGGCCATGCGGTCGGCTTCCAGCTCAAAGGCAACGCCCAGGCGGTCACGGGCCAGCACCTGGTAGTAGGCGGTGTAGTCATCGCTGGTGAAGGCGTTTTCTTCGGCGCCCAGGTCACGCAGGATCAGCGAGGCTTCGCCGGGGCCGACCTTGGCGCTGCCCTTGAACATCATGTGCTCCAGGGCGTGGGATAAACCGGTCTGGCCCGGGGTTTCATAGCTCGAACCGACCTTGTACCAGACCTGGGAAACCACCACCGGCGCGCGATGGTCTTCGCGCACGACCACCTTGAGGCCGTTATCCAGGGTGAATTCATGGGTGGGTTGTGGGTCGGCAGCCAAGGCTGAAAGGGGCAGACAAACTGTACTGAACAGCAGGCCTGCGGCGTGGCGGGCTAGAGCATTCATTCGTTTTTAAACCTGTTGGGCTGCCCGCTTGGTCTTAGCGTCGGCGGGCGAGGAGGTGCTAGGATACTGATCCGACCTAGGGACGGCCACTATGGCTGTCTTGTTAAGGCCCTATTTAGGCCTTACAAAATGTTGCGCATGAACGAGCTGGCTAAAAAACAGTCTGTTACGCATCGAATTTTATTTACCGATGCGCCCCTTGGCGCGTCGCTACCTTGAGATAGCCGTCTCCATGTTTGGTTCCAACGACGACAAGAAGACCCCAGCTGCGGCTGGCGAGAAGAAAGGCCTGTTCGGATGGCTGCGCAAAAAGCCGCAGGAAACCGTCGCTGAACAGCCACAGGTTCAAGCTGAGCCGATCCCCGAGCCTATAGTAGAAGCCGAGCCCGTTGCCGAAGCGCCGGCGCCGGTGGTGTTGCCGATGGCTGAGCCGGTGTTGCAGCCGGTGGCCGAGGTGGAGCCTGAGCCCGAACACAAGCCGTGGCCTGAGCTGCCGGTGCCCGAAGAGCCTGTGGCGCTGGTTGAAGATGTGCAGGCCGAGCATGTGGTGCCGCCGATTCCGGTGACCGTTGAGCCACAGCCGGTCGTTGTCGAAGCTCCCGCCCCCGTGCCCGCGCTCGTCGAGCCGGTGGTTGCCGCTCCCGCCGTCGTCGAAGCGCCCGTCGCCTCCACCGAAACCAGCAAGACCGGCTTCTTCGCCCGCCTCAAGCAAGGCCTGAGCAAGACCAGCGCCAGCATCGGCGAAGGCATGGCCAGCCTGTTCCTCGGCAAGAAGGTGATCGACGATGAGCTGCTGGAAGACATCGAAACCCGCCTGCTGACCGCCGACGTGGGCGTCGAAGCCACCGCCGTGATCATCCAGAGCCTGACCCAGAAGGTCGCGCGCAAGCAGTTGACCGATGCCGACGCCCTCTACAAATCCTTGCAGGCCGAACTGGCTGCGATGCTCAAGCCTGTTGAGGCGCCGCTGGTGATCACCCCGAACAAGCCGTTCGTGATCCTGGTCGTGGGCGTCAACGGCGCCGGCAAGACCACCACGATCGGCAAACTGGCCAAGAAGCTGCAGTCGGAAGGCAAGAAAGTCATGCTCGCCGCCGGCGATACCTTCCGCGCCGCTGCCGTCGAGCAATTGCAGGTCTGGGGGGAGCGCAACACGATCCCGGTCATCGCCCAGCACACCGGTGCCGATTCCGCCTCGGTGATCTTCGACGCCGTGCAAGCCGCCAAGGCTCGTAACATCGACGTGCTGATCGCGGATACCGCCGGTCGCCTGCACACCAAAGACAACCTGATGGAAGAGCTGAAGAAAGTCCGCCGCGTGATCGGCAAGCTCGACGCAGACGCCCCGCACGAAGTGCTGCTGGTGCTTGACGCCGGTACCGGGCAGAACGCCATCAGCCAGGCCAAGCAATTCAACCAGACGGTCCAGCTGACCGGCCTGGCCTTGACTAAGCTCGACGGCACGGCCAAGGGCGGCGTGATCTTCGCCCTGGCCAAGCAGTTCGGGTTGCCGATTCGTTATATCGGCGTCGGTGAAGGCATCGACGACCTGCGCACCTTTGAAGCCGAACCCTTTGTCCAGGCACTGTTTGCCGAGCGGGAGCGTTCATGATTCGATTCGAACAGGTCGGTAAACGCTATGCCAACGGGCATGTGGGCTTGCATGAGCTGAGCTTTCGAGTGCGTCGCGGCGAGTTCTTGTTTGTCACCGGTCACTCGGGGGCCGGCAAGAGTACGCTGTTGCGCCTGCTGCTGGCCATGGAACGCCCGACCACGGGCAAGTTGCTGCTGGCGGGCCAGGACCTGGCTACCATCAGCAATGCGCAGATCCCGTTCCTGCGCCGCCAGATCGGCGTGGTGTTCCAGAACCACCAGTTGCTGTTCGATCGTACGGTGTTCAACAACATTGCCCTGCCGTTGCAGATTCTTGGGCTGTCCAAGGCCGAAATCGTCAAGCGTGTGGATTCGGCCCTGGAGCGCGTGGCGCTGTCGGACAAGACCGACCTCTACCCCGGCGACCTGTCCACCGGCCAGCAACAGCGCGTCGGCATTGCCCGCGCCATCGTCCATCGCCCGGCCTTGCTGCTGGCGGACGAACCCACCGGTAACCTCGACCCGCGCCTGGCGGCCGAGATCATGGGCGTATTCGAAGACATCAACCGTCTGGGCACCAGCGTACTGATCGCCAGCCATGACCTGGCGCTGATCGCCCGCATGCGCCATCGCATGCTGACCCTGCAACGCGGTCGCCTGATCGGTGACGGGGAGGCTGGCGTATGAGTGCAACACGTAGCCCCAAGGTTTCCGAGCGCGTGGCGCCGAAACCGGCTGATCCGCAGCCGAAAAAGAAAAAACATGACGATGACGATGGCCCGGACTTCAGCACCCTGCTGCGCGCCTGGATCGAAAGCCATCGCGCCAGCCTGCTGGACAGCCTGCGTCGCCTGGGCAAGCAGCCGATCGGCAGCTTTTTTACCTGCCTGGTGATGGCCGTGGCCCTGAGCCTGCCGATGGGCTTGTCGCTGCTGCTTAATAATGTCGAGCGCCTGGGCGGTTCGTGGCAGCGTGCGGCACAGATTTCCCTGTACCTGAACCTGGATGCCAGCACCAAGGAAGGCGAAGCGCTACGGGACGATATCAAGAACATGCCGGGCGTCGCGGACGCCGAGTACGTCAGTCGCGATCAGGCACTTGAGGAGTTCCAGCAGCAGTCCGGCCTGGGCGAAGCGCTCAAGGAGCTGCCGCAGAACCCGTTGCCGGGCGTGGTGCTGGTGACGCCGAATGAAGTCGACAAGGCGGGCCTTGAAGCCCTGCGACAAAAACTCGCAGAGATGCCGAAGGTGCAACAGGCGCAACTTGATCTAGTCTGGGTGGAGCGCCTGGCGGCGATCCTCAAGCTGGGCGATCGGTTTGTGTTCGGCCTGACAGTGCTGTTGGTGTCTGCATTACTTTTGGTGATAGGTAATACCATTCGTCTTCATATTGAAAACCGTCGCACCGAGATAGAAGTGATTAAACTGGTCGGCGGCACGGACAGCTATGTGCGTCGGCCTTTTCTGTACATGGGCGCGCTTTATGGCCTGGGTGCGGGGATTTTGTCCTGGGGCGTGCTGGCGTTCGGCCTTAACTGGCTGAACGACGCGGTTGTCGGGCTTGCCGGCTTGTACGGCAGCGATTTTGCCCTGGCCGGGGTGCCGGTTGCCGATGGTCTGTCGCTCTTGCTTGGCGCGGTATTGTTGGGTTATATCGGTGCCTGGATTGCGGTCGCACGGCATTTACGCGAGCTGGCACCGAAGTAGTTAATGTCAGGGTAATGTGGTTTCGTTTGTATTGACCGTATCAGTGGTTTAGGGAACTTGTCCTACGGTTCCCGGTCAATTTTCGCAGTGCTGAACTGCACGAGTTATGTGAGTCGGAGGTTTTTTCGTATGACCACTTCTTTGCAACCTGCTTATGCCTTGGTCCCGGGTGCGAACCTGGAAGCCTATGTGCACACGGTCAACAGCATTCCATTGCTGACGCCCGAGCAGGAGCGTGAACTGGCCGAGAGTCTCTACTATGAGCAGGATTTGGGGGCGGCTCGGCAGATGGTGCTCGCCCACCTGCGTTTTGTCGTACATATCGCCCGTAGCTATAGCGGCTACGGCCTGGCCCAGGCTGACCTGATCCAGGAAGGCAACGTCGGCCTGATGAAGGCTGTAAAGCGCTTCAACCCTGAGATGGGCGTGCGCCTGGTGTCGTTTGCCGTGCACTGGATCAAGGCGGAAATCCACGAGTTCATCCTGCGCAACTGGCGCATCGTGAAAGTCGCGACCACCAAGGCCCAACGCAAGCTGTTCTTCAACCTGCGCAGCCAGAAAAAACGCCTGGCGTGGCTGAACAACGAGGAAGTCCACCGCGTGGCCGAAAGCCTCGGCGTGGAGCCCCGTGAAGTGCGCGAGATGGAAAGCCGCCTGACCGGCCATGACATGGCCTTCGACCCGGCCGCCGAAGCGGACGACGACAGTGCTTTCCAATCGCCGGCCAACTACCTGGAAGACCACCGGTACGACCCGGCGCGTCAACTGGAAGACGCCGACTGGAGCGACAACTCCAACCACAACCTGCACGAAGCGCTGGAAGTGCTGGACGACCGTAGCCGTGACATCCTCTACCAGCGCTGGCTGGCGGAAGAAAAAGCCACGCTGCACGACCTGGCGCAGAAGTACAACGTGTCGGCCGAGCGCATTCGTCAGCTTGAGAAAAGCGCAATGAACAAGCTGAAGTTGTCGATCGCCGCCTGAACATGTGGGAGGGGGTAAGCCCCTCCCACATTTGTTTGTATCAGTCGGACCAAGGTGCTTTGCGGGAATTGTTCAGTTCCACCAGGTAACCCTCTCCGCCCAGCTGGCTCATCTGCTGGCGAATCCATGCCGCCCTTCGCGCCACATACGCGGTCGGATGGCTGGCACTCCACACCCGTGGATTAGGCAACACCGCCGCCAGGTAGCTGGCCTGCTGCCGGGACAACCCCTTGGCACTCACGCCAAAGTGATGTCGCGCCGCCGCTTCTGCGCCAAACACGCCTTCATCCCATTCCACGCTGTTGAGGTACACCTCAAGAATCCGCTGCTTGGGCCACAACACCTCGATCAGCCCGGTAAACCAGGCTTCCAGGCCTTTGCGCAAATAACTGCGACCCGCCCACAGGAACAGGTTTTTCGACACCTGCTGGCTCAGCGTGCTCGCGCCCCGGATCGAACCGCCGCGCTCGTTGTGCAGGAGCGCCGCCTGGATCGCGCCGAAATCAAAGCCCCAGTGCTGTGGGAAACGTTGGTCTTCACCGGCCATCACCGCCACTTTCAGGTCGTCGGAGATCTCGTCCCACGGCACCCAGGTGCGTTGCAGGTCAATGGGTTCGCCGTCGAACCAGGATTCGACCTTGCGTTCCACCATCAGCGCGGTAAAGGGCGGCGGGACGACACGGAACAGCAGCACCAGCAGAACACTGCCAATGGCAAACCATTTCACGACGGTGAGAAAGCGTTTGAAGAGGACACGCAGCATAGAGATGGCTTGGCCGAACCCGTTGAGCGGGCCATTATACAGACCCTGTCCAATGAGTCTGACTGGAGTTCCTCATGCTGCGTAGCTTTCTGATGCTGGCTGCCTTTTTCGGCTTCACCGGTGTCGCCCTCGGTGCGTTCGCCGCCCATGGCCTGAAAAGCCGCCTCAGCGCCGAGTACCTGGCGATCTTTCACACCGGCGTGACCTATCAGTTGGTGCACACCTTGGCGCTGTTCGGCGTTGCGCTGCTGCTGGCGCATATTCCGGGGCGCCTGGTGACGTGGGCGGGCGTGTCCTTTGTCGTCGGTATCCTGCTGTTCTCCGGCAGCCTGTACGTGCTGACCACCACGGGGATCAGCAAACTCGGCATCATTACGCCCTTCGGCGGGTTGGCGTTCCTGCTGGGTTGGTTCTTCCTGGGCCTGGCTGCCTGGCGCATGCAACTGACCGCTTGACGCTTGGAGCTGACCTGCAGGTGCCAATCGAGCTAGAATGCTGGCCCCTAAAATCGATGGCGGCCCGTGGCATGCGCATTCAGTTGAACGGCGAATCCCTTGAACTGCCCGACGGTGAAACCGTTGCGGCCCTGCTGACCCGCCTGGACCTGACCGGGCGTCGCGTCGCAGTGGAACTCAACCTGGATATCGTCCCGCGTAGCCTGCATGCCGAGACCACGCTCACCGAGGGTGACCAGGTCGAGGTGGTCCACGCCATCGGCGGCGGCTAGTCCCGCGCTTTTATGTAGCCCCGGATTCTGCAGAACCTCACCCCATTTCGAGGATTTCCCATGAGCATCGTTCGTAGCGACAAGCCCTTCGTCCTGGCCGGTCGTACCTACCAGTCCCGTCTGCTGGTCGGCACCGGCAAGTACCGCGACATGGAAGAAACCCGCCAGGCCATCGAAGCCTCGGGCGCCGAGATCGTGACCTTCGCCGTGCGCCGCACCAACCTCGGCCAGATCGAAGGCGAGCCGAACCTGCTCGACGTGCTGTCGCCGGATCGCTACACCTTCCTGCCGAACACCGCCGGGTGCTACGACGCCATCGAAGCCGTGCGCACCTGCCGCCTGGCCCGTGAACTGCTCGACGGACACAACCTGGTCAAGCTGGAAGTGCTGGCCGACCAGAAAACCCTGTTCCCCAACGTGATCGAAACCCTCAAGGCCGCCGAGACCCTGGTCAAGGAAGGTTTTGACGTGATGGTCTACACCAGCGATGACCCGATCATCGCCCGCCAACTGGCCGAAATCGGCTGTATCGCCGTGATGCCGCTGGCCGGCCTGATCGGTTCCGGGCTGGGTATCTGCAATCCGTACAACCTGCAGATCATCCTCGAAGAAGCCAAGATCCCGGTCTTGGTGGACGCCGGTGTCGGTACCGCCTCCGACGCCACCATCGCCATGGAACTGGGCTGTGAAGCGGTGCTGATGAACTCGGCCATCGCTCACGCACAGCAACCGGTGCTGATGGCCGAAGCCATGAAACACGCCATCGTCGCCGGCCGCCTGGCCTACCTCGCCGGGCGCATGCAAAAAAAACTCTACGCCAGCGCCTCTTCGCCGCTGGATGGTCTGATCAAGTAAGAGCCATTGATGACTGAATCAAACGAAACGCCGAACACCGTGGAAGAAGGCGACGAGTCCAAGCACCGCCGCATCAAGAGTTTTGTGATGCGCGCCGGCCGCATGACCGAGGGCCAGCAAAAGGGCCTGGAGCAAGGTACGCCGCTGTTCGTCCTGCCCCTGGCCGATGCGCCGGTGGACTATGACCAGGTGTTCGGCCGTTCGGCCCCGCGTTCCCTGGAAATCGGTTTCGGCATGGGCCACTCCCTGCTGGAAATGGCCGCAGCCTCGCCGGAACAGGATTTCATCGGCGTGGAAGTTCACCGCCCAGGTGTCGGTGCACTGCTGAATGGCGTGCTGACTCAAGGCCTGACCAACCTGCGGGTCTATGACTGCGACGCGATCGAAGTGCTCAACCGCTGCATCGCCGACAACAGCCTCGACCGCCTGATGCTGTTCTTCCCCGATCCATGGCACAAGAGCCGTCACCACAAGCGCCGCATCGTCCAGGCTTCTTTCGCGGAACTGGTGCGCAGCAAGCTGAAAGTCGGCGGTATCCTGCATATGGCTACCGACTGGGAACCCTATGCCGAATACATGCTGGAAGTGATGGACGTTGCCCCTGGCTACCGCAACCTGGCGCAAGACGGCAAATGCGTACCACGCCCGGCCGAACGCCCGATCACTAAGTTCGAGCGTCGTGGCGAGCGCTTGGGGCATGGGGTTTGGGATTTGAAGTTCGAGAAGCTGGCGTAACTCGCCACTGACTTTAAATGCAATTCAATGTGGGAGGGGGCAAGCCCCATCCCACAGTTGTTTTGTGTTGGATTTGAGGTCAGCGGCGATCGGCGACGACGCCAATCAGCACCAGCACCACCACCAACACCGGCGCCAGGCTGTAGTTATTGAACTGGCTCAATCCCCGCACAATCCACGGCGTGGCGTAGATCAGCGCCGCACCGCTGCCGATCATGCACAGCAGGGCCATCAACGGTACGCGCAACGCGCCGGCAACGCTGCCCAGGCGTGCTTCGACCCAGCCCTTGATGTCGGCGCCAAACAGCACCAGCAAACAGCCCACAAGGGCCAGGGAGATTTCCGACAGGTTGCTGCGGCTCCAGCGGGATACGGTGGCGAGCAGGTCGAGTACCAGATCCATTCGATTTCCTTAGAGCGATCAGCTCAAAAACTTCTGCAACAGGTCATTGAGAAAGAGTTGCCCGCGATCGGTGGCCGCCAGGCGTGACGGTTCGACCTGCATTAAGCCACTTTGTTCTGCCTCGCGCCGCGCCTCGTCGAGGCTCGCCAGGTCGAGGCCGGTGCGCTCGGCATAGAGCGTGGCGTCGACGCCCTCGGTGAGGCGCAGGGCGTTCATCAGGAACTCGAACGGCAACTCTTCGTTGGTCAGCTCCTTCGCCCCGGCCTGGAAGCTTTTGGCCGGGTTGAGGTAGTCCTTCGGCGCGCGGGTCTTCCAGGTGCGCACAATGCGTCCGTCCGGATGGCTGAGCTTGCCGTGGGCCCCGGCGCCGATGCCGATAAAGTCGCCGAAGCTCCAGTAGTTGAGGTTATGTCGCGCCGGGCGCCCTGGCTGGGCGTAGGCCGACACTTCGTATTGTGCGTAACCGTGCTCGGCCAGCAGCGCCTGGCCGGCTTCCTGGATGTCCCACAGGGTGTCGTCTTCCGGCAGCGCGGGCGGCTGGTTCCAGAACACGGTGTTGGGTTCCAGGGTCAACTGGTACCAGGACAGGTGTGTGGGTTTGAGCGCGATGGCCTGGCGCAGGTCACTCAACGCATCGTCCAGGGACTGATCGGGCAAGCCGTGCATCAGGTCCAGGTTGAAGTTGTCGAACCCGGCCTGGCGCGCCATTCCGGCGGCGCGTACGGCCTCGTCGCCGTTGTGGATACGGCCCAGGGCCTGGAGCTTTTCCTGCTGGAAGCTCTGGATGCCGATGGACAGCCGGTTGATCCCCAGCGTGCGGTAGGCGACGAACTTCTCTTGCTCGAACGTGCCGGGGTTGGCTTCCAGGGTGATCTCGATGTCGGCGGCAAACGGGACGCGTGCTTCCACGCCTTTGAGCAATCGGCCCAGCGCCGCAGCGCTGAACAGGCTTGGCGTGCCGCCGCCGAAGAAGATCGAACTCAGTTCGCGCCCATACACCGCGTGCAAGTCCTGATCGAGGTCGGCCAGCAAGGCGTCCACATACTCTTCTTCCGGCAGCACCTTGCTGGCGGTGTGGGAGTTGAAGTCGCAGTAAGGGCATTTGCGCACGCACCACGGGATGTGGATGTACAGCGCCAGGGGCGGCAGCACCGGCATGGCCGCCCGTGGTGTTTGCGCGCCACCGTGGATCAGCGGCTGCGCGGAGGTATTCCGGGTCATTTCAAGCCCAGGTGCTGGCGCAGCAAATCCATTGCGCGGGCGCGGTGGCTGATCTGGTTCTTGTCGGCCGGGCTCAATTCGGCGCTGGAGACATTGCGCTCCGGCACCCAGAACAACGGGTCATAGCCAAAACCGTGCTCACCGCTGGCAGCGTGCAGGATGCGCCCGTGCCACAGGCCTTCGCAGAGGATCGGCAGCGGGTCATCGGCATGCCGCACCAAGGCCAGCACGCAGACGAATTGTGCACCGCGTTCGTTATCCGGTACGCCTTTGAGGG
Organism: Pseudomonas sp. S3E12; assembly: GCF_001702295.1. NCBI lineage: Bacteria > Pseudomonadati > Pseudomonadota > Gammaproteobacteria > Pseudomonadales > Pseudomonadaceae > Pseudomonas > Pseudomonas sp. S3E12. The sequence goes on from NZ_MBDT01000003.1 coordinate 98,991, forward strand.
CGTCCAGCAACTTGGCGTTGTTGGCCGCGTCGCCCTTGCCGTCGGCATAACGCGCCGAATAGATGCCAGGGGCGCCGCCAAGAAAGTCCACTGCCAGCCCCGAGTCATCCGCCAGCGCCGGAAGGCCCGAGATGCGTGCGGCATTGCGCGCCTTGAGGATGGCGTTCTCGACGAACGACAGGCCGGTCTCTTCGGGTTCGACCTGGCTGAACTCGCCAATCGAGCGCAGTTGCACGGACTCGCCGAGCATGGCCTGGAGTTCTTTGAGCTTGCCGGCGTTATGGCTGGCCAATACGAGTTGAGTAAGGTTCATCATTCCGCCGGAAACAGTTCCTGGTTGAATTGGAAGCTATGGGCTTTGCCGCCGGTTTCAACATTGATGGTAAACGTCTTGTATTCCCGCTGCGTCACGGAGTATGGCGCGAGGTAATTGATCCCGCCTTTCTCGTCGATTTGCTTGAACGTCAGGATCTCGCTCTTGCCGCCCAGGTCCTTGATGGTGCCTGTCACCTGCGCTGCCACCGGGGTTACGCCCTTGATCACGGTCACATTGATCAAACCCTTCTCCTTGCTGCGCACCACGCCGACTTTCTGGGCGGTTTCCGGCTGCAGGAAGCTGGAGGTGAAGGTGTTGTAATGAACGGTGATATCACCGAAGTCTTTCTTGCGATTAGCGTCGATAGTGTCCGCCGCCATGGCGCTGGCGCCCAGGCATGCAGTCAGTAGAAAAATAGCCAAGCGACTCATGATCGTCCCTCTTGAAAATGATTAGACGGCAATCTTGTGATCCGTCAGGCCAGGGCTGCTGACCCGATAGATACCAATTTCGCCCAACAGATTGGGCCATAGCTTGCTTGCCCAGCCGTGACGATGCTGTTGATCGACGGCCAGGCGGTTGATCACCTTGGCTTCACGCTCGCCACACAGGGCTTCGAAGTCTTCGAAGGTGCAGAAGTGGATGTTCGGCGTGTTGTACCAGGTGTACGGCAGGAAATCCGAGACCGGCATGCGGCCCTTGGTCGCCAGGTACCAGCGGCAGCGCCAGTGCCCGAAGTTGGGGAAGGTGATGATGCACTGGCGGCCCACGCGCAGCATTTCGTCGAGGATACGGTCCGGGTAGTGCACCGCTTGCAGGGCCTGGGTCATCACCACGATATCGAAGCTGTTGCTGGCGAAGTTGCCCAGGCCCTTGTCCAGGTCCTGCTCGATTACGTTGATGCCCTTGGCCACGCACTGGGCGATGTTGTCCGGGTCGTTTTCCAGGCCGTAGCCGGTGACTTGCTTGTTGTCGCGCAGCCAGCTCAGCAGTTCGCCATCGCCGCAGCCCAGGTCGAGCACGCGGCTGCCGGCGGGGATCCAGTCTTGGATGATGTCCAGGTCGGCTCTCATGGCGTTCTCACAAAGTAATGCGGTTCATGTAGTTGCTGAAAGCCTGGAGGTAGCGCGGGATCGGAATCAGGAAGGCGTCATGGCCTTGCGGTGCATCGATCTCCAGGTAGCAGACGTCTTTCTTGGCCGCCATCAGCGCATCCACCAGCTCTCGGGAGCGGGCCGGCGAGAAGCGCCAGTCGGTGGTGAACGACATGACGCAGAACTTGGCGGTGGCGCCCTCGAAGGTTTTCGCCAGGTCATCGTTGTGGTTGGCTGCCGGGTCGAAGTAGTCCAGGGCCTTGGTCATCAGCAGGTAGGTGTTGGCGTCGAAACGCCCGGAGAACTCCTCGCCCTGATAACGCAGGTAGCTTTCCACCTGGAACTCGACGCTGTGGAAGTCATAGTTGAGCTTCTCGCTCTTGAGGCCACGGCCGAATTTCTCGCCCATGGAGTCATCGGACAGGTAGGTGATGTGCCCGACCATTCGCGCCAGCATCAAGCCGCGCTTGGGGATCACGCCGGCTTCCTGGAACGAACCGCCGTGGAATTCGGGGTCGGTGAGGATGGCCTGGCGTGCTACTTCGTTGAAGGCGATGTTCTGTGCCGACAATTTGGGCGCCGAGGCGATGGCCAGGCAATGACGCACCCGATCCGGATACGTGATGGTCCATTGCAGGGCCTGCATGCCGCCCAGGCTGCCGCCGATCACCGCGGCCCATTGCCGGATGCCCAACAGGTCGGCGAGGCGAGCCTGGCTGTGCACCCAGTCTTCCACGGTGAGCACCGGGAAGTCGGCGCCGAACGGCTTGCCGGTTTCCGGGTTGAGGCTGCTGGGGCCGGTGGAGCCATTGCAGCCGCCGAGGTTGTTCAGGCTGACGACAAAGAACTTATTGGTGTCGATGGGCTTGCCGGGGCCGATGCAACTGTCCCACCAGCCAGGCTTGCGTTCGTCAACGCTGTGGAAACCAGCGGCGTGATGATGGCCGGAGAGGGCGTGGCAGATCAGCACGGCGTTGCTCGCCGTGGCGTTCAGTTGGCCGTAGGTTTCATAGATCAGGTCGTAGGCGGGCAACGAACGGCCGCAGGCCAAGGCCAGCGGTTCGCTGAAGTGCGCCACTTGGGGCACGACCAGTCCAACAGAATCGGGGGGGAAGGCAGCTGGCATCGACCCTGCTCTCGTTTAAATGAGGCGTAAGTCTAAAGACCGATGCACCCAGCGGCAAGCAAAGGCCAAATGTGGGAGGGGGCCGGTCGAATCGTCGCACCGCCCCTCCTGCATTTGCTTCGCCTGTCAGATCAGCCCGAACAGTAACTTGGGCATGTTCGCGAAGTCAGCCAGGTACGGGATGCCCCAGCCTTGTATCAGCTGGATCGCGATAAACGCGAAGATCGGCGAAATATCCAGGCCGCCGAGGTTGGGCACCCAGCGACGGAACGGCGCGAGCACCGGCTCGGTGATCTGAGACACCAGCTCGGCACCTGGGCTGCGGCTACCCGGTGCGACCCAGGACAGGATCACGCTGATGATCATCGACCAGAAGATGATCTTCAAAAACAACGAGAAGATCCCGATCAGTGCCCACGGCAACAGCAGCACGGTGTAAGGCAGGTAGCCCTTGAGCATCAGGACCAGCGCGAACAGCAGGATCTGCAGCAGCAGCGCCAGCACCAGCGACGACATGTCCAGGCCGAACATGCTCGGGACCACTCGACGCAGGGGCTTGAGCAGCGGTTGGGTGGCCTTCACCACGAATTGGCACAGCGGGTTGTAGAAGTTCGCCCGCACCAGTTGCAGGATAAAACGCATCAGCACGATCAGCAGGTACAGGCTGCCCAAGGTCTGGATGATGAAGATGACGGCGTCATTGAGTCCAAGCATCATTTATTCCTTCGTAGGGGTACGACTATTTGCCCAGCTGCTCGGCCATTTCAGCCGAACGATGTGCTGCGGCACCCAGTGCTTTTTCCACCAGGGCTTCAAAGCCCCCGGCCTGGAACGATTCGATGGCAGCCTGCGTGGTGCCGCCGGGGGAGGTGACGCGGCGGCGCAACTCGGCAGCGTCCACTTCACTGGAGACAGCCATTTTCGCGGCGCCCAGGGCGGTTTGCTCGGCCAGTTGCTCGGCGACTTGCTGTGGCAGGCCCAGTTTCACGCCGGCGGCGGTCATGGCCTCGATCAGTAGGAAGAAGTAAGCCGGGCCGCTGCCCGACACGGCGGTGACCGCGTCCAGTTGCTGCTCCTGTTCCAGCCACAGGGCGATGCCCACGGCGGACAGCAGTTCCTGGGCTTGGTCACGTTGCTCGGCGGTCACCTCGTGGGTGGCGTACAAACCGCTCACGCCCTGGCGCAGCAGCGCCGGGGTGTTGGGCATGCAACGTACGATCGGTTGCGCGCCGAGCCAGTTGTTCATGCTGGCGCAGGTGATGCCGGCGGCGATCGACACCACCAGTTGGTGCGGCTGCAGGCTTGGGCGCAGGCTTTCGCACACGGCCTTCATGGCCTGTGGCTTGACCGCCAGCACGATCACATCGACACCTTGGATGGCTTCGGCGTTATCGGCGAAGGTTTCGATACCGTGCTCGGCGCTGACGCGGGCACGGGTCTCGGCGCCCGGGTCGCTGGCGCGGATCTGCGCCGCTTCCAGGCCCTTGGCCCGCAGGCCGCCGATCAGGCTGGCCGCCATGTTGCCGGCGCCGATAAAGGCAATACGCGTGTTGCTCATGACAGGTCCTTACTTAGATGGATGTCAGCCATTTCATGGCTGGCCGTAGTCGCGGGCGCCAAACAGGGCGGTACCGATCCGCACCCAGGTGGCGCCCTGGGCGATGGCCGACTCAAGGTCGTGACTCATGCCCATGGAAAGTGTGTCGAGCGGCAGGTTCAGGCTGTTTTGCAGGTCGCGCACGCTGGAAAACGCGGCGTCTTGTTCGGCACGATCGTCCGTCGGCTCGGGAATCGCCATCAGGCCCCGTAGCTTCAAGCGCGGCAGGGCGCTGATGGCGTTGGCCAGGGCCGGCAGGTCGGCGGGGGTGCAGCCGGACTTGCTGGCCTCGCCACTGACATTGACCTGGATGCAGATATTCAGCGGTGGCAGGTCGGCCGGGCGTTGCTCGGACAGGCGTTGTGCAATTTTGAGACGGTCCACGGAATGCACCCAAGCGAAATTCTCGGCGATGGCGCGAGTCTTGTTCGATTGAATGGGGCCGATGAAGTGCCAACTCAAGGGCAGGTCGGTTAATTCGGCCTGCTTGCCCAGGGCTTCCTGCAGATAGTTTTCGCCAAAATCACGCATCCCGGCGGCATAGGCTTCACGCACGGCTTGGGCGGGTTTGGTCTTGCTCACGGCCAGCAGGTGGATGCTGTTTGCGTCACGTTGCACGGCGTCGGCTGCGGCGCGGATGCGCTGGCTAACCTGGCCGATGTTGTCTGCTATCGTCGACATTCAAGATGCGCCCGTGGATATGGAGTCCGCGGCATTCTACTGGAAATGGAAAGCCCTATGGATATCACTGAATTACTGGAGGCGGGCGTGCGTCGCGGCGCTTCCGACCTGCATTTGTCGGCCGGTGTGGCACCCATGCTGCGCATTGATGGCGAAGTCTGGCCGTTGGATTGGCCAGTGCTTTCACCCCCGCAAGTGGCAGATTTATTGAGCCCGTTGCTCAACCGCTACCAACAAAAGGATTTCGAAACATCTCTTGAAACGGATTTTGCCTTCGAGTTGCCGGGCGTGGCGCGGTTCCGGGCGAATGTGTTCCAGCAGGATCGCGGCATGGGTGCGGTGTTTCGCACCATCCCGGCCGAGGTCCAGAGCCTGGAAAACCTCGGTCTGGGGGAGGTGTTCCGGCGTATTGCCCAGTTGCCGCGTGGCCTGGTGTTGGTGACGGGCCCCACCGGCTCCGGCAAGTCCACTACCCTGGCGGCGATGATCGATTACCTCAACCAGCATCGGCGCCAGCACATCCTCACGCTGGAAGACCCCATCGAGTTTATCCACACGCCGAAAACCGCCCTGATCAACCAGCGCCAGGTGCATCGAGATACCCACAGTTTCTCGCTGGCCTTGCGTTCGGCGCTGCGCGAAGACCCCGACGTGATCCTGGTGGGCGAACTGCGCGACCTGGAAACCATCCGCCTGGCCCTGACGGCGGCTGAGACCGGGCATCTGGTATTTGGCACCCTGCACACCACCTCGGCGGCAAAGACCGTGGACAGGCTGGTGGACGTGTTCCCGGCGGGGGAAAAGGCCATGGTCCGCTCGATGCTGTCGGAGTCGTTGCAGGCGGTGGTGTCCCAGGTGCTGGTCAAGAAGGTTGGCGGCGGGCGGGTGGCGGCCCATGAGATCATGCTGGGCACGCCGGCTATTCGTAACTTGATCCGCGAAGACAAGGTGGCGCAGATGGTCTCGGCGATTCAGACCGGCGGCGCGTTGGGCATGAAGACGTTGGATATGAGCTTGAAGGCGTTGGTCACGGAAGGCGTGATCAGCCGGGAAGAGGCGCGGGAGAAGGCGAGGGTGCCTGGGGATATCTGAGGGGTTGTGGACGACACAAATCGAATGTGGGAGGGGGCTTGCTCCCGATAGCGGTGGATCAGTCAGCTTATCTGTACCTGGCCCACTGCTATCGGGAGCAAGCCCCCTCCCACATGTACTACTGCATTCCAGCTTCAGATCAGCGTTGTACTACCCGCAAGGTATTCTGCTCTTTCGGCAGAACCCGCTTGGCAATCACGTAGTTCTTGTCCCAGAACGGCTTTTTCAGCGTGTCGATGCTGACCGACTTGCCACGACGCGGTGCGTGGATGAAGCGGTCGTTGCCCAGGTAGATGGCTACGTGGTTCACCTGGCGGCTCTTCAGTTTGAAGAACAACAGGTCACCCGGTTTCAGGTCCTTGCGCTCAACCTTCTGCCCGTGACCGGCGGCCATGGCGTTGGAGGTGCGCGGCAGATCCACGGCCGCTACGTCGTTAAACGCATATTTCACCAGGCCGCTGCAGTCGAACCCTTTACTTGGGCTGCTGCCGCCCCAACGATAAGGAGTGCCGAGCACGTTTACGGCGCGGCTGAGGACGGTGCTGCTTTGCTTGGTGTTGACTGCCATCAGGCCTGGAACTGCTTTACCGTGGGCCTTGCTCAGTTGAGTCGGGCGGCTGACGGTCGGCTTTGCCGATTTGGCAGTGCTGGGCGCGCTGTGGACTTTAGGGGTGAAACCGTTGACGTTCGGAAGTCGTTGCTCACGATTGGTGGCGTGGGCGGCCAGTGGCATTAATAGGCAAATGGTTAGCCATGTCTTTAAAAATGGTCGCATTAGGCGTGGCTCTTATGGGTTTGCGCGCAACTTTATAACAGCTTTTTGTGTCGTTCTCAGGCCGTTTGTCGACTGAACCTTGGGGTCAAACTCAGGAAAAACGCGACGATTCGCCGCGATTGTCCTACACAAGTCAGGTGGCATAAGGCTTTCAGGGGAGGGAAGATACCATTTGCCGTACGTCGGTCGCCTGTAAAAAAGTCACAAAGAAAGTGAAAAAATTTATCTATCGAAGCAAAAGAGGTACGCCATGAACACCTATCAACAGGTTGGTCCGCAGCAAGACACTCACAGCAAGGTGATCGGTTACCTGCTCTGGATTTTCGGGTTTACCGGTGCCCATCGTTTCTATTACGGCAAACCGGTCACTGGAACGATCTGGTTTTTCACCCTCGGCTTGCTGGGGATCGGCTGGCTGATCGACCTGTTCCTGATTCCGGCCATGGACCGTGAAGCGGACCTGCGTTTTACCGCTGGGCCTATCGAATACAACGTGGCGTGGATTCTGTTGGCGTTTCTGGGGGTGTTCGGCGTGCACCGCATGTACCAGGGCAAATGGATCACTGGCCTGATCTACCTGCTGACCGGCGGCTTGTTCCTGGTGGGGGTGCTGTATGACTTCTGGACCTTGAATACGCAGATTTCGATCCGCAATGCCGAGCGCAATGGCGGCCGGTAGATCATAAATAACCTGTAGGGGCGAGCTTGCTCGCGAAGAACGAATAGACAATGCGGGCTACCTGATAGCGCTGCGTTATCGTTAACGTTCTTCGCGAGCAAGCTCGCTCCTACAGTTTTTAATGGCTCAAGCCTGATAGCTGATGCGCCCATCCACCAAGGTGTAGCGCACGCTCGCCGGCAGGCTATGGCCGATGAACGGGCAGTTCTCACCCTTGGACAGCCAGTGCTCGCCCGCAACTGTGGAGCCGGCCGGGTCAAACAGCACCAGATCCGCCGCCGACCCCACCGCCAGCTTGCCCGCCGGCAGGCGCAAGGCCTCGGCCGGGCCTGCGCTCAGGCGCGCCAGCAGTGTCGGCAGGTCCAGCAAACCGTCTTCCACCAGCGTCATCGCCAGCGGCAGCAACAGCTCCACGCTGCTGATGCCCGGCTCTGTCGCGCCGAACGGCGCCAGCTTGGCATCGCGCTCATGGGGCTGGTGGTGGCTGGAAATCGCCGAGACCACACCGGATTTGACTGCCGCACGCAAACCGTCACGATCGGCCAATGTGCGCAGCGGCGGTTGCACGTGGTAAAGGCTGGAGAAGTCGATCAGCGCCTCATCCGTCAGCAGCAGCTGATACAACGCCACGTCTGCCGTCACCGGCAGGCCGCGGGCCTGGGCCTGGGCGATCAGGGCTACGCCCCGGGCGCTGGTCAGCTGGCTGAAGTGCGCACGCACGCCGCTTTGTTCCACCAGCAGCAGGTCACGGGCCAGGGCTACGGTTTCAGCGGTTTCCGGAATGCCCGGCAAGCCGAGGAAGCTGGCGACCGCACCTTCATGGGCCAAGCCGCCTTCGGCCAGGTCGCGGTCCTGGGAGTGGAAGATCACCGTCAAGTCGAAGGTGGCCGCATATTCCAAGGCGCGACACAGGGTGCGAGTGCTGCGGAAACTCTCCAGGCCGTTGCCGAACGCCACGCAACCGGCGTCGCGCAGGGCGATCAGTTCGGCAAGTTGTTCGCCCTCCAGGCCTTTGCTCAGGGCGCCGATGGGGAACACTTTGCAATTGCCGGCTTCACGGGCGCGGTCGAGGATCAGCTCGGCCACGGCCGACGTGTCGAGCACCGGCTTGGTGTGCGGTGGGCAGCACAGGCTGGTGACGCCACCGGCTGCGGCCGCGCGGGTTTCGCTGTTGATAGTGCCTTTGCGGCTGTAGCCCGGCTCGCGCAGGGCGACGTTCAGGTCCACCAGGCCAGGTGCGGCCACCAGGCCTTTGGCATCGATGGTCTCGCTGGGGCTGAAAGCACCGGGCGCGGCGCCGATGGCGATGATCCGGCCGGCCTCCAGGTGCAGATCGGTAACCTGATCCAGGCCGCTGGCCGGATCGATGACTCGGGCGCCGAGAATGCTGAGCTTCACTGGGCCTTCTCCTGCTCGAATTGACGTTGCGCGGTTTGCCCGCTCATGGCCATGGACAACACCGCCATGCGCACGGCGATGCCATACGTGACCTGGTTGAGAATCACCGACTGGCTGCCGTCGGCCACCGCCGACTCAATCTCCACGCCTCGGTTGATCGGCCCCGGGTGCATTACGATGGCGTCGGGCTTGGCGCCGGCCAGGCGTGCGGTGGTCAGGCCGAACAGGCGGTAGAACTCGCCTTCGCTCGGCAGCAGGCCACCCGACATGCGTTCGCGTTGCAGGCGCAGCATGATCACCACGTCCACATCCTTGAGGCCTTCGGTCATGTCGGTGTAGACCTTCACGCCGTATTGCTCGATGCCGATGGGCAAGAGGGTTTTCGGTGCGATCACGCGGATGTCCGGGCAACCCAGGGTTTTCAGGGCCAGCATGTTCGAGCGTGCCACCCGCGAGTGCAGGATGTCACCGACGATGGCCACCGAGAGGTTTTCGAAGCTGCCCTTGTGCCGACGTATGGTGAGCATGTCGAGCATGCCCTGGGTCGGGTGGGCGTGACGGCCGTCGCCGCCGTTGATGATCGCCACCTGCGGGCACACGTGCTCGGCAATGAAGTGGGCGGCACCGGAGTCGCCGTGGCGCACCACGAACATGTCGGCGGCCATCGCTTCCAGGTTGCGCAGGGTGTCGAGCAGGGTCTCGCCCTTGCTCGCCGACGAGGTGGACACGTTCAACGTGATCACGTCGGCCGACAGCCGTTGGGCCGCCAGTTCAAAGGTGGTCCGTGTACGGGTGGAGTTCTCGAAGAACACGTTGCAGATGGTCTTGCCGCGCAGCAACGGGACTTTCTTCACCGCCCGGCCGCCAACCTCGAGGAACGAGTCGGCGGTGTCGAGGATTTCGGTGAGCAGTTCGCGGGGCAAACCGTCGAGGGACAAGAAGTGTTGCAACTGGCCCTGAGCATTGAGCTGCAGCGGGCGCTTGGCATCTAGAGGCGTCATCGCGGGGACTCTTTACAAGGCGGTTTAAAGGGCAAGGTCTTGCAGTTCGAGTTCGAGCGGCGTGGGACCGGACAATTTTACTCGCTGGCTGGCCTCAAGGGACAGCGTGGCGCCGACCACGTCCGGGCTGATGGGCAGTTCGCCTGCGTCCAGGTCCAGCAGGCAGACCAGGGTGATGCTGGCCGGGCGCCCGTAATCGAACAATTCATTCATGGCGGCGCGGATGGTACGGCCGCTCATCAGCACGTCGTCGATCAGCACCAGGTGCTGGCCTTCAATCTCGAACGGCAGGGCGGACGGGCGCACTTGCGGGTGCAGGCCGTTCTGGCTGAAGTCGTCGCGGTAGAAGGACACGTCCAGGGTACCCAAGGGTGAGTCGCTGCCGAGTTCGTCCAGCAACGCTTGGGCGACCCACACACCACCGGTGCGAATGCCGATAAAGCGCGGTTCGCTGATGCCACGGTGTTCCAGGTGCGTCTTGAGGCTAACCGCCATCTGGCGGATCAGTTCGGCGGGGTTTGGCAGACTCATGGTGGCTCCTTCAAGGCAGGCGATAGTGTGTAGGAGCGAGCTTGCTCGCGAAGAACTCACAGGCACCGTGTTCATCCAGGTTTCATGCGTTATCGTTTACGTTTTTCGCGAGCAAGCTCGCTCCTACAAAAAGCGACAGGCAAGCCGCGTCAGTCAGGATTCAAATAAAGCAGTGTTTTCGTCCAGCCAGCCCTGCAACAGCAAGGCGGCGGCGATGGCGTCCACCGGGTTGTCGCGGTAGCTGCCTTTCTGGCCGCCACGGTCGCGGCGTTCGCCCTTGGCTTCAAAGGTGGTCAGGCGTTCATCGTGGGTATAGAAGGGCAGGTTGTAGCGGCCGTTAAGACGGCGGGCGAACTTTTCGGCGCGCAGGCACATGTCGCTGGGGGTGCCGTCCATGTTCAGGGGCAGGCCGACCACTACGGCATCGGGCTTCCACTCTTTGATCAGGGCTTCGACCTGGTTCCAGTCCGGTATGCCGTTCTGGGCCTTGAGGGTGCACAGCTCGCGGGCCTGGCCGGTGATGACCTGGCCGACCGCTACGCCGATCTGCTTGGTGCCGTAGTCAAAGCCGAGGATCAAACGCAAGGCCATCAGGCGTGCCCCGCCTGGCTGGTCAGCAGGCTGAGGTTGACCCGCAGCTTGGCCGCGGCGGCTTCCAGGCGCAGTTCGCTTGCGGTGCTGAACAGGATGTCGGCATCGAACGGGCAGGTCAGCCAGGCATTGCTGGCCAGTTCGGCTTCCAGCTGCCCGGCTTCCCAGCCGGCGTAACCCAGGGTGATCACACTTTGCTCAGGGCCCACGCCGTCGGCGATGGCGAACAACACGTCCTGGGAGGTGGACAGCGAGACTCCGTCCAGGTCCACCGTGGCCTGGAACTTCGGCCCGGTGGGGTGCAGCACAAAGCCACGATCGGTCTGCACCGGCCCGCCGATGTAGATCGGCACGCCCTGGCAACGGGCCGGCGGGTCGACCTCCGGGCGCAGTTGTTCAAGGATATCGGCCAGGTTCAGCGCCTGCGGGCGGTTCACCACCAACCCCATGGCACCATTGGCCGTGTGCTCGACGATGTAGGTCAAGGTCTGCGCAAAGTTCGGGTCGGCCATATGGGGCATGGCGATCAGGAATTGGTGCTTGAGGTAGGTCGGGCTGACATTTTTCATGTCCGCTAGTGTGGCGTTGGAGGGGCGAACTGACAAGCTGGACGTGACCCGAATACAGTGCTGTCGGCTTTTCTGTAGGACGGCGCGTTCAGTTGCTGGAAAGGCGATCACCCTTGGCAAACTTCCAGGTGCGGATGATTTCCAGGCGGTCCACATCGTTCAAGTCCCCGGTAAACGGGGCAAAGGGCGCGGCCAGGCGCACGATGCGTTGGGCCGCCTGGTCCAGCAGCGGCTGACCGGACGACTCCAGCACCTGCACTTCATATAAGGTGCCGTCGCGGTTGATCGACACCAAAAGACGCAAATTGCCGTAGATCTGCTGGCGCCGTGCCTCTTCCGGGTAGTTGAGGTTACCGATGCGCTCGACCTTCTTACGCCACTCGTCCTTATACCAGGCGCCCTTGTCGCGCATGGTCGAGGCGGCGTTCAGGCGGTAAATGCGTGGGCGCTTGGCGTACAGCTGTTGTTCCTGGGCCAGTTCGGCTTCCAGGCTGGAGATTTCGTCGGACAGTGTCGAACTGTCGAACGTCGGTGCCGGCTTCACGGGCTCGGGTTGCGGCTCGGTCTTGGTTTTCTCGCGCTGGACGGGGGCTTTTTGTGGCTTGGGTGCGACGGTGGTCACCGTGGGCTTGGGCGTGGCCTGTTTGACTTCAGGCTTGGGCGCCGGCGGCGGTGTGACCTTATTGACCTTGTTGTCCTGGAAGGGCGCCACTTCGGTGGTCTTGGGGATCGCTTTCTTGTCCAGGGTGCCACTGCCCTGCTGGTTGTCCTGGGCGAGAAAGTCGGCCTTCTCGGGCTTCTTTTCGCTCTTGAACGTGGCGAGCGTGATTTCCAGGGTCTTGGTGATCTGCTTGGGCTCGACCATGGTGAAACCCACGCCGAGGATCAAGGCCAGGTGAATCAATGCCGCGAGAAACAGGGTAAATCCGAGCCGATCAGCCGGGCGCACGCCGCTGTGGGAGAGTTCGGAGGGCAGATCGGACGGGAGTGTCATGACAGGAAAACCAACATCGCGCGTTTCACAGGTCGGGCATGATAGCGCAATGTTGGTGTGTGTCCGGCTGTTCTATATCACTTGGCCTGCAGCTTGCGTTCGATGGCGGCCATCAACATTTCGCCGATGTTCGTGCCAAATGCGTTGTCGATCTCGCGAATGCAGGTCGGGCTGGTGACGTTGATTTCGGTGAGGTTTTCACCAATCACGTCAAGGCCGACAAACAGCAAACCCTTTTCCCGCAGGGTCGGGCCAACTTGGCTGGCGATCCAGCGGTCCTTGTCGGACAACGGCCGCGCTTCGCCACGACCACCGGCTGCCAGGTTGCCACGGGTCTCGCCCGCCGCCGGAATACGCGCCAGGCAGTAATCCACCGGCTCGCCGTCGATCATCAGGATGCGTTTGTCGCCGTCCTTGATCGCCGGCAGGTAGGCCTGGCCCATGATCTGCTGGGTGCCCAGGGCGGTCAGGGTTTCGAGGATCACCGACAGGTTCGGGTCGCCGGCGCGGTGACGGAAGATCGAGGTGCCACCCATGCCGTCCAGCGGCTTGAGGATCACATCACCGTGTTTGGCGGCAAATTCACGCAGCACGTCGGCACGACGGCTGACCACGGTGGGCGGTGTGCACTGCGGGAACAACGTGGCGAACAGCTTTTCATTGCAGTCACGCAGGCTTTGCGGCTTGTTGACGATCAGCACGCCGGCACGCTCGGCCTGCTCCAACAGGTAGGTGGAGTAGACGAACTCCATGTCGAACGGCGGGTCCTTGCGCATCAGGATCACGTCGAGGTCGCTCAGGGGGCTGTCGATTTCGTCCTGCAGTTCGAACCACTTCTCGGGGTTGGCAAACACCTGCAGCGGGCGCATGCGTGCACGGGCCTCGCCGTCGCCCTGGTAAAGGTCGCGCTGTTCCATATAGAACAGGCTCCAGCCGCGGGCCTGGGCGGCCAGGAGCATGGCCAGCGAGCTGTCCTTTTTATAGGAAATGCTGGCGATAGGGTCCATGACAATGCCGACGCGAACGCTCATGGGGGATTTCCTCTAGCAAAATTGGGGCGCATAAAAGTGGCGTCAGAGTGGCGCTGCGGCTGTTGTGGGTCAAGGAAAAACCACCGGGCGGGTGCCTCGATAGATTGCTCCCCGAGACTGTGCTAAAAAGACTGCCACGGCGCAGCAGCCCTTGAATTCCAAGGCCTGCGGCGCTCATCCTGTGCAACATCAGGCAGTACACACCGAAAACCGATTCGCTGTGGCGATGGTAGAGCAGATATGGAACAGCATTCCAACGCCTTGAGAGTGATGGTGATCGACGACTCGAAGACGATCCGCCGCACCGCCGAGACGCTGTTGAAGAACGTGGGCTGCGATGTCATCACGGCCATCGACGGTTTCGATGCCCTGGCCCGGATTGTGGATCATCACCCACACATTATCTTTGTCGACATCATGATGCCGCGCCTGGATGGCTATCAGACCTGCGCCCTGGTGAAGAACAACCCGGTGTTCAAGTCGATCCCGGTGATCATGCTGTCCTCCAAGGACGGCCTGTTCGACAAGGCCAAGGGGCGCATCGTGGGTGTCGATCAGTTTTTGACCAAGCCTTTCAGCAAGGAAGAACTGCTGAGTGCGATCAAGGCCTATGTGCCCGGGTTCGCCGCAGTGGAACAAGCACACTGACGCCGCCTCACAAGGGCCGGTGCCGACCAATGTAGTGGGGAAAACCATGGCACGTGTTCTGATCGTCGACGATTCGCCGACCGAAATGTACAAACTGACCGGCATGCTGGAAAAGCACGGCCATCAGGTCCTCAAGGCCGAGAACGGCGCCGACGGCGTGGCCCTGGCTCGCCAGGAAAAGCCTGACGCCGTGCTGATGGACATCGTGATGCCGGGCCTCAATGGCTTCCAGGCCACCCGACAGCTGTCCAAGGAGCCGGAAACCAACGGCATCCCGATCATCATCATCACCACCAAGGATCAGGAGACCGACAAGATCTGGGGCGCACGCCAGGGTGCCAAGGATTACCTGACCAAGCCTGTGGACGAGGAAACCCTGATCGCCACCCTGAACAAGGTGCTGGCCGGCTGACGGCACGCCATCATGACCGAGTCGCAAACCGCCTTCGAGTTGCTGCTGGACATCGACCGCCGCTGCCGCCTGCTGGCCGCCGACCTGCCATCCCAGGAAACCCGCCTGCAACGCTGGAGCGGGATTGGCTTTCGCCTGGGGCAGCATTGGTATGTCGCGCCCATGGGCGAAGTCGCCGAAGTCCTGCATGAGCCGCGCTGCACTTTAATGCCTGGGGTCAAGGCCTGGGTCAAGGGTGTTGCTAACCTGCGCGGGCGTTTGCTGCCGGTGATGGACCTCGGCGGCTTCCTTGGCCTTGAGCTGTCCAAGGCGCGCAAGCAACGGCGGGTGCTGGTGGTGGAATACAACGATCTGTTTGTCGGGCTGCTGGTAGACGAGGTGGTGGGGATGCAGCATTTTGCGCAAGACGCCTTGCTGGCGAGCCCCAGCCCCGGCGCGCCATTTATCCAGGGCCAGTTCGACGGCGAGCCGCTGTGGCAGGTCTTCAGCCCCTTCGCCCTGGCCCAGGCCCCTGGCTTCATGGATGTCGCCGCATGACCACCGCTACTACGCCCAAACCCCAGGCCGGCTCACGTAGCCGTTCACAGATCATCGTGCTGTTTATCGCGCTGATCGTGTTCATCATGCTGCTGTTCGCCAACTTCGCTTACCTCAACACCCAGTCCACCTACGACAAACAGTACATCGGCCACGCCGGTGAACTGCGCGTGCTGTCCCAACGCATTGCCAAGAATGCTACCGAGGCCGCCGCCGGCAAGGCCGCCGCATTCAAGCTGTTGGGCGATGCGCGCAACGACTTTGCCCGACGCTGGGGCTACCTGAAAAAAGGCGACCCGGAAACCGGCCTGCCTGCTGCGCCCAGTGCGGTCCGCGCCGAAATGCGCGCGGTGCAGACGGACTGGGAAGCGCTGTTGAAAAACACCGACGCGATCCTCGCCAGCGAACAGACCGTGCTGTCCCTGCACCAAGTGGCCGCGACCCTCGCCGAAACCGTACCGCAATTGCAGATGGAGTCGGAAAAGGTCGTCGACATCCTGCTGCAACGCGGCGCGCCGGCCAGCCAGGTGGCCTTGGCCCAGCGCCAGTCGCTGCTGGCCGAGCGTATCCTGGGCGCGGTCAACACGGTGCTGGCCGGTGACGAAACCGCCGTCCAGGCCGCCGACACCTTTGGCCGCGATGCCAATCGCTTCGGGCAGGTGCTCAATGGCATGCTCAACGGCAACCCCGGGCTGCGCATCACCCAGGTCGAAGACCGCGATGCCCGCGCGCGGCTGGCGGAAATCGCCGAGCTGTTCGAGTTTGTCTCCGGCTCCGTGGATGAAATTCTCGAAACCTCACCGCAGTTGTTCCAGGTCCGCGCCTCGGCGAGCAATATTTTCAACCTGTCGCAAACCCTGCTCGATGAAGCCTCGCACCTGGCCACCGGTTTTGAAAACCTCGCCAGCGGACGCAGCTTCGACACCATCGGCGGCTATGTGCTGGGCCTGTTGGCGCTGGCCTCGATCATCCTGATCGGCCTGGTGATGGTGCGCGAAACCAACCGCCAACTGCACGAGACCGCCGAGAAGAACGAGCGCAACCAGAACGCGATCATGCGCCTGCTCGATGAAATCGAAGACCTGGCCGACGGCGACCTCACCGTGACCGCCTCGGTGACTGAAGACTTCACCGGCACCATCGCCGACTCCATCAACTATTCCGTGGACCAGCTGCGCGACCTGGTGGCCACCATCAACCTCACCGCCGGGCAAGTGGCGGGCGCCGTGCAAGAGACCCAGGCCACCGCCATGCACCTGGCCCAGGCCTCCGAGCATCAGGCCCAGCAGATCGCCGAAGCGTCCACCGCGATCAACCAGATGGCCCAGTCCATCGACCAGGTGTCGGCCAACGCGGCCGAATCCTCGGCGGTGGCGGAACGTTCGGTGGAAATCGCCAACAAAGGCAACGAGGTGGTGCACAACACCATCCACGGCATGGACAACATTCGCGAACAGATCCAGGACACCGCCAAGCGCATCAAGCGCCTGGGCGAGTCGTCCCAGGAGATTGGCGACATCGTCAGCCTGATCGACGACATTGCCGACCAGACCAACATCCTCGCCCTCAACGCCGCGATCCAGGCGAGCATGGCCGGGGATGCCGGGCGCGGCTTTGCGGTGGTGGCCGATGAAGTGCAACGGCTGGCCGAGCGTTCGTCGGCGGCCACCCGGCAGATTGAAACCCTGGTGCGCGCGATCCAGGCCGACACCAACGAAGCCGTCATCTCCATGGAACAGACCACCACCGAAGTGGTGCGCGGTGCACGGCTGGCCCAGGACGCCGGGGTGGCGCTGGAAGAGATCGAAGGCGTATCGAAAACCCTGGCCGCGCTGATCCAGAGCATCTCCAACGCGGCACAGCAACAGACCTCATCGGCGGGGCAGATCTCCCTGACCATGAACGTGATCCAGCAGATCACCACGCAGACGTCATCGGGCTCCACTGCTACCGCCGAAAGCATCGGCAACTTGGCGAAGATGGCCAGCCAGTTGCGCAGGTCGGTGTCGGGTTTCACCCTGCCTGCGGCCAAACAGGTTGATGATTGAAATGCGATCCAAATGTGGGAGGGCTTGCCACCTCCCACACTAGATCTCCATTGGCTTTGAGATCCAGGCAACCCACGAATTCTAAGCGGAGCAGTTATGGTTGATCGGCACGACTACGTGGCCCTCGAATGGGTCAAGGGCGACATTGCCGAAACCCTGAAACAGGCCCGTTCGGCGCTGGATGCATTTGTCGAGACCCACGACGATGGCGTGATCAGCCAGTGCCTGGACGCTATCCACCAGGTGCATGGCGCGCTGCAAATGGTCGAGTTCTACGGCGCGGCGCTGCTGGCCGAGGAGATCGAGGAGCTGGCCCTGGCGCTCCAGGCCGGGCATGTCGGCCAGCGCGAGGAAAGTATCCGCCTGCTGCAACAGGCCCTGGGCCAACTGCCGTTGTACCTTGACCGGGTGCACAGCGCCCGCCGTGATTTACCGCTGGTGGTGCTGCCGCTGCTCAACGACCTGCGCAGTGCCCACGGCGAAAGCCTGCTGTCGGAAACCAGCTTGTTCAGCCCGCCGCTGCTGTCGATTGCGCCGCTTGCCGATGACACCCTGGCCCAACGCGCGCCGGCCGACCTTCAGGCGCAACTGCGCCAGTGGCATCAACTGTTGCAGCAAGCCCTCGCCGGGCTGCT
The DNA here is from genome assembly GCF_001702295.1 of Pseudomonas sp. S3E12. Classification (NCBI taxonomy): domain Bacteria; kingdom Pseudomonadati; phylum Pseudomonadota; class Gammaproteobacteria; order Pseudomonadales; family Pseudomonadaceae; genus Pseudomonas; species Pseudomonas sp. S3E12. The sequence goes on from NZ_MBDT01000003.1 coordinate 116,746, forward strand.
GCGTGAAGACCACGGGCCGAGCAACCTGGAAGACATGGCGCGGGTGTTCGCGCGCCTCGAGGCGCTGTGCCAGGGCGCGCCGCTGTTACCGCTGTGGCAAGTTACGTCGGCGCTGGTCGAGGGCATGCTCACTGGCGTGGTCGCCAACAGCCCGGCACTGCGCAGCCTGCTCAAGGCCAGTGACAAACAACTCAAGCGCCTGCTGGCGCAGGGCATCGGCGGGATCAACCAACCCGCACCGGATGAACTGCTCAAGAGCCTGTTGTTTTACGTCGCCAAAGTCACCCGACCGACCCCGCGCATGCAGAGTCTGAAAGAGCGCTACAGCCTGGATGAGGCCTTGCCCGACAGCGCAGTGGTGGACGCCGAACGCGCGCGCCTTGCCGGGCCGGATCGCAACGCCATGGGCTCGGTGCTCGGTGCGTTGTGTGAAGAGTTGGTGCGGGTCAAAGAGCGCCTCGACCTGTTCGTGCGCAGCGACCGCCAGCACACGAGCGACCTTGACGCGTTGCTGGCGCCCCTGCGACAGATTGCCGATACCCTCGCGGTGCTGGGGTTTGGCCAGCCGCGCAAAGTCATCATCGACCAGCTGGCGGTGGTATTGAGCCTGGCCCAGGGGCATCGCGAGCCCAACGATGCGGTGTTGATGGACGTCGCCGGCGCGCTGCTCTATGTGGAAGCCACGCTGGCGGGAATGGTCGGCACCGTCGAGCCGGAAGGCCACGAAGAAAGCCGCCTGCCCACCACCGACCTGACCCAGATCCACCAGTTGGTCATCCGCGAATCCTGCCAGTGCCTGCAGCAAGCCAAGGAGCTGGTGATCGACTGTATCGAAGCCGATTGGGACCGCCAGCGCCTGGAATCCCTGCCGGAACTGCTGAGCCAGGTGCGCGGCGCGCTGGCGATGATCCCCTTGCCCCGCGCGGCCAGCCTGATGCGCGGTTGCACCGATTACGTCGACGAACAGTTGATGGTCAACGACAGCCCGCCGTCGGAGCTGCAACTGGGGCATTTCGCCGATGTGATCAGCAGCCTGGAGTATTACCTCGAACGCATGCTCCAGGACCCGGACGCCGCCGGTGAACGGGTGTTGGAAATGGCCACCCAAAGCTTGGCTGCGCTGGGCTACCTGCCCGCCGAAAAACCCTGGCGCCAGGCGCTGGCAGCACCCGATGGCGCGCTGTCGAGCGAGGTTGCGCCCAGCCAGTCCCAGTTCGACGCACTGGCCAACCCCACTTCGGGCCTCAATCCGCCGGCCTTGCAACGCCCCGGTAGCCTGCTGCCGCCGCCGGCCGATGAAGCGCCCATCGACGATGAACTGCGCGACGTCTTCCTCGAAGAAACCGAGGAAGTCCTTGAGGTGCTGCACCGCCACCTGCCCAACAGCGCGGACAAAACCGCCCAGGGCGAAATGCGCCGCGCCTTCCACACCCTGAAAGGCAGCGGCCGCATGGTGCGCGCCCTGGTGCTGGCAGAATTGGCCTGGGCCGTGGAAAACCTGCTGAACCGTGTGCTCGAGCGCAGTGTGGCCCTCGGCCCCGAGATCCAACAGGTGCTGGATGACGCCGTGGCCCTGCTGCCAGCATTGATCGCCGACTTCGCGACGGGCGAGCAACACCAGCGCGATGAGGTCGACGCCCTGGCCGCCCGCGCCCACGCCTGGGCCAACGGCGCCGCAGGGGCGGCCGCAGAACCCCACGATCCGATGTTGCTGGAGATCTTCCGCAACGAAGCCCAGAGCCATCTGGACAGCCTCAACCACTTCCTGCAACAGGCCGCCGAGCATGTGCCGCTGCAAGTCAGCGATGAACTGCAACGCGCCCTGCACACCCTCAAGGGCAGCGCCTACATGGCTGGCGTGTTGCCGATCGCCGAGCTGGTGCGCCCACTGGATCACCTGACCCGCGAATACAAGGCCCATCGCCTGCCGCTGGACCTGGACGAAGTCGAGTTGCTGCTGGAAGCCGAAGGCCTGTTCCAGCGCGGGTTGCGTCAACTGGACCGCGATCCCCTGGTGCCGATCAAGGGCGCAGATGACTTGATCCGCCGTACCCAGGCCCTGCTCGACCATCAACTGGCCGCGCTGCTCGACGCCCCCAACACGGGGTTGCGGATCAAGCGCGACCCGCAACTGATCGCCAACTTCCTGGCCCAGGGCATGGACATTCTGCTCGACGCCGAAAGCCTGCTGCGCCGCTGGCAGCAACACCCCGGCGAACGCCAGGAACTCACCGCGCTGCTGGATGAATTGACCACGCTGGGGGAGGGCGCCCATGTCGCCGACCTGCACGCCATCGATGAACTCTGCGAAGCCTTGCTCGACCTCTACGGCGCCGTGGAAGAAAGCAGCCTGGCGGTCAGCGAGCGGTTTTTCCATGAGGCCGAACAGGCCCATGAAGCGCTGATCAACATGCTCGATCAATTGGCCGCCGGCCAGGAAATCATCCCGGCACCGGCACGTGTACACGCCCTGCGCGAACTGTTGGACGATGCACTGGACCCTTCTGCCACCGGCCTGATCAAAAGCGACGGCAGCCGCGCCCTGAGCATCTCCGAACTGGGCGCCGCCACCGCGCAACTGCGGGATGAAACGTGGATCGACGATGAACTCGTGGAGATCTTCCTCGAAGAAGCCGTGGATATCCTCGACAGTGCGGGGCAGTCCCTGAAACGCTGGCTGCTGGAGCCGGACAGTGCCGCGCCGTTGTCGTCTCTGCAGCGCGACCTGCACACCCTCAAGGGCGGCGCGCGCATGGCCGACATCGGACCGGTGGCCGACCTGGCCCATGAATTGGAGTGCGTGTACGAAGGCCTGGTGGATCGGCGCTACAGCTACTCCAGCGAGCTGTCGCAGGTGCTGATGGCCAGCCATGAGCGACTGGCCCTGCAACTGGAGGAACTGCAGCACCATCAACCCTTGAGCGACAGCGCCGAACTGGTCGCCCGGTTGCGCGCGCTACGCCAGGGCGGCATGCCGGCTGCACAGGCCGCTCCACCTGCGGAAACGCCGGGCACCGACCCCGAGTTGCTGGACATCTTCCTCGAAGAAGCCGTCGACATTCTCGACAGCTCCGGCAGCGCCTTGCTGCGCTGGCAGGCCGAGCCGAACAATCGCCAGGAAGTCGAAACCCTGCTGCGCGACCTGCACACCCTCAAGGGCGGCGCGCGCATGGTCGAGATCGGGCCGATCGGTGACCTGGCCCATGAGCTGGAATTTCTCTACGAAGGGCTGTCCGCCGGTTTGCTCGCGCCGTCCGCCGAACTGTTCGCGTTGCTGCAGGGCTGCCACGACCGCCTGGCGCAGATGATCGACGCCGTGGCGGATGGGCTGCCGGTGGGTTCGGTGGACAAGCTCATCGAACGTATCAAGAGCCTGGTGCACCCCAGCGATGAGCCCGTGACGCCCGTGGCGCTGCCCGCAGGCAAGGCCGAAGCGGTGGTTGATCCCGGCGTCGACATGGTGAAGATTTCCGCTGAACTGCTGGACGACCTGGTCAACCTGGCCGGCGAGACCTCGATCTTCCGTGGTCGTATCGAGCAGCAAGTCAACGACGCGCGCATTGCCCTGCATGAGGTGGAAACCACTATCGAACGCATGCGCGACCAACTGCGCCGCCTCGACACTGAAACCCAGGGGCGCATCCTCAGTCGTCAACAGGCCGAGGCCGAGCGCCTGGGCTATGAAGAATTCGACCCGCTGGAAATGGACCGTCATTCGCAGTTGCAGCAACTGTCCCGGGCGCTGTCGGAATCGGCCTCCGACCTGCTCGACCTCAAGGACACCCTCGACCGCCGCAACGAGGACGCCCATGGCCTGTTGCAGCAACAGGCGCGCATCAACACCGAGTTGCAGGAGGGCCTGATGCGCACGCGCATGGTGCCCTTCGAACGCATGCTGCCGCGCCTCAAACGCATCGTGCGCCAGGTGGCGGGCGAGTTGGGCAAGGACGTGGAATTCATCGTAGGCAATGCCGAGGGCGAGATGGACCGCAATGTGCTGGAGCGCATGGCGGCACCGCTGGAACACATGCTGCGCAACGCCGTCGACCATGGCCTGGAGTCCCGCGATGCGCGGTTGCTGGCCGGCAAGCCGGAGAAGGGCCGCATCACCCTGGACCTGACCCACGAAGGCGGCGATATCGTTTTCGACATGCGCGACGACGGTGCCGGCGTGCCCCTGGAAGCGGTGCGGCGCAAGGCGATCAAGCGCGGTTTGCTCGCCCCTCATCAAGAGATGAGCGACCGTGATGTGTTGCAGTTCATTCTGCAGCCGGGGTTCTCCACGGCGGAAAAGATCACGCAGATTTCCGGGCGTGGCGTGGGCATGGACGTGGTGCACGAAGAAGTGCGCCAGCTCGGCGGCTCGATGTTCATTGACTCGACACCGGGGGAGGGCGTGCACTTTCGCATCCGCCTGCCGTTTACCGTGTCGGTCAACCGAGCGTTGATGGTGCACTGCGCGGACGATCAATACGCGATCCCGCTCAACACCATCGAAGGTCTGGTGCGGGTGCTGCCCCATGAGCTGGCGGGGCACTACCAGCAGGATCCGCCGTGTTATGAATATGCCGGCCAACGCTACGAGCTGTTTTACCTGGGTGACCTGCTGCACACCGTCGGTCGCCCGAAATTACTGGGCCAGTATCAACCCGTGCCGGTGTTGCTGGTGCAGTGCAACGAGCGCCGTGTGGCGGTGCATGTGGACGCCATGGCCGGCACCCGGGAGATTGTGGTCAAGGGCCTGGGCCCGCAGTTTTCCGGGGTGCAGGGGTTATCCGGCGCGACCATCCTGGGGGATGGGCGCGTGGTGTTGATCATCGACCTGCTCGCGCACATCCGCGCCCGGCAACCGGCCTTGCCGGCCCAGCCGGTGGATGCTCCGTTGATCCTCAACGACCCGCTGAAAAAGCGCCCGCTGCTGGTGCTGGTGGTGGACGACTCGGTCACCGTGCGCAAAGTCACGAGCCGCCTGTTGGAGCGCAACGGCATGAACGTACTCACCGCCAAGGACGGCATCGACGCCCTTGCCGTGCTCGAGGAACATACCCCCGACCTGATGCTGCTCGACATCGAAATGCCGCGCATGGACGGCTTCGAAGTGGCCATCCAGGTGCGCAACGACCCCCGGCTGATGCGCCTGCCGATCATCATGATCACCTCCCGCACCGGCCAGAAACACCGCGACCGCGCCATGGCCATCGGCGTCAACGACTACCTGGGCAAGCCGTACCAGGAATCGGTGCTGCTCGAAAGCATCGCCTACTGGAGCAAATCCCGTGCTTGACCACCGCACCAGCCAACTCACCGGACTGCTCCTGCCCCTGGCCGACCGCCACCTGATACTGCCCAACGTCGCCATCGCCGAGTTGATCGACTTCCAACGCGGCGAACCGGCCAGCGATGCACCGCCGTGGTATTTGCGGCAAGTGACGTGGCGGGATCGGCAAATCCCGTTGATCAGCTTTGAAGCGGCGTGCGGCGAGGCCGGCGTGACCGGCGAACGCTCGCGGATCGTGGTGTTGAATGCACTGGGCGGGCGCCCGACGTTGAAGTTCATTGCACTGGTGATCCAGGGGATTCCACGGTCGTACAAGCTCGATAGCGAATTGAGCTACGTGGACGTGCCGCTGTGCCCGCTGGAACTGGCGGCGGTGCAGGTGGGGGAACATGTGGCGAAGGTGCCGGATTTGATGGGGCTTGAAGCCTTATTGGTCGAGTCCGGACTGGCCTGAATCTAAGTCATGTGAGGATCCCCTGTGGGAGGGGCATCTGAATGTGATATTGCGTAGCAGCTGTCGAGCCCCGGCGAGGCTGCGTTTGCGGCCCGTCTGACACACCGCTGACGCAGCCTCGCCAGGGCTCGACAGCTGCTACGCAGGGAGACCTGCTCAAGCCCTCAATCAATCCGCGCAAACCGCTCAATCAACGGCTGCTCCCGATGCTCGGCCTGCCACAAGTCGTAGGCACTTTGCATCGATAGCCATAGTTGCGCAGTACTTACGCCGGCTCGCTCCAACCGGACGGCAAGGTCCGGGCTGACGGGAGCGTGGCCATGCAAGATCCTTGAAAAAGTTTCGCGGGCAAAGCCAAGACGTTTAGCCATTTCGGTGATGGTGATGCCCAAGGCTGGGACCACGTCCTCAAGCAGAATTTCACCTGGGTGAGGTGGGTTGTGCATACCCATATCGATACCTCCACTCAGTGGTAATCAAGATAATCAACCAGTTCGACCTGATCGTCGAACATTCGAAAAATGATGCGCCAGTTACCACTTATGCTGACGGACCAGTAGTCGATCAGGTCGCCCTTCAAACGGTGGAAGCGCCAGCCGGGCAGGTCCAGTGCATCTGGGTGCTCGGCCTTGTCCAGAATGAGCAGCACGCGGCGCAAGCGCTTTGCATGATTTGCGTTGATGCCTCTGGTTGAACCGGTCTCATAGAACGCCCTGAGTCCTTTATGTTTCCAGCTGACGATCATGGCGCGATTGTGATGTGATACATCACGCTCTGCAATGGCCTTGCATCGGGATTAACGATCGGGTTCATGATGCCTGCCCGTAGCTATTCGGAGCGAAAAGGCTAGGGACAACGGTTCCGAGCAACAACCTGAAAAGTCTGTCAGATAATTCTCTTCTGAGTGTCGATGATCGTTCCCACGCTCCGCGTCACCCTATTGCAAGGCTTTGGCCTTGCGCTGGCTGGCGGCTGCGACTGGGGCTTCGGATTTTTCCTGCAAGATTTTTGGTTGTGCATGAACTTGTCGCCTGCAGCCCGCGCGCCTAGTCTTCCTCCCGTCATCGCAAAAAACGGTGACACGGACGTGCAAGTCCGAGAAACCTGTTTAGGCGCTCAAAACGCCTAGATCCAAAGGCGTTCCTTAATTATTCATTCAGGAACTGCACATCATGTCGAACTCATCCTCTACCAACCTCTTCACCGTAAACCCCCACCAAAACACCGAAACCCTGCTGGTCAACGCCAGCGAAACCCTGTCCTCCCTCAATGCACTCACCTGCAACCTGGCCTTCGACCTGGACACTTCCCAGCGCGCCATCATGCTCGGGATCCAGCAAATGGCCGAGTTGGGGCAGTTGTTGGTGGATCGGGCGCTGGAGCAGGTCAGCCCTTCGCTGGAAAAGGTCCCAAACAGGGACTGATCAGCCCCTGTTTGGGACCGCTATCTAACAGGCATCACTGAACAAATGTGGGAGGGGCGGTGCGACGATTCGACTTGCCCCCGATGGCTGAGTGTCAGTTGATACATCACTTAGCTGACCCTCCGCTATCGGGGGCAAGCCCCCTCCCACATTTAGATCATCTTTTGGCTCGGCTCAGCGTTTACTGATGCTCCATTACTCCAGCCGTAACGATCCGCCGCCCAGCTTGATTGATGGCCCCTTGAATCACTCCTAAGGTACAGCCCACGACAGCAAACCCGTGGAGCGACCATGACAACAATAACTACCCCCGACTCGCGCTGGACGCGGCGGCGTGACGAGAAGCAGCGGCGGCTCGGGCGGGTTTTGCAGTATGCAGACGGGGCGGTTTTGCCCAGTGACAGGATCGTCGAGGCGCTTGAGGCGCTGATCCTCCCCGGCGACCGAGTGGTGCTGGAAGGCAACAACCAGAAGCAGGCCGACTTCCTCTCGCGCTCTCTGGCCAAGGCCGACCCGGCCAAGCTCCACGATTTGCACATGATCATGCCCAGCGTCGGGCGGTCCGAGCACCTGGACCTGTTTGAAAAGGGCATCGCGCGCAAGCTGGACTTTTCCTTCGCCGGCACCCAATCCCTGCGCATCAGCCAATTGCTCGAAGACGGCCTGCTGGAAATCGGTGCGATCCACACTTACATCGAACTCTATGCACGGCTGGTGGTGGACCTGATCCCCAACGTCGTACTGTCCGCCGGTTTCATGGCTGACCGTGCCGGCAATATCTACACCGGCGCCAGCACCGAAGATACTCCGGCGCTGATCGAACCCGCCGCGTTCAGCGATGGCATCGTGATCGTGCAGGTCAACCAGTTGGTGGATGACGTCAGCGACTTGCCCCGCGTCGACATCCCCGCCAGTTGGGTGGATTTCGTGGTGGTGGCCGACAAGCCGTTCTACATCGAGCCGCTGTTCACCCGCGACCCGCGCCATATCAAGCCGGTGCATGTGCTGATGGCGATGATGGCGATCCGCGGCATCTACGAAAAACACAATGTGCAGTCGCTCAACCATGGCATCGGCTTCAACACCGCCGCCATCGAATTGATCCTGCCCACCTACGGTGAATCCCTCGGCCTGAAGGGCAAGATCTGCCGCAACTGGACCCTCAACCCGCACCCCACGCTGATCCCCGCCATCGAAAGCGGCTGGGTGGAAAGCGTGCATTGCTTTGGCACCGAACTGGGCATGGAGAACTACATCGCCGCGCGCCCGGATGTGTTCTTCACCGGCCGCGACGGTTCGATGCGTTCCAACCGGATGTTCTGCCAGCTGGCCGGGCAATACGCGGTGGACCTGTTTATCGGCGCTACCCTGCAAGTCGACGGCGACGGCCATTCCAGCACCGTGACCCGTGGCCGCCTCGCCGGTTTCGGTGGGGCGCCGAACATGGGCCACGACCCGCGCGGTCGTCGTCACGGCACGCCGGCATGGCTGGACATGCGCCACGGCGACGCGCCGGAAGCGCTGCTGGAGCGCGGCAAAAAGCTCGTGGTGCAGATGGTCGAGACCTTCCAGGAAGGCGGCAAGCCCACCTTCGTCGACACCCTCGACGCCGTGGAAGTGGCGCGCAAAAGCGGCATGCCCCTGGCGCCGATCATGATCTACGGCGACGACGTCACCCACCTGCTCACCGAAGAAGGCATCGCCTACCTGTACAAGGCGCGGTCCCTGGAAGAGCGCCAGGCGATGATCGCCGCCGTCGCTGGGGTGACCGCCATCGGCATGCGCCACAACCCCAAGGACACTGCGCGCATGCGCCGCGAAGGCCTGATCGCCTTGCCCGAAGATTTGGGCATCCGCCGCACCGACGCCACCCGCGAGTTGTTGGCCGCCAAGAGTGTGGCGGACCTGGTGGAGTGGTCCGGTGGCCTGTACAACCCGCCCGCCAAATTCAGGAGCTGGTAAATGCGCGCACTTAAACTGCACGAACTCAGCCTCGCGGATCGCCTGGCGGATATGGCCGTCGATGCGCTGATCGATGAAGCCGACCTGTCACCCAAGCCCGCCCTGGTGGATCGTCGCGGCAACGGCGCCCACAGCGATTTGCACCTGGGGCTGATGCACGCTTCGGCGCTGTCGCTGTGGCCGATGTTCAAGGCAATGGCCGAGGCCGCGCTTGAATTCGGTGAAGTCGGTTTGCCCCTGCGCGAAGCCCTCGGCCGTATCGGGCGCGAAGGCGAACAGGCGATGCTCGTCACCACCCACGGCGTGAACACCCATCGCGGTGCGATCTGGGCCCTCGGCCTGCTGACCGCAGCGGCTGCCCTGGAACCGCGTACCATAACGCTGAACGCCGCCAGACTGGCCCTGCTCAACGACCGTTACGCGCCCCAATCGATGAGCCACGGCGCCCAGGTCGCGCAACGCTACGGCGCACGCGGTGCCCGTGAAGAAGCGCAATTGGGTTTCCCCGCCGTGACCCAACGCGGTCTGCCGCAACTGCACAAAAGCCGCCGTCAGAACGTCGGTGAACAGAACGCGCGTCTTGACGCCTTGCTCGCGATCATGACCGAGCTTGCCGACACCTGCGTGCTCTACCGCGCCGGCACCGCAGGCCTGCAGGCAATGCAACACGGCGCCCAAGCGGTGCTCGACGCTGGCGGCAGCGCCACCCTGGCCGGGCGCCGCAGCCTGCACGAACTGGACAACCAGCTCTTGGCCCTGAATGCCTCCCCCGGTGGCGCCGCCGACCTGTTGGCCGCCTGCCTGTTTATCGACCGCCTCGACGGAGCGTTGTGATGGAAACCTTATCCTTTGAATTCCCCGCCGGGCAGCCGCCAACAGGCCGTGCGCTGGTGGGCTGCGTTGGCTCGGGCGACCTGGAAGTGCTGCTGGAACCGGGCACGGCCGGCACGCTGACCATCCAGGTCCAGACCTCGGTGAATGGCGCCGAACAACGCTGGCAGCACCTGTTCGAACGCATCTTCCAGGAGCAGACGCCTCCGGCCCTGAACATTGATATCCACGATTTCGGTGCCACCCCCGGCGTGGTGCGTTTGCGCCTGGAACAGGGTTTCGAGGAGATCGGCCATGACTGACTTGCTGGCTAAACACAGCTTCGTGGAATTGGGGGCGCGGCAGCGGGCCAAGGCCTTGTTGGATGCCGGCACCTTTCGCGAACTGATCGACCCGTTCCAGCGCGTCATGTCGCCCTGGCTCAGCCGCCAAGGGGTGGTGCCCCAGGCCGATGACGGCGTGGTGATCGCCAAGGGCAGCATCGGCGACTTGCCTGTGGTGATTGCAGCCATTGAAGGCAACTTCCAGGGCGGCAGCCTCGGTGAAGTGGGCGGCGCGAAAATCGCCGGCGCCCTGGAGCTGGCGGCCGAAGACAACCGCAAGGGCATCCCGACCCGCGCCGTGCTGCTGCTGGAAACCGGCGGCGTGCGCTTGCAGGAAGCCAACCTCGGCCTGGCCGCGATTGCCGATATACACGCGGCGATTGTCGACCTGCGCCAGTACCAGCCGGTGATCGGCGTAGTGGCGGGCAGCGTTGGCTGTTTCGGCGGCATGTCCATCGCGGCCGGGCTGTGCAGTTACCTTGTCGTCACCCGCGAAGCGCGCCTGGGGCTCAATGGTCCGCAGGTGATCGAACAGGAGGCCGGGTTGGAAGAGTACGACTCGCGCGACCGTCCCTTTATCTGGAGCCTCACGGGTGGCGAGCAACGTTTCAACAGCGGCCTGGCCGACCGTTACGTGGCCGACGATGCGGCGCAGATCCAGCAGACTGTCAGCGCGTTGTTGCAGCAGGGCCTGCCCGCACGACAACGCAGTCGCCAGGCTGATGATTACCTCGCACGCTTGGCCGAGTTGGACGCCGTACCGCAAATCGACCCGGCGACGGTGCGCGAGCTGTATCAAGGAGAACGCTCATGAGAGGCTTGCAGTGGTTCAACGCATTGAGCGCCGGCGCTCCAGTTGTAGACGATTTACCGGCGTCGCTGAGGGTGGCCGACGGTGTATTGGGTGAGCAACAGGTGCGCTTTGTCGCCGTGGTGACCGACGCGCAAAACCGCTTCCCTCGGGCGCGCAATGGCGAAGTCGGTTTGTTGGAGGGCTGGGGTTTGGCCAAGGCCGTCGATGAAGCCATCGCCCGGGGTGACAAGCGCCCGATCATCGCCATCGTCGACGTGCCCAGCCAGGCCTACGGCCGTCGTGAAGAAGCCCTCGGCATCCATCAGGCCCTGGCCGCTGCCGCCGACAGTTATGCTCGCGCGCGCCTGGCCGGGCACCCGGTGATTGCGCTGCTGGTGGGCAAGGCCATGTCCGGTGCGTTCCTTGCCCATGGCTACCAGGCCAACCGCCTGATTGCCCTGCGCGACCCCGGCGTGATGGTGCACGCGATGGGCAAGGCCTCGGCCGCGCGGGTGACCTTGCGCAGCGTTGAAGAGCTGGAAGCCCTGGCCGCCAGCGTGCCGCCCATGGCCTATGACATCGACAGCTATGCCAGCCTCGGCTTGCTGTGGGAGACCCTGTCGGTCAGCCAGATTGAACAGCCCACGGCGGACGATGTGGCGCGGGTCAGTGATTGCCTGGTGAATGCGATCAAGGACGTCGGCAGCGCCGATCTGCGCGGACGCCTCGGCGCGACCAATCGCGCAGCGTCCAGCCAGGTTCGCCAACTGCTGCGGGAACAATGGTGAACGCCCACGACTTGCTCTGGGGCATGACCCCGGCGCATGCGCCCGCCGATGCTCCGACCTGGGTGCTCGAAGCGCTCGGCGCCGGCCATCCCGTGGTGGTGCGCCGCGCCATTGCCGCGCCGGGGCATGTGGCGGTCGGCGTGCGCGGGCGTTTGCGTGAGCAGCGGTTCGCCGCCGAGATGCCGCTGGCGGCGGTGCAGCGGCGTGTTGCACCGGAAGCCCTGCGCGACGTGGTTTCGTCACGGGATTTACCCGCGCTGCAAGCGCTTGCTCAATTGCGTTCGGTGCTGGTGCACGAGGCATGGGGCGTCAGCGGTAGCGCAGGCTTTGAATTGGCCACCGGCATCGAAGCGCTGCATGCCCAGAGTGATCTGGATTTGATCCTGCGTACGCCCAAGCGCCTTGAACGCAGCGATGCCGAGGACCTGCTGGCGAGCCTGGACACGGCGGTGTGCCCTGTGGACCTGCAACTGCAAACCCCGTTTGGCGCCGTGGCCTTGCGCGAATGGGCTGGCGGATCACGTCGCGTGCTATTGAAAACCATCAGTGGCGCGCACCTGGTCGACGATCCCTGGCAGGCCGTGGCATGAGCAGCCTCCTGGTGTTTCCGGGGCAGGGTGCCCAGCGACCAGGCATGCTCCAGTCGCTGCCCGAACCTGTGCTGGAAGAAGCCAGCGATGCCCTGGGCGAAGACGTGCGCCGGCTCGATTCAGCGCAAGCCCTGGCCAGTACCCGCGCCGTGCAACTGTGCCTGTTGATCGCCGGCGTCGCCCACGCCCGCCTGTTGGAGCGCACCCCGGATTACGTGGCGGGCCTGTCCATCGGCGCCTACCCGGCGGCGGTCATCGCCGGGGCCCTGGATTTTGCCGATGCGGTAAAGCTGGTCAGCCTGCGCGGCCAACTGATGCAAAGCGCTTATCCACACGGCTACGGCATGACCGCGATCATCGGCGTGGAGTTATCCACCGTCGAAACACTCCTCGCCGACATCCACAGCCCCGAAACCCCGGTGTACCTGGCCAATATCAACGCCGATAACCAGACTGTGATCGCCGGCAGCGACGAGGCCATGAAGCGTGTCGCCGCGCGCATCAAGGGCAACGGCATCGCCAAGCGCCTGGCTGTCAGTGTGCCGTCCCATTGCGCGCTGCTGGCGCAACCGGCCGAGGTCCTGGCCCAGGCAGTTGTCCCGCTCAAGGCGCCGCGCATCACCTACCTGAGCAGCACCCGCGCGCGGCCGATCCACCATCCCGAACACCTGCGCGACGACCTGGCCTTCAACATGTGCCGCGTCGTTGACTGGCGCGGCACCGTGCAAGGCGCCTACGAGCGCGGTGTGCGCCTGCAAATCGAACTGCCCCCGGGCGCCGTGCTCACCGGCCTGTCACGCCGCGTGTTCGAACAAGGCACCGTGATCGCCTGCGAAGGTGCACGCCTGGATACCTTGCAGGCCCTGCTGGAAGAGGAGGAGCGCCGCCACCGATAAAGCACCACCCAAGGCTGTCGAAGCACAAAAACAACAATTTCGATCGAGCACTTCGAGGACAACAACAATGATTATTTACGGTGTGGCATTGCTGGCGATCTGCACGCTGGCAGGTGTGATCATGGGCGACATGCTCGGCGTGTTGCTGGGCGTCAAATCCAACGTGGGCGGGGTGGGCATCGCCATGATCCTGCTGATCTGCGCTCGCCTGTGGATGCAAAAACGCGGCGGCATGACCAAGGAGTGCGAGATGGGCGTGGGCTTTTGGGGCGCCATGTACATTCCTGTGGTGGTGGCGATGGCCGCGCAGCAGAACGTCGTGACCGCCCTGCACGGCGGCCCGGTCGCGGTGCTGGCGGCGATTGGTTCTGTGGTGGTCTGTGGTTGCACCATCGCCTTGATCAGCCGTACGCACAAAGGCGAGCCCCTGCCCGCCGAAGAGCCGTTGATCGTGCCTGCGGGAGGTCGCTGATATGTGGGATCTCATCGAAAAAGGCCTGGAACATAACGGCCTGATCACCGCGTTTGCCTTTGTTGGCGTGGTGATGTGGATTTCCGTGGTGCTGTCCAAGCGCCTGACGTTCGGGCGTATCCACGGCTCGGCGATTGCCATCGTCATCGGCCTGGTCCTGGCCTGGGTCGGCGGCACCCTTACCGGCGGGCAAAAAGGCCTGGCCGACCTGGCACTGTTCTCCGGCATCGGCCTGATGGGCGGCGCGATGCTGCGCGACTTCGCCATTGTTGCCACGGCGTTCGAGGTACAGGCCACCGAAGCGCGCAAGGCCGGGATGATCGGCGTGATTGCGCTGCTGCTGGGCACGATCCTGCCGTTTATCGTCGGCGCCAGCATGGCCTGGGTGTTTGGCTATCGCGACGCGATCAGCATGACCACCATCGGCGCGGGTGCCGTGACCTACATCGTCGGCCCGGTGACCGGTGCGGCGATTGGCGCGACTTCGGATGTGATGGCGCTGTCCATCGCAACCGGGTTGATCAAGGCGATCCTGGTGATGGTCGGCACCCCGGTGGCGGCGCGTTGGATGGGCTTGGACAACCCGCGTTCGGCGATGGTGTTTGGGGGCTTGGCCGGCACCGTGAGCGGCGTGACGGCAGGGCTGGCGGCGACGGATCGGCGCTTGGTGCCGTATGGCGCGTTGACGGCGACGTTCCATACCGGGCTTGGGTGTTTGCTGGGGCCTTCGTTGCTGTACTTCATTGTGCGTGGGTTGGTGGGCTGACCTTGGGGGTTGCGGTGACTGGTCTGGCGCTATCGGGAGCAAGCCCCCTCCCACATTTTGACCGCATTCTCATGTTGGAACTCGGTCAAGTGTGGGAGGGGCGGCGCGACGATTCGACTTGCCCCCGATAGCGGTCTCAGGCCTGCCGATTGGCATACATTCGACACTCCGCCAGCAACGCCAGTAAATTCGGATCACGCTCCTTGGCCTTCAGGAACACCACGCCGATATGCTGCTGCAACCGATACCTGGGTTGCAGCGGTATCAGCTTCACGCGGTTCTCGTACACCGCCGCAATCCTTCCCGGCAGCAACGCATAACCCACCCCCGAACTGACCATGCTCAGCAGTGTGAAGATGTCATTGACCTGCATCGCCACCTTCGGCTCGAACCCCGCCTGCTTGAACACCCGGTTGCCATCCTGGTGGGTGGCGAAGCCTTGGGTGAGGGTGATGAAGGTGGCGTCGCGCACGTCGGCCAGGTCGATTTCCTGGGTGCGGTCGAAGGGCGAGTCGGCCGGGGTGGCGAGGAAGATGTCGTCGCAGAACAGCTCGATCTGTTCGCAGTCGGGGTCGTTGGCGTGTTCGTCGAGGGAGATGAGGATCGCGTCGACTTCCATGTTCTTGAGCTTGTACAGCAGGTCGAAATTGGAGCCGAGGATCAGGTCGATATTGAGTTCGCTGCGCCTGATCTTCAGGCCCATGATCAGTTGCGGCACGGTCTTGACCGTCAGCGAATACAGCGAGCCGAGCTTGAAGCGTTCGGCGGAGAAACCGGCGGCTTCGCGGGTCAGGCGTACGCTGTCGACCACATCGGCGATGAGTTTCTGTGCGCGTTCTTCCAACACGTAGGCGCTTTCCAGCGGGGTGAGGTTGCGGCCCTCGTGTTTGAACAGCGGGCAGCGCAAGGCATTTTCCAGCGAGTGGATGGCACGGTGCACGCTGACATTGCTGGTTTGCAGCTCGGCGGCGGCGCGGGCCAGGTTGCCAGTGCGCATGAATGCCAGGAAGATTTCCAGTTTCTTGAGGGTGAATTCTTCGTCGATCAGCATGGCCGTGGGCTCTTGTTCGAATGCGTCCGATTGTGCCCGCAAAACCCGGCGGCGTCCTCGGAACGTCACAAGTCGCTTGCACTCTTATGCGCAAGGCTGGACGCTTGCCAGCCAGTTCCAGCGGCTACAGGAGGTCAGTGACAGATGTATCACGGGGAACGATTCAACGCCTGGAGCCATTTGCTCGGTGCAGTCGCGGCGTGTATTGGCGCCGTGTGGATGTTGGTGGTGGCGAGCCTGGACGGCAGCCCCTGGAAAATCGTCAGCGTGGCGATTTATGGCTTTACGCTGATGGTGCTGTACAGCGCGTCGACCGTGTACCACAGCGTGCAGGGGCGGCGAAAAGAGATCATGCAGAAGGTCGATCACTTTTCGATCTACCTGCTGATCGCCGGCAGCTACACGCCGTTTTGCCTGGTGACGTTGAGAGGCCCTTGGGGCTGGACGCTGTTCGGCATCGTGTGGGGGCTGGCGGTGATCGGCATCCTGCAGGAGATCAAGCCGCGCTCGGAGGCGCGCATCCTGTCCATCGTGATCTACGCGGTGATGGGCTGGATCGTGCTGGTGGCGGTCAAGCCGCTGATCGCCGCGCTGGGCACCGCCGGGTTTATCTGGCTGGCGGCGGGCGGGGTGCTGTACACCGTCGGTATCATCTTCTTTGCCCTGGAGCATCGCCTGCGGCATTCCCACGGGATCTGGCATTTGTTTGTGATCGGCGGCAGCCTGCTGCATTTCGTGGCGATCATGCACTACGTGTTATAGGCGCTCCAGCTGCTCCCGAGCCCGGTTGCCGAAGATCTGTAGCAGATTGGCCAGCATATGCGGCGGCGGTTCATCGGCACGGGTCAGGGCGTAGAGGGTGATCGGCAGCGGCGGTGTAAGCGTGCGGATGCAGGTGGTCGCCGTCGATGCGCCGAGGGCGGTAAAAGGGTCGATGACCGTCAAGCCGGCGCCGGACTCCACCATCGCCCGTGCCAGGGAATAGGTTTGCACCGAGATCGTCACCCGAGGCGGCGGGTCGACGCTCTCCAGGTAGTTGTCGAGCTTCGCCGCCAGCGGGTCGGCGCTGGACAGGCCAATCAACGGTGCCCCCGCCAGGTCTGCCAGGGGCAGGGCTTGATGCAGCTCAGCGTCCGGCCAGTAGTTTTTCGACGCCAGGGCCACCAACACACCGTTGGCCAGCACTTGTGTGGTCAACCCGGGATGGCCGGAGAAGCTGAGGGTCAGTGCCAGGTCGATTTCGCGCATCAACAGTTTTTGCACCAGCTCGCGGCTATGGTCGCTGGACAGTTCGCAGGCGATGTCCGGGTAGTCACGCTTCCATTCCAGAATCGCCGGGGGCAGCAGCGACAGCGCCAATGCCGGGATCGCACCAATCCGCACACTTTGCCCCGGGGCGCGGCGCAGGCTCTTGGCCAGGCGCCGCACGCCTTGCAGGCTCGCGGTGACTTTTTCGACTTCACTTTCCAGCGCCAGGGCTTCGGGCGTGGGCTGCAATTTGCCGCGTACCCGCAAAAACAGCGGGAAACCCAATTGTAACTCGGCATGTTGCAACACCTTGGTCACCGCCGGTTGGGAGACATGCAGCAACTGCGCGGCGGCGCTGATGGAGCCGGTCTGGCGGATGGCCTGGAAGATTTCGATATGACGCAAGCGCATGGCAGGTCCATAACCTTTGTTTATAGGTACCCCATCTTTATTCATTGTCGGCGGCCTGTCACCTGCACCTACGCTGGGGCTTTCTTGGATCAAGGGCTGGGGGTGTTGAATGGCCAGGCAGGTTTGCATCATTGGCGGTGGCGTTATCGGCCTGGCGAGTGCCTACGCGTTGGTACGTGCAGGTCATGAAGTGACGGTGATCGACGCGCGTGACACCGTGGGCAGCGAAACCAGTTTCGCTAATGGCGGGCAATTGTCCTATCGCTACGTTGCACCGCTGGCGGATGCAGGGGTGCCGTTACAGGCCATTGGCTGGCTGCTGCGCGGTGACTCGCCGCTGAAGCTGCGCCCACGTCTGGACCCTCAGCAATGGCGCTGGATGGCCGCCTTCATCGGCGCCTGCCGTGGCTCGGTGAATAAGCGCAACGCCGCGCACTTGCTGCGCCTGGCGAGCCTGAGCCAAAACACCTTGCAGCAATGGCGCGTCGACGATCGCCTGGACACGTTCAATTGGCGGCGTAACGGCAAGCTGGTGACCTTTCGCAATGCCGATACCTTTGAGCGTGCGCGCAGCAAGGTCACCGACATCCTGCAACAACAGGTGCTGTCGGCCCTGGATTGTGCGCGCCTGGAACCGGCGCTGGCACAGGTGGCTGATCAGTTTGTGGGCGGTATCTACACG
Source organism: Pseudomonas sp. S3E12 (assembly GCF_001702295.1). Lineage (NCBI taxonomy): Bacteria > Pseudomonadati > Pseudomonadota > Gammaproteobacteria > Pseudomonadales > Pseudomonadaceae > Pseudomonas > Pseudomonas sp. S3E12. The sequence goes on from NZ_MBDT01000003.1 coordinate 134,715, forward strand.
CCCAACGAGGAAGTGGCGGACTGCCATGCCTTTTGCCAACGCCTGGCGCAAAGGCTCGAAGCGTCGGGGCGCTGCACCTTTCTGCTGGGGCGCAAGGTCACCGGGATTCGCCACGCCGACGGTGTGGTACAGGCCATCGAATTGGGGGGCGAGGTGATGCCGGTGGAGCAACTGGTGCTCGCGGCGGGCCATCGCAGCGCCGAGTTGGCATTGCCCGGCGTGTCACTGCCACTGTATCCACTCAAGGGCTATAGCCTCAGCGTACCGATTGGCGCACAGCATCAGGCGCCGAATGTGAGCATCACCGACTACGACCGCAAGATGGTCTACGCGCGTATCGGCGAACAGCTGCGGGTGGCGGCCATGGTGGATATCGTCGGCTTTGACGCCAGCCTTGAGCCCAAGCGCCTGGCGTTGATCAAACGCCAGGCGGTCGAGACATTTCCTACAGCTGGTGACTATGCCCATGCTGTGGAATGGGCGGGTATGCGTCCCGCCACCCCGACCGGAGTGCCGTTGATTGGTGCCAGTGTCTATCGCAACCTGTGGTTGAACCTGGGCCACGGCGCCCTCGGCTTTACCCTGGCGTGCGGCAGCGGCCAATTGCTGGCCGAGTTGATCGGCCATCACCTACCTTCCATTGATATGCAGGGCCTGGCGCCCCGCGCCGCGTGAGGATTGAACCATGACCATCAACCGAATCAGCAGCAACGACCGGCTGTCCGGCGCCGTCACGTTCAAGTATCTGGTATTCCTTTCGGGCCAGGTGCCCGGCGAAGGCCAGGATGTGGCGACGCAGACCCGCGAAGTGCTGGCCAGGATCGATGCGCTGCTGGCCCAGGCCGGCAGTGACAAGGATCATTTGCTCAATGCGACCATTTACTTGAAAGACATCGGCAGCGGTTTTGCGCCGATGAATGAGGTATGGGCCGCCTGGCTATCGCCCGGGATGGCGCCGACGCGCACCACCCTGCAAGCGGAACTGGCGCGGCCGAGCGTGCTGGTGGAAATCAGCGTGATTGCGGTACGAAAATAACGTCAAAAACCAACGGAGAATAACAATGAAAAAAATCCTGTTGACCGGCTGCATCGGCCTTTTGCTGGGAGTACACGCCCATGCCAGCCAGGCGCCGCTGGACGGTACGCTGGGCAAGATCGCCAGCACCCAGTCCATCACCCTGGGTTATCGCGATGCGTCGGTGCCGTTTTCCTACGTGGGGGATCACAGCGGTAAGCCGATGGGCTATTCGGTGGACCTGGCCGGCAAGATCGTCGAGCGTATCCAGCAGAAAACCGGGGTGGCTGACCTGAAGGTGAAGTACAACCTGGTGACCTCTCAAACGCGGATTCCGCTGGTGCAGAACGGCACCGTCGACCTGGAGTGCGGCTCCACCGGAGTCACGGCCGAGCGGCAGAAACAGGTGGCATTTTCCTACGGGTTTATTTACGTGAAAGGCCAGTTGCTGACGGCTAAGAACAGCGGCATCAAGGGCTTCGCCGACCTGGCGGGCAAGAACGTGGTGACTACCGCCGGCACCACCAACGAGCGTTTTCTAAAGAGCTACAACGCTGAGCACAAGAGCAATATGTTCGTGATCAGCGCCAAGGACCACGGCGAGGCGTTCAAGATGCTCGAGACAGGCCGCGCGGCCGCGTTCTATATGGACGATGCATTGCTCTACGGCGAACGTGCCAAGGCCAAGGACCCACACAACTGGGTGGTGGTGGGCGAGGAGCAGTCGCGGGAGATCTACAGCTGCATGGTGCGCAAGGATGACCCGCAGTTTCTTGCGGTGGTCAACGAGACCCTCGGCGACCTGTACCGTTCGGGGGAGATCAACGGGATTTACCAGCGCTGGTTTGAACAGCCGATTCCGCCCAAGGGCTTGAACCTGGAATTCCCGATGACCAGTGAGTTGAAGGCGATCATTGCCAAGCCGATCAGCGATCCGGTGGAGTAAGAAGGGGTAACCCAATCAAAAATGTGGGCTAGAAGTCGCCCCACAGCTGTTGGGCGACCGCCAATGCCACCACCGGCGCAGTCTCGGTGCGCAACACACGCGGGCCGAGGCGGGCGGCGTGGAAGCCGGCGCCTTGGGCCGCTTCGACTTCCCCATCCGTCAATCCACCCTCGGGCCCGATCAGGAACGCCAGGCTCGCAGGCTTGGCATGGCTGACCATCGGCTCGGCCACCGGGTGCAGCACCAGTTTCAGGTCCGCCTCGACCTGCTTCAACCAGTCCGCCAGCAGCAACGGCGGGTGAATCACCGGCACCGTCGAACGCCCGCACTGCTCGCACGCGCTGATCGCCACCTGGCGCCAGTGCAGCAGGCGTTTGTCGGCGCGTTCGTCCTTCAGGCGCACTTCGCAGCGGTCGCTGAAGATCGGCGTGATGGCGTTGACGCCCAGTTCGGTGGCTTTCTGAATCGCCCAATCCATGCGCTCGCCCCGGGACAGGCCCTGGCCGAGGTGGATGTGCAGCGGCGATTCGGCCTGGCCGGCGAAGCTTTCGGTCAGTTGCACGGTGACGCGTTTCTTCCCGACTTCCAGCAGGCTGCCCAGGAATTCCTGGCCGGAGCCGTCGAACAATTGCACGGCGTCACCTTCGCCCATGCGCAGCACGCGGCTGATGTAGTGCGCCTGGGCTTCGGGCAGCTCGTGATCGCCGAGGCTCAGCGGGGTGTCGGTGAAAAAGCGGGACAGTCTCATGTCGGTTCTCTGGAAAAAGGTGTAGGTATGCCGACAATCAACCCGGATCGCGGAAACCAGGGTGGAAATCCTTCGGCACCGCCACGCTGACTTTACTGTTGGTGGCGATATCGATGCCTTCGCTGGCGACTTCGGCGAGGAAGTCGATCTGCTCCGGTGTAATCACATAGGGCGGCAGGAAATACACCACGCTGCCCAACGGCCGTAACAGCGCGCCGCGTTCCAGGGCATGTTCGAACACCTTGAGGCCACGGCGTTCCTGCCACGGGTAAGCGGTCTTGGTGGCCTTGTCCTGGACCATCTCGATGGCCAGCACCATGCCGGTCTGGCGTACTTCCGAGACGTGCGGATGGTCGACCAGATGGGCCGTTGCCGTGGCCATGCGCCGGGCCAGGGCCTTGTTGTTTTCGATGACGTTGTCTTCTTCGAAAATATCCAGGGTCGCCAGGGCCGCCGCGCACGCCAGCGGGTTGCCGGTGTAGCTGTGGGAGTGCAGGAAGGCGCGCAGGGTCGGGTAGTCGTCGTAGAACGCGTCGTAGACGTCATCGGTGGTGACCACGGCGGCCAACGGCAGGTAGCCGCCGGTCAGGGCCTTGGACAAACACAGGAAGTCCGGGCGGATGCCGGCCTGTTCACAGGCGAACAGGGTCCCGGTGCGGCCGAAGCCCACGGCGATTTCATCGTGGATCAGGTGCACGCCATAGCGGTCGCAGGCCTCGCGCAGCAGCTTGAGGTACACCGGGTGGTACATGCGCATGCCGCCGGCGCCCTGGATCAGCGGCTCGACGATCACGGCGGCGACGCTGTCGTGGTGCTCGGCCAGGGTCTGTTCCATGGCCAGGAACATCGTGTGCGAGTGTTCTTCCCAGCTCATGCCCTCGGGGCGCAGGTAGCAATCCGGGCTCGGCACCTTGATGGTGTCCAGCAGCAGCGCCTTGTAGGTCTCGGTAAACAGCGGCACGTCGCCCACCGACATCGCGGCGATGGTTTCGCCGTGGTAGCTGTTGGTCAGGGTCACGAAGCGCTTTTTATTCGGCAGGCCACGGTTGAGCCAATAGTGAAAACTCATCTTCAGCGCGACTTCGATGCACGACGAACCGTTATCGGCATAGAAGCAGCGGGTCAGGCCTTCGGGGGTCATCTTGACCAGGCGCTCGGACAGCTCGATCACCGGTTGGTGGCTGAAACCGGCGAGGATCACGTGTTCCAGCTGGTCGACCTGGTCCTTGATGCGCTGGTTGATGCGCGGGTTGGCGTGGCCGAACACGTTGACCCACCAGGAGCTGACGGCGTCGAGGTAGCGCTTGCCTTCGAAGTCTTCCAGCCAGACGCCTTCACCGCGTTTGATCGGGATCAGAGGCAGTTGCTGGTGGTCTTTCATCTGGGTGCAGGGATGCCACAGCACCGCGAGGTCGCGTTGCATCCACTGGTTGTTCAAGCCCATCGGTGATCTCCTCGAAGCGGTCCTGCGAACGGCGCAGGTGAAACAATCGCGCAAGCCTATGCAATGGTGGCCCGGGTCACAAGCCATTGTGGGGAATTCGGAGTAAACGTAGGACGGACTGTCACGTTTCTTAGGAATAGTCCTTAATCCTTGGTTAACTTATTGTGCATAGGCTCCAGATCGTATTTCTCGATATTTCAAAGCGAAATTTTCCGCTTTAATTCGATAGGTAAATCGCTAGTCTTGGGCGCAGCTCTTACGGGATTAAGTACATGCAGCTACGTAACTCACCGGCCCGTTACGGCTGGGTCAGTATGGTTTTGCACTGGGGCGTGGCCCTGGTGGTGTTCGGCCTGTTCGCCCTGGGCTTGTGGATGGTGGGTTTGGACTATTACAGCGCCTGGCGCAAGGACGCACCGGACCTGCACAAGAGCATCGGCATCACGCTGTTTGCCATCATGCTGGTGCGTATTGTCTGGCGCCTGATCAGCCCGCCGCCTCCGCCGCTGGCCAGTTACAGCCGCTTGACCCGTATCGGTGCCGCGTTTGGCCACGCGTTCCTTTATCTCGGGCTGTTTGCCGTGATGATCGCCGGTTACCTGATTTCCACCGCAGACGGTGTCGGTATCCCGGTGTTTGGCCTGTTCGAAATTCCTGCCGTGGTTTCCGGTCTACCGGACCAGGCAGACACAGCCGGCGTGGTGCACCTGTACCTCGCCTGGGTGTTGGTGGTCTTCGCCGGCCTGCACGGCGTGGCTGCGTTGAAACACCACTTTATCGACCGTGATGCGACCCTCACGCGAATGCTGGGGCGCAAAGCCTGATGTTCAACCTCGACTCACAAGGAATAGAAAGCATGTTGAAAAAGACCCTCGCCGCTCTGGCAATCGGTACAGCGCTGCTGTCTGCAGGTCAGGTGATGGCTGCCGACTACAAGATCGACAAGGAAGGCCAGCACGCCTTCATCGACTGGAAAATCAGCCACCTGGGCTACAGCTACATCCACGGTACCTTCAAGGACTGGGATGGTACGTTCAGCTGGGATGCCGCCAAGCCTGAAGCCAGCAAAATCGCGGTCGACGTCAAAACCGCCAGCCTGTGGTCCAACCACGCCGAACGTGACAAGCACATCGCCAGCAAGGACTTCCTGGATGTCGGCAAGTTCGCCGATGCCAAGTTCGTCTCCACTGCGGTTAAATCCACCGGTGAGAAAACCGCTGATGTGACCGGCGACCTGACCTTCCACGGCGTGACCAAGCCTGTGACCTTCAAGGCCACGTTCAACGGTGAAGGCAAGGATCCATGGGGCGGCGAACGTGCCGGCTTCAACGCCAAGACCACGCTGAACCTGAACGACTTCGGCATCAAGGGCCCAGGCCCGACTTCCCAGACCGTCGATTTGGACATCTCGCTGGAAGGCGTCAAGCAGAAGTAATTTCTGCCCGCACACAAAAAACCGGATCTCAGGATCCGGTTTTTTTTGGCCTGTATTTCCTGTAGTGAGCGAGCTTGCTCGCGCTGGGGCGCGAAGCGGCCCTAATCAGATACACCATGATTCTTCTGGCAGAACACGGTGACAGGTGTTGGGGCTGCTGCGCAGCCCAGCGCGAGCAAGCTCGCTCACCACAACCAGTTCGCTCATCTCAGGGAACGTGTCGGGAGGAGATAAAAAATGCCCCGCATCTTTCGATGCGGGGCATTTTTCATGGCGCTTTGAAACTCAGCGGTTGCGGGTCAGCAATGCCGGTTTTTCACCACGCGGACGGCCTGGCAGTTGATCCAGCTGCTCGGGTGTCGGGAAGCGGTCGGCTTTCGACTCCTTGTGGATGATCTTCGGCGCCGGGCCACCGCGCGGGTTCTGCACGGCTGGCTCGGACAAACGCGGCTGGTCGTCACGGGCCGGGCGGCGGTTGTTGCTGCGCGAATCTTCGCGACGCGCCTGGCCGTCACGCGGTGCACCGTTACGCGGGCCGCTGCGCTTGGCCGGTGGAGTGCCGGTCGTGCCGCCGCTGCTGTTGCGCGGGCCGTTCTGACGACCGCCCTGAGGCTGGCCGCCACGTGGGGCGCCGGCGGCAGCGCCCTGTGCCGGAGCACCTGGACGACGGCCGCGGCCCTGGGCCGGTTTGGCCTGGGGCACGTAGTCCACGCGGTTACCGAAGTTGTCCACGTCGTCGTCGAGGAATTCGTCCGGGGCGCGGTCGGCTGCGGCACGTGGGGGCTGGCTCGGCTGGCGCTGTTCGCGGGCCGGGGTGCCTTCACGGGGCTTCTGCTCACGGGCCGGGCGTTCGCCACGGCCGTTGGTTGGCGCCTTGTCCTTGCCGCCTTTGTCCTTGCCCTTGTCGCGACGACCACCGCCACCACCGCCGCCGTTCGGGCCATCGCCCTTCGGACCGCGTGGGTTACGTGGGTTGCGCACGTCCGGACGCTCGCGCACTTCAGGCTTCTCGGCCTCAACGGCGCTGGCATCGAAGCCCATCAGGTCGCCATCGGCGATTTTCTGCTTGGTCATGCGTTCGATGCTTTTCAGCAGTTTCTCTTCGTCCGGGGCAACCAGGGAAATGGCTTCACCCGAACGCCCGGCACGGCCGGTACGGCCGATACGGTGCACATAGTCTTCGTCGACGTTTGGCAGCTCGAAGTTGACCACGTGTGGCAACTGGTCGATGTCCAGGCCGCGGGCGGCGATATCGGTGGCCACCAGGATGCGCACTTCACCGGCCTTGAAGTCGGCCAGGGCCTTGGTGCGTGCGTTCTGGCTCTTGTTGCCGTGGATGGCGACGGCGGTGAGGCCGTGCTTGTCCAGGTACTCGGCCAGGCGGTTCGCGCCGTGCTTGGTGCGGGTGAACACCAGTACCTGTTCCCAGGCGCCGGCGGTGATCAGGTGCGCCAGCAATGAACGCTTGTGGCTGGCGGCCAGGCGGAATACGCGTTGCTCGATACGCTCGACCGTGGTGTTCGGCGGCGTGACTTCGATGCGCTCCGGGTTGTGCAGCAGCTTGCCAGCGAGGGCGGTGATGTCGTTGGAGAACGTTGCCGAGAACAGCAGGTTCTGACGTTTGGCCGGCAGGCGGGCGAGGACCTTCTTCACGTCATGGACAAAGCCCATGTCGAGCATGCGGTCGGCTTCGTCCAGCACGAGGATTTCCACGTGGGACAAATCGACACTGCCTTGGCCGCACAGGTCGAGCAAACGACCGGGGCACGCCACCAGCACGTCAACACCACGGGACATGGCCTGAACCTGTGGGTTCATGCCGACGCCGCCGAAGATACAGGCGCTGACGAACTTCAGGTCGCGGGCATACAGCTTGAAGCTGTCGTGCACCTGCGCGGCGAGTTCGCGGGTAGGGGTCAGGACCAGTACGCGCGGTTGGCGCGGGCCGTGACGCTGGGATTTGTCCGGATGACCGTTGGGGAACAACCGCTCCAGAATCGGGAGGGCGAAGCCGCCGGTTTTACCCGTACCTGTCTGAGCCGCAACCATCAGGTCGCGACCTTGCAACACGGCGGGAATAGCCCGCTGTTGCACCGGAGTAGGCTCGGTATAGCCCGCTGCCTCGATGGCGCGGACTAAAGCCTCGGAGAGACCGAGGGAAGCAAAGGACATGAGTAATCCTGTTTTAGTTAGGGCTTGGCCCAGAGGGATAATCTTGCCGGGCGTGAATGGCGCTTAGGGGAGCGCAATCCCGTCCGGTCCTGCTGCGTCTGGCGGGCACTCCACCGGCTCGCGCGGGCTGAAAGCTGCGCAGTAGCGGGGTTGGGTGCCTTTTTCAGGACCTCAGCGGCCGGGCGTAAGCCTGGCGGAAAGGCCGGAGTATAACAGAGCAATCACTGTGCGCCGCTTTCCTGCTGCTCAACGGTGTGTCCGGACGCGGTTATGGCGTGGATTCCACCATATTTGGCGCTTAAAGCGGCGTAGGCCGGTTCCTGTTTGAAGCGCTTGAGCTCGGCGGCAAAGCGTTGCACCAGCAGGTCCATCCCCGCGCCACGGCGTACCGCGAGGTATTGCTGCTGGCGGCTGACCACGATGGGCGCCTGGCTGACCTTGCCTTCCAGGCCCAGGGCCTTGATCACATGCTGGCCAACCCGGCGGTCGGTGATCAGCAGGTCGATGCGTCCCAGCAGCAATTTACCGAAGTTGGCCTCGTGGCTGGGGGCCGGCTCGCGGCTGAACCGGGTGGAGTCGCTGAATGGCGCGCCATACAGATAGCCTGGCGACGTGCCGACAGTGAGGCCGTCCAGCTCGTCGAGGCCTTGGACCGGGTGAGGGCGTTCGTTGGCGTAGAACATCACGAACTCCACTTCCGACAACGGTTCACTCGGGTACAGCAGCAGGGCGTCGCGTTCGTGGCTGTGGAAAATATCCAGTGCGCCATCGGCATGACCCTGATCGAGCATGGCCAGACAGCGCTTCCAGGGCAGGAACTGCCATTGCACCTCGACCCCCAGGCGCTGGAACACGATCACCGTGGTTTCGTAGTCCAGCCCGTGCATGGTGCCGTGCTCTTCGTACACATAAGGCGCCCAGGGCTCGGTGACAATGCGCAATTTCTCGCCATAAGCGGCGAGGCTCAAGCAAGTAAAAAGCGTAACGGTCAACAGCTTCAGAATGACGGGCATGCCCCGAGGTTACGATGCTCGTGCGCTAAAGAGAAGCGCTGGCACACGCATCTGCGGGCGACGCTATTTTGGGGGTGAGGTCATCAGGTGTTCATAGATGGCTGCACGTCGCTCGCCCAGAATCAGGCGCACCACTGGGTTGGCGAACCAATGTTCGAGCTGATGCGCATCGACCGGGCCTTTTTGCCGCTCTTCCTGATTCTGCCGGGCCTTGTCCCACCAAGCCGGGCCACAGGCCTGGTCGAATTCATTCTCGTGCTCGTAGCAGCCGTAGAGAATTTCGCGGATGAACTGCTGCTTGCGTTTGGGCAAGGCCAGGGTGATCAGCTTGTACATCAAGCGCTGCAACCGTGGCGGGCGGGGCAGGTGGGCAGACACATTGCGGGTGTCGGCCAGGGCCTGGGCGCAGATGGGGTTCGCGGCGTGCTTGGTGACCCACGCCTTGACCTTGGCCCGGAACAACTGCTTGCGGCTCCAGTAGTGGTGGATCAGGTCGGGGCACTGGCGCACGTTGAGCGTACGGTACGCGGCCACCGACAGGCAGAACTCTTCCAGGGTGTAGGCACCGTGGGCCATCGGGAACAGCTCGTCCATCAACTCGATCGAGCGATCAAGGATGTGCGCGTCTTGCCGGGTCAGGCCCATGACGCCGGAGTTGAGCAGCCACATGTCATCGTCGGCCAGGCCTTTGTCTTCAAGGTGCCTGGCCAGGGCTTCATACAGCACGCTTTCGCGGTTGTCGCCGTACTTGGCGTGGAAGGCATTGCACAGCACGGTACCGGGCGCGACGCGTTCGAACAGCGCCATGGGTGAGTCGTGGAAAAAGGTGTCGGTGTCGATCAACAGCGCCCGTTCCGCTGTTTCCAACACCTGGCGCAACAGCACGTGCTTGGTGCGGAAATGGTAGCCGTGGGGCTCGCTCCAGCGTCTGCGCGTGGCGTCGTCCAGCGTGTGAACCTGTACCGGCAAGCCGCGATAGGGGGCCGGATTGTCGCTGAACACCTGGATGTCCAATGGCATGTCCTGGGGACCGCCCAGGTGGGCCAGGGCGCTGGCGATGCTGAATACGGCTTCCTGATGATAGGTCTCGGCGCCGAATACCAGGTATACCAGTTGCGGGCGGGGAGTCGGGGACGCTGTATTCATGTACTGCAGGCTTCCTTTCCGGGGATATATAGACGAAAAAAACCCCCGTAATAACGAGGGCCGGGTACAGCGATTAAACCGGCCTAACGTGGCAGTTTAAGGTTGTTCCAGATCGCGAGGCTTGGTTCAGCCTGGTTCAGGGTATAGAAATGCAGGCCTGGTGCGCCACCTTGCAACAATTCTTCACACATATTGCTGATCACCTGTTCGCCGAACGCCTGGATGCTCTTGACGTCGTCGCCATAGGCTTCCAGTTGCTTGCGCACCCAACGTGGGATCTCAGCACCGCAGGCGTCGGAGAAGCGCGCCAGCTTGCTGTAGTTGGTGATTGGCATGATGCCCGGCACGATCGGGATGTTCACGCCCATGGCGCGTACACGCTCGACGAAGTAGAAGTAGCTGTCGGCGTTGAAGAAGTACTGAGTGATCGCGCTGTCGGCGCCGGCGTTGGCCTTGCGTACGAAATTCTGCAGATCGTCTTCGAAATTGCGCGCCTGGGGGTGCATCTCCGGGTAAGCGGCCACTTCGATATGGAAGTGATCGCCGCTTTCTTCACGAATGAAGCTCACCAGGTCATTGGCGTAGCGCAGCTCACCGCTGGCCATGCCCATGCCGGATGGCAAGTCGCCACGCAGGGCAACGATGCGCTTGATGCCGGCGGCCTTGTATTGAGTGAGCAGGCCGCGCAGGTCGGCCTTGCTGTCGCCCACGCAGGACAAATGCGGAGCGGCGGGAATGTTGACTTCGCTTTCAAGCTGCAAGACGGTGTTGATCGTACGATCGCGGGTCGAGCCGCCGGCGCCGTAGGTGCAGGAGAAGAAGTCGGGGTGGTAAGTGGCCAACTGCTTGGCAGTCGCCATTAGTTTTTCATGTCCAGCATCGGTCTTGGTGGGGAAGAACTCGAAGCTGTAGCGACGGTCTTGGGACATGGTCATACCCTTTGAAACTCAGAAGCCGACTGTGCAACCCATCTGCACTGTAGGAGCGAGCTTGCTCGCGAAGAACGTCAACGATAACGCGTAGAAACAGGATGTACGCGGTGTCCTTGAGTTTTTCGCGAGCAAGCTCGCTCCTACAGGTAGAGCAGGTTGGGCTGATTACTTAGTAGCGATAAGCGTGCGGCTTGAACGGACCTTCGACGGTCACGCCGATGTAGTCGGCCTGGGTCTTGGTCAGCTGAGTCACCACGCCGCCGAAGCCGCGGACCATTTCCAGGGCCACTTCTTCGTCGAGTTTCTTCGGCAGTACTTCCACGGTCAGGCGCTCGGCTTTCTGGGCTGGCGACAGGTCGGCGTATTTCTGGCCGAACAGGAAGATCTGGGCCAGTACCTGGTTGGCGAACGAGCCGTCCATGATGCGGCTTGGGTGGCCGGTGGCGTTGCCCAGGTTAACCAGGCGGCCTTCAGCCAGCAGGATCAGGTAGTCGTCGTTCTGTGGGTCGAAATCGCCAGCGCCGGTACGGTGAACCTTGTGTACCTGCGGCTTCACTTCTTCCCATGCCCAGTTCTTGCGCATGAAAGCGGTGTCGATCTCGTTGTCGAAGTGACCGATGTTGCACACCACGGCGCGCTTCTTCAGGGCCTTGAGCATGTTGGCATCGCAGACGTTGACGTTACCGGTGGTGGTCACGATCAGGTCGATCTTGCCCAGCAGGGCCTTGTCGATGCTGGCTTCGGTGCCGTCATTGACGCCGTCGAGGAACGGCGACACCACTTCGAAACCGTCCATGCAGGCTTGCATGGCGCAGATCGGGTCGACTTCGGAGACTTTAACGATCATGCCTTCCTGGCGCAGGGATTGGGACGAACCCTTGCCCACGTCACCGTAGCCGATCACCAGGGCTTGCTTGCCCGACAGCAGGTGGTCGGTGCCGCGCTTGATGGCATCGTTCAGGCTGTGACGGCAGCCGTACTTGTTGTCGTTCTTGCTCTTGGTCACCGAGTCGTTGACGTTGATGGCCGGGATTTTCAGCTCGCCCTTGGCCAGCATGTCCAGCAGGCGGTGCACGCCGGTGGTGGTTTCTTCGGTCACGCCGTGGACGCGGTCGAGGATCTGCGGGTACTTCTTGTGCAGCAGCTCGGTCAGGTCGCCGCCGTCGTCGAGGATCATGTTGGCATCCCAAGGCGCGCCATCCTTCAGGATGGTTTGCTCCAGGCACCACTCGTACTCTTCTTCGGTCTCGCCTTTCCAGGCGAATACCGGGATACCGGCGGCGGCGATGGCGGCAGCGGCCTGGTCTTGCGTCGAGAAGATGTTGCAGGACGACCAACGCACTTCGGCACCCAGGGCAACCAGGGTTTCGATCAGCACGGCGGTCTGGATGGTCATGTGGATGCAGCCGAGGATCTTCGCGCCCTTGAGCGGTTGCTCGGCGGCATACTTGCGACGCAGGCCCATCAGGGCTGGCATTTCGGATTCGGCGATAAAGGTTTCGCGACGGCCCCAGGCGGCGAGGGACATGTCGGCGACTTTGTAGTCGTTGAAATCTGCAGGCGTAATTACAGCGCTCATGAAGAGCCTCCATTCGTAGTGTGCGAATGGGCGCCGTTGTGCGTTTAGTATCAGGCCAGGGCAACCAGGCCGGACAACGCCCCATCCGAGCCTGACAGGTTGAACCTGCTGCAGCGCCCCTCGGACAGGTGGCGGGAGAAACGGTATCAACTGAAGATGACCGTTTTGAAGCGGTGCGATTATAGCCGCGTACGCGGCACTTCCCAAGCCTTTCTGTCGGTCATATGAAGATCGCACATGAGGTTGATAGGCAATGGCGCATAGAGCTTGGGGGCAGGCTCTGCCATGATGTTGCCCATCATTCGGCAAGACGCTTTGGAGTGACCATGAACTTCCACACCCGCAAATGGGTAAAACCCGAAGACCTCAACCCCAACGGCACCCTGTTCGGCGGCAGCCTGCTGCGCTGGATAGACGAAGAAGCGGCCATCTACGCCATCGTCCAATTGGGCAATCAGCGCGTGGTGACCAAGTACATCTCCGAAATCAACTTTGTCAGCGCCTCGCGCCAGGGCGACATCATCGAACTCGGGATCACTGCCACCGAGTTTGGCCGCACCTCCATCACCCTCACCTGTGAAGTGCGCAACAAGATCACCCGCAAAAGCATTCTCACCGTGGAAAAAATGGTCTTCGTCAACCTGGGCGAGGACGGTTTGCCCGCCCCTCATGGACGCACCGAGATCAAGTACGTCAAGGACCAGTTCCAGGACGATGGCATCCGCGAGTAACTACATGTCACCCGTTTGATTCTGTTGCCGGGTTGTTCCGGCTGGATCTTTCCCAGGCTCTCTCATCACTCAGGATTACACCCCTGCAGAGAGAGTCGGCTCATGAAAGTGCTCAATCCGGTCACCCCTGTTCAGACGCCTTTGCATGGAGATGACAACGCCAGCGCCGATCACACGGCGAAGACGTTGTTGGTGGACAGTGGCGGCGATCGCAATCTGACCCTCCTTCGCGATCCTCAAGGGCGGGTGGAGGTGGTGTTATCGCCGCCGCCCATCACGCATTTGGTGCTCAGTGGTGGTGGCGCCAAGGGCGTCGCCTTCTCGGGAGGTGTGCAGGCACTGGAAGACGCACGGCAATTGGAAGGCATTCGAGAGATCTCCGGTTCCTCTGCCGGCGCGATTTCTGCAGCCTTGATTGCCAGTGGCATGGGGGCGGCAGCATTCGATGGGCTGTCGGACACCATCAATCTGCCCAGTCTGCTGAACAGCAAAGACTCTGTGACGGCCTGGTTGCAGGAAGCCAGTTCGACGCTTGGCAAGCATGTGGGGCGCTTGCCGGGCCTGGTCGGCAACATTTCCCAGTTGCTGGTGACCCTGCTGCCGCGTCTGAAAACCGCTGCCGTTCCGCTGGAGGACATGATCCGCGACGAGTCGCGCAAGGCGCTTCTTGGTCATATTGCCGACTCTCCCAGAGAAACCCGGCCCGCCGAAGTCATGCGCATTGCTGACAAGCTCAGTGCCGGTGGCGCGCCCACGTTTGCCGACCTTGAGGTGTTAAGCCGCACTATTCCAGCGGTCAAGCAACTCAATATCACGGGGACTGGCATGTTTGGTGGGCGCCCACAGTTGGTAGTGTTCAACAGCAGTTTGACTCCGGACATGGATATCGCCCGCGCCGCGCGTATTTCGGGTTCGTTGCCCGTCCTGTTCAAAAGCCCTGTGGAACAAGGGCATGCCTTCCAGATGGCATCTGAAACCACGGCCTTTCAGGACGGTGGCCTGTTGCTCAATACACCAGCGCCAGGCGTGGTGGACCGATTGTTTCCCGAGAGCCCCCTGAGCAAGTCTGAGTCGCTGATCATCAAGTTCGAGTCGGACGCCGTCGGGGCACCAGCCCAAAGTGGCGGTTTTATCAGCAGCCTGGCCGACTGCATCACAGGAACACCCCACTCGGCCGCCGAGGCTTACCAGGATAAAAGGCTCGAAGCATTTGCCGAGCAGACGCTGGCGTTGCCACTGAATACCGAAAAAGGCGATTTTCGCGGCCTGCTCAGCGGTACGGTCAACTTCACCATGAAGGATGAGTACAAGCAGCACCTGCAGGAAAAGGCGCGTGAGGCGGTGGAGGGGCATCTGCAGCGTCGTGCCGCGACGCGTGAGTCTCACTCGTTCGGTACGCTGGATGAAGCGGTGCTTGCGATGGATGATAAAACACTGGCCAGTGTGCAGCCGGCGTTGCAGAAAGACACGGCCGCAGCCAGCGTGCTGATGTTTCGAGAAGAAGCGAAGCAGGTGCTGCACGCCCTGGACCGTGCGATTAATGAGGTCGATAACTCCCATGATAGCTTGCTGTTCACACCGAAGTTGTCGTCGGCAGTTCGTAATCTGGATGCACTTGCCCGCAGTCCCGAGAAAACCGAATGGTTGGGACGGCGCTTGAATGATACTGGCCAACACAATTTCCAGGCGTTGCTGCAAATGGCTGCCAAGCAGGGCGACACCTCTTCCAAAGTCATGACCTGCGCCGTTGCCGAAATGAAACGGCGCGATATTGCGGTACGTGCCGAGAGCTTTACGCGGGAGGTCATCTACCCCTCGTTGTTCCGACCAGGCCAGCCGGCGTCCAATGTTGAACTGTTACAGCGCGCAGCCCGAGACTTGGCCAAGGCCACTACGCCACTCGCGTTCAACCGTGTGCTTGATGACCTCAGCGAAAATTACCAGGCGCGCAACAAACCCTGGGGCACGCCTTCCAGTTCCACCACTGTGGAGATGGCCAAGGCTTGGCGCATGCCGGTTTAGTTGTCTGGCCACTGAACAGCTACCGCGCCAGCCTGTCGTAGCTACAGGCACCCCTCGGACTCTGGAACATCATGGCCACCAACGAAGACGGCAAGACCCCCAACCTGTCGCAGGAAGAGCAACAGGACGTGGACAAGAACCAGCCACCCCGTGCTGCGGTGCTCCACGAAATCATCCGTACCCAGGGCGACCAGGAGTTGGAGCGCAGTGTCGCCGCCTTGTGGTGGTCGGCCCTGGCCGCAGGCTTGACCATGGGCCTGTCGCTGATGGCCATGGGGCTGCTCAATTCACGCCTGCCGGACGGCGAAGCGTTCAAGGTGATCGCCAGCTTCGGCTACTGCGCAGGCTTCCTGGCGGTGATCCTGGCGCGCCAGCAACTGTTCACCGAAAACACCCTGACCGCCGTGTTGCCGGTGATGAGCAAACCTACACTGGCCAATGCCGGGCGGCTGATCAGGCTCTGGAGCGTGGTACTGGTGGGCAACCTGTGCGGCACGCTGTTGGTGGCCTATGTGATGCTGCACCTGCCGATCTTCGACACCAAGACCGACATGGCCTTCCTGGAAATCGGGCGCAAGATCATGGAAAACGACGCCGGCCAGATGTTCGCCAAGGGCATCGTCTCCGGCTGGATGATCGCCACCATGGTGTGGATGATCCCTTCGATGGAAAGCGCCAAGATGTGGATCATCATTCTGATCACCTACCTGATGGCCCTGGGGGATTTCACCCATATCGTGGTGGGGTCGGCGGAAGTCTCATACCTGGTGTTTGCCGGTGAGTTGCCCTGGAAGGATTTCTGGCTGGTGTTTGCCGGCCCAACCCTGGCCGGCAATATCATCGGTGGCAGCTTTATCTTTGCGTTGATCAGCCATGCGCAGATTCGCAGCGAGAGTAGCTTGCCGGGCAAGCACGCTGCGGACCCGAGGCATCCGCAGCGGATCAACAAGGATCAGTGAACGTCAGGTGTGGCCTGGGGTTCGCCCTGGGTCACGCGCTTGACCAGCTTGCCGATGCTCAGCCCCTGCAACAGGATCGACGACAACACCACGATGTAGGTGATGCTCAGCAGCAGATCGCGCTCCGGGCCCAGTGGCAGGGCCAGCGCCAGTGCCACCGAAACCCCGCCGCGCAGGCCGCCCCAGGTCAGGATACGGATGGTGCCGCGTGGCACCGTGCGCCAGCGCCGCAGCAACAGGATCGCCGGGGCTACGGTCAGCAGGCGCGACAGCAGGATCGCCACCGCCAGCAAACTGGCTGCGAACACGTGCAGCCAGTTGAACGGCAACAGCAGCAGCTCCATGCCGATCAGCGCAAACAGCAGCGCGTTGAGCATGTCGTCCAGCAATTCCCAGAAGCCGTCCAGGTAGCGCCGGGTCATGTCGTTCATCGCCAGCTTGCGTCCCAGGTTGCCGATGATCAGCCCGGCCACCACCATCGCGATCGGTGCGGAGACGTGCAGTTCGGTGGCCATCGCCGAGCCGCCGATGACCAGGGCGAGGGTCAGCATCACTTCGATCTGGTGCTGTTCGATGCTCTTGATCATCAGGTACACCAGGTAGCCGATCAGCCCGCCGAAGACCACGCCACCCACTGCCTCATGGGCGAACAGCATGGCCGTGGCGCCCACGGTTGGCGTCTCGCCCAGCTGCGCGATACCCAGCAATACGGTAAACACCACCACCGCCGTGCCGTCGTTGAACAGGCTCTCACCCACAATCGTGGTCTTCAGCGGTTTCGACGCATTGGCGGTTCGCAGCACGCCCAGTACCGCAATGGGGTCGGTGGGCGAGATCAGTGCGCCGAACAACAGGCAGTAAAGGAAACTCACGTGCCAGCCAAACAGGGCGAAGATGTAATACGCCAGGCTGCCGATCACCACAGTGGCGATCAACACGCCGAAGGTGGCCAGCAGGCCTATGGGCCAGCGGTAGCTGCGCAGGTCGTTCAAGTTGACGTGCAAGGCGCCGGCGAACAGCAGGAACGACAACATCCAGTTCATCAGCAGGTCGCCGAAGTCGATCTGGCCGATCAGTTGCTGGATGCGTACCTCCAGGCCTGGGTAGCCGAGCACGCTCAGGCCTTGCAGGATCAGGGAGAACAGCAGGGCCGTGACCATCACGCCGATGGTGGGCGGCAGGCCGATAAAGCGGAAGTTCACATAGGTGAGCAGGGTTGTGAGGCAAATAAAGGCGGCGACAAGTTCAAGCATCCGGGGTCCTTGGAAGGTGGGGGTGGGTTGTTAATGGGGGATGGACCGCAGTGGCGGCATGAGGTTGCAAGGTCTTGGGTGAAAGTGCGGTAGAACCTTTCGGTGTCGCGCGGCTCATAGCGGTTAGGTGCGACATTGGGTTTTTAGTGCTAGAACTCTAATCGCTGCATAAAACGACAAAAGGACTGAGTGATGACGGCTGCTTTCTGGTGTGTGTTGATCGCGATTTTCCTGCCTTACCTGTGCACGGGCGTGGCCAAGTTCAGTGGCGGCAAGTTCGGGCCGCGGCAGAACCACGACCCGCGTGCTTTCCTGGATACCCTTGAAGGGTTTGCCAAGCGCGCCCACAGTGCGCAGCTCAACAGCTTTGAAGTCACCCCCGCCTTTGCCGCCGCGGTGATTATCGCCCACCTGGCCGGCACGGCCGAACTGGTGACCATCAATGTGCTGGCTGTGCTGTTTATCACCAGCCGCCTGCTGTACATCATTTGCTACCTGGCCGACTGGGCGATATTGCGCTCACTGGTGTGGGCGGTGGGCATGGCATTGATTGCGAGCTTCTTCTTCGTGTCGATCTGAACCGGTTTCTGTAGGAGCGAGCTTGCTCGCGAAGAACGAACAGACGACGCGGGCTGCCAGAAAGTGCTGCATTATCGTTGACGTTTTTCGCGAGCAAGCTCGCTCCTACGGTGTGTTTTCGGCGAGTGTCAGGTTCCGGTGGGTGCATCCGGCACCTGCGGCAACGCCGCGCCCTTGGGCCACAGCATCCAGATCTGTCCTTGCTGCTTCATATTTCCCGCCAGCTCTCCGGCAGCATCACCCGTGCCCCAGAACAAATCCGCGCGCACTTCTCCGGTGATTGCACCGCCGGTGTCCTGCGCGGCGACCGGGCGTGCCAATGGCGAGCCGTCGGGCTTGGTAGTCGACAGCCACAACAGGCTGCCCAACGGAATTACCTTGCGATCCACTGCTACGCTGTAGCCAGCGGTCAACGGCACATTCAGCGAACCGCGCGGGCCTTCATTACTGTCGGGGCGAGCGCTGAAGAATACGTAGCTGGGGTTGCTGGCCAGCAGTTCCGGGATGCGCTCCGGGTGCGCCTTGGCCCAAGCGCTGATGGCACCCATGGTCACGTCTTCTTTCTTCAGCTCGCCTTGCTCCACCAGCCAACGGCCGATAGGGCGATACGGGTAGCCGTTCTGGTCGCCGTAACCGACGCGCAGTTGGCGTCCGTCCTTGAGTTGAATGCGCCCCGAGCCCTGGATCTGCAGGAATTGCAGGTCCATTGGATTGGTCAGCCAGGCAATTGGCTTGGCGGTGGAGCCTTGGCCGTTGATGGCGCTGGCATCGTCATAGGGCTTGAGTACGCGGCCTTCGAGGCGGCCGCGCAGGCGCTTGCCCTTGAGCTCCGGGTAGATGCTTTCCAGATTGACGATGATCAGGTCATCCGGTACGCCATACACGGGTACGTGAGCGGCGGCGGTCTTGGTCAGGCTGCCGGGGTAGACCGGTTCGTAGTAGCCGGTGATCAAGCCGTTGGGGGTGTTGTCAGCCGAACGCAGGCCGAACACATCCAGGCGCTCCTTGAGAAAACCGCGCACCGCCACGGCATTGCCGGGCACGCTGGCTGCTGCGGCACAGGTCGCGCCCCATACCGGGTCTGCCTTGAGGCGCTGGCAGGCGCTGCGCCAGGATTCAAAACCGGCCAGTAGGTCGGCGTCGGACACGCTCGGCAAGGCCTCCCAAGGGGCATTCACGTAGGTGGCCACGGCGTGGGGTTTAATTGTTTCATCTTTGCCGGCGTCTTTGCCCGCGTCGCAGCCTGCCAGCAGCGCAAACATCGGCAGAGCCCATGCCAGCCGGCGGCTCCAGTGTTTCAGTGTGAGATTCATACAAACAGTTCCTGAAGCGATTGCCCGCGCCGCAGCGCCTGTGGACAACCCTTATTATTAATAGGGCTATTGGTCTTTACGAGCAGGGCGAGGATACTGGCCGCCGTTTCCCGTGACCCTGAGCCGCCATGACTTTTAAAAAAGTGACGCTTGTGCTGTTGGCCTGCCTGACACTGTCCGCCTGCGGCGGCGTCGATCCGAATTCGCCCCTGGGCCAGCGCAAGGCGATCTTCAAGCAGATGCTCAAGACCTCTGAAGACCTGGGCGGCATGCTGCGCGGGCGCATTGCCTTCGATGGCGCGAAATTCGCCGAAGGCGCGGTCAAGCTCGATGCGCTGTCCCATGAACCGTGGAAACATTTTCCGAGCGTACGCGAAGAGGATCACACCAGCGCCAAGGACGACGTGTGGCAAAAACAGGCGCAGTTCCAGCAACTGGCACGCGACCTGGAAGCGGCCACCGGTGAGCTGGTGATCGCCAGCCAGGTGCAGCCCTACAAGGCCAGCAACCTTACGCCTGCCGTACAGAAAGTCGAAGATGCCTGCAGTGCCTGCCATAAACAATTTCGCGACCACTGACCGGTTTTACTGGTCGAGTTCTTCCACGGCGTCCTGCAGTTCCTTGCGTGACTCGGCGAGTTTGTCCTTACGCTTGTTGATCTTGTCCGCGTCGCCTTTTTTCATCGCCTTGTCGAGGTCGGCCTGACGGCGGCTGACCTCGTGCTTGGCGTCGAGTACCTTGTTTTCGCGCTCCTTCCTCAAGGCGGCATCCGTGCAGTTGGCGGTGACTTCGCTCAGGGCTTTTTCCAGGCCGGCTTGCTGGTCGCTGTTGCCGTGGGCCTTGGCCTGTTCGAGCTGGGTGCTGATGGCCTGGCGTTTGGCGGCACAGCCGGTGAGTGGGGTGGCTTCTTCGGCGGCCAGCAGTGGCGTGGCCATGAAGCTTGCGACGGTCAGCAGGGCAAAAGGGGCGAGGAATTTCATGTGGAGCTCCAGGTGTGCAAATAGCAGGGTGAATTCTGCTGTGATTCAAAGGTGGCTGGGACGGGTTCAAAACCCGTCTATTCCGGCCACGCGTAATGTTTCAGCCAATGTCTGTACGTGTGGGTCGCGAAAAAAAGCGCTCAGTTGCGCCGCGCGGCCCGGGCCGATGCCATCGATGGCCAGCCAGGCCTGGGTGTCTCTGGCGACCAGCGTCTGCCAGTCACCTTCCAGGTTGTTACGTGCCGCAGGCGGCACACCCAAGGCCTTGAGCCATTGTGCGAAGGGGCGTTGCCGAGCGCTGTGGAGGCCTTCGAGCAGTCGTGCGCGGCTGCGCTCACCAAAGCCATCAATGTTAGCAAGCTCTGCCGTATCCAGGGTTAACCAATCGAGAAAGCCTGCGATTAGACCGGCCTGGATCAATATGTTCCACGTCTCGCGGCCTATGTGCGGTAATGCCAGGCCCTGGTTGCCGCTCAGCCAGGTAAGGCGTGCGAGGAGCTGTTCTTCGCAGCCGGGCTCCAGCTGCCAGCAACTCAAGGCGTGAAAGTCCCGAGGGTCGGGCACTGGCAGTTCGACCCTGGTGGTATTGCGCAGGATCACCTGGTCCAGTCGAGGGATCACTTGGCCCGCCAGGCTGACGGACACCTGGTCGCCCGGGCGAATATCCAGGGCCTGCCAGCGCTTCAACGAGCCGGCGCTGACCCGGCTGATCAGGCGGTCGTCCAGGCGCACCGGCTCCAGTTCCAGAATCGGGGTGATGCGTCCGGTGCGGCCGATCTTGAACTGCACCTGGCGTACCAGGGCCAGGGCCTGGGAGGCGGGGTACTTCCAGGCGACAGCCCAGTAAGGCGCACTGGGCTGCCAGCGTTCAGCGGGTGCGCGCTGCGCCTGGTGCAGCACCACGCCGTCACTGGCAAAAGGCAGGGGGTGGTTGTACCAATAGGTGCGCCAATGTGCTGCTTCGATGATGTCCTGGACGGGCTGGCTATAGCGCTGGCTGTCGGTGAACCCCCAGCGTGCCAGGGTGGCCAGGCGCTCGGGAAACGCCGCAGGGCCTTCGGGCCAGGCCCAGATAAACAGGCCGATACCGGCAGCGTCGGTGTCGCTCAGCTGTCGGCGATTCATCAGCCCGGCCACCCTGCTGCGCGCGTTGAGCCCACCGGTTGTCGATTGCACATGCTCGTCGAGGCGCCAATAAAGTTCGCCTTGCAGCACCAGGTCAATGGGTTCCGGCAGTTGCTGGACAATGCCGGGGATCTTGCGCGCGGAGGTCGACCAGTCCTGGCCCAGCTTGCCATCGCCACGGCTGATCAGCTGTTTCAAGCGACCCTGGCGGTACACCAGGGTCACCGCAACGCCGTCCACCTTGGGTTGGATCCATACATCCCGGCGCGTGCCCAGCCAGGCGCCCACGGCTTGCTCATCCAGGCGCTTTTCGAGGCCGGTATGGGCGATCGGGTGAGGCAAGGTGCCCCGTGAACTGGCCAGCGGGTTATCAGGCGCCGTGGGGGTGGGCATGCACTGGCGCCAGTGGGCCAGACGCTGGCGGGCCTGATCGTAGAGTTCATCACTGACGGGGGATTGGCCGAGGCGGTGGTAACTGTCGTCCCACAGGCGGATTTGTTCGGCCAGGGTGTCGACCTGGGCACGGGCCTCATCGGGGCAGTTTTCAGCCCAGGCCGAAAAGGGTAGAGCGCTGAGTAGCAGAACAATCAGTAAACGCATCATGAGCATCCTTGCTCGGAAGGGGCGCCCAGCCTAAATGATCCCTTCACCCACAAAAAAGCCCCGACGCTGCGGGGCTTTTTACCGGGTGTTTCGGCTTACTTGAACAGGCCGCCCAGCGCTTTCACGGCATCAGGCTTATCAGCCTTGGCTTCCTGCTTGGCGTCGGCTTTGGCCTGGGCTTGGGCGAGTTTGTCACAACCTTTGTTGATCTGGTCTTGCGCCGCTTTGAAGGCCTTCACTTTCAAGCTGTCTTTGCTGGCTTCGGCCGCATCGATCTTGGTTTGCAGGTCTGCGGATTGCTTTTGGCAGTCGCCGGAATTGCCGACACCCAGCTGGGAGCCCAGGGCGCCACTCAATGCGCTCAGGTCGGCGGCGTGGGCCGGCAGGGCGAACAGGCTGAGCAGAAGGGCGGCAGGGGCGAGCGTGGAGATGCGCATGAAAAACCTCAATGTTCGATTGCCTGCGCACTTATGAGTCCCGGGCTGGCGCAGGGCAATATCCAAATAAGGTGAAGGCCCGAGAGGGCGCGGATTCTAGAGGGCCATTATTGTGCCTGCAAGCTTTGGATCCAAAAAATGTGAAGGCGGTCCCGCAGGCAATAAAAAGCCCCGCCGGGCAAACCCGGCGAGGCTTTATGTACCGTGGGCGATTACAGGCCGGCGGCAGTGCGCAGGTCGTTGGCGCGGTCGGTTTTTTCCCAGGTGAAGGTGGTGAAGGTGTCGTCGCCGACGGTCTTCTGCGCAGGGGTACGACCGAAGTGGCCGTAGGCTGCGGTTTCCTGGTACATCGGGTGCAGCAGGTCGAGCATGGTGGTGATCGCGTAAGGGCGCAGGTCGAAGATCTCGCGCACCAGCTTGATGATCTTGTCATCGCTGATCTTGCCGGTGCCGAAGGTATTCAGCGAGATCGACGTAGGCTGGGCCACGCCGATGGCGTAGGACACCTGAATCTCGCAACGCTCGGCCAGGCCGGCAGCAACGATGTTCTTGGCCACGTAACGACCGGCGTAGGCGGCCGAGCGGTCAACCTTGGATGGGTCTTTACCGGAGAACGCGCCACCGCCGTGACGGGCCATGCCGCCGTAGCTGTCGACGATGATCTTGCGACCGGTCAGGCCGCAGTCGCCTACCGGGCCGCCAATGATGAACTGGCCGGTCGGGTTGATGTGGAACTGGGTGTCCTTGCTCAGCAGTTCGGCCGGCAGCACGTGCTTGACGATCAGCTCCATCACGCCTTCGCGCAGGTCGGCGTAGGAAACGTCCGGGTTGTGCTGGGTCGACAGTACGACGGCGTCAATGCCGACCACCTTGCCGCCTTCGTAGCGGCAGGTCACCTGGGACTTGGCGTCCGGGCGCAGCCAAGGCAGCACGCCGGATTTACGCGCTTCAGCCTGACGCTGCACGAGCTGGTGCGAGAAGGTGATCGGTGCCGGCATCAGCACATCGGTTTCGTTGCTGGCGTAGCCGAACATCAGGCCCTGGTCACCGGCGCCCTGGTCTTCCGGCTTGGCACGGTCGACGCCCTGGTTGATGTCGGGCGACTGCTTGCCGATGATGTTCATCACGCCACAGGTCGCGCCGTCGAAACCGACGTCGGAGCTGTTGTAGCCGATGTTGGTGATCACGTCACGAACGATCTGCTCCAGGTCAACCCAGGCGGTAGTGGTCACTTCGCCGGCGATGATCGCTACACCGGTTTTCACCAGGGTCTCGCACGCCACACGGGCGAACTTGTCTTCAGCGATGATGGCGTCCAGCACCGCATCAGAAATCTGGTCGGCGATTTTGTCCGGATGCCCTTCAGACACGGACTCGGAGGTGAAAAGGGAGTATTCGCTCATCTCGATGTTTTCCTGATATTTACCGATGGTGAGTGTCGCCAGTCGGTCGCTGAAAGTGGCGGACCTGGATCTGGAAACCATTACGTAAACCTACATAGAGGCTTTCCCCGGGAACGAGTCCCGCAGCGGTGGCCCAACGGGCCAGATCGTCCTGTTCAAAACCCAACCAGAGATCACCGCAGGCCTCCCTGGCCCAATTCTGGTTGTGGCTGCATAAATCCGTAACCAACAGGCTACCGCCGGGGTGCAGCAACCCGGCCATTTGCTTTAAAGCGTCGGCGGGGGCGGCGAAATGGTGCAAGACCATGTTCAGCACCACGCAATCGGCCTTGATCGTTGTGCTGCTCAGGGCGTCAGCCAACTGCAGGCTGACATTGCCCAATGCCTCGCGCTCACAGAGCTGGCGTGCCAGTTCGAGCATCGCCGGGCTGTTGTCCAGCGCAGTGACCTGCCGAAAGCGGCGTGCCAGTTCCGGCAGGAAGCCGCCATCTCCAGGCCCGACTTCCAGCGCCGTCGCTTCTTCACTGAAGCTCAGCTTATCCAGTAGCGCCAGTACGCTGTCGCGGTATTGGGCCAGACCTGCGATCAAGTCCTGCTGGGCGCGAAATTTCTCGGCAACTCGTGCGAAAAAGTCCTGGCTCGCGGCAGCACGTTGCCCGTGGACCTGGCCGATGCGTGACTGCACGTCATGGGGCAGGCTCAGGCTGTCCACTTCTTCAAGCAAGGCAGCGTGCAACTTGCCGCCGAGCAGGTCGGTATGGGGCAGGGCGCGGCGGTAGAAAATCGCATTGCCTTCGCGACGGGTGGCGACCAGGTCGGCCTGGGCCAGCACCTTCAGATGGTGGCTCATGCCCGACTGGCCGATGGCGAAGATCTGTGCCAGTTCCAGTACGCCGAATGAGTCGTTGGTCAGTGCGCGCAATACGTTCAGACGCAATGGGTCGCCAGCGGCCTTGCACAAGGCTGCCAGCTCTTCGCCGTCGTCAGGACGCAGGGTGGGCACGGGTAGGTTCATAAGGCCAGCAGTCTAGTGACGGGTGAGTATCCCCGCAAGGTCAATATCAAAAAGTTTTGATATTGATCGATAAGTGGCGGTTATAAGCCGCCGCTATAACCTTTGGACGAAGCGGTTAAAGGTTTCTGCAAGCGATTGCCGCCCAAAGCACAGGAAAAACACCTGCAAGTGACTATCTGTCATTGCCCGCAGGCGGTGGCTGAGGGAAAATGCCGATCCTTTTTTCCGTTTCTTTTAATCATTCACTCTTCAAAATCCTCAGGAGAACAGCGATGCCCAGCCGTCGTGAGCGTGCCAACGCCATTCGTGCCCTCAGCATGGATGCCGTGCAAAAAGCCAACAGCGGCCATCCCGGTGCCCCGATGGGCATGGCGGATATCGCCGAGGTACTTTGGCGTGATTACCTGAAGCACAACCCGAGCAACCCGTCGTTCGCCGACCGTGACCGCTTCGTACTGTCCAACGGCCACGGCTCGATGCTGATCTACTCGCTGCTGCACCTGACCGGCTACGACGTCACCATCGATGACCTCAAGAGCTTCCGCCAGCTGCACAGCCGCACCCCGGGTCACCCGGAATTCGGCTACACCCCAGGCGTCGAGACCACCACCGGTCCCCTGGGTCAAGGCCTGGCCAATGCCGTGGGCTTCGCGCTGGCTGAAAAAGTCCTGGGCGCGCAGTTCAACCGCCCTGGCCACGACATCGTCGATCACCACACCTATGTGTTCCTGGGTGATGGCTGCATGATGGAAGGCATTTCCCACGAAGTCGCGTCCCTGGCCGGTACCCTGGGCCTGGGCAAGCTGATCGCCTTCTACGATGACAACGGCATCTCCATCGACGGCGAAGTCGAAGGCTGGTTCACCGATGACACCCCCAAGCGTTTCGAAGCCTACAACTGGCAGGTAATCCGCAATGTCGACGGCCACGATCCGGAAGAGATCAAGACCGCCATCGACACCGCCCGCAAGAGCGCGCAGCCGACCCTGATCTGCTGCAAGACCACCATCGGCTTCGGCTCGCCGAACAAGCAAGGCAAGGAAGACTGCCACGGCGCCCCACTGGGTGACGCTGAGATCGCCCTGACCCGCGAAGCGCTGAAGTGGAACCACGGCCCGTTCGAAATCCCGGCCGACATTTACGCCGAATGGGATGCCAAGGAAAAAGGCCTGGCCACCGAAGCCGAGTGGGACCAGCGTTTCGCTGCCTACTCCGCCGAATTCCCTGAGCTGGCCAATGAGCTGGTACGCCGCCTGGCCGGTGACCTGCCTGCCGATTTCTCGGAAAAAGCCTCGGCCTACATCGCCGAAGTCGCGGCCAAGGGCGAGACCATCGCCAGCCGTAAAGCCAGCCAGAACACCCTGAACGCCTTTGGCCCGCTGCTGCCTGAGTTCCTCGGCGGTTCGGCCGACCTGGCCGGTTCCAACCTGACCCTGTGGAAAGGCTGCAAAGGTGTCTCGGCCGAAGACGCCAGCGGCAACTACATGTACTACGGCGTGCGCGAGTTCGGCATGAGCGCCATCATGAACGGCGTGTCCCTGCACGGCGGCCTGGTGCCTTACGGCGCGACCTTCCTGATGTTCATGGAATACGCGCGCAACGCCGTGCGTATGGCCGCGCTGATGAAGAAGCGGGTGATCCATGTCTACACCCACGACTCCATCGGCCTCGGCGAAGACGGCCCGACGCACCAGCCGGTCGAGCAACTGACCAGCCTGCGCACCACGCCGAACCTGGATTGCTGGCGCCCAGCCGACGCGGTGGAATCCGCCGTGGCCTGGAAGCACGCGATCGAGCGCAAGGACGGCCCTTCGGCGCTGATCTTCTCCCGTCAGAACCTGCAACACCAGGTGCGCACCGAGGCGCAGATCGCCGACATCAGCCGTGGCGGCTACGTGCTCAAGGACTGCATCGGCGAGCCGGAGCTGATCCTGATCTCCACCGGTTCCGAAGTGGGCCTGACCGTTCAGGCGTACGACAAGCTGACTGCCCAAGGCCGTAACGTGCGCGTTGTGTCCATGCCGTGCACCAGCGTGTTCGAAGCCCAGGACGCCGGCTACAAGCAATCGGTGCTGCCGTTGCAGGTCAGCGCGCGTATCGCCATCGAAGCGGCTCACGCCGACTACTGGTACAAGTACGTGGGCCTGGAAGGCCGCGTGATCGGCATGACCACCTACGGTGAGTCGGCGCCGGCGCCAGCGTTGTTCGAAGAGTTCGGTTTCACCCTGGAAAACATCCTGGGTCAGGCTGAAGAGCTACTGGAAGACTAAGTCAGTCTGCGTTGTCTGTACTGGCGCTATCGCGGGCAAGCCCGCTCCCACATTTGGATCGCGGTCTGATGTGGGAGCGGGCTTGCCCGCGATAGCGTCAGAACATTCAACACCGAACTAACCTTGATCGAGAACCCCATGCCCCAACCGCGTCCTTACAAAGTTGCACTCAACGGCTACGGCCGCATTGGTCGTTGCGTCTTGCGTGCTCTGTTCGAGCGAGGGGCGGCAGCCGGGTTTGAAATTGTCGCGATCAACGACCTGGCCGACATGGCCAGCATCGAATACCTGACACGCTTTGACTCCACCCACGGCCGCTTTCCCGGCGAAGTGCGGGTCGAAGGCGATTGTCTGCATATCAACGGCGACTGCGTGAAAGTGTTGCGCAGTGCCACCCCCGAGGGCATCGACTGGGCGGCGCTGGGCGTCGACCTGGTGTTGGAATGCTCCGGTGCCTATCACACCCGTGCCGATGGCCAGCGTTTCCTCGACGCCGGCGCACCGCGTGTGCTGTTTTCCCAGCCGATGGCCAGCGAGGCGGATGTCGACGCCACCATCGTCTACGGCATCAACCAGGATTGCCTGACCGGCAGTGAGCTGCTGGTGTCCAACGCCTCCTGCACCACCAACTGCAGCGTGCCGCTGTTGCGCCTGCTGGATCAGGCGATCGGCCTGGACTACGTGTCGATCACCACCATCCACTCGGCGATGAACGACCAGCCGGTGATCGACGCCTATCACCATGAAGACCTGCGCCGCACGCGCTCGGCGTTCCAGTCGGTGATTCCGGTATCCACCGGTCTGGCGCGCGGCATCGAACGCCTGCTGCCGGAACTTGCCGGGCGAATCCAGGCCAAAGCCGTACGGGTGCCGACGGTGAACGTGTCCTGCCTGGACATCACCATGCAAACCGTCAGCGATACGGATGCGACGGAGGTCAACCGGATCCTGCGCGACGCCGCCACCCGCGGCCCGCTCAAAGGCTTGCTGGCCTACACCGAGTTGCCCCACGCCAGTTGTGATTTCAACCATGACCCGCATTCGGCGATTGTCGATGCCAGCCAGACCCGCGTTTCCGGCCCGAGGCTGGTGAACATCCTGGCCTGGTTCGACAACGAATGGGGCTTTGCCAATCGAATGCTGGATGTTGCGGAACATTATCTGCATATCGCCTCTAAACAACCTCAACAGTAATTCAGGAACTGCCACCCATGACCGTGTTGAAGATGACCGACCTCGATCTGCAAGGTAAGCGCGTACTGATTCGCGAAGACCTCAACGTCCCCGTCAAGGACGGTGTTGTCACCAGCGATGCGCGAATCCTGGCCTCGCTGCCGACCATCAAGCTGGCCCTGGAAAAAGGCGCGGCCGTGATGGTCTGCTCCCACCTGGGTCGCCCGACCGAAGGTGAGTTCTCCGCCGAAAACAGCCTCAAGCCGGTAGCCGACTACCTGAGCAAGGCCCTGGGCCGTGACGTGCCGTTGGTGGCTGACTACCTGGGCGGCGTCGACGTTAAGCCTGGCGACATCGTGCTGTTCGAAAACGTGCGCTTCAACAAAGGCGAGAAAAAGAACAGCGACGAACTGGCCCAGCAATACGCCGCCCTGTGCGACGTGTTCGTGATGGACGCGTTCGGCACCGCCCACCGTGCCGAGGGTTCGACCCACGGCGTGGCCAAGTTCGCCAAGGTGGCGGCTGCCGGCCCATTGCTGGCGGCTGAACTGGAGGCACTGGGCAAGGCCCTGGGCGCTCCGGCCCAACCGATGGCGGCCATAGTTGCCGGCTCCAAGGTGTCCACCAAGTTGGACGTGCTCAATAGCCTGAGCCAGATCTGCAACCAGTTGATCGTTGGCGGCGGCATTGCCAATACCTTCCTGGCGGCAGCAGGCCACCCGGTGGGCAAGTCCCTTTACGAGCCGGACCTGCTCGACACCGCCCGTGCCATTGCCGCCAAGGTCAGCGTGCCGTTGCCGGTGGACGTGGTGGTTGCCAAGGAGTTCGCTGAAACCGCCGAAGCCACCGTCAAGCTCATCGCCGACGTGGCCGCCGACGACATGATTCTGGACATCGGCCCGCAAACTGCAGCCAACTTCGCAGAGCTGCTGAAAGCCTCCCAGACCATCCTGTGGAACGGTCCGGTCGGCGTGTTCGAGTTCGACCAGTTCGGCAATGGCACCAAAGTGCTGGCCAAGGCCATCGCAGACAGCTCGGCATTCTCCATCGCCGGCGGCGGCGACACCCTGGCGGCCATCGATAAATATGGTGTTGCCGACCAGATCTCCTACATTTCTACCGGTGGCGGTGCATTCCTTGAATTCGTCGAAGGCAAAGTCCTGCCCGCCGTTGAAGTGCTGGAAACCCGGGCCAAAGGCTAAGGCTCGTGATCCGGAAAAGGAGTATTCCCATGATCAAGTCGTTGGCAATGCTGATCGCGGTGGGCCTGTTGGCCGGCTGCGGCAGCACGCCAAGCGCAGCGCCGGCGGCAGGCAAACCTGCCACGGAGCAGAAAAAAAGCTGCTACCAGGCTGACTGGCAAGCCGAGACCATGCCGGTGATCAACAAGCGCATCGGCAACGAACGGCTGGAGAAATACGACTCCGCGCCCAACGGTCAGGAACAGGGTTGCCCTTGACGGGTCTGATCAACTAACCGACGGCATCGGCGGCCTTTGGCCCCGCTGCGAGGATTGGCAATGAAAGGCGTTTTCGCCCTGGCAGCCCTGGCCCTACTGGCCGGTTGCAGCAGCATGAACATGTTCAACAAGGCACAGCCTGCCGATAAGTGGACCACCTGGACCTGTGACAGCAAGGCCGAGGTCAACTGGCGCTTCGCCAACCAGGCCCGCAGTGAGGTGGATGTACGCCTCGGCGGTTCCGACCAGGTTTATCGCCTCAAACAGGACGTTGCCGCCTCGGGCGTGCTGTACAGCAACGACCAGTTGGCGTTTCACACAAAAGGTGAGGAAGGCCTGGTTTACTGGGTTGCCACCGACGATTTGATCGGGCGCGGCTGCAAGGCCCAATAAGATTTCAAATTTGATGAGATCCAAATGTGGGAGGGGGCTTGCCCCCGATAGCGGTTTGTCAGCACCCCCATGTGCTGACTGAGCCACTGTCATCGGGGGCAAACTCCCTCCCACATCAGCAATAACGATTCAGCACGCCAGGCATGCAAAGCCTGACCTGCAATAACTTGAATAGCAGCCGCCGCTACGGCAGGCTTGCACGATTAACGACCCTCGACCGGGAGAGACAACACAATGGCACTTATCAGCATGCGTCAAATGCTGGACCACGCAGCCGAGTTCGGCTACGGCGTCCCAGCCTTTAACGTCAACAACCTTGAGCAGATGCGCGCCATCATGGAAGCCGCTGACAAGACCGACTCCCCAGTGATCGTCCAGGCTTCGGCCGGTGCGCGCAAATACGCCGGTGCCCCGTTCCTGCGTCACCTGATCCTCGCTGCGATCGAAGAATTCCCGCACATCCCGGTGTGCATGCACCAGGACCACGGCACCAGCCCTGACGTGTGCCAGCGCTCCATCCAACTGGGCTTCAGCTCGGTGATGATGGACGGCTCCCTCGGCGAAGACGGCAAGACCCCGACCGACTACGAGTACAACGTACGCGTAACCCAACAAACCGTGGCCATGGCCCACGCCTGCGGCGTTTCGGTTGAAGGTGAACTGGGTTGCCTGGGCTCCCTGGAAACCGGCATGGCCGGTGAAGAAGACGGCATCGGCGCCGAAGGCGTGCTGGATCACAGCCAGATGCTGACCGACCCGGAAGAAGCCGCCGACTTCGTCAAGAAGACCCAGGTCGACGCCCTGGCCATCGCCATCGGCACCAGCCACGGCGCCTACAAGTTCACCAAGCCGCCGACCGGCGACGTGCTGGCCATCGACCGCATCAAGGAAATCCACAAGCGCATCCCTAACACCCACCTGGTGATGCACGGTTCTTCCTCGGTCCCGCAGGAATGGCTGGCGATCATCAACCAGTACGGCGGCGACATCAAAGAAACCTACGGCGTGCCGGTTGAAGAAATCGTCGAAGGCATCAAGTACGGCGTGCGCAAGGTCAATATCGACACCGACCTGCGCCTGGCGTCCACCGGCGCAATGCGTCGCCTGATGGCCACCAACCCGAGTGAGTTCGACCCGCGCAAGTTCTTCGGCGCGACCGTGACCGCGATGCGTGATGTGTGTATCGCTCGTTACGAAGCGTTCGGTACTGCGGGTAACGCTTCGAAGATCAAGCCGATCTCGTTGGAAGCGATGTACCAGCGTTACCTGAAAGGTGAGTTGAACGCTAAGGTGAACTAAGCCTCAGGCGTTAAAAAAGAAGCCCGCAGCGATGCGGGCTTTTTTTGTTTTTGATTAGGTAAGTTTAAGAGGCAGGAGATTCGCGGGATAATCGTTTGATTCTGCACTAGCTGACAGGTGCGTGCGATTGTTTTCTGTACAAATATAAATAGACCGCAATGGACAGCGATGCAGTTAAAAGTGCCATGCCCGCAGCCACAACAAAAGGTGCTGGGCGACCACCTGCGATTATTAGCATTGTTCCTAAAGAAGGTCCCGTTATAACGCATAGTATTTGGATGCTTCTGAAAGACATGGATACTCTTCCGATATTGTCAGTAGGGCATAATTGCTGAAGGATTATATTTGAAGATATTATTAGCGTTTCATAACCGAAGCCATTCAAAAACCAAACCAATGGATAGAGATAGGCTCTTCCAGGTAATTGGAAAAATACTAAAACTGCGGTCAGGATTAATGCGGTAGAGAAAACAACTAATGCGCTGGACCGAAGAAGAATCTCATCGAAATTGCTCAATTTGAATTTCATCAGCAATGCGGCACATATTGCACCTCCGGCTGTTGCTGAGACGATTATTGAAAAATTAACTGGAGGTAAACCTTCATAGGCTAGAAAGGACGCCAAATGTGGGTCGTAAATTCCTAAAGCCAGCGATGTAAGCAGGGAGTACAAAAAACCTATGCGTAGTTGAAAGGGCAAGGCATTGAATATAGAGAGTCCTCTTGTAATGTCGCGATAAAGTGGCAGGGCGTTGGTAGCGGTGCCATTCATTGGCGTTCGGAATGCCAGGCAAATAGACCTTAGGAGTGGGAAGGTTAATAAAACGGCGACTGCCGAAAAAAAGAATAAATCCTTAGGTGATAATGCTGCCGTTAACAAGCCTGCAAGTAACGGCGCAAAAATTTTGGAAGATTGATCAAATACACTTACGTGGCTGAAAAAAGATTTGCGCTCCTCGGCATGTATCAGTTGCCGAACTATAATGGTTATCGAAGGAAAGTAAAATAAATTTGACACACCTTTGAAAATGACGAAAAGCAAAAAGCTCTGAAGATCTGGAGACACTGCTAGCCCTACGGTAGACAGTGTGCGGAGTAAGACGCCGGATACTAGTGTTTTCCTTACGTCATATCGATCTATCAGCGTTCCTACGATAGGACCTAGAAACAACATAGGGGCGCCCAGGCAAAAAGCCAAGAACGCTATTGATGAAGGAGAGGCATGCCATAGATAAACGGGAACCGTAAAGATTAAAAAAATATCAAGCCATAGTGAGAAGCTGGATAGCGCTTGCACGCAAATAAGCTTACTTGACGTTTTCATCAGGTCGATCTGAATGTAGGAAAAGTGTGTCTTCAAATACGAAGCCGTCGAGTTCATGTTCACTGGCGAATCGATACAAGTCGCTAAGTCTATTTATAAAGCCGCGTCCGTTAAAGTTTAAGGAGGTGTTACAAAGTACGCCGACTCCTGATATAGCACGATAGGCGCTTAGCAGTTGATGTATACGAAAATTTTGCAATTCATTGACTGATTGAGGACGCGCTGAGTTATCAACGTGCGTCACCGCCGGAATGCTGGCTGAAATGACTTTACGAAACTCCAGCATGTAGGGTGAGGGGTTAGACGGGCAGAAATATTCAGCCATACATTCTTCTAAACATATCGGTGCTATAGGGCGGAATCCTTCGCGCCTCTTGATTTTGTTCAACTTAATGAGATTTTCTCTAGGATAGGGCGCCGCTAATATTGAGCGATTTCCCAGTGCTCTAGGACCCATTTCATATCTGCCCTGCACCCAACCTAATATGCAGCCTTCATGAAGTAATCGCGCTACACGTCTCGTCTCATAGGGTTCACTAATGAAGGTGCCTGTGTTATCTGTGTCAGAATGTGATAGCTCCCCTGCATAGGGTGACCAAGTTACTTTGGCAAGTCCTTTGGTATGCAGTAATGCATCAATCGCAGTTCCAATTGCAGACCCGCTGTCGTTTGTGCACGGAGGAATAAATACATCAGAGAATAGTTGTGTCTCTTTCCATTTTGAGTTCCAGTCACAATTTAATCCGCATCCGCCAACAATTAATAAAGGTGCGTCATCAAAGACCAGTAGCTGTGCAAAATCACGAAACAGATTGAAAATTGCGTTTGAAAGATGATATGCAAGTGATGCAAATCGAGGGTTGTTGAGTCCAATATTGTAATATGCACTTTTACGGAAATGGTGCTTGTGAAGCTTTCTAAAGTCTATGTTCTTGTCGACTAGGGTGGTTATTATGTGTCTGGCGTCCTCGTCAAGATTGCCATTTTCTCCATAAGCGGCAAGTGCCATGAGTTTGCCTGCATCACTTAAACGAATTTGTCCCGCTCCAAGATTAAAAGTAGGATCTGCGAGCGCATATAAAAAAGCAAATCTGTCCCCGGGGTTTTCAAGTGCACTACCTAATTTGGTAATGTTTACGTTTTCATCAATTCGATAGAATGCACCGAAATAGCCCTCCCAGAGCAATGCATAGCAAGGCTGTCCTTGTGGAAAGGGTGAAAGCCCGTATCCGCATAAAAGGTGTGAGCGCTCATGTGAGGATGAAAAATAAGTGACATTATGACCAAATATTGAACGTTCTTGATGAATAATCTTCTTTAGTCCTGAATAGCCTGCACCAATGATGTCACTTTCTGAGTTCAGTCCTCTACTCCAACCGCTCTGAGCTACTATATCCACGGGTTTGTTAATCATGTGAGAAACTTTCAGTAGTGCGTCAGGTGTCACGCTTGAAAATCGAAGGCCGTTATCTTTTTCTGCTTCTACAGAAAACTCCAAGTGGTTCCCCACAATTAGGGCTACCGCCCCGTCATGTCCATCTTTAAGGCCAAGTATTACAATGTCATTATTTTCTCCATTGACCATGCTCAGTCCCCTCATTAGATTCCGTCGAGTAGTTCTCTAACTTCTGTGGTGTACGAACTACCCGTTCCATTCCCCGCACCCACCAAAAAAATGACTTGCTCTGAAGGAAGGTTGACCTCTAAAAGTTCATTTATTTCTTTGTCATGAAAGTAACCGGTCAGCCAAGGATGTAAGCCAAGCGCCGTAATTAATAAATTTGCTGTTTGTGATAAATGTCCAACGTCCAGCAGCATTGGGCGATAGGCGCGGGAGTGGGGGTATTTCCACCAAAGCTTGTCAAAGCGAGAAGTAAAAAAAATTGCGAATGCTAAGTTGTTTGCCCAGTGCTGGCCACATAAATAAGTAGATATTACTTCAGGCGGAAGGTCGCGTACCTTCTCCAGAGTATGCTGTTCACTTATATAATGATAAATGCCGGGGGCAAGATCCTCGACATTTCGCACCCATACATAACCCTCCGTCGCTTGTAAGCCTCCGGCCGAAGGTGATGTTCTTCTGAAACCGAATTTTTGAGCGCCAATCGGAGCGTCGTAATCGGTCTCTTTCTTATCCGCTAAAGTTCCATACAGTATGGTTGCCAGTGATAATATTGATACTGAAGTGTCAAAAAAATCTCGGCAGGTATGACGCGCCAAAAGCGTCTCCCAAAGACTCGCTATTTTTAATAGCCGAAAGGTTTGGAGGTGGTAGTAATGTCTTTTCTCCTCCTTTTATCAAAGAAATATTTGGTTCGTTTTTATGAATTGACTTGCAAAAGTTTAAGTAGCTTTTGGCATATTCAATGTACATTTCAGGCTTGTCTGGGGTTGGCGAATTCGGGTGAGATGTCCCAATATGGAATATTTTTGATAGCACGTCCCAGCCCCATTCATCGGCTGGTTTCACTTCATACAGTACCCCGGAGGTGTCTATGGATATGTCATCAGCTGTAT
Organism: Pseudomonas sp. S3E12; assembly: GCF_001702295.1. Classification (NCBI taxonomy): domain Bacteria; kingdom Pseudomonadati; phylum Pseudomonadota; class Gammaproteobacteria; order Pseudomonadales; family Pseudomonadaceae; genus Pseudomonas; species Pseudomonas sp. S3E12. The sequence continues at coordinate 170,000 of NZ_MBDT01000003.1, forward strand.
CCGATACGAAATCGCCTGCGGAAAAACTCACTAACCGCTCAAATTCTCTTGTGCTTATTTGGTATTGGACGTGATTTCTATAGTCCCACAAATAAGCTGCGCCATCTTTAAGCACTAAAAATATGTCGTTCGAGAGCCATTTTTTTTTCGCAGTACACATAGCCGCCTGACCACCCATGAGTGAGGTTCATTTTTAGTGGCTGCCTGGGCCGAAGCCCAGGCGGTACATCATTATTTAATCGCTAGCTTTCTGCTATTAGAAGCTTCGATAACGCTACCCCCATCGTTGGGAATAAATTTGTAGTGAGGTACAGTCACCGTCTTAATTGAGAAGTGAGGGGTCTGGTACGCGTCGTTTGACTGATTGTTGAGCGTCGGTTCTATAATTACACGTTTCATATATAGTTCCTCTGTGTTGGTGTCTTCGCAGATTTGCGATGCACTTAAACCGTATGAGGGCTTATTATGAATGTCAATTTCTGTTTTTTGAATTGTATTGTTTTTCAGCTGAGTCTTTGTGTGTTTTTGTAGGGGGTTGTCGGATAGTTCTGATTGGTATTTCCTACATCTCGCTCCATCGCGGATATCTAAAAATACTGATTAATACACAAGGCGGTAACATCCAGTTGCACATATGCCGAAGATTCGGTTGTCGTTGTGGTTCACATGTTTTTCTTCGCGGGTGCTCAATTTAGAGCGTTCAGTCGGGGGCACCAAGTGCGGCGTATGGAATGTCTACGTTGATATTGGCCTGTATCTGGGGTTTACCCTCGTGGCCGTGAACGCCGTACTGGGGGTAACTCCTCGAAGATCCAGCCGATCTTTCAGGGAGCGCTGTACCAGTGCTCAGCAAAATCTAGTACAGCGCTTAAATCCTGAGCAACAGGCATAAAAAATCCGGAGTCTGATAAGAACTCCGGATTTTCCGGCTGCTTGAGGATTAGTCAACAATCCTTAAGTGAACAGCATTGCGCGTTACTGCAGGCTTGTTGTTAGGATTTGATTACCCCGCGGGTGGGGTATCAAAGCCTCGCCGCTCAATCACATGAAAGACATCGCTCACGTCCTGCACCAGAATGCTTGCGGTATTGGCAACGTTATTCAGATCACGCTCGGCGAAGTCCGGCAGGCTGGAGCAGGCGATCAGATTGAGGTCTTCAAGGGCGGCGTTGAGGCGTTCACGCAGGCAGGCGTGGAGGTCGCTGTCGATTAACAGCACCGGGTAATCGGTGGCAGTTTCGGTGCAGGGGGTGAAATGACGGGGTGGCAGCTGTGTGCGGGTTCGCAGACCGAGGATACGAGGAACCCGGCAGGCCCGAAGGTCTCCCATACACAGCCATCATAAAATAAACGCTGGGCGCAACAGCGCTCGTCGTTTAGCGGGATGGCGGGGTGTCAGTCGCGGGAAGTAGTGGCTGACACTCCGCCATCGCGGGCAAGCCCGGCTCCTACAGGGCTCGTGGCTGTTCAGAGGTGGGAATAGTCTCTGACGCCATCGGACAATGCCTGCTCGAATCGAGGCCGATCCGTTCACTCGTGATCAATATCCAACTTCGCAAACGTCACCTTCGCGCCTTCCTTGCTGTCCCCGCTGTTGTCCTGCACATAAGCGCCCGCCTTGAAGTACAGCGGCTTGGCGGCCCACGCCGCACCAATGCGCTCGTTCCATTCGCTGTCGGCGGCGTACACGCTGAGCAGCCCGGCTTTGTTGAGGTTGATCACGTAGGTAAAGCTTTTCTCCAGCGGCACATTGGACGCGACGATGATCACGCGGCTTTCATCTTCATCCGGGCGCATGCGCACCTTGGCGACGATGTTGCCGGTCTGGGTCTTTTCCTTGAACTGGTATTCGAGCTTGATCAGCGGTTTCTGGCTGTCGTAGGCGTGGATCTGACCGATGACGATCTTGCCGCTGGAGGGCACCTGGTTGACCGCGAGGGTGGCGCGCAGGAAGTTGTCGGCTTCGGGGTAGGTCCAGTTGCGCAGGCGGCCGTCGGCGTAGGTTTCGCGCAGTTCGCTGCGCGGGTACACGGCGTTTTCGGTGCGGGTGCCGGTGACGGGTGTCCAGAATTGCACGTTGCTGCCTTCGGCCTGGAAGTATTGGTCGTTGAAGCCGCTGAGCAGCCTGGGTGTGTCGATGGTCGCGGGGGGAGAGCCGACCGGAATGCTCAGGTTCCAAGTGGAGAGGTCGATCATGGCGTTGGCCTTTTACAGGGGGTGAAGGCTTTGGCCCGGGGGCCTGACAGGTTCTTTATAGGCGGTGGTCGGCCAGTTGTTAAACACTTGCTGGCAATTTATTGGCGCCAAGGGAATGCCAAAAAGCCATGTTTCCCATGAACCGTGGGCTGTAGAGGTTGACCGTTAGTCGGCTGACTGAACTTTGGCGCAATGATGGCATCCACGTCACTTCTGATTTTCAGGATCCGGGGCTAGAGTGAGGCCTCAATGTTTGTCCGGGTTTTCTCTCAGAAGTGACCGGAGTAGACCCAAGGAAGAGACCTAGCATGGAATGCGTTCCACCTCATGGCGATGGCAGTTCGGTTCTTCTGGTGGTCGATGACTACCCGGAAAATCTGATCAGCATGCGTGCACTTCTGCAACGTGATGATTGGGTGGTGGTAACGGCCGCGTCCGGGGTGGAAGCCCTGGAGTTGCTGCTGCAGCATGAGGTCGACCTGGTGCTGCTGGATGTGATGATGCCCGGCATGGACGGTTTCGAAGTCGCGCGCTTGATGCGCGGCAGCCAGCGCACGCGCATGACCCCGATCATCTTTCTGAGCGCCAACGCTCAATCCCCCGCCGCCGTGCTGGAAGGCTACGCCAGCGGCGCCATCGACTACCTGTTCAAGCCCTTCGACCCGCATGTCCTCAAGCCCAAGGTCCAGGCGTTGCTGGAGCACCAGCGCAACCGCCGGGCCTTGCAGCGCCTGAGCCATGACCTGGAGTCCGCCCGGGCGTTCAATGCGTCGGTGTTGGATAACGCCGCCGAGGGCATCCTGGTGGTGAGTGAAGAGGGCATGATCGAATACGCCAACCCGGCGATTTCGCGCCTGCTCAATGCCACAATCCAGGAGCTGCAAGGCCAGGAGTTCCTGAGTTTCCTGCAAAAGCCCCACGTGCCCGTCTGGCTGGAATCGCAGATGTACGCCGGCTACCGCCGCGGTGAGACCTGGCGCCTGCATGATGCGCTCCTGCGCACCGGCCGCGGCCAGCAGGTGCCGGTGGCGTTGTCCTCTGCGCCGCTGCCCGCTGAACAGAAGGCCATGGTGGTGACGGTGCTGGATATGTCCGAAGTGCGTCACTTGCACCAGCAGCTGGAGTTCCAGGCCGTGACCGACCCGCTGACCGGTCTGCTGAACCGGCGCGGTTTTTACCAGGCGGTGGAAAACACCTTATCGCGCAGTGAGCGGACAGAGCAGTCCCTGGTGTTGCTGTACCTGGACCTCGACGGTTTCAAGCGGGTCAACGATTCTCTGGGCCATGATGCCGGCGACCGTGTATTGCGCTGGGTCTCGGAGCAATTGCAGGGCTGTCTGCGTTCCTACGACATTATCGGCCGCATGGGCGGCGATGAATTCACGGCGTTGCTGGAGCTGGAGTTTCCGGAGCAGGCGGCAAAGATCTCGGAAAAACTGATCGAACGCGTGTCGGTGTGCCAGCAGGTCGACGGTTTGGATGTCATGCTCGGCGTCAGCATCGGCATTGCCACCTTCCCGGATTGCGGCGCGGATTTGAGTGGTTTGCTACGTGCGGCCGACATCGCCATGTATGAAGCCAAGCGCGCCGGCCGTCAGCAATATCGCTATTACGACCAGGAAATGAACGGCCGCGCCCGCTCGCGGTTGATGCTCGAAGACAGCGTGCGTACAGCGATTCAAAACAAGGATTTCACCCTGGTCTATCAGCCCCAGGTTTCGCTGGTGGATGGGCGTTTGCGCGGCGTTGAGGTGTTGTTGCGCTGGCAGCACCCCAGCGTCGGCGATGTGCCGCCGGGGCTGTTTTTACCTTTGCTGGAAGAAGCACGGCTGATCAGCCAACTGAGCGCATGGATTTACCAGCAGATCGCCGCCCAGCGCCAGGCGTGGCAGGCCGCGTTCGACGATGAATTGGTGCTGAGCGTGAGCCTGAGCAGCAGCCAGTTCAATATGCCCAACCTGGTGAATCAACTGCAGCAGATGCTGGATCGCTATGGGCTGGAGGGGTACCAGTTGGAGGTGGAAATCGGCGAGGACTGCCTGATGAGTAACCTGGAAGAGGGCGCCAAGCAGCTCAAGTTGCTGCGCCGTATCGGGGTGCGTATCGCCCTGGATGACTTCGGTTCGGGACAGTGTTCCCTGGCGCATTTGCGTGACCTGGCCTTCGATACGCTCAAGCTTGATCCGCAATTGGTTGCGCGGCTGCCGGGCTCGGTGCGGGACGCGGCGATGGCGCGCAGCATTATCGAGCTGTGCAGGCATTTTGAGGTGGTCGTGGTGGCCGAGGGCGTGGAAACCCAGGAGCAGGCCCAGTGGCTCAAGGCCCAGGGTTGCCCGTTTATCCAGGGGCCGTGGGCGGCGCAGCCCTTGATGGCTGAAGAAGTGGTCGACTGGTCACGCGCCCGCACGCACTGAATTCGCTACACTGGCGCCCATCCGAATCCTGTTGCAGACCCCAATGACCGCGCTGAAATACCTCCAGGCCTACCCCGCTGCCCTCCAGGAGCAAGTGCGCCAACTGATCGCCAAGGACCAGTTGGGCGCCTACCTGGAGCAGCGTTACCCCGATCGCCATGGGGTGCAGAGCGACAAAGCCCTGTACGCCTATGCCCAGGCCTTGAAGCAGGAACACCTGCGCAACGCGCCGGCCATCGACAAAGTGCTGTTCGATAACCGCCTGGACCTGACCCACCGCGCCCTGGGCCTGCACACCACGATTTCACGGGTGCAGGGCGGCAACCTCAAAGCCAAAAAAGAGATCCGCATTGCCTCGCTGTTCAAAGAGGCCGCGCCGCAGTTCCTGCGCATGATCGTGGTTCACGAGCTGGCGCACTTCAAGGAATCGGACCACAACAAAGCGTTCTACAAACTCTGCGACTACATGATGCCCGGCTACCACCAGGTGGAATTCGACCTGCGGGTGTACCTCACGTATCGCGACCTGCAGGGCAAGCCCTGACCGCACAAGGCGACCAACCATGGATGTGAGCAAGACCAAAAGCAGCTTCTACCGCCGGCTGTACGTGGCGTACCTGATCGACAGTGGGCTGGCCAGCAGCGTCCCGGCGCTGACCGACGTCACCGGCATGCCCCGGCGCACTGCGCAGGACACGATTGCGGCGCTGGCGGACCTGGATATTGTGTGTGAGTTCGAGCAGGAGGATGGGGCCCGCAACCATGCCGGGCATTATCGGATTCGCGATTGGGGCGCGATTGATCGGGGGTGGATCGAGGTGAATCTCAGCCAGATCAAGCGGGTTCTGGATTATCCCTGAGTTCAGCGGTGGCTGGGCCGGCGCTATCGGGAGCAAGCCCCCTCCCACAGTTTGAACGGTGAATACATTCAAATGTGGGAGGGGCGGTGCGACGATTCGACTTGCTCCCGATAGCGGCCTCAAGCGCGCCGCATCCCGATATGTGGAATGTCATCCTCCAGGTATTCCTCACCCGCCACCACAAACCCATATCGCCCGTAATACCCCTGCAGATGGGCTTGGGCTGACAGGAAGATCGGCGTCTCAGGCCAGATCTCGTCAATCTGCCTGAGGGTTTCTTCCATCATCTGGTGCCCCAGCCCGGCGCCCCGTGCAACCGGCGCCACGATCACGCGGCCGATCACCACGTCGCCGCCCTGGGACTCCGGGTCCAGCAGGCGCAGGTAGGCCACCAGCTCGTCGTCTTTCCAGGCCATCAGGTGATGGGTATCGCCCGCCAGGTCTTGCCCGTCGATATCCTGGTAGACGCACTTCTGCTCGACAACGAAGACCTCGCCGCGCAAACGCAAAATGGCGTAGAGCTGCTCCTTGCCCAGGTCGGTGTGATGTTTACAGACCCAATCGACTGTCATGGTGTGTTCTCACTTGAATGTCTGTTCTGGATAGTAAGCGCGGCGGACGACTCTGTCTAAATCGACTATTTTTGTGAATGAAATCAATTTGCCATCATTGAGTGCTCTCGACGTCCGTTTCTTTGTGTAATCTGAGCTAATGTTAGAACCTCAGGCCCTGCCTGAGCCAAGGCCACCGCCCGCCGCCAAGGATTTTGAGCATGCCGCGATTGTCTCGTGCCGTTGCTTTGATTGGAGTGTTGTTGCTGGCGACACCTGTGTTCGCACAGCGTCTGCGCCTGGTCGCGGATGCCTGGCCACCGTTTACCGATGCCACCTTGATCAACGGTGGCCTGGCCACCGATATAGTCACCACGGCCTTGGCCCGTGCGGGCTATGCCAGTGACTTCGAACAAGTGCCCTGGGCGCGGGCGCTGATGGGGGTGGGCGACGGGCGCTATGACGTGCTGGTCAACGCCTGGTACGACGAGGCCCGTACACAATTGGGGCAGTTTTCCGGCGAATACCTGCTCAATCGCGTACGTTTCATCAAGCGCCGTGACGATCCCATCGAGTTTCAGAACCTGGAGCAGTTGCATGACTATCCCATTGCCGTGGTGCGCGGTTATGCCTATTCGGCGGCGTTCGATGGGGATGGGCAGTTGCAGAAAGTGCCGGTGCATAACTTCGCCATGGCGGTGCGCATGCTGGCGGCGCAGCGGGTGCGGTTGACCGTGGAGGATGAGTATGTGGCGCGCTATTACCTGTCGCGCGAGTCGGTGCGGGTGCGCAATGCGGTGGAGTTTCTGCCCACGCCGCTGAGCGAAAACAGCCTGCATATCCTGGTCAGCCTGAAGAACCCTGAGCATGCGCAGATCGTTGCCGGTTTTGACCGCGAGATTGCCAGGATGAAGGCGGATGGCAGTTATGAGCGGCTGATGAAGGCCCATGGCATGTAGGGCCTGTGCGGGCCTCATCGGGGGCTTGCCTCCGATAGCGACCTAAGCCGCGCTGGTATCTTTGATCAAATGCGCCGCCAAGGTGCGCAACGGCCCCAATTGCCGGCATATCAACGCCAACTGCGTCTGCACCAACCGCTGCCCTTCATCAATCTCATCCGGCATCTGCTCCAGGTCCGCCGCCAGGGCCTCCTCGGCATCGCTCTGAATCGCAATCGGCTGCTTGTTCGCCAGCCCGGTGGCGATTTCGTCAATGCTCGCCGCCAGGCTATTGCCGGCGCCATCGATCAAGTGCGCGCGCACCTCGGCCGGCAGTTGGGTTTCGCGGTGTGCTCCGAGCCCCGACAGGTAGCTGAGCAAGGTGTGCGACAGCACCAGGAAGCGGAAGCCCACGTCCGCTTCCTTACGGAAATGCCCCGGCTCCATCAGCATATTGGCCAAGGTGGTGGACAGCGCCGCATCGGCGTTGTGGGCATTGCGCCGGGCCAGGCGGTAGGCCAGGTCGTCGCTCTTGCCAGCGGCGTATTGCTGCATGATCTGGCGCAGGTAGATGCTGTTGCAGGTCAGGGTGTTGGCCAGCACTTTGTTCAGGCGCCGGCCTTGCCAGTCCGGGAGGAACAGGAACACCGCCAGGCCCGCGATCAGGCTGCCGAGCAGGGTATCGAACAGGCGTGGCAGGAACAGTCCGTAGCCATCGCCCACCTGGTTGAAGCAGAACAGCACCATCAGGGTGATCGCCGCCGTGGCCAGGGTGTAGCGGGTGGTGCGGTTGATAAAGAACACCAGGCCGGCGGCGATGGCGAACATCGATTGCACCAGCGGGCTTGGGAACAGGTCGAACAGCGCCCACGCCACGGTGAGGCCGATGGCGGTGCCGATGATCCGCTGGCCGAGCTTGCGCCGCGTGGCACCGTAGTTCGGTTGGCAAACAAACAGCGTGGTGAGGATGATCCAGTAACCCTGGGAGGCGTGGATCGCATGCAGCATGCCGTAGCCGACGGTCAGTGCCAGGGACAGGCGCAGCGCATGGCGGAACAGCAGCGACGTCGGCGTCAGTTGCGTACGCAGGCGCGTCCACATTTCCTTCAGGTTGCGTGGGGCGCGGTCCAGCAGGTTGCTGTCGGTGGCGTCGGCCAGGGCGTCGGGGTTGCTGGCGTCGCCGAGCAGGCGGTCGAGGGTGGACAGGTTGGCCGCCAGGGCGCGCAAGGAGCGCAGCAGGCCGCGCCAGGCCGGGTTGCTCTGGATGCGCAGGTGTTCCAGGGAGGCGTTCAGGTCGCCGAGGGCTTCGGCGAAGCTGTCGTCATAGATGAACGGCTGACGCAACTGGATCGACTCGGCCAGGGACTGGCAGGCCTTGCCTTGCTGGCGCAACAGGCGTTGGCAGCGGAACAGCACATCGCTGTGGAAAAACGCATCCGCCAGGGCGTTGTAAGGATAGTGAGAGGAGCTGGCGCGTTCGTGGATGTCCTGGGCCAGGAAGTACAGCTTGAGGTAGCGACTGACCTTCGAGCCGGGTCGGCCATTGCCGACGCGGTGCAGGATGATTTCCTTCGCCGCATTCAGCGCCGCCACCACCCGGCCGTTTTGCTGGGCCAGTTCCAGGCGGCGGGCTTCCACGTCCAGTTGGCGAATCGGTTCGAACAACGATGATTTGAGCTTGAGGTAACGTCCCAGTTCGCGGAACAACCGCGCCAGGCTCTGCTGCACCGGCTGGTTGGAGAACAGCGCCTGCCACAGCACCGATAACGCGCCGTACCAGGCGGCGCCGGCCACCAGCAGCAACGGCTCATGCCAGAAATCACTGACGGCGCCGCCGCGCTGGTCCACACCGATCATGGTGTAGACCGACAGAATCAAGGTGGCCGAAGCAATCGCACCATAGCGTTCGCCCAAAGCGCCGAGCATGGTCAGGCAGAACGTGGCCAGGGCCAGGGAGATGGCGAAAATCCAGGGGTAGGGGAACAGCAGCTCCACCGACAGCGCGGCAATGCTGAAACACACCAGCGTCACTGCCAGGGCGTTGAGGCGACCTTGCCAGCTGTCGTCGGTCTCGGCCAGGGCGCTGGCGATAATCCCCAGGAACAGCGGGATCAGCAGGGTCATTTCATCCTGATACCAGCACAGCGCCATGCTGCCGGTGAGGGCGATAAACACCCGGATGCTGTAGCTGAATTTATCCAGCGCCCACAGGCGCCGCATGGACTGCTTGAACGAGGTCGATGACATGAAGTCTGGAGTCTTCCGGGACGATGCCGCTAAATTGAGCCATCAGTGACGCCACGGCAAGGGTGGTGATCACATCTGGCAGCAAATTATTCCCAGGCATACCGCAAATCAAAATGTGGGAGGGGGCTTGCTCCCGATTGCAGTGTGTCAGTCAGAACATCTATCACTGATACACCGCTATCGGGAGCAAGCCCCCTCCCACATTTTTTACTGCGTCGTGTCAAACAAACTGCGCGGCCGCGTAACCGGAAGCCCAGGCCCACTGGAAGTTAAACCCGCCCAGATGCCCGGTCACATCCAGCACTTCCCCAATAAAGTACAAGCCCGGGCTTTTCAGCGATTCCATGGTCTTGGACGAGACTTCCCGCGTATCCACCCCACCCAAGGTCACCTCGGCCGTGCGGTAGCCCTCGGTGCCCGCCGGCACCAGTTGCCAGCTCGAGAGTTTTTGCGCGATATCGGCCACTTCAGCGTGGGTGTACTGCTTCATCGGCTTGGACGCGAACCAGGTATCCGCCAGCAGATTGGCCATCTTCTTGGTGAAGATTTCACCCAGCAGGGTTTTCAGCTCGCTGTTGGGGCGCTCGACCTGCTGCTGTTGCAGCCAGGTGTGGGCGTCGTGGTCGGGCAGCAGGTTGATCTCCAGCGTGTCGCCGGACTCCCAGTAGGAGGAAATCTGCAGAATCGCCGGGCCGCTGAGGCCGCGATGGGTAAACAGGAGGTTCTCGCGAAAGCTCTGGCCGTTGCAGCTGACCAGGCAATCCACCGAGGTCCCGGACAGCTCGCCACACAAGTCCTTGAGCTGGTCGGTGATGGTGAACGGCACCAGCCCGGCGCGGGTCGGCAACAGCTCATGGCCGAACTGCCTGGCGACTTGATAGCCAAAGCCGCTGGCGCCCAGGGTCGGGATCGACAGGCCGCCGGTGGCGATCACCAGGGATTCGCAGCGCAGTTCACCCAAGGTGGTTTGCAACTGGTAGCCGCTGTCGACCTTGGCGATTTCTTCAATCGAGGTGTCCAGGTGCAGGCTCACGCCGGTCTGGATGCACTCGTCCAGCAGCATGCCGAGGATGTCACTGGATTTGTTATCGCAGAACAGCTGGCCGAGTTTCTTCTCGTGGTACGGCACGCCGTGCTTGGCCACCAGGCCGATGAAATCCCACTGGGTGTAACGGGCCAGGGCCGACTTGCAGAAGTGCGCGTTGTGCGAGAGGAAGTTGGCCGGCTCGGTGTACATATTGGTGAAATTGCAGCGGCCACCGCCCGACATCAGGATCTTCTTGCCGGCCTTGTTCGCATGGTCGAGCAGCATCACCTTGCGCCCACGCCCGGCGGCGGTCAGTGCGCACATCAAGCCTGCGGCGCCGGCGCCAATGATCACAACTTCGGTCGAGCGCAAAACGGTGTCCTCATACAAATTCTGATTTGGAATGCAGTTAATGTGGGAGGGGGCTTGCCCCCGATAGCGGCGGTTCAGTCACATCTATATTGACTGACACTCCGCTATCGGGGGCAAGCCCCCTCCCACATTGGATCTCCATTGGTGCGGAGATCGTGTTACAGGATCCGCACACGCAACGAGCGGCCTTTGATCTTGCCGTCGTTCAAGCGCTGCAACGCCTGCTTGGCGATGCCGCGTTCCACGGCCACGAAGGCCTGGAAGTCGAAGATCGCGATCTTGCCGACCTGGGCACCCGGGATGCCGGCTTCGCCGGTCAATGCGCCGAGGATGTCGCCTGGGCGCACCTTGTCTTTACGGCCGGCGGCGATGCACAGGGTGCTCATCACCGGCAGCAGCGGACCACCGCTTTGCGGCTTGAGGTTGTCCAGTTGGTCCCAGTTCAGCGGCGACTTCTGCAATTGCTCGATGGCCTGGGCGCGATGCGCTTCGGACGGTGCCACCAGGCTGATGGCGATGCCGGTCTCACCGGCACGACCGGTACGGCCCACGCGGTGGATGTGGATTTCCGAGTCGCGGGCCAGTTCGACGTTGATGACCATGTCCAGCGCGTCGATGTCCAGGCCGCGGGCGGCGACGTCGGTGGCCACCAGCACCGAGGTACTGCGGTTGGCGAACATCGCCAATACCTGGTCACGGTCGCGCTGTTCCAGGTCGCCATGCAGGCCGACGGCGGAAATGCCCTTGGCCGTCAGGTGGTCGACGGTTTCCTGCACTTGCTGCTTGGTGAAGCAGAACGCCACGCAGGAGGCCGGGCGGAAATGCGCCAGCACCTTGGTCACGGCGTCCATGCGTTCTTCCGGGGAGATCTCGTAGAAACGCTGCTCGATCTGGTCGTCGGAGTGGAACGCTTCGGCTTTCACTTGCTGCGGCGCGCGCATGAACTTCGACGCCAGCTGCTTGATGCTCACCGGGTAGGTGGCCGAGAACAGCAGGGTCTGGCGGCGCGGCGGGGTCTTGCTGATGATGTCTTCGATGGCGTCGTAGAAGCCCATGTCGAGCATGCGGTCGGCTTCGTCGAGGATCAGGGTGTTCAAACCGTCCAGCACCAGCGAACCCTTGCGCAGGTGTTGCTGGATACGGCCCGGGGTGCCGACGATCACGTGGGCGCCGTGCTCCAGGGAAGCGATCTGCGGGCCGAGGGACACGCCGCCGCACAGGGTCAGGACCTTGATGTTGTCTTCGGCGCGGGCCAGGCGGCGGATTTCCTTGGCGACCTGGTCGGCCAGCTCACGGGTCGGGCACATCACCAGGGCCTGGCAGCCGAAGTAGCGCGGGTTGATCGGGTTCAGCAGGCCAATGCCGAACGCCGCGGTCTTGCCGCTGCCGGTCTTGGCCTGGGCGATCAGGTCCAGCCCCTTGAGGATCACCGGCAAGCTTTGCGCCTGGATCTGCGTCATCTCGACATAACCCAGCGAGTCGAGGTTAGCCAGCATGGCGGCGGACAGGGGCAAAGTATTAAAAGCGGTGGCGATGGTAGTCACGGGACTGGCTCTGCAAAACAAAATGTCGCGCAGTGTACCAGTCTCGTAGGATTTCCCCGCAAGTTCTAGACGAGACGCTGGTTAATGCTCGATATGCTGTTCCGGGCTGGCCGCCCGTTTGCCGTCTTTGGGCGACAGTTGCAGGAAGATCGCCGCTGCGAGCATCGCCATGATGCCCACGGTGAGGAAGGTCAGCTGGAACGCGCCGAGCACCGTGCTCACGCCATCGTTGCCCGATTCGGCGGTAAACCCGCCGAGCAATGCACCGGCACAGGCCACCCCCAGGCTCAGGGACAGTTGCGCCACCACCGACAGCAGACTGTTGCCGCTGCTGGCCTGGGCGTCATCGAGGTCGATCAGGGTGACGGTGTTCATCGCCGTAAATTGCAGCGAGTTGATCGCCCCCAGCACCGCCAGCATGGCCAGCAGCAGCGGGTAGGGTGTCTGCTCGCTGACCAGGCCCATGCTCGCCAGCATGATGCCCAGGGCCAGGGTGTTGCCGGTCAGCACCACGCGATAACCCAGACGCTCGATCAACGGACGCGCCACCGACTTGGCGAACATCGCCGCTGCCGCCAGGGGCAGCATGCTCATGCCGGCCTGGGACGGCGAGTACCCCAGGGCCACTTGCAGCAGCAACGGCACCAGGAACGGCAAGGCACCGCTGCCCAGGCGCGCGAACAGGTTGCCGAGGATGCCCACCGCAAACGTGCGGGTCTTGAACAGCGCCGGTGAAAACAGCGGGTTATCGATATGCCCGGCGCGCAGCCAGTACGCCGCCAGGCACGCCAACCCGCCGAACAGCAGCAGCATCACCCGCAGGTGCGGCAGGTGCAGCTCGCCCAGGCCTTCCATGGCAATGGTGATCAGCACCATCGCTGCGCCGAACAATAGAAAACCGAGGCCATCGAAGCGTGTGCGCTCGCTGCCGCGCAGGTCGGGGATGAATTTCCACACGGCGTAGCAACCGATCATGCCCACCGGCAGGTTGATCAGGAAAATCCAGTGCCAGGTCAGGTATTGCACCATCCAGCCGCCCATGGTCGGGCCGAGCAAGGGCCCGAGCAGGCCGGGGATGGTGATGAAGCCCATGATCCGCACCAGTTCGGAGCGGGGGTAGGCACGTAGCACCACGAGCCGACCGACCGGCAGCATCAGCGCACCGCCGAGGCCCTGGATGACCCGCGCGCCCACCAGCATGGTCAGGCTGCTGGACAGGGCGCACAGCAAGGAGCCGATGCTGAACAGCATGATCGCGCCGAAGAAGATTTTCTTGGTACCGAAGCGGTCGGCGATCCAGCCCGAGGCCGGGATCAGCAGGGCGACGGTGAGCATGTAGGCGATCACCACCCCTTGCATGCGCAGCGGGTTTTCCGCCAGGTCCCGGGCCATGGCCGGCAGTGCCGTGTTGAGAATCGTCCCATCCAGCGATTGCATGAAGAAGGCAATCGCGACCACCCAGGGGAGCCAGCGGGCGGTCTTGGCATCGAGAGGGGCACGATCTGGCATGGGGTACCTTTTTGTTAGCCGGCTATGTGTTGGCGATTATGCGCCATCCGTCGCTCCTTTTCCCACTGGCGGTTCGTCTAAATCCGACAGCGCCGCGTGCTCGCCCACCAGGAAATCCAACAGCGCACGGTGCACCGCCAAAGCCGCCTCGCGGGACTCCAGGTCGAGTAAATGCCCGGTGTGTTCGGCCACGGCAAAGCTGCTGCGGCCGACGTAGTGCTTGAACAGTTGGGCATCCGCGGCGGGGGTGTATTCGTCCAGCGTGCCGTTGAGAAAGTGCACCGGGGTTTCGATCTGGCGCAGTGCCGGCAAGTAGTTGCCATCACCCAGGGCCAGGACCTGGTGGATATGAAAGCGCGCCTGGCGGTACTCGGTGGTGGCCATGTTCGACAGGTGCCGATGATTGTTGCGCTTGAGGCGCGGCGACAGGTATTTGCCGACGGTCTCGTTCAGCAGGTGGCCGACGGCGGATTTGTCATCGGCCTCGATCAGCACCCGCACGCGCTCCACATAGTCGAGCATGGCCTGGTTGAGGTTGGGCGCCAGGGCCATCACCACCGAGCTTTCGATCGACGGCGGGTTGTGCGCCAGGGTCAGCAGCGTGGAAATACCGCCCCAGGAGGCCGAGACCAGGTGGTTGACCTGGAAGCGCTCGACCAGGGCGCGCAGGATTTGCACCTCGTCATCCTTGGTCACCAGATCCAGGTCGGTGTTGTGTTCGCGGGAATAGCCCGAGAAGGGTAGGTCGAACAACAACACATTGAAATGCTCGGCCAGGCATTTACTGGTACGGGCGAATGAGCGTGTGGTGGACAGTGCGCCATTGACCATCAGGATGGTCTTCTTTTCCGAATCGTTTCCCAACTGCTCAACATGAACGTTGTAGTGCTTGAACAGCTTTTCTATGACAAAACTTCCATGGTTCATGTCAACGCTCCAGCTTGCCCTTCCCGGGCAAGGTCGTGCTCTCGTGGGTGAGGTGGCGGGGTGCCACTAACCGTTATAACGAGGTTTTTCGCAGGCGACAACAGGCTGCCCGTGCAGACTGGTAGGAAGAGAATTTACGGTAGGAAGGGCTGAAACCGGGATGTCTGAAATCAGCACAGGACAAGGTGGGAGAGGGCAAGCCCGCTCCCACAGGGGGGGTGTATCTACAGGGTCAGGGTCAGGCGTTTAACCAGGGCACCCGGTAGCAGGTTGGACGCGGTATTGCGCTGGCCGTAGGTGCTGGCCGACAGCAGCAGTTCCCGCTCGGCGGTCAGCGCTTCCAGTTGCGAACCGAGCAACTGGTAGACACTGTCATCAAAACGCATGGTGCTGACCGGCGCCTTGATCTTGCCGTCTTCCACCCAGAACGTGGCGAAGCGCGTCATGCCGGTCAGGCGTGCGGCGGGCAGGTCGGAGTAATTCAGGTACCACAGGTTGCTGATGTAGAGCCCGTTGCCCAGTTGCTTGAGGATATCGGCCTGGGCCAGGGTGCCCGCCGCAATCTGCAAGGCGCTCGGTGACTCATCGCCGCTGGCGCCGTTGGCGCTGAGGCCATATTCGGCGGCGCTGCGGGAGTTCACCAGTTGGCCGTCGGCCTGGCCGGCGTTGATCAGGGTGACGTCACTGCGCGGGTAGCCTTCGCTGGAGAACGCCTGGCTCAGGGAGTCCGTGATGTGTTCTTTCACCGTCACCAGCGGGCTCAAGGACTGCTCGCCGGCATACAGCCGTTGCAACGAGCTGCCTTTGCTGGCGATGGCCTGGGCGGAAAAACCACCCCAGGTGATGATGCTGATGATTTCTTCCAGCGCCGCCGGGGCGAGGTAGGCGCGGTATTGCCCGGGCGCCAACGGGTGCAGCGGGCGGCCGAGGAACTCCAGCTGTTCGCGGGCGAGCTGGAAGCGCCGGGCGAACTCGGCGCTGTCCCAGGCGTCGCCGGCGTAGCTGGCTTTTACCGCCTCGCCATTGGCGTGGAACAGGCTGAAATCGAAGTTGAAGCTATTGGCCTGATGCCAGCCAAACGCGCCGTCCGAACTGGCGAAGCCCCGGCTGATCGGGCCGGCGGCATAGAAGCCGACCAGGTCGACGCCATCGGCCGCCTGGCTGATTTCTTCCAGCACCTGGGCCAGATCGGGCAGGGGGCGGGCTTGTTCGTGGTGGCTTTGCCAGGCGTTGTGGTTGAGCAACAGGTACGGGTCATGGGGCAGCAGCGGCAGGGTTTCGCGCAATTGCTGCAGGCCGTCGGCGAGGCGCTGGCGATCCAGCTCGGGCTCGCCGGCCAGGGTGATGCCGAGGTCGGCATGGCGGCCATCGCTGATCAGCTTGAGGTTGAGGCTGGCCTGCTGCACGTGCCCGGCCTGACGCACCTTGGCGTGGTTGAAGCGCACGAACTCGGACGATTCTGCCGCGTAGCCCAGGTGAAATTGTTCCTTGTCGGTGATGGCCTGCTTGAGCCACTGCACCAATGCCTTGAAGGTGTTCATCAGGCATCTCCTCCAAATACGTCAACGTTGCTGAACACACAGGCCGGCGACGCATGGCCGACGCGGATGACCTGGTTAGGCTCGCCCTTGCCGCAGTTCGGCGTGCCCAGCACCTTGAAGGTACTGGCGTCGCCCACGGCGCTGAGGTTGCGCCAGAACTGCGCGGAAATCGCCCGGTAGTTGGGGTTTTTCACTACGCCCTTGAGCTCGCCGTTTTCAATCAACTGGGCCCACTCGCAGCCGAACTGGAACTTGTTGCGCGCATCGTCGATGGACCACGAACGGTTAGTCGACATCAGGATGCCGCTTTCGATGCCGCCAATCAGTTGCGCCAGGCTCTTATCGCCGGCTTCGATATTCAGGTTGGCCATGCGGTCGATCGGCGCGCGGTTCCAGCTGCTGGCGCGGCTGTTGGCCACGCCGCCCATGCCCGAGCGGAACTGCGACAACGCCCCACCCAAGGGCTTGAGCAGCAGCCCTTCACGGATCAGGAATTGCTTGCTGGCGGCGGTGCCGTCGTCGTCATGGCCGTAGCTGGCCAGTTGCTCGGGAATGTCCGGGTCGAACGTCACGTTCAACAGCTTGGAACCGTATTGCAGCTGGCCGAAGTCGCTGGCCTTCACAAAACTGGTGCCGGCGTAATTGCGCTCGTCGCCGAGGATACGGTCGAGTTCCAGGGGGTGGCCGATGGACTCGTGGATCTGCAGGATCATCTGGTCGGGCATCAGCAGCAGGTCGCGCGGGCCCTGGGGCGTGTTGGGCGCCAGCAGCAGTTGCAGGGCTTCGTCGGCAATGCGCGGCGCGGCGCCCACCAGGCCGAAACGGCTGATCACGTCAAACCCGCCTTGCTGGCCGAAGTTACTGCCGCCGAGGGTGCGCGATTGGCTGTCGTTGCCGTCGTAGGCCGTGACGTTGACGCCGGGGAACACAAACCGCTGGGCCTGGCGCAGTTCGGCGCCGGCACTGTTGAGGTAGATCTGCTCGACGTGGGTCAGGCCGAGGCTGACCTCCCAGTTCACCAGGCGCTCGTCCTGGGGCACCGCAGAGGACTCATCGCCGAGCAGTTGGTAGCAGTCGCTCAAGGACGGGAAGGCGTGCTCGAGGTGCGGCGACAGGTAGTCGGCGACATCGCTGGACACCGGTTGGTTGCGCAGGTCGAGCAGGGCGTGCGGTTTTATCAGGCGGGCTTGCTGTTCGGCGCGCTCGAGGGCGGCTTGCAGGCCAGGCAGGGAAATATCGTGGGTCGCGGCGTAGGTTTCCACACCGTTCAAACGCACGGTGAGCATGGCACCTTCGTCGTGGTTCAGGTGCGGCGGTTCGGCGACGTTCTTGCGCACCGACAGGTACTGGCCGGACTCGCGCACGTAACGCAGGGAGAAAAATTCGGCGGTGGTGCGCAGGGCACTGAAATGCTTTTTGAGTGTGGTGTGGTGGTCGAACATGGGGCCTTCCTTGTGGGCGGCTCAGCGCGGGCAGGCACACAGAGTAGGCCTGGGCTGGGGAGCGATCAAGGAGAGGTGATTCTTTGTAGCGAGTGCCCCTGTGGCGAGCGGGCTTGCCCGCGTTGGGCTGCGCAGCGGCCCCCAAAATCTTGGGAGCGCTGCGCACTCCAGCGCGGGGCAAGCCCGTTCACCACAGGGTTTGGCGTTATTGCGCCAATGGCCCCACTTCACGTAACGGCTTGCCACGCACCGGCGCGTCGCCGGCCACGTAGTAGTCGGCAGTGCTGCGCGGCAGCGGCTGGCGGCCACGGATCTTGTCGGCGATTTTCTCGGCGATCATGATCGTCGGCGCGTTCAGGTTGCCGGTGGTGATGATCGGCATGATCGACGCATCGACTACGCGCAGGCCCTGCATGCCATGCACGCGGCCTTCGCCATCGACCACGGCCATCTCGTCGTCGCCCATCTTGCATGAGCAGGACGGGTGGAACGCGGTCTCGGCGTGCTCGCGGATGAACTTGTCCAACTGCTCATCGGTTTGCACCTCGATGCCCGGGCTGATTTCGCGGCCACGGTACGGGTCCAGTGCCGGCTGCTGCATGATTTCACGGGTCAGGCGGATGCCGTCGCGGAATTCCTGCCAGTCCTGCTCGGTGGCCATGTAGTTGAAGAGGATGCTCGGGTAGTCCCGTGGGTTCTTCGACTTCAGTTGCACGCGGCCACGGCTCGGCGAGCGCATGGAGCCCATGTGCGCCTGGAAGCCGTGCTCTTTCACTCCGTTGCTGCCGTTGTAGTTAATCGCGACCGGCAGGAAGTGGTACTGGATGTTCGGCCATTCGAATTCTTCACGGGTACGGATGAAACCGCCCGCTTCGAACTGGTTGCTGGCGCCGATGCCGGTGCCGTTGAACAGCCACTCGGCACCGATGGCCGGCTGGTTGTACCAGAGCAGCGACGGGTACAGCGACACCGGCTGGGTGCACGCATATTGCAGGTACAGCTCAAGGTGGTCCTGCAGGTTTTCGCCGACGCCGGGCAGATCGTGGACCACCGGGATGTCGAGGCTTTCCAGCAGCTTGGCCGGGCCCACGCCGGAGCGTTGCAGCAGCTGCGGCGAAGCGATTGCGCCGCTGCACACCAGTACTTCTTTACGCGCACGGGCTTCCACGCGCTCTTCGGCGGCACCGATCAGGTAACGCACACCCACGGCACGCTTGCCTTCGAACAACACCTTGTCGGTGAGGGCGTGGGTGACGATGGTCAGTGTGGAGCGCTTCTTGGCTATGTCCAGGTAACCGCGTGCGGTGCTGGCGCGACGGCCGTTAGGCGTGACGGTGCGGTCCATCGGGCCGAAGCCTTCCTGCTGGTAGCCGTTCAAGTCTTCGGTGCGCGGGTAACCGGCCTGCACGCCCGCTTCAACCATGGCGTGGAACAGCGGGTTGTTGCCGGCTTTAGGCGTGGTCACGCTGACCGGGCCATCGCCGCCGTGCCAGTCGTTCGGGCCGATGTCGCGGGTTTCGGCCTTGCGGAAATACGGCAGGCAGTCGAGGTAGCTCCAGTCTTCCAGGCCTGGCAGCTTCGACCAGTTGTCGTAGTCCATGGCGTTGCCACGGATGTAGCACATGCCGTTGATCAGCGAAGAGCCACCCAGGCCCTTGCCACGCCCGCATTCCATCCGGCGGCCGTCCATGTGCGGCTCCGGATCGGTTTCGTAGGCCCAGTTGTAGCGCCGGCCTTGCAGTGGGAAGGCCAGGGCGGCGGGCATCTGGGTACGGAAGTCGAGGCGGTAGTCGGGGCCGCCGGCTTCCAGCAGCAGGACGGTGACGCCTTCGTCTTCGGTCAGACGGGTCGCCAGGGTGTTACCGGCGGAGCCGGCACCCACAATGATGTAGTCGTATTCTTGGGACATAAATGCACCCTCTTTGAAGTGTGGTCAGGTCGGACCTCATCGGGGCGGTGCGACAAGCCCCGATGGCGGCCTCAAAGGCACTACAGAACCCGGGTCTTAGAACACCGAGGCGTAGTCGCCCAGCTCAACCTGTACCGATTTGATGCGGGTGAAGTTATTCAGCGAGCTGATGCCGTTTTCACGGCCCACACCGGATTGCTTGTAGCCACCCACCGGCATCTTCGCGTCGGATTCGCCCCAGGCGTTGATCCAGCAGATGCCCGCTTCCAGCTGGTGAATCACGCGGTGGGCGCGGTTCAGGTCCTTGGTCACAAGGCCCGCAGCCAGGCCGAAGTCGGTGTCGTTGGCGCGGCGGATCACTTCTTCTTCGGTTTCATAGGTGAGGATGCTCATCACCGGGCCGAAGATTTCTTCACGGACGATGGTCATCTCGTCGGTGCAGTCGGTGAACACGGTCGGGGCCACAAAGGCGCCTTTGGCCAGGTCGCCGTCGGTCAGGCGGTCGCCGCCGCACAGCACGCGGGCGCCTTCTTCCTTGCCTTTGGCGATGTAGCCCAGCACGCTTTCCATGTGGGCGAAGCTGACCAGCGGGCCGAAGTTGGTGTTGGCGTCCTGCGGGTCGCCAACGCGGATGCGTGCAACGCGCTCAACGATCTTGGCTTCGAATGCCGCTTGCAGGTGCTTGGGCACGAACACGCGGGTGCCGTTGGTGCAGACCTGGCCGGAGCTGTAGAAGTTGGCCATCATCGCGATGTCGGCCGCACGATCCAGGTCGGCGTCTTCGAACACGATCAGCGGCGACTTGCCGCCCAGTTCCATGGTCACTTCCTTGAGCGACGAGCTCGAAGCGCTGGCCATGACTTTCTTGCCGGTGTCGGTGCCGCCGGTGAACGAGACTTTCTCGATGCGCGGGTGCTCGGTCAGCCAGGTACCGACTTCACGGCCGCTGCCGGTCAAGACGTTGAACACGCCGGCTGGAACGCCGGCTTCGGTGTAGATCTCGGCCAGTTTCAGGGTGGTCAGCGAGGTGACTTCGCTTGGCTTGAAGATCATCGCGTTGCCGGCGGCCAGGGCCGGTGCGGATTTCCACAGGGCGATCTGGATCGGGTAGTTCCACGCGCCGATACCGGCGACCACGCCCAGGGGCTCGCGGCGGGTGTAGACGAACGAGGTGTCGCGCAGTGGGATCTGCTCGCCTTCGATGGCCGGTACCAGGCCGGCGTAGTATTCCAGCACGTCGGCGCCGGTGACGATGTCGACGTACTGGGTTTCGGAGAAGGCTTTACCGGTGTCCAGGGTTTCCAGGGCGGCCAGTTCGTCGTTGCGCTCGCGCAGGATGTCGACGGCACGACGCAGGATGCGCGAACGCTCCATGGCGGTCATGGCGGCCCAGATTTTCTGGCCTTTTTCAGCGCTGACCACGGCACGTTCAACGTCGTCGAACGTTGCGCGTTGCACTTGGGCGAGAACTTCACCGTTAGCCGGGTTGATGGCGTCGAAGGTGGCATCGCTGCCAGCGTCGCTGTAGCCGCCGTCAATGTAGAGTTTTTGCAGGTCGAAACGGGCCATAAAGTCCTCGCAAGTGCATAAGTGGTTGGCGTTACCCGCCGCACAGTGGGCCATGAGGGTGTGGCAACACTGGGCGGCGGACGTTCAGGGGTTGAGCGTTTATAAGGGCTCTAACTCACCTGCTTGGCCAATTGGAAATCCATGTATTCGTAAGCGATCCGTTGCGCCTGCGCCGTGTCGAAAGCGTCTCCCGACAGGGCGCCGCGCAACCACAAACCGTCGATCAGGGCCGCCAGGCCTCTGGCTGCTTTGCGTGCGTGCGGCAGTGGCAGCACTCGGCGGAACTGGCAGCACAGGTTGGAATACAGACGTTGATCGTTGATCCGCTGCAACCTGTGCAATGACGGGTGATGCATGCTGGTGGCCCAGAAGGCCAGCCAGGTTTTCATTGCCGGGCCATTGACCTGGCTGGCGTCGAAGTTGCCCTCGATGATCACCCGAAGGTGCGCCCGTGGGCTGTCGTCCTTCAGCGCAAGCCTGCGTTCGTGGACGTTCTCGATCAGCACGTTCATCAGGTAGCGCATCGTCGCGGCGATCAGGCCGTTCTTGTCCTGAAAGTAGTGACTGATGATGCCGTTCGAGACCCCGGCCAAACGGGCGATCAGCGCAATGCTGGCATCTCCCATTCCGACCTGGTCGATGGCCGTCAACGTGGCTTCGATCAACTGTTGGCGGCGTATGGGTTGCATACCGACCTTGGGCATGTAGCACCTCTCCTTAGGCCTGCCGACGGGCGATGAACGTTCGTCGACTTGAAGGCCAGTCTATTTTGTTTTGATTGAACGTTCAATCAACAAAGAATAAGCTCTGCGACAAATGGTCGCTGCCTACAGGTATTTCCTACGTGAGGGCCGCGGCATCCGGCACCTGCAAAAACCTTTGAAACAGGCGGTATCAAGGCCTGCCCACTGCCTGGTGGGGCTCAAGGATTTTCGGGGTGTCTTTATAACACCCGTCCGTCGACTGCCGAAAAATCGATAGGTCGGGATAACCGCTGCCTTGTGTTTCTCTCTCGCACTGCCCGGAGCATCTGCGCCATGAGTTCTGCCTCTCTTATAAAGACCCCGCCGGAAAAGGTACGGGTCAACGGTTGGGTGTTCTACACCTCCACCGCGCTGATTCTGTTGTTGACCGCCATTCTGATCATCGCCCCGCAGGAGGCCGGGCGCATGCTCGGCGTAGCCCAGGCCTGGCTTTCCAAAAGCTTCGGCTGGTACTACATGGTGGTCATCGCCGCTTACCTGGTGTTTGTGGTCGGCCTGGCGTTTTCGTCCTATGGCAAGTTGAAACTGGGCAGCAAGGACGACACCCCGGACTTCAGCTACGGCGCCTGGGCCGGCATGCTGTTCTCGTCGGGTATCGGCATCTCGCTGCTGTACTTCGGTGCCTCCGAGCCGCTGGATCACTACTTCAACCCGCCCGAAGGCGCCGCCGCCAGCAACAGCGCGGCACGCCAGGCGTTGCAGTTGACCTTTTTGCACTGGGGCCTGCATGGCTGGGCGATCTATGCGCTGGTCGGCCTGGCGGTGGCGTACTTCGCCTACCGGCATAACCAGCCGCTGGCCTTGCGTTCGGCGTTGTACCCGCTGGTGGGTGAGCGTTGGGTGAAGGGCGCGGCCGGTCACGCGGTGGACGGTTTCGGCATGTTCGTGACCCTGCTGGGCCTGGTAACGAACCTGGGCATCGGTTCGATGCAGGTGTCGTCCGGCCTGGAAAACCTGTTCGGCATGGCGCACAGCAACACCAACCTGCTGATCGTAATCATTGTGATGAGCACCGTGGCGACCATCGCCGCCGTGTCGGGCGTGGAGAACGGCATCCGCCGCCTGTCCAACCTCAACATCGTGCTGTTCAGCGGCTTGCTGATCTTCGTGCTGTTGTTCGGCCCGACCCTGCACCTGCTCAATGGCCTGGTGCAGAACACCGGCGACTACCTCAACGGCATCGTGCTGAAAACCTTCGACCTCTATGTGTACGAAGGCGATGGTGACAAGACCGAACGCTGGATGGGCCTGTGGACCCTGTTCTACTGGGCCTGGTGGATTTCCTGGGCACCATTCGTAGGCATGTTCATCGCGCGGATTTCCCGTGGCCGTACGGTGCGTGAACTGGTGGCCGGCGTGTTGCTGATTCCCCTGGGCTTTACCCTGGCGTGGTTGTCGATCTTCGGTAACTCGGCCCTGGACCTGGTGCTCAACCATGGTGCGGTGGAGTTGGGCAAGACGGCGCTGGAACAACCGTCCATGGCCATCTACCAGTTGCTGGAGCATTACCCGGCGTCGAAAATCGTTATCGGCGTGTCGATCTTCGTGGGCTTTGTGCTGTTCCTGACCCCGGCGGATTCCGGTGCGGTGATGATGGCCAACCTTTCCTGCAAAGGCGGCAATGTGGATGAAGACGCACCGCACTGGTTGCGCATCTTCTGGTCGGCGGTGATCACCCTGGTGACCATCGGCCTGCTGTTTGCCGGCAACTTCGAAGCCATGCAAACCATGGTGGTGCTGGCGGGGCTGCCGTTCTCGGTGGTGCTGATTTTCTTTATGTTCGGTTTGCACAAGGCGATGCGTCAGGACGTGGCGATCGAACAGGAGCAGGCGCAACTGGCTGAACGCGGGCGTCGTGGCTTCAGCGAGCGTTTGACGGCACTCGACCTGCAACCGAGCCAGGGCACTGTGCAGCGCTTTATGGACAAGCACGTCACGCCGGCGCTGGAAGAAGCGGCGACTGCGTTGCGTGAACAAGGTTTGGAAGTGCAGACGCTGCTGGGTAAATCCAAGCGCTGCATCGGTGTGCGCATCGAGATGGAAGAGGGCAACCCGTTCGTTTATGAAGTGAGCCTGGATGCTTACTCGTCGGCACCGAGCGACCTGCCCGAAGAAGAACGCACCCGCTATTACCGGGCCGAGGTGTACCTGCACAACGGGCCTCAGGAATACGACCTGATGGGCTTCGCCCAGGAACAGATCACCCGGGACGTGCTCGATCAGTTTGAAAGCCATCGGCAGCTCCTTGGCCGTGTCTATAGCTGATAGTTGAGCCTGGTGGTGCTTTAAATGTGGGAGGGGGCTTGCTCCCGATAGCGGTGTGTCAGTCAGTCCATCTGTTACTGATCCACCGCTATCGGGGGCAAGCCCCCTCCCACAGTTGTTTTGCAGTGTGTGTTAGCCCAGGTTTTTGCCCAGCAGGGCGTGGTAGAGCTCACTGTCGCCGAGGATCCCCACCACCTGGTTGTTGTCATGCAACACCAGCTTGTTCCCCGTCTGGTAACGAATCTGCAGCGCATCACGCATGCCGATATTCGAATCCACCAGTGTCGGCACCCGACCCAGACCTTCCACCGGTTGCCCCGGCGCCCAGTGCTGCAGGTTCATCACCACGCCATTCTGGCGGGCGCCCTGGATGGTGTTGCCTTCGGCCAGGTCCAGCCATGAGTCGCCACCCGGGTCGAGGCACACCGAACCGTTGACGCGTTTGCAGTTGTCCAGTGTGCGCATCAGGCTACGGCCGCACAGTACGTTCAGCGGGTTGGTATGGGCGACGAAGGTGCGTACGTAGTCGTCCGCCGGGTTCAGCACGATCTCTTCCGGCACGCTGTACTGGATGATCTTGCCGTCTTTCATGATCGCGATGCGGCTGCCCAGCTTGAGCGCCTCGTCGAGGTCGTGGCTGACGAACACGATAGTCTTGCTCAGCTTGCTTTGCAGTTCCAGCAACTCGTCCTGCAGGCCCTGGCGGATCAACGGGTCGAGGGCGGAGAAGGGCTCGTCCATCAGCAGGATGTCGGCGTCCATCGCCAACGCGCGAGCCAGGCCGACGCGTTGTTGCATGCCGCCGGACAGCTCATCGGGCTTCTTGTTGCGCCATTGGGTCAGGCCCACCAGCTCGAGTTTATCGTCCACCAGCTTGCGCCGTTCTTTTTCCGGGCGGCCCTGCATTTCCAGGCCAAAGCTGATGTTCTCGCGCACCGTCAGCCAAGGCATCAGGGCGAACTTCTGGAACACCATGGCGATGCGCTTGGTGCGCATCATTTTCAGCTCGGCGGGGCTGCAGGAGGCGATGTCGATCTGGCGACCTTCATGCTCCACGAACAGTTGGCCACGGCTGACGGTGTTGAGGCCGTTGATGCAGCGCAGCAGGCTCGACTTGCCGGAGCCCGACAGGCCCATCAGCACGCAGATCTCGCCTTTTTCCACATCCAGGCTGGCCTTTTCAACGCCGACAATCTGCCCGGTCTTTTTCAGGATTTCGTTACGGCTCATGCCCTGGTCCAGCAGCTTGAGCGCTTCGCGTGGGTCTTTGGAGAAGATCACGTCGACATTGTCGAATCGGATAATGCTCATGCATCACCCCCTACTTTGGCGTCGGGTTGTTTGCAGATGCGGTCGAGCATGATGGCCAGCAGCACAATCGCCAGGCCGGCTTCGAAGCCCAGGGCGATATCGGCGGTGTTCAGCGCGTTGACCACCGGCTTGCCGAGGCCGTCGGCGCCCACCAGGGCCGCGATCACCACCATCGACAACGACAGCATGATGCATTGGGTAATACCGGCAGCGATGCTCGGCATGGCGTGGGGCAGTTCAATGCGCGAGAGCAACTGACGGCGCGAGCAGCCAAAGGCCTTGCCGGCGTCCATCAACTCTTGCGGTACATCACGGATACCCAGGTAGGTCAGGCGGATCGGCGCGGCAATCGCGAACACCACCGTGGAAATCAACCCAGGCACCACACCCAGCCCGAAGAGGGTCAGGGTAGGGATGAGGTAGACGAAGGTCGGTACGGTCTGCATCAGATCGAGCACCGGCCGCATCATGGTGTAGAACAGCGGTTTGTGCGCGGCAACAATGCCCAGCGGCACACCGATGACCACGCAGACCAGGGTGGCGAACAGCACCTGCGCGAGGGTCTCCATGGTTTCCTGCCAGTACCCCAGGTTGAGGATCAGCAGGAAGGAGGCGATGACAAAAACAGTCAGTCCCCATTTACGTTGAATAAAGTGAGCCAGCAGCGCAATCAGACCGATCAATGCCAGCGGATTGAACCAGGTCAGCGCGAACGTCACGCCGTGGATCATCGTTTCCAGTGTCGATGCGATTGCGTCGAAGTAGTTGGCGCCGTGTTGGGTCAACCATTCGACGAAGGCAGCGATGTACTGGCCTAGTGGGATTTTCTGTTCAGTCAGCATGGTAGTGAATGTCCACATGCGAAGAGGGAAAACATCCCGGGGCAGCGCACCGCCCCGGGGTCAGCGGGATTACTTGGCGAGATACGCTTTGACGGCCTCCAGGCCTGGTTTGCCATCGACGGTGGTGACCCCGGCGAGCCAGGTGTCGAGGACTTGCGGGTTCTTTTTCAGCCAGGCCTTGGCGGCGGCATCGGGCTTCATCTTGTCGTCCAGGACGTTGCCCATCAGGGTGCTTTCCATGTTCAAGGTGAACACCAGGTTCTTCAGCAACTGACCCACGTTGCTGCATTCCTCGGTATAGCCCTTGCGGGTGTTGGTGTAGATGGTGGCCTGGCCGTAGTTGGGGCCGAACGAATCGTCACCCCCGGTCAGGTACTTCATCTTGAAGCGGGTGTTCATCGGGTGCGGTTCCCAGCCGAGGAACACGATGGCCTGGTCACGCTTGGTGGCGCGCTCCACCTGGGAAAGCATCCCGGCTTCGCTGGATTCGACCACTTTGAAACCGGCGGTCTTGAGGCCGAAGGCGTCTTTGTCGATCAGCGTCTGGATGGTGCGGTTGCCGTCGTTACCCGGCTCGATGCCGTAGATCTTGCCGCCCAGCTCATCCTTGAATTTGGCGATATCGGCGAAGTCTTTCAGGCCCTTGTTGTACAGCGCCTCGGGTACCGCCAGGGTGTACTTGGCGTTTTCCAGGTTGGCGCGCACGGTTTCCACGGTGCCGGCATCACGGTACTGCTTGATGTCGTTTTCCATGGTCGGCATCCAGTTGCCGAGGAACACGTCCATGTTCTTGCCGTCGGCCAGGGACTTGTAGGTCACAGGAACGGAAATCATCGTGGTCTTGGTCTTGTAGCCCAGGCCCTTGAGGATTTCGCTGGTGGTCGCGGTCGTGACGGTGATGTCGGTCCAGCCGACATCGGAGAAGTTGACGGTCTTGCACTGTTCCGGTTCTGCGGCGTGCGCCATGACTGGCAGACTCAGCATGGCGGCCAACAACAACGAGGGTGAACCTTTCATCTGGGTAGACTCCTGTGTTTTTTCTGGCGGCATTCGCCGCGCTTTATAAGTGTTGCGGTTGGAGCGTGCGGCGACAGCTCTGCCACGGTGCCTTGCAAACGAGTCGAGACTGATCATGTACCAGTGAAAATCTGACGCCTACAGGGGGCGTCGTATCCAGTACAGGGAGGGTCGTATCCAGTGTCGGTGACGTCGCTTACAGGTTTTTCCCAAGGTAAAACCGCTGTTTTTGCCCATCTGCACCGCTAAAAACGGCTGAAACAGGCGATCGCACGGGAGCGACGCTGGTGAGCATGGGTGCGTCGGTGTGAGACGCCGTGAGCGACAGCAAAAGCTTGATGATGCCGCCATCTGGGCGATCTGAGCGTAGCACCTCGTTCAAGCCTGGCCGTGCTTATCGAGGAGTTCTACCGCAATGGCTATCAGTGTTTTCGACCTGTTCAAGATCGGCATCGGGCCTTCCAGTTCTCACACCGTCGGCCCCATGCGCGCCGCGGCGTTGTTCGTCCAGGGGTTACGTGAACGTGAACTGTTGGAACAAGTCAGGCGTGTCGAAGTTCAGCTGTACGGTTCGCTGTCCGCCACCGGCATCGGTCACGGCAGCGACACCGCCACCATCATGGGGCTGATGGGCGAGTGGCCGGATGCGATCGATCCGTCGCAGATCGGCGTGCGCATCCACACCCTGCGCGAAACCGACACATTGCTGCTCGACGGGCGTTTGCCCGTGCCGTTCGTGTGGGCCCGGGACATGCGCCTGCTCGACGAAAACCTGCCGTTCCACCCCAACGCCATGACCCTGGTGGTGTTTGGTGATGACGGCGAGCTGCACCGCGACACCTACTACTCAGTGGGCGGTGGTTTCGTGGTGGATGAAGCCCAGGCGCAGAGCGGTGTGGCGGACATGGACCGCACCGAGTTGCCCTATGATTTCTCCAGCGCGGTGGAGTTGTTGCAGCTGTGCAAGACCCACAACCTGCGCGTTGCCGAGTTGATGCTGGCCAATGAAAAAGTCTGGCGCTCCGAAGACGAAATCCGCAGTGGCCTGATGAAGCTCTGGCGCGCCATGCAGGCGTGCGTGGAGGAGGGCCTCAAGCACGAAGGCATCCTGCCCGGCGGCCTCAATGTGCGCCGTCGTGCCGCCAAGTTGCACCGCAGCCTGCAGGAGTTGAACAAGCCCAATGTGATCGGCTCGACTTTGAGTGCGATGGAGTGGGTCAACCTGTTCGCCCTGGCGGTGAACGAAGAAAACGCCGCCGGTGGACGTATGGTCACGGCGCCCACCAACGGGGCGGCGGGGATCATTCCCGCGGTGCTGCACTACTTCATGAAGTTCAGCGACGAAGTCACCGAAGCCAACGTGGTCGACTACCTGCTCAGTGCGGCGGCGGTGGGGATCCTGTGCAAGAAGAACGCCTCGATCTCCGGGGCCGAAGTCGGTTGCCAGGGTGAAGTGGGTTCGGCCTGCGCCATGGCCGCGGCCGGGCTGGCGGAGATCCTCGGCGCAACCCCGGAGCAACTGTGCAACGCCGCCGAAATCGGCCTGGAGCACAACCTCGGCCTGACCTGCGACCCGGTGGGCGGGCTGGTGCAAGTGCCGTGCATCGAGCGCAATGCGATTGCCGCGGTGAAGGCGATCAACGCGGCGCAGATGGCCCTGCGCGGTGATGGCCAGCACTTTATCTCCCTGGACCGCGTGATCCGCACCATGCGCGATACCGGGGCGGATATGCATGACAAGTACAAAGAGACGTCCCGGGGCGGGTTGGCGGTCAGTGCGGTGGAGTGCTGATTAGCTTGTTGTGATGAACAGGGCCTTTGTGGTGAGCGGGCTTGCCCCGCGCTGGGTGGCGAAGCCTCCCCAATAAAGGCACCACATAGTTTCAGATAAAACCCGGTCGCGTGATTTTGGGGCGGCTTCGCCACCCAGCGCGGGGCAAGCCCGCTCACTACAAGTGAACACTCCAACCAAAATCGCCACCTTTTAGCGCGTCGCAAACAGATAAGTAGCTTCCAAACGATTTTCCCCTCGACCACCCGTCACCTGTGCGTGCGGTGACAGACTTTTCCTACGCGCTGAAAGCGCCTTCCCACAAGTGATACCGAACTGCTCACACCCCTTGAGCAGGGCGGCTGCCACTCCATTTTCGGCCATATCCCGCACTTACCGCGCGGGCTTATTTAGACGCGTCATCAGGTCGTTTTCAGGATTTGTTGAATGGCCATTCAAATTTAGGCATGGCATTTGCTCTATGAATTCAAAGCCTCTCGCCTTGCTGGATGAAGAGCGCAATAACAAGAGCCTCGCCTGAGGCCATCACCTGCTTTGTGTGAGGAGATACCGCCATGACGTCGTTCAACTCCGGGGCCCAACCCCAGAACCGTGCGCCTCAATCCATCGGCTTTTTGCTGCTGGACAATTTCACGCTGATTTCCCTGGCGTCGGCCGTGGAACCGCTGCGCATGGCCAACCAGCTGTCCGGCCGCGAGCTGTATCGCTGGACAACCCTGAGTGTCGACGGCAATCAGGTATGGGCCAGCGACGGTCTGCAAATCACCCCCGATGCCTCCATGCACAAAGCCCCGGCCCTGGACACTGTGATTGTGTGCGGCGGCGTGGGTATCCAGCGCACCGTGACCCGTGAGCATGTGTCGTGGCTGCAAAGCCAGGCGCGCCAGTCCCGTCGCCTTGGCGCGGTGTGCACCGGCAGCTGGGCCCTGGCCTGTGCCGGTCTGCTCGACGGCTTCGATTGCAGCGTGCACTGGGAATGCCTGGCGTCGATGCAGGAAGCCTTCCCACGCGTGTCGATGAGCACCCGTTTGTTCACCCTCGACCGCAACCGCTTCACCAGTTCGGGCGGCACTGCGCCGCTGGACATGATGCTGCACCTGATCAGCCGCGATCACGGCCGCGAACTGTCGGCGGCGATCTCCGAGATGTTCGTGTACGAGCGCATCCGCAACGAACAGGATCACCAGCGTGTGCCGCTCAAGCACATGCTGGGCACCAACCAGCCGAAGCTGCAGGAAATCGTCGCGCTGATGGAGGCCAACCTCGAAGAGCCGATCGACCTCGACGAACTGGCGGTGTACGTCGCCGTGTCGCGTCGCCAGCTGGAGCGGCTGTTCCAGAAATACCTGCACTGCTCGCCGTCGCGCTACTACCTCAAGCTGCGCCTGATTCGCGCGCGGCAGTTGCTCAAGCAAACGCCGATGTCGATCATCGAAGTGGCCTCGGTGTGCGGGTTTGTCTCCACGCCGCACTTCTCCAAGTGCTACCGCGAATACTTCGGCATTCCGCCACGGGATGAGCGTGTGGGCTCCAAC
Source organism: Pseudomonas sp. S3E12 (assembly GCF_001702295.1). NCBI lineage: Bacteria > Pseudomonadati > Pseudomonadota > Gammaproteobacteria > Pseudomonadales > Pseudomonadaceae > Pseudomonas > Pseudomonas sp. S3E12. The sequence goes on from NZ_MBDT01000003.1 coordinate 200,572, forward strand.
ACCACCCAGCAGGTGGCGATGATGCCGATTCCGCAGGCGCTGGTGTTGTCACCGTTGTCGGGGCCGATGTCGGCGTTGAGCCAGGCGCGCAATGAGTCGACTTTCGCGAGTGTACGGCTTTAAATCGAGTTGACTGTATCGGGGGCAAGCCCCCTCCCACACGTGACCGAGTTGTCATGACGAACCTGGCCAGATGTGGGAGGGGGCTTGCCCCCGATAGCGGTCTGTCAGGCGCCGGAGTTCTGCTTGAACTGCATCAGCGCTGGCAACAACTGCTTGTCGATCGCCTGGCGCACCGCCGGCAAAATCGTCGCACTGCCGGTGTACATCTGCTCAACCATACCCTTGAGCGCCTTGGCCCGCGCTTCGCTCAAACCGCGTACCGCGCACTCGCAGGCCTGTTCGGCGCTGGCGCCGCTGGACACCTCGAAACCCAGGGAGCGCAGTTGGCTCAGCAGGTCATCCTGGTCAATCAAATCCGCATGCATCATGACGTTTATCCTGGTGAAGGGAGCGGGGATCGACTTGGATTCTGGTAGGCCCCCGGCCGGTCGGCAAGGGCAGAATGCACGAATGGCTCAGATGGCTATGAGCGTGTCGTTTTCGGGCCATTTACCCACTGAAGTAATAGGCACACTGTCCATCAGCAAGCAGCTTGAAGGTTTGGTCACCCTCGGGATGCACGGCTCACACAAGGCACTCTGCCCCGATCCAGTCACGGCTGGACCGGGGCTTTTTTAGCGCTGCAGCACCAGGATTCGCGAAAGCAGTTCATCCCGGTCGATATAGCAACCCTGAAAGTGCCGCGCCCCGGAGGTGGGATCAAACGCATTGCGCGCATGCAACGTGCGGCGGTTATCGAAGCACCACAGCTCGCCCGGGTTCAGGCGCTTGACCAGCCGAAAGCGCGCCTCGCGCGTCATCGCGATAAAGCGTCGATAAGCCCGATACAGCAACGGCATCTGCGCCACCGACGTCTCGAACGGCCCACGCAAGAAGTTGGCCATGCGAATCTCTGCCACATCCCCCAAGGCGTCCAATGCGATGATCGGCGCGAGGCGACGATAGTCGCTGTGACGGTCTTTGTTGCGAAACTCCACGGGTATTTCACACAACGCGCGAAATGCTTCGGGATCCTCCTCGCGCAGGGCATTGGCGATGGCAAACCCATCGACAAAAATACTTTCGCCCCCGTCGGCATCGTTGACCAGGCAATGCAGGAATTGCAGCCCCGGTTGCAGCTCCCGGGTCGGCAAATCACTGTGCAAGGGCAGGTTGAAAGCGGTGTAGGCATTGCTGTCGGCATCGGCCTTGGATTGCACGTTGAACAGCACGCCGAAATTGCTCTCGCGGATAAATGAAATACGCTGGGCAACACGCGCCAGGGAGCCGGGTTCGGTGGGTACGCCGCGCATTTGCGTCAGGCCCGCGTCACGCAAGGCCAGCAGCCATTGCAGCAGCGCCGCAGGGTCTTGCATGACCGCCGCGTAGTCGAATATAGGCAGTTCGAAGGTGTTGTCCCAGAGCCGCGACTTTGGTTTCGCCGCCCGGCGTTCGGCGCGGGATTCATCGTCGTAGGCATGGGCCCGCAGCCAGCCGGGATCGTACTGGCTGCGATGACCGCCGTGCCATTCCACGCTGAGGAAGCCCTGGTCGATACGCACGCTGATGGCGCCGAGGTTTTCATCCACATCGACAATTTCCAGCACTTGCTCGCGGGTCACGCTGTACACGCATTGCGTGCACGGGCAGTTGTCCCGCAGCCACTGATGGTGAAACGGGCTGACCCGGCCATCGGCCCATGTCACGCGAATCTGATCGTCCAGCACCTGTGCATCGGCGAGGTCGCAGAGCTTCGGGTAAGTACGGAAATCGGCAACAGCGGCGGCGGTTTGCATGATGGCTCCTTATTTTTTCGGGGGCAGTCCAATCACTCGACCGAGGAGCGCGGGCCTTGGCAGGTCGGCTTGCTCAGCGCTGATCGCAATGAGTTTCTCCAACGTCGCCTCGGCAAACGGGGCCGAATGCGGACCCGCCAGGTCGACGTGCAGCAGCATCTGTTCGTTGCCGGCCAGTTCTTTCTCATCGCCCACTAAATGCAGGCTGTGATAAAGGTGCAGGCGCTTGGCGTCGTGGGCGATCAGTTGCGTGTGCACCTCCACTTCGGCGCCCAGTTTCACCTCGTGCAGGTAGTTCAGGTGCAGTTCCAGGGTGAACAGCGAATGGCCGCTGGCTTCGCGGTTTTCACTGTCCAAACCGAGGGTGTCCATCAGCGCGTCGGTGGCGTAGCTGAAGATCAGCAGGTAGAACGCGTCGCGCAGGTGGCCGTTGTAGTCCACCCAGTCGGCAAGGACTGGGGTGGTGTAGGTGGTCAGTGCAGGCATGGTGAGGGTTCCGTTATTCGGCGAAGGTCATGCCGTGCTTGGCTTTGGTGGTTTTCACCGCTTCCAGCACCGCCAGCAGGCAATCATCACGATAGCGTTCCAGCGCCGAAATGCTGTGTTTGCCCAGCTGGTCGCTGGTGCCATCGACCACGTCGTCGATCAACTTATCGGTCAACTCCGGTGCCGGCAGGTAGGTCCACGGCAACTGCAACGCCGGGCCGAACTGCGCCATGAAGTGGCGCATGCCCGCATCGCCACCCGCCAGGGTGTAGGTGAGGAAGGTGCCCATGAACGACCAGCGCAGGCCGGCGCCAAAGCGGATGGCATCGTCGATCTCGCCGGTGGTGGCCACGCCGTCATTCACCAGGTGCAATGCCTCGCGCCACAGCGCTTCAAGCAAACGGTCGGCGATAAACCCGGGGACTTCCTTGCGCACATGCAGCGGGCGCATACCGAGGGATTCATACACCTTGATCGCGGCCTGGATCGCTTGCGGCGCGGTGTGCTTGCCGCCGACCACTTCCACCAGCGGCAGCAGATAGACCGGGTTGAACGGATGGCCGACCACACAGCGTTCCGGGTGGGTCGAGCCCTCGTAGAACTCACTCGGCAACAGCCCCGAGGTACTTGAACCGATCAATGCATCGGGCTTGGCCGCGGCGCTGATCCTGCTGTGCAATTCCAACTTCAGCTCCAGGCGTTCCGGGGCGCTTTCCTGGATGAAGTCGGCGTCTTTCACGCATTCTTCGATGGTGGCCACAAAGCGCAGGCGGTCTTGCGCTGCGCCGGGTGCCAGGCCCTGTTTTTCCAGGGCGCCCCAGGCATTGGCGACGCGCTTGCGCAGCGCCGCTTCGGCACCCGGCGCCGGGTCCCAGGCCACCACATCCAGGCCGTGGGCCAGCGCGCGGGACACCCAGCCGCTGCCGATAACACCGCTGCCCAGGGCGGCGAAGGTTTTGATCTCAGTGATAAAGCGCATGGCAAATTCCTAAAACGTTCGGTGATTCCCTGTGGGAGGGGGCAAGCCCCTCCCACATTTTTTGATTCGGTTAGCCGCGTTTGGTAAGGCCCATCTTGATGCGACCCTCCGCCGGGGTCATGACCCGCGCGCCCAGGCGGCTGAGGATTTCGCCGGCGCGTTCCACCAGTTGACCGTTGGTGGCGAGTACGCCCTTGTCCAGCCACAGGTTGTCCTCCAGGCCGACCCGTACGTTGCCGCCCAGCAGCACCGCCTGCGCGGCCATGGGCATTTGCATGCGGCCGATCCCGAACCCGGCCCACACCGCGTCGGCCGGCAGGTTATCGACCATGGCCTTCATGGTGGTGGTGTCGGCCGGCGCGCCCCATGGAATGCCCAGGCACAGTTGGAACAGCGGGTTGTCGAGCAGGCCTTCCTTGATCATCTGCTTGGCGAACCACAGGTGGCCGGTGTCGAAGATTTCCAGCTCGGCCTTCACGCCCAGTTCCTGGATGCGCTTGGCGCCCGCACGCAACTGCGCCGGCGTGGAGACGTAAATCGTGTCGCCGTCACCGAAGTTCAGGGTGCCGCAGTCCAGGGTGCAGATTTCTGGCAGCAGCTCTTCCACATGGGCCAGGCGGGTCAGCGGGCCGACCAGGTCGGTATTGGGACCGAATTCCATCGGGTGCTCGCCGCCGCCGATCTCCAGGTCGCCGCCCATGCCGGCGGTGAGGTTGACGATGATGTCGATGTCAGCCTCACGGATGCGCTCCATCACCTCGCGGTACAGGGCGACGTCGCGGCTGAACTTGCCGGTCTCGGGGTCGCGCACATGGCAGTGCACCACGGTGGCGCCCGCCTTGGCGGCTTCCACCGCGGCGGCGGCGATTTGCTTGGGGGTGACCGGCACGTGTGGGCTTCTGGCGGTCGTGTCGCCAGCACCGGTGAGTGCGCAGGTGATGATGACGTCGTGGTTCATGGGGCGGTTCCTTACGGGCGTAGTGGTGCCGTTCGCAGCCAGGAGCGGCTGCGACACGGTGGTTCAAATCAGGTTATTTGCTGGTGAGTTGCAGGTTGGCTGCAGCCGGTTTGCCGTCGAAGGTGGTCACGCCTTCGAGCCAGCGCGCCTGGTCCTGGGGGTGATCCTTGAGCCACTGCCTGGCGGACTCGAGGGCGTCCTTGTGATCCAGCAACGGCTGCATCATCCGGCTCTCGTCGGCGGCGGTGAAGGTCAGGTTGGTCAGCAGCTTGTGCACGTTGGGGCACTGTTCGGCGTAGGCCGGCGCGGTGACCGTCCACACGCTGGCCATGCCTTCGTTCGGGCCCAGGGCGTCATCGCTGCCGGTGAGGTAGGTCATCGCGATATTGACGTTCATCGGGTGCGGCGCCCAGCCGAAGAACACCACGGCTTCCTTGCGGCGTACCGCACGGTCCACGGCGGCAAGCATGCCGGCCTCGCTGGATTCCACCAGTTGGAACTTGCCCAGGCCGAACTGGTTCTTGGCGATCATCGCCTTGATCTGGGTGTTGGCCCCCGAGCCCGGCTCGATGCCGTAGATCTTGCCGCCCAGCTCCTTCTCGAATTTGGCGATGTCGGCAAAGGTCTTCAGGCCTTTGTCCGCCAGGTAAGTCGGCACCGCGAGGGTCGCGCGGGCGTCTTCCAGGCTGGGTTTGTCGAGGACTTTGACCTGCTTGGCGTCGACGAACGGCGTGATGGTCTGGGTCATCAGCGGGTTCCAGTAGCCGAGGAACAGGTCCAGGCGCTGGTCACGGATACCGGCGAAGATGATTTGCTGGGAGGCGCTGGTTTGTTTGGTCTTGTAGCCGAGGCCGTCGAGCAACACTTGGGTCATGGCGCTGGTGGCGATGACGTCGGTCCAGTTCACCACGCCCATGCGCACGTTCTGGCAGGATGCCGCGTCGGCAGCCCATACGTTCGTGCTCAAGATGGCGCTGGCGCTGAGTGCAAGCACGCAGCGGCGAATCAGTCGGTTCATGGTGGATCCCTCGGCAGGTCGTTATTGTGGGGGCCGGCGTCTTTGTGCGCCGTGAGGCCAAGTTACGTAGCTTTGGAGGCGACAAAACGCACGGCGGCGACCAGCTCTTGCACTGCAGCGACCTGCCCCCTTGAATCCACCCGAGAACGGGAGTATCACAGTGCCACGCTGCCCGTCCTACGAGAGCGCCACCATGTCCCAGGATTTCTACTTTCTGCTGATGCCGGGGTTCTCGGCTATCGGTTTTATTTCTGCACTGGAACCTTTGCGCGTGGCCAACCGCTTTCGTGGCGAGTTGTACCGCTGGCATGTGCTGAGCGCCGATGGCGGCGCGGTGCTGGCGAGCAATGGCATGTCGGTCAACGCCGACGCCGCGCTGGAACCGCTGAAAAAGGGCGCGACGCTGTTGGTGGTGGCCGGCTTCGAACCGCTGCAGTTCGCCACGCCGGCGCTGGAACACTGGCTGCGCCGTCTGGACCATGACGGCGTGACCCTCGGCGCCATCGACACCGGCGCCTGCGTGCTCGCCGAAGCCGGCCTGCTCGACGGCCACCGCCTGACCCTGCACTGGGAAGCGATCGATGCCTTCAAGGAGTCGTACCCGCACCTGAGCGTGACCCAGGAACTGTTCGAAATCGACCGCCGCCGCATCACCTGCGCCGGCGGCACCGCCTCCATCGACCTGATGCTCGACCTGATCGCCCAGGCCCACGGCGCCGACCTGGCGATCCAGGTCTCCGAACAGTTCGTACTCGGCCGCATCCGCCCGCGCAAGGATCACCAGCGCATGCAGATCGCCACGCGCTACGGCATCAACAACAAGAAGCTGGTGCAAGTGATCGGCGAGATGGAGCAGCACACCGAACCGCCCCTGAGCACCTTGGCGTTGGCCGACGCGATCAAAGTTACCCGGCGCCAGTTGGAGCGTCTGTTTCGCCTGCATTTGAACGATACCCCGAGCAACTTCTACCTTGGCCTGCGCCTGGAAAAAGCCCGGCAGCTGCTGCGCCAGAGCGATATGAGCGTGCTGGAGGTGAGCATTGCCTGCGGGTTCGAGTCGCCGTCGTATTTCACCCGGAGTTATCGGGCGAGGTTTGCCAAGTGTCCGAGGGAGGATCGGCGACGGGAGGTGGTTTGACGGGCAATTATAGTGAATTATACTCATAACTATAATTTATAGTTGTTTTCATAATTGAGTATAAATCCATGTCCAAGCACAGCGGCTTCGTGTTCCGTCGCCCCGCCCTGGCAAGCAGTATTGCCGATGGCCTGGTGGGCGCCGGTATTCAGGATTTCACCTCTGGCCTGTTTCTCGCGGCCCCCCGTCGCACCGGCAAAAGCACTTTCCTGCGCGAAGACTTGATTCCGGAATGTCAGCTCCGGGGCTGGCTGACGGTGTATGTGGATCTCTGGGCTGACAAAGAGAAAGATCCTGCCGAGTTGATTGCTAGTGCTATTGCGGCTGCCCTGGTTCCCTATGAAAAGGGCATTCGCAAACTGGCCAAGAACATTGGCATCGAGAAACTGAGCTTTCTGCGAACGCTCTCCTGGGACTTTACCAAGCCACAATTGCCTGTCGGTGCGACGCTGACCCAAGCCTTGGAACTGCTCCACAGTGCTGCAGAAAAACCTGTTGTGCTGGTGATTGACGAAGCGCAGCACGCCTTAACCACCGAGTCGGGTATCAATGCGATGTTCGCGCTGAAGGCTGCCCGGGATCAGCTCAACCAGGGCCGTGACGAGGAGGGCAGCGGCTTGCGCCTGGTGTTTACCGGCTCCAATCGCGACAAACTCGCCCATTTGGTATTGGGTAAAAGCCAGCCGTTCTTCGGTTCCAGCATCACGCCGTTTCCGCTGCTGGGTAAAGAGTTCACCCAGGCCTACACCGTGCACCTCAACGCGCACCTGGCCGAGACCAACCAGTTCAACGCGGCTGATATTGATGAGGCATTTGAGCTGGTAGGCCGGCGTCCCGAGATGTTGCGCACGATCATCGGTGAAGTCGCGTTGGAACTGGGCGAGGCGAGCAATCTGGGCCAATTGCTGCACAGTCGCGCCGAACTGCTGCGCGCGGGTGTATGGACCGAGTTCGAAAGTGCCTGGAACGCCCTGACCATCCCGCAGCGCGCTGTGCTGGAGGTGATGGTGGAGCGTTCCCAGAACAACGAACCCTTCGCACCCTTCACCGACAGTACCCTCACGGCTGTCAGCAAGGCGCTGGAAGCCATGGGCAGTGACGTGGTGCCGGGCACGCAGACCGTCCAGGCCTGCATCGATGCCTTGCGCGACAAGGAGTTGGTGTGGAAGTCGAGTCGCGGCGGGTATGCGCTCGAAGACAAATCGTTCGGCGAGTGGCTGCGCCATGTCAAACGAAGCAAGGCGGCCGGTATTGCGGCCAGGAAGTAGGAGGGCAGGAAGGCCAAACCAGTCCAAAGACTGGTTTGGCCTATTCGATACGGCGTAGGGAAAGACTAGCGTGGCGGGTGCTACCACTCACTTCAGCGACGACCTTCATGACGTTAATCCCATTCGAAGAGTGTGTTACGGCTGTCTGACGTAAGGCTTGAGGGGGACCAGTCGATTGATGGCCGCCAGTGGATTGCCCAGCAGCAACTGTGCAGGCTCTGGTTTGAGTTTGTCCTGATTGATACTCGCCAATACACCGATGGCGGCATTCATCCCGGACATAAAGGCCCCTTCACACCAGCCTGGGTAGTTGCTGGCACTGTCCGAGGACAGGAATATTTGCCGATAGACTCGGTCCCTTGCCTGTGAGTTGAATGCGGGGTCCTGGGTGAACAGGTACAGGTTGCACAACGCATTCGAAGTCGCGAAGTCTCCAGGTGCGTCGAGTTTGAACCCACCTGCTGTACCGATCTGATCCTGCCAGTCGACGCCAATGGCATTGGGGTCGTCCTGCCTGTTACCCAACAAAGAGTGGAAGTACACCGTCGTACGAACCTGGCGGGTCGGGTTCTGCACATAGGGCAGCACGCTGGCCCACGCCCTGGAGCTTCGCCACCATTGCTGGGGAAATCCAGGCCCGAACCAGGCCGGGCTTTCGGTGAAATCAGCAATGCCCAGCGTGCCATTTTCCCGGGATGGTGCGATATCCAGCACGCTGCGCGCCATGATCGAGTCCAGGTTCCACGTGTACGAAAGCAATACGGCAACAGGGCCGGGCCGATCCTCCGCGATTGCCGGGATGAAGTAGCTGGAGCGGGTCCAGCCTTCGCTCATGAGGCAGCGTATGGGCCTGCCGTCGATGCGCGCCCAACTGCTGGCCAGTGTTGAGCCCTGTGCCCATGGCGCTTGGGGAACGACATAAAACGACTTGCTGGCGTTCATCATATTGAGCCGCGCCAAGGCGTTTTTCAGTGGCGCTATATGGCTTTTATAGATTGCCGAAGGCCAGGCTTTGTCGAAGTAGCTATGAAAGGCGTGAGGTACGCCATTGATCGGGATTTCTACCCGTAAGCCGTTACGCGGATAGCTCAGTTCACTGGCCAGCGACATCATCGTCAGCAGGGCCGTATGAGGTATGGCAGCAACGATATGGTCGGTGTTCACCGGTACCAATGCGACGCCTTCTACCCCTTCTTTGTTGAGGTTGCGTACCAGCAGGCCGGCTTGGGCTGACCCTCCGTCGGCCGATACGAAGACTCCCATTTCCTGTACCTCATGGCGTTCATGCACGGTAAAGGTGTTCTTGCCGGCTGGGCCGAATTCGTCCCTGAGCTTTTTCAGGATGGCATGCGCGATCATGCCCGAGCCAATGCCTGCCGGCAGAGCATATTCATCCAGGTAATCCCACAGCCAGATTCGCAGCATCTCCAGGAACCCCATGGAAAACATGCTGCCCATGCCGCCCGTGCCGAAGCCTACGTTGACGAAAATTGCCAACTGCTCTGGCGTCCACCCCTTGGGCTCCGCTACGTTGCCAAGCAGCCAGGTGCCCAGGTCCAGTTTGTCGAAGCGCTCGATCATCGCCGTCCAGAACGCCTGGATGCGGTTTTCTTCTTCAGCGGACAGCCGGGGTTGTTCAAGCAACCGCAGAATCTGGAGAATGCTGGAGCCGCCGCCTTGTATGTCGTTGATCGCATTGCGCACATCGGTGGAGACTTTGACGAACTGTGGGGGCAGGTCGGGCGCTTGTATGCTGCCTGCCAGCCACCGATGGGCGATACCGTCCTGGCACAGGACAGTGGGTACCAGGCCTGGGTTGGGGAACAGTTGGAGTAATGTGTCATCTCCCAGGATGTCCCCGAATACTTCCCAGGTGACCTTGGCCTTCGCGGGGAACCTCATGGCTCCCAGTTCACACACTATGTCGGCTTCCAGCTTGCGCACGAAACTGCAGGTGCGGCCATGGATATAGCGGTGCCAGTCGTCATCGACCTGTTCCAGCTGGTTGCGTTCGTACAACACCACATTCAAGCCTGCGCGCAGCAGCTCTCTTGCCGTCAGCAGCCCGGACATGCCTGCGCCAATGATGACGACACGCGCGTCTTTCTCTACACCCTCCAGAGGCTGGGCCAGCCAGCCTGATTCGGGGCTGGAGGCACGGAGGATACTTGCGTAGTCATAAGGGTAAGCGTCCACCAGGCGTGAAGTACCTGACTTGAGTTGGCCTATCGTTTGCGGACCGGCCATTGTACGTGTGCCACTGCTACCTCCCAGGGCAGCCAGGGATGGGAACCATGCCATGATCATCTCCTTGAATTGCTCGCAATACGTTGCTTGTCACTGCTCGGATGAGCAGTGATTTCAGCCTAGGTGAGTGCGTGAAACTCAAGGTTCGCTTCAGACCAGCGGATGGCCCTGAGCAACTTCCATTGTGGTGTCGAGTGTTTGACAGGGTGGATCTAATGTAGGAGTTATCCTTTTCCGTGGTGTCGGCTATGTCGCCGGTAGAGGGGGCTGCTAATGTAAAAACCGTTGCGGCTGACGCCAGTTAGTCAAACTAACCATTAATCAACTGATATTTAAAGTTCGTACTTAACTACTTAAGTTAAACGACAAGAGGTCCGTATGCTTAGGAAAATGCTTGCCTTCATCGCTTTTGCATCTGCCCCCGCCTGGGCTGCCAAAGCCCCCGCCTCCGCACCCGCGTCGTTCACTGGAGCCGATTACAGCGGGCGTTATGAGTGTACGGGTCGTGATAGCCATATCGGCGCCTTCAAGGGGGTTGTCGATATGCAGCTCAACGCCAGGCAAAGTACCGGCAAGTACGGTGCCTACACCTTCACCCTGACGTTGGAGGACAACTCTCGCTACAACGGTTTTGCCGCTGGCACCTCGGATACGCTGGCGGTTTACTTTGCGCATACCGACCCGGCACTGAAAGATTATGGGGTCGGTGTTGCTCAAGTTGTTCCAACACCGGAAGGTAAACTCGCTTTCACCAAATATTATTACGGCCCCGAATACGAAGGCGGCGGTCATGGGTTGGAACAGTGCGTCAGAAGTTGATGCGGATTACTTTTTCATCAGGCTTGAGCAGGCCGCCTTGAACGCTTCATGCTGATATTTGTTCAGCGTCGCTGGCAGTTCGAAGTTGTGCTTCTTGTTCTGGGCGTTGATGGTCTGCGGCGACAGTAACGTCACTTCAACCCCATCGAGCAACTGAAACACCCCTTCAATCTTGAAGGTGGTCGGGCCCCCGGCGAATTCACCTTTCTTGCTGCGCTTCTTGATGACGATGCGTTCGATCGCATTTTCCTGCACGAACGCTTTCACCTGGGCGGCGAACGCTTTGACGTTGGCCGCTTCATCGTCGTCTTCGAGGGCGATTTTCTTGGTGGCCAGGGCGACATGGGTCAGCGTCTGATCGGCCAGGGAAGCGACGGCGATGATGGCTTCGCTGCCTTTGATTTCGATGCCGCAGAGAGTCATTGGGTCGCCTTGGAAAGAGTCGTAGGGAGGGAAGGGTACCAGGACCTGGGCTTTTGCGGAGCCCAGGCCACCCGTCGGGATTTGTTTGGAACTGTTATTTTTGACAGTAGAAGGTAAAAAGTCAGCGTCCTACGTTATCCACGTCAGTAATTTGCGCATGGATATGGTTATGGACGTGAAAGCAAAGGTAAGAAAAAACATTCGTTCACTGACGAATGAGGAAAAACGCCGTTTTGTGAAGGCCTGCCTCCAACTCAAGAAAGAGGGCCGGTATGACGAATATGTTCATCAGCACCATCATGTGATGATCCCTACCGTGCTGCCCCATGAGCCTCGCCATCCTAACTATCGTAACGGAGCTCACAGAGGGCCTTCATTTCTCCCTTGGCATCGGGCGTTCCTCATCCAGTTTGAGACAGATCTGCAACGGCTTTACCCGGATCTCACCGTGCCTTATTGGGACTGGACTCAAGATGTCGCCGCGCCTCGTGACTCTCCCGTATGGGCAGACGACTTCATGGGGGGCGATGGTGTCGAGGCTGACCAATGGCGAGTCGCCACGGGACCTTTCGCCGAAAAAGAAGGCAATTGGCCTGTGCCTGGGTACCCTGAGGATGGGCTACCAGGGACCGGTTTGAAGCGTCAGTTCGGTGTAGTCATCGATTCGGTACCGACACCCGCAGACCTGGCGATGGCGATGAATGAGCGGTTGTACGACACGCCTCCCTATAATTCCAGTCCTTTCACCACGGGGTTTCGAAATCGCCTGGAAGGTTGGATTACCCAGCGCGGCGACTGCAAGAACGTTGAGAAGCCTGGTTCTCAGCTGCACAACCGTGTTCACCTGTGGATTGGCGGCAATATGCTGCCGATGACATCACCTGATGATCCGGTTTTTTTCCTTCATCATTGTTATATCGATAAGGTATGGGCTGATTGGCAGCAGCTACGAGCTGGCGATGATTCGGCGTGGTCACCGCATTACGCGCCCCTTGAGGCGGGACCACCAGGGCACAACTTTGACGACGTGCTCAAGCCATGGACACACAAGATCAGCGACATGATGAACATTGCTGACTTGGGCTACAGCTATGAGCAGAGTGTGGATAAGCCCAAACCGACCAGCCCGTTCAGAAAGTCGCCTTTCATGGAGTAAGGCCATCCCTGTTCCCGGCGGCGCGGCCGTTGAGGTCGCGCTGGCTGGGGGTTATCACTCCTGCCCAATCGACTCCAAAAACTCCGACCGCTCATCACTCATCCGCGCCAAACAGTCATTCTGTGCAATCGCATAGGCCTTGGTGCCCGTCACCGCTGGAAAGGTGTCCACCGCACAATCGGCGTCACGCAGTTTTTCCCATTTCTGCTGGGCATCCTTCAGACGAGCGGTAATGTCGGCGAGTTTGGTCTTGTCGCTGCCATAGGTGGAATGCATGCGTTCCAGCAGACCCTGATAATTATCCTTGAGCAATTGCTCGGCAGTGGTTTTGTTGTAGGTGGCGCATTCCAGGGTTTGCTTGTCGTTTTCGATGCCATCGCACGGCGTGCTGTCGGTGTCTTCGGCTGCGTGGACGCCGGTTGCGATGAGTGCCAAAGCCAGGAAAATCGATTTCATTGCGCCGTCTCATATCAGGTGATGCGGGAATTCTGGCTCAAGCGTAAGACAAATAACAGCCGCCAGTCAGACACCTCTTAACAGCCTTTGTCGTGGATTGACGCTTTCGGCAATTCCCCTGTCGTTTTTGCACCCGGCTCGGTCGGCCCCTGGGCATATGCTGGCCCCAAAGCGCCGGCAGACGATTCGGCGCATGAATCGCCAAAATAAGGGGACGCCTGATGAGCCCAGCCGAATTGCACGCCGACAGCATCGTTATCGACGGGCTGATCATTGCCAAGTGGAACCGCGACCTGTTCGAGGACATGCGCAAAGGTGGCCTCACCGCCGCGAATTGCACCGTGTCGGTGTGGGAAGGGTTCCAGGCCACGATCAACAACATCGTCGCCAGCCAGACCCTGATCCGCGAGAACAGCGACCTGGTGATCCCGGTGAAAACCACCGCCGACATCCGCAAGGCCAAGGAACAGGGCAAGACCGGCATCATCTTCGGCTTCCAGAACGCCCATGCATTTGAAGACCAGCTCGGCTATGTCGAGATCTTCAAGCAGCTCGGCGTCGGTGTGGTGCAGATGTGCTACAACACCCAGAACCTGGTCGGCACCGGTTGCTACGAGCGCGACGGCGGCCTGTCGGGCTTCGGTCGCGAGATTGTCGCCGAGATGAACCGCGTCGGCATCATGTGCGACCTGTCCCACGTCGGCTCCAAGACCAGCGAAGAAGTCATCCTCGAATCGAAAAAACCGGTGTGCTACTCCCACTGCCTGCCGTCCGGCCTTAAAGAGCACCCGCGCAACAAGTCCGATGAAGAGCTGAAGTTCATCGCTGACCACGGCGGCTTTGTCGGCGTGACCATGTTCGCGCCGTTCCTGGCCAAGGGCATCGATTCGACCATCGACGACTACGCCGAAGCCATCGAATACACCATGAATATCGTCGGCGAAGACGCCATCGGTATCGGCACCGACTTCACCCAGGGCCATGGCCAGGATTTCTTTGAAATGCTGACCCATGACAAGGGCTACGCCCGCCGCCTGACCAGCTTCGGCAAGATCATCAACCCGCTGGGCATCCGCACCGTCGGCGAGTTCCCCAACCTGACAGAGACCCTGCTCAAGCGCGGCCACCCCGAGCGTGTGGTGCGCAAGATCATGGGCGAGAACTGGGTCAACGTCTTGAAGGACGTTTGGGGCGAATAAGCCAACTATCCACGGGCTACACCACAACGAATTTTTCTGGAGTTAAGTTTCCATGGCCAAGATCGCCCCGCAATTGCCTATTGAAGTCGACAGCGAAACCGGTGTCTGGACGTCCGACGCCCTGCCGATGCTGTACGTGCCGCGCCATTTCTTCGTCAACAACCACATGGGCATCGAAGAAGTGCTGGGCGCCGAGGCCTACGCCGAAATCCTCTACAAGGCCGGCTACAAGTCCGCCTGGCACTGGTGTGAAAAAGAAGCCGAATGCCACGGCCTGGAAGGCGTCGCGGTGTTCGAGCACTACATGAAGCGCCTGTCGCAACGCGGCTGGGGCCTGTTCAAGATCCAGGACATCGACCTGGATAAAGGCACCGCCAGCGTCAAGCTCGAACACTCGGCCTTCGTCTATGTGTACGGCAAGGTCGGGCGTAAGGTCGACTACATGTTCACCGGTTGGTTTGCCGGCGCCATGGACCAGATTCTGCAAGCCCGTGGCAGCCAGATTCGCACCGTGGCCGAACAAGTCTACGGAGGCTCCGAAGAGGGCCACGATGACGGCTTGTTCACCGTCAAGCCGTTGTAAGCCGAGGACCGTGCCATGGCTTTCGAAGCAATGTTCCAGCCGATCCAGATCGGCAAACTGACCATCCGCAACCGCGTGCTCAGTACCGCCCACGCCGAGGTGTATGCCACCGACGGCGGCATGACCACCGACCGCTATGTGAAGTACTACGAAGAAAAAGCCAAGGGCGGTATCGGCCTGGCGATCTGCGGCGGTTCCTCGGTGGTTGCCATCGACAGCCCCCAGGAATGGTGGAGCTCGGTGAACCTGTCCACCGACCGCATCATCCCGCACTTCCAGAACCTGGCGGATGCCATGCATAAGCATGGCGCCAAGATCATGATCCAGATTACCCACATGGGCCGTCGCTCCCGTTGGGATGGCTTTAACTGGCCGACCCTGATGTCGCCGTCCGGCGTGCGCGAGCCGGTGCACCGTGCCACCTGCAAGACCATCGAGCCGGAAGAAATCTGGCGTGTGATCGGCAACTACGCCCAGGCCGCGCGGCGTGCCAAGGCCGGTGGACTGGACGGTGTGGAACTGTCCGCCGTGCACCAGCACATGATCGACCAGTTCTGGAGCCCACGGGTCAACAAGCGTACCGACGAGTGGGGCGGCACCTTCGAAGGCCGCATGAAGTTCGGCCTCGAAGTGTTGAAGGCCGTGCGCGCCGAGGTCGGTGACGACTTCTGCGTGGGCATGCGCCTGTGCGGTGACGAGTTCCACCCGGACGGCCTGTCCCACGAGGACATGAAACAGATCGCCAAGTACTACGACGACACCGGCATGCTCGATTTCATCGGCGTCGTCGGCTCGGGTTGCGACACCCACAACACCCTGGCCAACGTAATCCCCAACATGAGCTATCCGCCGGAGCCGTTCCTGCACCTGGCGGCCGGTATCAAGGAAGTGGTCAAGGTCCCGGTGCTGCACGCACAGAACATCAAGGACCCGAACCAGGCCACGCGCATCCTGGAAGGCGGCTATGTGGACATGGTCGGCATGACCCGTGCGCACATCGCCGACCCGCACCTGATCGCCAAGATCAAGATGGGCCAGATCGACCAGATCAAACAGTGCGTCGGCGCCAACTATTGCATCGACCGCCAGTACCAGGGCCTGGACGTGCTGTGCATCCAGAACGCCGCGACCTCCCGTGAGTACATGGGCGTGCCGCATATCATCGAGAAGTCCACCGGGCCGAAACGCAAAGTCGTGGTGGTCGGTGCCGGCCCTGCCGGGATGGAAGCCGCGCGGGTGGCCGCCGAACGTGGTCACGACGTGACCCTGTTCGAGAAGAAAGAATTTATCGGCGGGCAAATCACCACCGCCTCCAAGGCCCCGCAGCGCGACCAGATCGCCGGTATCACGCGCTGGTTCCAGCTGGAGCTGGCGCGTTTGAAAGTCGACCTGCGCCTGGGCGTGGCCGCCGATGCCGAGACCATTCTGGACCTGCGTCCGGACGTGGTGGTGCTGGCGGTCGGCGGGCATCCGTTTATCGAGCAGAACGAACACTGGGGCGCTGCCGAAGGCCTGGTGGTGAGCAGCTGGGACGTACTCGACGGCAAGGTCGCACCGGGCAAGAACGTGCTGGTGTACGACACTATTTGCGAATTCACCGGCATGTCGGTGGCGGACTTCCTGGCCGACAAAGGCTGCCAGGTGGAAATCGTCACCGATGACATCAAGCCGGGCGTAGCGATCGGCGGTACGTCGTTCCCGACCTACTACCGCAGCATGTACCCCAAGGAAGTGATCATGACCGGCGACATGATGCTGGAAAAGGTCTACCGGGAGGGCGACAAGCTGGTGGCGGTGCTGGAGAACGAATACACCGGCGCCAAAGAGGAGCGGGTGGTCGATCAGGTGGTGGTCGAGAACGGCGTGCGTCCGGACGAAGCGATCTACTACGGGCTCAAGGAGGGTTCGCGCAACAAGGGCCAGGTCGACGTCGAAGCCCTGTTCGCGATCAAGCCGCAGCCATGCTTGAGCGAGGCGGGCGAGGGGTACTTGCTGTTCCGTATCGGTGACTGTGTGGCCCAGCGTAATACCCACGCTGCCATCTATGACGCCCTGCGCCTGTGCAAAGACTTTTGATGAGGTGAACGCGGTCAAATGTGGGAGGGGGCTTGCCCCCGATAGCGGTGGTTCAGCGACAACTGTACCAACTGACAGTCCGCCATCGGGAGCAAGCCCCCTCCCACATTCGGGCCAGTTTCACAGTAGACCTGTGCGGTCTGTGGGAGCTTCACCATGTTGAACACCTTGCTGCCTATTCTCTTATTCGCCGCCCTGGGCCTTGCCGTCCTCGGCGCCCTGCGCCGCGTGAACATGTGGCGCCGTGGCCGTGCCTCCAAGGTCGACCTGCTGGGCGGCCTGCTGGCCATGCCCAAGCGCTACATGGTCGACCTGCACCACGTGGTCGCCCGCGACAAATACATCGCCAACACCCACGTCGCCACGGCCCTGGGCTTTGTGCTGTCGGCGCTGTTGGCGATCCTGGTGCACGGCTTCGGCCTGCATAACCGCATCCTCGGCTACGCCTTGCTGCTGGCGTCGGTGTTGATGTTTGTCGGCGCCACCTTCGTTTACCTGCGGCGGCGCAATCCGCCGTCGCGCCTGTCGAAAGGCCCGTGGATGCGCCTGCCGAAAAGCCTGATGGCGTTCTCGGTGAGTTTCTTCCTGGTGACGCTGCCGGTGGCGGGGATCCTGCCCGCCGACTTCGGCGGCTGGCTGCTGGCTGCGCTGCTGAGCGTGGGTGTGCTGTGGGGTGTGTCCGAGATGTTCTTCGGCATGACCTGGGGCGGCCCGATGAAGCACGCCTTTGCCGGTGCCCTGCACCTGGCCTGGCACCGTCGCGCCGAACGCTTTGGCGGCGGCCGTTCCACCGGTTTGAAACCCCTGGACCTGAGCGACAAGAGCGCGCCCCTGGGCGTGGAAAAACCCAAGGATTTCACCTGGAACCAACTGCTTGGCTTCGATGCCTGCGTGCAGTGCGGCAAGTGCGAAGCGGCGTGCCCGGCTTTCGCCGCCGGCCAGCCGTTGAACCCGAAAAAACTCATTCAGGACATGGTGGTCGGCCTGGCGGGCGGCACCGATGCCAAGTTCGCCGGTAGCCCGTATCCGGGCAAAGCCATTGGCGAACACGGCGGCAATCCGCATCAGCCGATCGTCAACGGCCTGGTGGACGCCGAGACCCTGTGGTCGTGCACCACCTGCCGCGCCTGCGTGGAAGAGTGCCCGATGATGATCGAGCACGTCGACGCCATCGTCGACATGCGCCGCCACCTCACCCTGGAAAAAGGCGCGACCCCGAACAAGGGCGCCGAAGTCCTGGAAAACCTGATCGCCACCGACAACCCCGGCGGCTTTGCGCCGGGCGGTCGCCTGAACTGGGCGGCGGACTTGAACCTGCCGTTGCTCAGCGACAAAGGCAGCGTCGACGTGGTGTTCTGGGTCGGCGACGGCGCCTTCGACATGCGCAATCAGCGCACCCTGCGCGCATTCGTCAAAGTGCTCAAGGCGGCCAAGGTCGACTTCGCCGTACTCGGCCTGGAAGAGCGCGACAGCGGCGACGTCGCGCGGCGCCTGGGCGATGAAGCGACCTTTCAGATGCTCGCCACGCGCAATATCCAGACGTTGGCCAAGTACAGCTTCAAGCGCATCGTCACCTGCGACCCCCACAGCTTCCATGTGCTGAAAAACGAGTACGGCGCCTTCAACGGCAACTACCGCGTGCAGCACCACAGCACCTTCATGGCCGAGCTGATCGGCGAGGGCGCGCTGAACCTGGGCCAGCACAAAGGCAATAGCGTGACCTACCACGACCCGTGCTACCTGGGCCGCTACAACGGCGAATACGAGGCGCCGCGCCAGGTGCTGCGGGCGCTGGGCATCGAGGTCAAGGAGATGCAACGCTCGGGTTTCCGCTCGCGCTGCTGCGGCGGTGGCGGCGGCGCGCCGATCACCGATATTCCCGGCAAGCAACGTATCCCCGATATGCGCATGGAAGACATCCGCGAGACCGGTGCCGAGCTGGTGGCGGTGGGTTGCCCGCAATGCACGGCGATGCTCGAAGGTGTGGTTGAGCCGCGCCCGTTGATCAAGGACATCGCCGAGCTGGTGGCCGATGCATTGCTGGAAGACGTCGCACCGGCCAAAGCTCCCAACAAGCGTGAACCTGCGGAGGTGCACTGATGAGCGACATTATCCGCCGCGACCCACGGGCCGAATGGATTGCCCGCAACCGTCTGCACCCGCTGCATGCGGCGATGCAGCCGGTGCAACACAGCTGGATGGGGCCTAACGGCGTCATCCGCAAGAACGTGCATGGCGTCGGTTTTATCGGCCCCAACGGCATCAAGCGCATCGACCGCAGCGGTGCCCAGCAGGGCGGTGCGGCCAAGCGTACGGCGGCGATTGAAGTGCAGTTGCCGCTGCATCAGGTGCCTGCGCCTGCGTTCTACATCAACGTAGTGCCGGACATGGTCGGTGGCCGCTTGAGCAGCCACGACCGCGACCTGCTCGGCCTGGCGCGGCAACTCGCCGGCAGCGACGGCGCGGTGCTGGCGGTGGTGTTTGGCGAACACAAGGAAAGCGCGTTTGCCATGGCCGGTGTCGATCGCCTGCTGGTGCTCGACGGCCGCGAATTCGACGGTTATTCACCGGAGCAACGCGTGCAGGGTTTGCGCGCTGTGGATAACCAATTCAACCCGCGCCATTGGTTGCTGCCCGACAGCCGCAGTGGTGGCGGCGAGTTGGGTCGGCGCTTTGCCGCCAGCCTCAAGGAGCGGCCGGCCACTCGCGTCTGGCAGATCAAGGGCGACGAGTGCATCGGCCGCGCCGGTGCGGGCCGGGAAGACTTGGCGCGGCCGCTGCCACGCCTGATTCTGGCCGCCGCCGAATGCGCCGATCCGGTCAGCGACACACGCCATGAAGTGTTGCCTGTGGAGTTATCCACAAGCCTGGCACGCAGCCTGCCGCGTATCGAGGATCTCGGTGCGGTGGCGGTGGACCCGGCGGCGATTCCCATGGCCGAGGCCGAGTTTATTTTCTCCGGCGGCAACGGCGTGAAGGACTGGGCGCTGTTCCACCAGACCGCCGCGGCATTGGGGGCCACCGAAGGCGCCTCGCGGGTGGCGGTGGACGATGGGTTCATGGCCCGTGATCGCCAGGTCGGCGCCAGTGGTACCTGGGTGACGGCGCGGGTGTATGTGGCCGTGGGGATTTCCGGGGCGATCCAGCACCTGCAAGGCATTGGCGCCTGCGACAAGGTGGTGGCGATCAACCTCGACCCGGGCTGCGACATGATCAAGCGTGCCGACCTGTCGGTGATCGGCGAAAGCGCCGCGATTCTGCAAGCCTTGATCGCTGCGGTCGAGGCCTACCGCAATGGCGCCAAGCGCGATGCGGCTTGAGGACATGACCATGACCACGAATGTAATCAGCCTGGTGTCCATCGGCGCCCACCCCACCTCTGGCCGGCCACGCCGCGCCGAACAGGATGCGCGCGCCGTCGAACTGGGTCTGCAGATGGCTGGGGATAAGTTGCAGGTGCTGCACGCCGGCAACATCGCCGAACCGACCTTGCGCAGCTACCTGGGCATGGGCCTGTCACAGTTGCACGTGCTGGAACAATCGGAGGGCAGCGATGCGTTGCCGGTGCTCGGCGAGTACCTGCGGGACGCCGGTGCCCAGGTGGTGCTTGCCGGCAGCCAGGCCGAAACCGGTGAAGGCTCGGGCATGTTGCCGTTCCTGTTGGCCGAGCAATTGGGCTGGCCGCTGATTGTCGGGCTGGCCGAGGTGGAGTCTATCGACGGCGGCGTAGCCCATGTGCTGCAAGCCTTGCCCCGTGGGCAGCGCAGGCGCTTGAAGGTGCGCCTGCCGTTTCTGGCGACGGTGGATAACGCCGCGCCAAAACCTAGGCAAAGCGCCTACGGTCCGGCACAACGCGGTGAATTGGCGGCCCACGAAGTGGAAGTCGAGCAGGACGCGTTATTCACAGGCGCCGTGCTGCAACCGGCCAAGCCCCGGCCCAAGCGCCTCAAGGTGATCAAGGCCAAGAGCGGCGCCGACCGTATGAAGGCGGCTACGGCCAAGGCCAGTGGCGGCGGTGGGCAGGTGCTCAAGGGTGTGAGCGCCGAGGAAGGCGCCCAAGCCATTCTCAAGTTGCTGATCGAAGAAGGTGTGGTGCGCTAACCCACCAACACTGCAAAACAAATGTGGGAGGGGGCTTGCCCCCGATAGCGGTGGACCAGTCAAGGATACTGAGACTGACACACTGCAATCGGGAGCAAGCCCCCTCCCACATTGGATCTTCATTGGGGCGCAGGTTCGGGCGCAGGCTTGGGCACCAGGTCCGGCAGCGGTGGCGGCAGGGGTTGCCAGGTGGCATCCGGCTGTTGCATCGGCGGTGGCAGCGCCGGCGTGGGGTCGCCGCCAATCGGCTTGAGGATCATTTTGTCGGTGGTGTCGCGCAGGATCATGCCCTGGGTCGAACTGCGCGCCTCGGTGCCGCTGTGGAAGGTGCTGATCTGGGCAATCGGCAGGTCCAGGTTGCGTTCGATCCTCGGGGTCAGCAGCAGGATGATCTCGGTTTTCTGCTGGGTATTCTGGTTGGTGCCGAACAGCTTCTTGCCGATCCACGGGATCTGGCTCAACCACGGCAAACCCGAGCCCTCGTCGACGTCCGCCGTGCGGATCAGCCCCGAGACGATCTGGGTTTCATTGTTGCGCGCGGTCAGCAGGGTCTTGGTGGCCCGTGAGCCGAGTTCGAAGGTGGCCGGTACGTTTTCCGAGCCGGGAATACGCTTGGTGATATGGCTCATTTCCACGTTCAGCTCCAGGTTCACCTCATCGCTCAGGCTGATATTCGGCTTGACCGTGATCTGCAACCCCACGTCCTGGTAAGACACCGACGAGGTGGTGATCTGGTTGGCGGTGGTGGTGGTCACCACCGGGATCTTGTCGCCGATGTTCACCTGGGCTTCTTCGCGGTTGCGCACCCGCACCCTGGGGTTGGCCAGGGTCCCTGTGGCACCGCTGCGTACGTCGCCCAGGCCTCGTTCGTCCGAAGGTTGCAGTTGCCAGGTGTCACGCCTGCCGGTCAGCGGGTCCATGGGGATCTTGCGCAGGTCGCCACGGTCCACCAGGGCTTGCAGGGACTCGGGATTGGCGCCGTTGTCCTCGCGGTATTGGTCCAGGGCCTGGCGAATGGAAGACAGGTTGTGGCGCAGCACGGTTTCCTGGGCCTTGGTGTGCTGGCGGAAGTACTGCGGGGTGACCAGGGTCATGAGGGTGGCGATGATCGCCATGACCACCAGCAACTCAATCAGGGTAAACCCTCGATCACCATTGGCTGTATGACGTTCCATTCAAGCTCTCCCGGGTGCTTCGGGATGAAACGTCGAATACATCTTCTCCCTCTTGTGGGTTGTCGGTGATGCTCTTTTCAATGCGGCCGTCGTCACTGGCGTCTTTGTAGGCATCGATCGCACGCCGCATTTCCCGCAGTGAGCGTTGCAGGTCCAGTTCGCGATCACGTTTACCCACAAACGTTGTGAGCGTAGCTGTGGATAAGATGTTCGTGGGTCTCCGCAACCCCCGTGAATCAACGCCTGCAAGCCGTTGTACGAAAAACAACCAAGCTAAGTCACGGTTTTTAGGTGCTTTTTTGTGTGGATAAGGTTGAAGCGGTGTTCGGACTTGCCCCCAAAGTCTGTTGGCGCTTCTGTGGATAAGATGTTTGCTATCCGCTACAGGCCTTATGAATAGAGGCTTTCCGTCGTCTGGTTGTTTATTGATCAAATTGCCGCTAAACCCCAGGAATATAGCTGGAACCCTTGGTATATGAAGGTTTGACGCGGTTTTCCACAGCGCTGCCGAAGTTGCCCCCAAAGTCTGTTGGCGGTTCTGTGGATAAGGTGTTTGCGTACCGCTACAGGTCACGTTCTACGTGGCTTTTAGGGTTTTGATCAATAAATGATCAATGTGCCGTTGGAACCGTCAACTTGAATAAGTCACGGATTTTCTTCAATTAATTTTGGTTGGCTGGCGCAGTTGCCCACAATTGCTGTGGGTGGCTTTGTGGATAAGTTGTTGGGTAAAGGCTGGAGGGCAGGCTGGCAGTGGTCTGCGAAAGAGTTGATCAAATATTAAGCAGTGTGAGGTTCAAGTGGGGGAGGGGCAAGCCCTAATGCCAGTCAGTTAAGCGTACATCGCCTCCTGTAGGAGCGAGCTTGCTCGCTCCTACAAAAAGCCTTAAGCCCCCTCTCACAGTTTTGAGCTGTGGGTATCGGTTATTCGTG
The DNA here is from genome assembly GCF_001702295.1 of Pseudomonas sp. S3E12. NCBI lineage: Bacteria > Pseudomonadati > Pseudomonadota > Gammaproteobacteria > Pseudomonadales > Pseudomonadaceae > Pseudomonas > Pseudomonas sp. S3E12. The sequence goes on from NZ_MBDT01000003.1 coordinate 223,485, forward strand.
TGCAGCCACGCCTTTCAGGTAAGGCGCCGGCGCTGCGCCGAGGTTGTTCAACATGCGCTCGCTGTACCAGTCCACGAAGTTCACCACGCCGAACTCATAGGTCTTGGAGTACGGGCCGGGCTGGTAGGCGGTGGAGTTGATCCCGCGCTGGTTCTCCTCGGCCAGGCGACGGTCCTGGTCGTTGGTTGCGTCCCACACCTGGCGCATGCGCTCCACGTCGTAGTCCACGCCTTCCACGGCGTCCTTGTGCACCAGCCACTTGGTGGTGACCATGGTTTCCTGGGCGCTGATCGGCCACACCGTGAACACGATGATGTGGTCGCCCATGCAGTGGTTCCAGGAGTGCGGCAGGTGCAGGATGCGCATCGAGCCGAGGTCGGGGTTCTTGATACGGCCCATCAGCTTGGCACAGCCCTGCTTGCCGTCCAGGGTCATCGACACGGTGCCCTTGAGCAGCGGCATGCGCACGATACGGTTGCGCAGGCCGAAGCTGGCGTGGGCGTAAGGGATCTTCTCGGCATCCCAAGCGGCGGCGGAGGCTGCCACGTGGTCTTTAAAGGCCTGATCGGCGCGCGGGTCGGTGACGTCGTCCCATTCCAGCAGGGTTTTCAACAGCTCGGGGTGCGACGCGTTGCAGTGGTAGCACTCGCGGTTGTTTTCCAGCACCAGCTTCCAGTTGGCTTTTTCCATCAAGGTGGTTTGCACCGCCACCTTGGTGTTTTCCATGTCGTAGGGTTCCATGTAGTGGTTCAGCGTCGACAGGAAGTCATCAATGGCTGGCGGGTTCTCGGCCAGGCTGATGAAGATGTAGCCGCCGGCGGTCTTCACATTCACCGGCTTGAGGCCATATTGCTTCATGTCGAAATCGGCGCCCATCTCGGTGCCGGCGAACAGCAGGCGCCCGTCCAGCTCGTAGGTCCATTGGTGGTAGTGGCACACCAGCTTGGCAACCTTGCCCTTGTCGCTGGTGCACAGGCGCGAGCCACGGTGGCGGCACACGTTATGGAACGCATGCACCACGCCTTCGGCGCCACGGATCACGATGATCGGGTTCTTGCCCACTTGCAGGGTCAGGTAGTTGCCCTTGGTGGGGATCTCGCAGGTCATGCCGGCGATCAACCACTCTTTCTGGAAGATCTCCTGCATGTCGATATCAAACAACCGCTCATCAGAGTAGAACGGCTGCGGCAGCGAAAAGGTGCGCTCGCGCTCTTGCAGCATTTGCGCGGTGGCCTTGCGTGCGGGTTCCAGCGGATCGCCCAAGCTTAAGGTTGCGGTGACGTCCATCGTGTGTGTCCTCAAGGCCATTCTGTGTGGCCGACGAATAGTGGCTGATCAGGTTTGCAGCAAGGCGTAAAGAAAGCGTCGTTGTTGGGAGCGAGTGTGGGGCTGCTGATGCGCCGAACCTTATCCATGAGCGACATGGCCCACTCTGTTCCCGACGCGCAACCCCCGTGGTATGGGGGCTGGTCGCGATAAGTATGTGAATGTCGCAGATAGGTAAATGGGCGGTTCCCGCGTTACGCAGAATCGCCACCATAAGGCCGACGTCGGCGGTGGAGAACAACATGTCCAATAATTTCCTGAATCCGGTAACCACCCAGACCTGGGCCAATGGTCGGCACATCGTCCGTTGCGTCAAAGTCATCCAGGAAACCTGGGATGTGCGCACCTTCTGCTTTATGGCTGACCAGCCGATCCTGTTCTTTTTCAAGCCGGGGCAGTTCGTCACCCTGGAGCTGGAAATCGAGGGCCAGCCGATCATGCGCTCGTACACTATTTCCAGTTCGCCGTCGGTGCCCTACAGCTTCTCGGTGACCATCAAGCGCGTACCGGGCGGCAAGGTGTCCAACTGGCTGCACGACACCCTGCATGAAGGCCAGGAATTGGCGGTGCACGGGCCGGTCGGGCTGTTCAATGCCATCGACTTCCCCAGCCCGAAAGTGCTGTACCTCAGTGGCGGCGTGGGGATCACGCCGGTGATGTCCATGGCCCGCTGGTTCTACGACACCAACGCCAACGTCGACATGACGTTTATCCACAGTGCCCGTTCGCCCAAAGACATCATCTACCACCGCGAGCTGGAGCATATGGCGTCGCGGATCGACAACTTCAGCCTGCACCTGATCTGCGAAAAACACGGCCTGGGCGAGCCCTGGGCCGGTTATCGCGGTTACCTGAACCACAAGATGCTCGAACTGATGGTGCCCGACTTCCTTGAGCGCGAAGTGTTCTGCTGCGGCCCGACGCCCTACATGAATGCGGTGAAACGCCTGTTGGAAGTCGCCGGTTTCGACATGGCGCGCTACCACGAGGAATCCTTCGGCGCCACGCCGCCGGAAGCCCGCGCCGACGCGGTGGAGCAGGCCGAGCAAGCGGCGGATGCCCCGGAAATCGATCTGGCGGATCTGCATCAAGTGGAGTTCATCGCCTCGGGCAAGAGCATTCGCGTCGCCCCTGGCGAGACCGTCCACGCGGCGGCGGCCAAGCTTGGGCTGTTGATTCCAAAGGCCTGCGGCATGGGGATTTGCGGGACGTGCAAGGTGATGAAGCTGGGCGGTGAGGTGGAGATGGACCACAACGGCGGGATCACCGAGGAAGACGAAGCCGAGGGTTACATCCTGTCGTGCTGCAGCGTGCCGAAGGGGGATGTGCGCATCGAGTTCTGATCCACTCAGCTCGTTCCCACGCGAGCGTGGGAACGATCAAGGGGACGTCGGAGGTCATGAATCTCCGACGTGGGGGTTAACGGTTACTGGGCGTAGATGTGGACCACAAAGTGCTGGCCTGATGCTGTCAGTTCATAGACTTTGTCGTAGATCCGCAGCGTCCGCGATGACTCTCGGATAGTGTCGCCGACTTTTGCGTACTTCCTGAACTCATCCCAATCAATCACGGTGGTGTTGACGGTGCCGTCGCCTTGCAGGGTGTTGCCGTTGCTTTGATATTCCATGGGTTTGGCTCTCTTCTGGATTTCCGTTTCTAGCCGAATGGTCGGCAGGCAGTTAGCCCGAAAGGGCGTCTCTGCAGCGACGTTTTCCTTTCGGGTTCCAAGAGGCTAGCCAACGAAAAGCCAGTGCGCAGCTGTCAGAAATATCAATTGACAGACTCGGCATTGCGCCAGCATCTGCTGCGGTCAGGCGCCCATCACTGTCCGAATATCCGCCGCCAATTCTCGTACGCGCTCTTCGTCGGTATCCCACGCGCACATGAACCGCGCCCCGCCTTTGCCGATGAAGGTATAAAAGCGCCAGCCCTTGGCCGTCAGCGCGGCAATCGCTGGTTCCGAGAGTTGCAGGAACACGCCGTTGGCCTGCACCGGGAACATCAGCTCCACACCGGGAATATCCGCCACCAGGCTACTGAGCAATTGCGCGCAGTGGTTGGCGTGGCGCGCATGTTTGAGCCAGGCGTCGTTTTCCAGCAGTCCCACCCAAGGGGCGGACAGGAAGCGCATTTTCGAGGCCAGTTGGCCGGCCTGTTTGCAGCGGTAGTCGAAGTCTTCCGCCAGTTTGTGGTTGAAGAACAGGATGGCTTCACCCACGGCCATGCCGTTCTTGGTGCCCCCAAAGCACAACACGTCCACTCCGGCTTTCCAGGTCAGATCGGCGGGTGAACAGCCGAGGAACGCACAGGCGTTGGAAAAGCGTGCGCCGTCCATGTGCAGGTTCAGCCCCAGTTCCTTGCAGGTAGCACTGATGGCGCGGATTTCTTCCGGGGTGTAGACGCTGCCGACTTCGGTGGCTTGGGTCAGGGTCACTACGCGGGGTTTGGGGTAGTGGATGTCCTGGCGCTTGAGGGCGATCTCGCGGATCGATTCCGGGGTCAGCTTGCCGTTTTCGGTGCGGGCGGTGAGCAGCTTGGAGCCGTTGGAGAAAAACTCCGGCGCGCCGCATTCGTCGGTTTCGACGTGGGCGGTTTCCGAGCAAATCACGCTATGGTAGCTCTGGCACAAGGAGGACAGCGCGAGGGAGTTGGCGGCCGTACCGTTGAAGGCGAAGAACACTTCGCAGTCGGTTTCGAACAGGTTGCGGAAACCGTCGGCGGCGCGGTGGGTCCATTCATCATCACCGTAGGCACGTTGATGACCCTGGTTGGCTTGTTCCATGGCGGCCCAGGCTTCGGGGCAAATGCCCGAATAGTTGTCACTGGCGAATTGTTGGCTCTTGTCGGTCATGGCCCATTCCTGTGGTCGATGTTGGTGCGCACTGTAACCAAGATTGTTGACGCTGCGCACGCACTGTAAATGCAAAGTCACTGGGGAATTATGCACGGTTCTGAAACGATGCCTGTCGGACGCGTCCGTGATGGCGCTTTGGATTTGCTCAAGTGGCTGGCGCTGCTGAGCATGGTGCTGGACCACCTGCGTTATGTCGGTCTGAGCCTCGATGGCCTGTATGTGCCGGGGCGCCTGGCGTTTCCGTGGTTTTGCCTGGCGATTGCGGCGAACCTGCACCGGGCCCGCAACGCACCGGTGACCGGCCAGTGGCGCTACCTGGGCTGGCTGCTGCTGTTCAGCGTGGTCAGCGAAGTGCCGTATCGGCTGTTTATCGAGGACGCCGATACGTTGAACGTGCTGCCCACCTTGGCGTTGGGGCTGCTGGTTGCCCGAGGATGGCAGCAGAAGGCGTTTTTTGATCGAGGATTGGCGTTGATCGCCGTCACGATAGCGGCGGTATTTTCGTCGCACTTAATGTTCGGTTTCTTTGGTGTGTTGTTGCCACTGGCGATGTTGCTGGTGTTTCGCCGGCCTTGGTATTTCAGTGTGTTGCCAGGATGTGTCTGCGTGGCCGCTAACCAATGGCAGATCCTGCTCAATAGCGGTACGCCGGTGGCGCTGTTGGGGTTGGCGACCTGCCTGATTGCGCCATTGGCGGGCCTGGTCTTATTGCGACATGCCCATCGCACCTCACCGCCAGCAATGCGCCGCTGGGCCTACGCCCTTTATCCGCTGCACTTCCTCTTGCTGCTGCTTCTGCGCCACATCATCGCCTGACCCACCACTGTCGGGAGCAAGCCCCCTCCCACATTTGTTTCGTGTTGTTCCGGCAATGTCGTAAACGCACCTTTGCGTGGCGTGCGCAGGCATTTGACCTGTCTGCGCCAGCCCTACCATCGCATCAAAGGGCCCTGCACGGGCCTCAACAATACGAAAGGCTGGGAGAGACGCGATGTTCAGCAAACAAGACCAGATCCAGGGATATGACGACGCACTGCTGGCGGCCATGAACGCCGAGGAGCAGCGTCAGGAAGATCATATCGAGCTGATCGCGTCGGAGAACTACACCAGCAAGCGTGTGATGGAAGCCCAGGGCAGCGGCCTCACCAACAAATACGCCGAAGGCTACCCGGGCAAGCGCTACTACGGTGGCTGCGAGCACGTGGACAAGGTCGAAGCCCTGGCCATCGAACGCGCCAAGCAGCTGTTCGGCGCCGATTACGCCAACGTACAGCCACACTCCGGTTCGTCCGCCAACAGCGCCGTGTACCTGGCGCTGATCAATGCGGGCGACACCATCCTGGGCATGAGCCTGGCCCACGGCGGTCACTTGACCCACGGCGCCAAGGTGTCGTCCTCGGGCAAGCTGTACAACGCGGTGCAGTACGGCATCAACACCGACACCGGCCTGATCGACTACGACGAAGTCGAGCGCCTGGCGGTGGAGCACAAGCCGAAAATGGTCGTGGCCGGTTTCTCCGCCTACTCCAAGACCCTGGATTTCCCACGCTTCCGCGCTATCGCTGACAAAGTAGGCGCGCTGCTGTTCGTCGACATGGCCCACGTCGCCGGCCTGGTCGCCGCCGGTCTGTACCCGAACCCGCTGCCGTACGCCGATGTGGTCACCACCACCACCCACAAGACCCTGCGCGGTCCCCGTGGCGGTCTGATCCTGGCCAAGGCCAACGAAGAAATTGAAAAGAAACTCAACGCCGCCGTCTTCCCCGGCGCCCAGGGCGGCCCGCTGATGCATGTGATCGCCGGCAAGGCGGTGTGCTTCAAGGAAGCGCTGGAGCCTGGCTTTAAGGCGTACCAGCAGCAAGTGATCGATAACGCCCAGGCCATGGCCAGCGTGTTTATCAAACGCGGCTACGATGTAGTGTCCGGCGGCACCGATAACCACCTGTTTCTGGTCAGCCTGATCCGTCAGGGCCTCACCGGCAAAGAGGCGGATGCCGCCCTCGGTCGCGCCCACATCACCGTCAACAAGAACGCCGTGCCGAACGACCCGCAGTCGCCGTTCGTGACCTCGGGCCTGCGCATCGGCACCCCGGCGGTGACCACGCGTGGATTCAAGGTGCCGCAGTGCATCGAGCTGGCCGGTTGGATCTGCGACATCCTCGACAACCTCGGCGACGCCGACGTCGAGGCCAACGTGGCCAAGCACGTGTCTGCCCTGTGCGCTGATTTCCCGGTTTATCGCTGAGCGCGGTTTTGGAGTAATGACTATGCAACGCTACTCGGGCTTCGGCCTCTTCAAGCACTCCCTCAGCCACCACGAAAACTGGCAGAAGATGTGGCGCACGCCGACCCCCAAGAAGGTCTACGACGTGGTCATCGTCGGCGGCGGCGGGCATGGTCTGGCGACCGCCTACTACCTGGCGAAAGAGCACGGCATCACCAACGTGGCCGTGGTCGAGAAAGGCTGGCTGGGCGGCGGTAACACCGCGCGCAACACCACTATCGTGCGTTCCAACTACCTGTGGGACGAGTCGGCGCACCTGTACGAACACGCGATGAAACTGTGGGAAGGCCTGTCCCAGGACCTGAACTACAACGTGATGTTCTCCCAGCGTGGCGTCTACAACCTGTGCCACACCCTGCAGGACATCCGTGATTCCGAGCGTCGTGTCAGCGCCAACCGCCTGAATGGCGTGGATGGCGAGCTGCTGAATGCCAAGCAAGTGGCCGACGAGATTCCGTACCTGGATTGCTCGAAAAACACCCGCTACCCGGTACTCGGTGCCACCGTGCAACGTCGCGGCGGCGTGGCCCGTCACGATGCCGTGGCCTGGGGCTTCGCCCGCGCCGCCGACGCACTCGGCGTGGACCTGATCCAGCAGACCGAAGTGATCGGCTTCCGCAAGGAAAACGGCGTGTGCATCGGTGTGGAAACCAACAAGGGCTTTATCGGCGCCAAGCGCGTCGGCGTGGTGACCGCCGGTAACTCCGGGCACATGGCCTCGCTGGCGGGCTTCCGCCTGCCGATCGAATCCCATCCGCTGCAAGCGTTGGTGTCGGAGCCGATCAAGCCGATTATCGACAGCGTGATCATGTCCAACGCCGTGCACGGTTACATCAGCCAGTCCGACAAGGGCGACCTGGTGATCGGCGCCGGTATCGACGGCTACAACGGCTACGGCCAGCGCGGCTCGTACCCGGTGATCGAACACACTATCCAGGCCATCGTCGAGATGTTCCCGGTGCTGTCGCGGGTGCGCATGAACCGCCAGTGGGGCGGCATCGTCGACACCACGCCGGATGCGTGCCCGATCATCTCCAAGACCCCGGTGCCGAACATGTTCTTCAACTGCGGTTGGGGCACCGGTGGCTTCAAGGCCACGCCGGGCTCAGGCAACGTATTTGCCGCCAGCCTCGCGAAGGGTGAAATGCACCCATTGGCGGCGCCTTTTTCCATCGACCGTTTCCACAACGGTGCGTTGATCGACGAACACGGCGCTGCGGCCGTCGCCCACTAACAGGAGAAATTCCCTATGTTGCATATCTTCTGTCCTCACTGTGGCGAACTGCGCTCCGAAGAGGAATTCCACGCGTCCGGCCAAGCGCACATCCCGCGCCCGCTGGACCCGAATGCCTGCACCGATGAAGAGTGGGGCGACTACATGTTCTTCCGCGACAACCCCCGTGGCCTGCACCACGAACTGTGGATTCACGCTGCCGGTTGCCGCCAATACTTCAACGCGACCCGCGACACCGTGACCTACGAAATTCTTGAAACCTACAAGATCGGTGAGAAGCCTCAGTTCACCGCCAAGGCCTCTGGAGAGAAGGTATGAGCCAGATCAATCGCCTGTCCAACGGTGGCCGGATCGACCGTAACAAAGTCCTGACCTTCAGCTTCAACGGCCAGAGCTACAAAGGCTTCGAGGGCGACACCCTGGCCGCTGCTTTGCTGGCCAACGGCGTTGACATTATCGGCCGCAGCTTCAAGTACTCGCGCCCACGGGGCATCTTTGCCGCCGGTGCCGAAGAGCCGAACGCCGTGCTGCAGATCGGCGCTACCGAAGCCACGCAAATTCCTAACGTGCGCGCCACGCAACAGGCGCTGTACCAGGGCCTGGTCGCCACCAGCACCAACGGCTGGCCGAGCGTCAACAACGACATGATGGGCATCCTCGGCAAGGTCGGCGGCAAGCTGATGCCGCCGGGGTTCTACTACAAAACCTTCATGTACCCGCAATCGTTCTGGATGACCTACGAGAAGTACATCCGCAAGGCCGCCGGCCTGGGTCGCTCGCCGACCGAGAACGACCCGGACACCTACGACAACTTCAACCGTCACTGCGACGTGCTGGTGGTCGGCGCCGGCCCTGCCGGCCTGGCTGCCGCATTGGCCGCCGCCCGCAGCGGCGCGCGGGTGATCATCGCCGATGAGCAGGAAGAGTTCGGTGGTTCGCTGCTCGATTCCCGCGAAAGCCTCGACGGCAAGCCGGCCACCGAATGGGTTGCCAGCGTTATCGCCGAATTGAAAGCCCTGCCGGACGTGGTGCTGCTGCCCCGCGCCACGGTCAACGGCTACCACGACCATAACTTCCTGACCATCCACGAGCGCCTCACCGATCACCTCGGTGACCGTGCGCCGATTGGCGTGGTGCGCCAGCGTATTCATCGTGTACGTGCCAAGCGTGTGGTGCTGGCCACCGGTGCGTGCGAGCGTCCGCTGGTGTACGGCAACAACGACGTGCCGGGGAACATGCTGGCCGGTGCGGTCTCCACTTACGTGCGCCGCTACGGCGTGGCACCGGGCAAGAAACTGGTGCTGTCGACCAACAACGACCATGCCTACCGCGTTGCATTGGACTGGCTGGATGCGGGCCTGCAAGTGGTGGCGGTGGCCGATGTGCGCCACAACCCACGCGGTGCATTGGTTGAAGAAGCCCGCGCCAAAGGTATTCGTATCCTCACCGGCAGCGCCGTGATCGAGGCCCGTGGCACCAAGCGCGTGACCGCTGCGCGTATCGCCGCGATTGACGTCAAGGCGCATAAAGTCACCAGCCCCGGCGAATGGCTGGACTGCGACCTGGTGGCCAGCTCCGGCGGCTACAGCCCGGTGGTCCACCTGGCCTCGCACCTGGGCGGCAAGCCGACCTGGCGCGAAGACATCCTCGGCTTTGTACCGGGTGAAGCCCCGCAGAAACGCGTGTGCGTCGGTGGCATCAACGGCGTCTACGGCCTTGGCGATTCCCTGGCTGATGGTTTTGAAGGCGGCGTGCGCGCCGCCAGCGACGCCGGTTTTGCCCCGGTGGAAGGTACGCTGCCAAAAGCCTTGAGCCGTCTGGAAGAGCCGACCCTGGCGCTGTTCCAGGTGCCTCACGAGAAAGCGACCGCACGGGCGCCGAAGCAATTTGTCGACCTGCAAAACGACGTCACCGCCGCTGCCATCGAACTGGCCACCCGCGAAGGTTTCGAGTCGGTGGAACACGTCAAGCGCTACACCGCGCTGGGCTTCGGCACCGATCAGGGCAAGCTCGGTAACGTCAACGGCCTGGCGATTGCCGCGCGCTCGCTGAACGTGACCATCCCGCAGATGGGCACCACCATGTTCCGCCCCAACTACACGCCGGTGACCTTCGGCGCGGTGGCGGGCCGGCACTGTGGGCACATCTTCGAGCCGGTGCGCTACACCGCGCTGCAAGCCTGGCACGTGAAAAACGGCGCCGAGTTCGAAGACGTCGGCCAATGGAAACGCCCGTGGTACTTCCCGCGCAACGGTGAAGACCTGCACGCCGCGGTGAAACGCGAATGCCTGGCCGTGCGCGACAGCGTCGGCCTGCTGGATGCGTCCACCCTCGGCAAGATCGATATCCAGGGCCCGGATGCCCGTGAGTTCCTCAACCGCATCTACACCAACGCCTGGACCAAGCTCGACGTGGGCAAGGCGCGCTACGGCCTGATGTGCAAGGAAGACGGCATGGTCTTCGACGACGGCGTTACCGCCTGCCTCGCCGACAACCACTTCCTGATGACCACCACCACCGGCGGCGCTGCCCGTGTACTGCAGTGGCTGGAAATCTACCAACAGACCGAATGGCCGGACCTCAAGGTGTACTTCACCTCGGTCACCGACCATTGGGCGACCATGACCCTGTCCGGCCCCAACAGCCGCAAGCTGCTGGCGGAAGTCACCGACATCGACCTGGACAAGGACGGCTTCCCGTTCATGACCTGGAAAGAAGGTTTGGTGGGCGGTGTTCCGGCGCGGGTGTTCCGTATCTCGTTTACCGGTGAGTTGTCATACGAAGTCAACGTGCAGGCCGACTACGCCATGGGCGTGCTGGAACAGATCGTCGCAGCCGGCAAGAAGTACAACCTGACCCCGTACGGCACTGAGACCATGCACGTACTGCGGGCCGAGAAGGGCTTCATCATCGTCGGCCAGGACACTGACGGCTCGATGACCCCGGACGACCTGAACATGGGCTGGTGTGTCGGTCGCACCAAGCCGTTCTCGTGGATCGGCTGGCGCGGCATGAACCGGGAAGACTGTGTACGTGAAGAGCGCAAGCAACTGGTGGGCTTGAAGCCGATCGACCCGAACGTGTGGCTGCCGGAAGGCGCGCAACTGGTGTTCGATCCGAAGCAGACGATCCCGATGAAGATGGTGGGGCATGTCACCTCCAGCTACGCGCATAACTCCCTGGGTTATTCGTTTGCCATGGGCGTGGTCAAGGGCGGCTTGAAGCGCATCGGTGAGCGGGTGTTCTCGCCCCAGGCGGATGGCAGCGTGATCGAGGCGGAGATTGTGTCTTCGGTGTTCTTCGACCCTAAGGGTGATCGGCAGAACATCTGATAGACCCAGTCGCCTGCATCGGGGGCTTGCCCCCGATGAGGCCAGAACAGTCACCCCAGAATTCAAGACAGGTGCTTTATGACAGCAGCCAATGTTTACCAACAACGCCCCACCTCCGGTGCCAAGGCCGAGTCGTCGCTGCACCATGCCGACCTCGCCAGCCTGGTCGGCAAGGGCCGCAAGAACGCCGGCGTGACCGTACGCGAAAAGAAATTGCTTGGTCATCTCACGATCCGTGGCGACGGCCATGACGCGGCCTTCGCCGCCGGTGTGCACAAGGCCCTGGGCATCGAACTGCCCGGCGCCCTGCAGGTCATCGTCAAAGGCGAAACCAGCCTGCAATGGCTCGGCCCGGATGAGTGGTTGCTGATCGTGCCAGGCGGTGAGGAATTCGCCGCCGAACAAAACCTGCGCGCCGCCCTGGGTGACCTGCATATCCAGGTCGTCAACGTCAGCGGCGGCCAGCAGATCCTCGAACTCAGCGGCCCGAATGTGCGCGATGTGCTGATGAAGTCCACCAGCTACGACGTGCACCCCAACAACTTCCCGGTGGGCAAGGCGGTGGGCACGGTGTTCGCCAAGTCGCAGCTGGTGATTCGCCATACCGCTGAAGACACCTGGGAGCTGGTGATTCGTCGCAGCTTCTCGGATTACTGGTGGTTGTGGTTGCAGGATGCCTCGGCCGAATTTGGCCTGAGCGTTCAAGCCTGATATGACCCTGTAGGCGCGAGCTGGCTCGCGAAAAACGTCAACGATAACGCGCGCATCCTGAATGAGCGCGGCGCCCTTGGATTTTTCGCGAGCAAGCTCGCTCCTACAGTAAGCAGCGCTGTATGAGGAGTTAACTGTAATGAGCCGCGCACCCGATACATGGATTTTGACCGCCGACTGCCCCAGCGTGCTCGGCACGGTGGACGCGGTCACCCGCTATCTGTTCGAGCAGGGCTGTTACGTCACCGAGCACCATTCGTTCGATGACCGCCTCTCGGGCCGGTTTTTTATTCGCGTGGAATTCCGTCAGCCGGATGGCTTCGATGAGCAGGCGTTCCGCGATGGCCTGGCCTCGCGGGGTGAAGCCTTTGGCATGATCTTCGAGCTGACGGCGCCGAACTACCGGCCAAAAGTGGTGATCATGGTCTCCAAGGCCGATCACTGCCTCAACGACCTGCTGTACCGCCAGCGTATCGGGCAACTGTCGATGGACGTGGTCGCGGTGGTGTCCAACCATCCCGATCTCAAACCTTTGGCCGACTGGCATCAAATTCCCTACTACCATTTCCCCCTCGACCCTAACGACAAACCGTCCCAGGAGCGTCAGGTGTGGCAAGTGGTGGAAGAGACCGGCGCCGAACTGGTGATCCTTGCGCGCTACATGCAAGTGCTGTCGCCGGAGCTGTGCCGCAAGCTGGACGGCAAGGCCATCAATATCCACCACTCGTTGCTGCCGGGGTTCAAGGGCGCCAAGCCGTATCACCAGGCGTACAACAAGGGGGTGAAGTTGGTCGGCGCCACGGCGCATTACATCAACAACGACCTGGATGAAGGTCCGATCATCGCCCAGGGTGTGGAGGTGGTGGATCACAGTCACTATCCCGAGGATTTGATTGCCAAGGGGCGGGACATCGAAGGGCTGACATTGGCGCGGGCGGTGGGGTATCACATTGAGCGGCGGGTGTTTTTGAACGCCAATAGGACTGTGGTGCTCTGACTGCCGCCATCGGGAGCAAGCCCCCTCCCACATTTTGACTGTGTGAACCCAATCAAGTGTGGGAGGGGCGGTGCGACGATTCGACTTGCCCCCGATGAGGCCCTCACAAACAACACAAGAAACAGCATCTGTACCCGAGCACTTAAACGCGCTGCCCACCCAAAAGGGCAACGCAGTTCCATAAAAACAACAGCGAGGTGAAAGCATGTCTGGTAATCGTGGTGTCGTGTATCTCGGCAACGGTAAAGTCGAAGTACAGAAAATCGACTATCCCAAAATGCAGGACCCCCGTGGCAGGAAGATTGAGCACGGCGTCATCCTGCGCGTGGTCTCCACCAACATCTGCGGCTCCGATCAACACATGGTGCGCGGCCGTACCACCGCCCAGACCGGCCTGGTGCTCGGTCACGAGATCACCGGTGAAGTGATCGAGAAGGGCAGCGACGTCGAAAACCTGAAGATCGGCGACCTGGTTTCCGTACCCTTCAACGTCGCCTGCGGGCGCTGCCGCTCGTGCAAAGAGCAACACACCGGCGTGTGCCTGACCGTCAACCCGGCGCGTGCCGGTGGTGCCTACGGCTACGTCGACATGGGCGATTGGACCGGCGGCCAGGCCGAGTACGTGCTGGTGCCGTACGCCGACTTCAACCTGCTGAAACTGCCGGACCGTGACAAGGCCATGGAGAAAATCCGTGACCTGACCTGCCTCTCCGACATTCTCCCCACCGGCTACCACGGCGCCGTCACTGCCGGCGTTGGCCCTGGCAGCACCGTGTACATCGCCGGTGCCGGTCCGGTCGGCCTGGCGGCTGCCGCGTCTGCACGCCTGCTGGGTGCCGCGGTGGTGATCATCGGCGACGTCAACTCCATCCGCCTGGCCCACGCCAAGGCCCAGGGTTTTGAAATCGTCGACCTGTCCACCGATACGCCGTTGCATGAACAGATCGCCGCGCTGCTCGGCGAGCCGGAAGTGGACTGCGCCGTCGACTGCGTGGGCTTTGAAGCACGCGGTCATGGCCACGACGGCGTCAAGGCCGAAGCCCCGGCCACAGTGCTCAACTCACTGATGGGCGTGGTGCGCGTGGCGGGCAAGATCGGTATCCCTGGCCTGTACGTCACCGAAGATCCGGGTGCCGTGGATGCCGCCGCGAAAATGGGCAGCCTGAGCATCCGCTTCGGCCTGGGCTGGGCCAAATCCCACAGCTTCCACACTGGGCAAACGCCGGTGATGAAGTACAACCGCCAACTGATGCAGGCGATCATGTGGGACCGTATCAACATTGCCGAGATCGTCGGTGTGCAGGTGATCAGCCTGGATGACGCACCACGTGGGTATGGCGAGTTCGATGCGGGCGTGCCGAAGAAGTTTGTGATTGATCCGCATAAGTTGTTCAGCGCGGCGTAGGTGATAGATAAGGGCGACCCAGAAGGTCGCCCTTGTTCTATCGGTCTTATATAAGAAACCAGCTAATGGTCATTCCGACAGCTGAGAGGTACGCGGTCACTGTAGGTATGACCATCCAGTACTTTAGGTTTCGAGGTATTTTTTCTACATCCTCAGCAAGCACCATCCCGCGCCACTGAATCACTTTTGGGATAAGAATGACCAGGCCCATGGCGTATACGCGCTGGGGCCTTCCTTCAAAGGGGGCATTACGAAAAGTGTGCCTGCATCCGACTATAAAACTGCTGTATTGCATATAGCGCTCAGCGGCATCGAGTTTTTTGAACATGGCAGAAAAAACGATCGGGAAGCTGAGTAGCATGAGCGCAAGTGAGCACATACCAATAATTTCAAAGTCCATTTAATCCCTCGTAGACTTATAGAGAAATTTGCCTGCGTTTTCTCCCAAGTCGCTTCCAAACTTGCCAAGAGCGAATCCACCCGCAGCACCTCCGACGATGGCGCATGCCAAAGCTCCCGCCCCAGCTGTGGGTATACCAAATGCAATCATGCAGACGCCGGTGCCGATATGAGCTCCAAGTATCCCGCCCGCTGACGCGCCGCCAACACTACCCACCAGCTTAGAGCCTTCAACATACTTAGTCCGCGTACATTCTTGCTCACGTCCTGTGGAACACGCCTCAGTTATTTCCAATGCCGTTGACCCAACATCCAACGCAATACCGATGTAAGTCCCTTTCTTCAATATTTCTGCGGCCTTGGCTACTCGCTTGACCGTCTCTTCGTACCCACGAATCTCCCCATGATGCCAATAACTCTTACTGGAAATCCCCAGCATCTTTTTAATCGAGCCTTCGTTTTTCAGGCCCGTCCCCAACCGTGCCAAGCCGGAAAGTTGACCATCCAGCCTTGCAAACAATGCCCTGCGCTTAACCAGAAACTCATTCCTCGCACCCATGCTACCGATTCTCAGGTACTGCTTATGCAACTCGTCGATTTCCTTGAGCGTCTGTTCGATCTGCGTCAGGTGCTTGCTCCAGGCACTGCTCACGCTGCCGATCCCCAGGGAGGCATGTGACATGATGGCCTGCAATTGATCGTAGTTTTTGATCAAAAAATGATCGGTGGCGGAGTGGGCCAACAGCGCATGTTTGATGTTGGCGGCCGATTGCATTAAGCGAGCTTCTTCCGCCGTGCACGACGCTGTTCGGCTGTCTCCGATAATGACCAATTGCCCAGGCAGTACGACGGTGTTGCGAATGTGCTGGTTGAGGATGTCGAACTTGGTTTGGGTCGTTGGATTGAGAGAAAGGCCCAGTTTAAGCAGTGGATAAGGCTGTGGCCGTTCATTGATAAATGCATAGGCTCCCTGCATCGCGTACACCTCCAAGACTGTGGCGCACGACTATATGAAGGCGCCACAGGGGGGGTAAGAAGCGGGCTGGGATGTTGGGAGTGTTTCGGAAATGGACTACATGAGTCCAGGCGAAGGCCTACTCCCGCAAGCGCCTGCTGATCACATCCAGCAAGTCGCACCCATTGCGCAACGGGATGGCGCAGAGCAGGGCGAAGTCCTAGAGAACGATGTCGTCGGTGTCCAGGCCTTCGCGAAAGGCCAGGTTTCCATGACTTGGGTTTCGGGGCTGCTTCGCAACCCAGCGCGGGCGGTGCGACGATTCGAAAAGCCCGCTCACCATAGGGAGATTTGTCAGGATCTGAAAATTGTGTAGATACCCATGGCTATCGGGCGAGCCCCCTCCCACAGGGTTTGTGGGGGGCTGGGGATCAGCGGTTGGCCAGGCCCGGAACAACCGACGGGATACCCAGTCCAACGCCTGCGTTCACCCCTACATCCAGAGGTTGCTTCAATGAAGATTTCACGCGGTTTCGCCCTTTCCTGCCTGATGAGCCTGGCCGCCACTCCGGTGTTCGCCGCAGGGTTTAGCCTTGGCGACGCGGCCAATGCCATTTCCGGCATGCAAGGGGGCAACAACAAGGCCGCAGCTGCAGCACCGTCGTCCGAAACGGCTGGCCTGCTCAGCGCTCTGACCTCGCAACTGAACATCACCCCCGAGCAGGCCGTCGGCGGTACCGGTGCCATGCTGGGCCTGGCCAAGAACAAACTGAGTGGCAACGACTATTCGCAACTGGGCAACAGTGTGCCGGGCCTCGATCAACTGTCGGGCAACAATGCATTGGGCAGCCTCGGGGCCTTGAGCGGGATGCTCGGCCAGGCCGGCGGCAGCAAGACCAGCGGCCTGGACGGCTTGCTGGGGAACGTGAAGAACACCAATGACCTGAACACCGCGTTCAGCGCGCTGGGGATGGACAGTGGCATGGTCGGCCAGTTTGCCCCGGTGATCCTGCAATACCTGGGCGGGCAGGGTGCCAACAGCTCGCTGCTGGGTAAGTTGGCCCAGGCCTGGGGCACCGGTAGCTAAATACGCTCCGCGCGCAGTTGTTCGATGCGTGCATCCTTCTGCGTCCAGAGCTGGTTGACCCAGTTCTGGACGGTCTGGCGAAACGCCGGGTCATTCTCGTAATCGCCCTGCCACAACGCCGGGTCCAGCTCACGGGTCTGGATATCGATGATCACTTTCGGTACCGCGCCGCTGATCAGATCCCAGAACCCCGGAATCTTTTGCTGCGGATAGACCACGGTCACATCGAGCACGGCGTCCAGCTGTTCGCCCATTGCCGCCAGCACAAACGCCACGCCGCCCGCCTTGGGCTTGAGCAGACGTGTGAACGGCGAAGCCTGCTGCTTGCGCTTGGCCTCGCTGAACCGCGTGCCTTCGAGGTAATTGACCACGGTCACCGGCTGGCGCTTGAACAGCTCGCACGCCTCCTTGGTGATCTTCAAGTCCTGCCCTGCCAGCTCCGGGTGTTTGGCCAGGAACGCCTTGGTGTAGCGCTTCATGAACGGGTAATCCAGTGCCCACCAGGCCAGGCCCAGGAAGGGCACCCAGATCAGTTCTTTTTTCAGGAAGAATTTGAAGAACGGTGTGCGGCGGTTGAGGGCCTGGATCAGCGCCGGGATGTCCACCCAGGATTGATGGTTGCTGATCACCAGGTAGCTGGTGTCGCCGCGCAGCTCGTCGCCGCCGCGAATGTCCCATTGGGTGGGGATGCACAAGGCGAAAATAAGCTTGTCGATCTCGGCCCAGGTCTCGGCGATCCACATCACCGCCCATGAGGCGTAGTCCCGATAACGACCGGGCGCCACCAGTTTGAGCAGGGCAAACACCAGCAGCGGTCCGATCAGGACCAGGGTGTTGAGCAACAGCAGCAGTGAAACCAAACAGCCGGTGAGCAGGCGGCGCATAAGTAACTCTTGGAATCGTGTGGGCGGGCCATCATAAGCAAGCTGAGTCTAGAGGCCAAATCGCAAATGGCCGTACGAATGTTTCACAATGTGCCGGTTATGGTGGGCGTGACTAACTAAGTGCCGTCTTTGCGGTCTAGAATCCGCCTACTTCTTTCCGAGGAAATCACTTCGTGAAACTGCTTCTTGCCTCCCTCGCGTTGGTTGCCCTGCCTGTCATGGCCGCCGAGCCGACCCTTTACGGTCGCTACGAATACATCCAGTTGCCGGAGATCGGCGAAACCTTCAAGGCCAAGATGGACACCGGCGCGCTGACCGCCTCGCTGTCGGCCCGTGACATCGAGACCTTCACCCGTGACGGTGACGACTGGGTGCGCTTCCGCCTCGGCGGCAAGGACGCTACCAACAAGGTCTACGAACACAAGGTCTCGCGCATCAGCAAGATCAAGAGCCGCGCCGATGAAGACGACGACAAGGACGAAGCCACCGTGGCCAAGCGCCCGGTGATCGACCTGGAAATGTGCCTGGGCAACGTCAAGCGTACCGTCGAGGTCAACCTCACCGATCGCAGCAGCTTCAATTACCCGTTGCTGATCGGCGCCAAGGCCTTGCGTGAATTTGGCGCAGCAGTAAACCCGGCCCGTCGCTACACTGCCGACAAACCGGACTGCTGATTTGAACCCATGCCCCACATCCTGATTGTCGAAGACGAAGCGGCGATAGCCGACACGCTGATATTCGCCCTGCAAGGCGAGGGCTTTACCACCACCTGGCTGAGCCTCGGCCAGGAGGCGTTGGCCCATCAGCGCCAGACCCCCGCTGACCTCATCATCCTCGACATCGGCCTGCCGGACATCAGCGGTTTTGAAACCTGCAAGCAATTGCGCCGTTTCAGCGAAGTGCCGGTGATGTTCCTCAGCGCGCGGGATGGCGAGATCGACCGCGTGGTCGGGCTGGAGATCGGCGCCGACGATTACGTGGTCAAGCCGTTCAGCCCACGGGAAGTGGCGGCGCGGGTACGGGCGATCCTCAAGCGCGTCGGCCCCGGTGTGGCGCCGGCGCTGTTCCAGGTCGATCTGGAGCGCATGCAGATCAGCTATCGCGGCCAACCCCTGAGCCTGACCCGGCATGAATTCCGCCTGCTGCAAAGCCTGCTGGAGCAACCCGAGCGGGTGTTCAGCCGCGAGCAGTTGCTGGACGCGGTGGGCGTGGCGGCCGACGCCGGTTACGAGCGCAATATCGACAGCCACATCAAGAGCCTGCGCAGCAAGTTACGCAGCGTGGCCGCCGATGCCGAGCCGATCCAGACCCATCGCGGCCTCGGCTACAGCTACAGCCCGAGCAACAGCTGATGCGCCTGGGGCTGCGGATTTTCCTGGTGTATGCGCTGTTTATCGGCCTCACCGGTTACTTCGTGCTCAGTACGGTGATGAAGGAAATCCGCCCCGGCGTGCGCCAGTCCACCGAAGAAACCCTGGTGGACACCGCCAACCTGCTGGCCGAAATCCTGCGCGAAGACGTGAAGAACGGCACCCTCGGCCAGAGCCACTGGCCCGAATTGCTCAAGGCCTACGGCAACCGCCAGCCGGGCGCGACCATCTGGGGCCTGGCGAAAAACCAGGTCAACCACCGTATCTACGTGACCGACGCCAAAGGCACCGTGCTGCTCGACTCCACGGGCGAAGCCGTGGGCCAGGACTACTCGAAGTGGAACGACGTCTACCTGACCCTGCGCGGCGAATACGGCGCGCGCTCCACCCGCAGCGCAGCGGATGACCCCACCTCATCGGTGATGCACGTCGGTGCGCCGATTCGCGATAACGGGCAGATCATCGGCGTGGTCACCGTGGCCAAGCCCAACAGCTCGTTGCAGCCGTATGTCGACCGCACTGAACGCCGCCTGCTGTGGTACGGCGCGTGCCTGGTCATCCTCGGCCTGTTGCTCGGTGCGTTGCTGTCGTGGTGGCTGAGCGTTGCACTGCGTCGCCTGACCGCCTACGCCGAAGCCGTCAGTGAAGGCCGAAGGGCAGAGCTGCCGCATTATCGCGGCGGCGAGCTGAAGCAGCTGTCCACCGCCGTCGAGCACATGCGCACGCAACTGGAGGGCAAGGCCTACGTCGAGCATTACGTGCACACCCTGACCCATGAATTGAAAAGCCCGCTGGCCGCGATTCGCGGTGCGGCAGAGTTGCTGCAGGGCGATATGAGTCGCGAACAGCAGCAGCGCTTCGTCGGCAATATCGACAGCGAAAGCGCGCGCCTGCAGCAGTTGATCGAACGCCTGCTGAACCTGGCGCAGGTAGAGCAACGCCAGGGTTTGGAGGAGCAGGCGAGTATCCCGCTGGCGGCCTTGGTCGACGATGTACTCAACGCCCAGTGTGCGCGAATCGAAAGCGCCGGGCTGCACGTCGAGCAAGGGATTGCGGCGGATGTGAAGGTGTTTGGCGAGCCCTTCCTGTTGCGCCAGGCACTGGGCAACTTGCTGGACAACGCGCTGGACTTCACACCGCCCGGTGGCGTGTTGAGATTCAGCACACAGACACTGCACAACGACGTGCAGGTGAGCCTGTTCAATCAGGCCGCACCGATCCCCGACTATGCCTTGCCGCGTCTCAGCGAGCGCTTCTATTCCCTGCCGCGTCCCGGCAGCGGGCGCAAGAGCACCGGCCTGGGCCTCAACTTTGTCGAGGAAGTCATGAAGCTGCACGGCGGCGCCTTGCAGATCGGCAATGTGCCGGGCGGCGTGCACGTGGTGCTGCATCTCCACACAGTCTCCACATTGCCCACATAAATCCCCCACACAGGCTGCCCAGACTCTCCTCATCAAAACAGGGAGAGACCCATGAACCGCAGCCTGCTTCTCAAACTTGGCGCGATTGCGCTGCTGATCCTGCTGTTGCTGATTCCATTGCTGATGATCAACGGCATCATCAGTGACCGCCAGCAACTGCGCGACGGCGTCCTGATGGACATCGCGCGCAGTTCCAGCTACGCCCAGCGCCTCACCGGGCCGGTGATGGTGGTGCCGTATCGCAAGACCGTGCGCGAGTGGAAGCTCAATGAAAAGCTCAACAAGCGCTACGAGGTCACCCGTGAAGAGCGGGGTCGCCTGTATTTCCTGCCGGAGCGTTTTGAGCTCGACGGCAAGGTGCAGACCGAACTGCGCGCACGGGGGATTTACCAGGCGCGGCTGTTCCATGCCGACAACCGTATCAGTGGGCGTTTCGAGCTGCCTGCGCAGTTGGGCATCACCGAAAACTTTGCCGATTACCGCTTTGAACCGGCGTTTCTGGCGGTGGGGATCAGCGATATTCGTGGCATCGAAAATGCGTTGAAGCTGGAGCTGGGCAGCCAGCGCCTGGAGTTCGAACCGGGCTCCCAAGTGGACTGGCTGGGGGAGGGCGTGCATGTGGCATTGCCGGAGCAGGACAGCAGGAAACCGGCTGTAGTGGACTTCGCCTTCGACCTGCGCCTGCAAGGCACCGAGCAACTGCAAGTGGTGCCGGTGGGCAAGACCAGTCAGGTGTCCCTGGCCTCCAACTGGCCGCATCCGAGTTTTATCGGCAACTTCCTGCCGGCCCAGCGCGAAGTGACTGACAACGGCTTCACGGCCAACTGGCAGACCTCATTCTTTTCCACCAACCTCGAACAGGCCCTGCAAACCTGCCTGGACGGCCAGGGCTGCAACGACTTCAACAACCGCAGCTTCGGCGTGAACTTCATCGATCCGGTGGACCAGTACCTCAAGACCGACCGGGCGATCAAATACGCGCTGTTGTTTATCGCCCTGACTTTTGCCGGTTTCTTCCTCTTCGAAGTGCTCAAGAGCCTGGCGGTGCACCCCGTCCAGTACGCATTGGTGGGCGTTGCCTTGGCGTTCTTCTACCTGCTGTTGTTGTCGTTGTCCGAGCACCTGGGTTTTGCCTTGGCTTACCTGATTTCGGCGAGTGCCTGCGTGCTGTTGATCGGGTTCTACGTGTGCCACGTGCTGCGCAGCGTTGCCCATGGCCTGGGGTTTTCGGCGGGGCTGGCGGCGCTGTATGGCTTGCTGTATGGGCTGTTGAGTGCCGAGGATTACGCGCTGCTGATGGGCTCGCTGCTGCTGTTCGGGCTGCTGGGGACGGTGATGGTGCTGACGCGTAAGCTGGATTGGTACGGCGTGGGCAAGCGCAAGGCGGCCGAGCCCCTGCAGTTCGACCTGGAGGCGGTGCAATGATCGGGTTGCGGGAGGATCAGCAAGTGGGGGCGCAGTTAGCCGCAAGGATCGCCACATTCCTCAATACCATCACCGTCCAATGTGGGAGTGGGCTCGCCCGCGATAGCGGTGGTTCAGAAACAGCTATGCTGAATGACATACCGCGATGGCGGGCAAGCCCGCTCCCACATTGGGTCGGTGTGAACGTCACACGGGCGGCTGGGTCTCCAGCATCGAAGGCCGCTGGCTGACCTCGGCGTACCAGGCGGCCAGCTTGGGATTGTCCGAGCGCCAATGCATGTCCGGATGGCGGAAGTCGAGGTAACCCAGGGCGCAGGCTACGCTGATCGAGGCGATATCGAAGTGGCTGGTCAGCTCGGCGATAGCGTCCTGTTCCAGCTCGGCGAGGGCGCGGTGGATCTTGTTGCGTTGTTCATCGAGCCACGGCGCCCAGTGTTTTTCCACCGGGCGCAGGGCGGTCTCGTAGCGCACCAGCACGGCGGCATCCATGATGCCGTCGGCCATCGAAGCCAGGGTCAGGCGCCGCCAGCGGGCCGAGCCATCGCGGGGGATCAGCGGGTTGCCGACGTGCTGGTGGTCGAAGTAATCGAGGATCACCCGGCTGTCGTGCAGCACGCTGCCGTCGGCCAGGCGCAGGGCCGGGATCTTGCCCACGGGGTTGCCTTGCACCAGCTGCGCATCCGGGTTGACCGGGGTCGGCATGCAACCGTGCAGGGCGACGCGGTCCTGCTGGCCGGTCTCGGCCAGCAGCACGCGGACTTTACGCACGAACGGTGACGCGGGGTTGTGGAACAAGGTCATGCTGGGCACAGACATGGGCTTTCCTCTGTAGGAGCGAGCTTGCTCGCGAAGAACGTTAACGATAACGCAGCGCGTCTGCTTTGACGCGGTGTTCTCTGGTTTTTCGCCGGCAAGCCGGCTCCTACAGGAGGGCCCATGCGCCGATCAGCGCGGGGATGCCCAACCCCACCCAACTCAACGAATCCCACAGCCCATCCCCCAGCAACGCCGCAAACAACCCGGCGGCGCTGAGCAGGCCAATCCCCAGGGGAATGCCAAATACCTTCCAGAAACTCGACTGCCTTGGCTTCATCCCTTGCCCGCCTTGCGCCGCACGATCCACAGGTAAATCCCACTTACCAGCACGATGATGGTGAGCACATCCAGCGCTGCCCAGAGGATCTTCATCGGCATGCCGCCGTAGTCGCCGAAGTGCAGTGGCTGCGACATGCCCATGGCGTCCATGTACCACGGCCGTTCGGCGATGGCGGTGACGGCCAGGGTGCTGGCGTCGATCAGGACCGGCGTGAGCAGGTGCGAGGTCAGGTGCGTACTGCCCTTCATGAACACCGCGTAATGGTGCTCGCTGGAAAAGCGTGTGCCGGGGAATGCGATAAAGTCCGGCTGCATGCCGGGCGCGGCCTTGGCGGCGATGCTCAGCAGCTCGCTCGCGGGGGCGCGTTGGGTCAGGGGCGGGGCGTTTTTGTAGGGTTCGATCATCGCGCTGAGGCTGTCGGTGCGCCAGGCGGCGATGATCAAATCGGCACAGGCGCTGATCACGCCGGTCACGCCCACCACCAGCGCCCAGGTCAGGGTGACCACGCCGATCAGGTTATGCAGGTCTAGCCAGCGCAGGCGCCTGGACTTGTCCTTGCGCACGGTGGCGAACTTCAAGCGGCGCATGAACGGCAGGTACAGCACCGTGCCCGAGACAATCGCGAGCACAAACAGAATGCCCATGAACGCCAGCAGCAGCTTGCCCGGCAGGCCGGCGAACATATCCACATGCAGGCGCAGCAGGAACAGGGTGAACCCGCCATTGGCCGACGGCATCTCGACCGCCTCACCGGTGCGTGCGTCAAGCATGAAGGTGTGGGATGAGTTGGGCTCGGTCCCCGCTGTGGCGGCCATGATCGCGATCACACCGTTCTTGTCGTCTTCATCCCACGCCAGGTATTGCATGGCCTCGCCCGGGCGATGGGCCTGGGCCTTGCTCACCAGTTGCTCAAGGTTGAGTTGTGGCGTATCGGCAGGCATCTGCGCCAGCTCGGGCTCGTTGCCCAACAGGTGGTCGATCTCGTGGTGAAACACCAGCGGCAGGCCGGTGAGGGCGAGCAGCAGGAGGAACACCGTGCAGATCAGGCTGGTCCAGGTGTGGATGAAGGACCAGCGGCGGATGGTTTTGCTTTTCATCACGGCTCCAAAGGCAAAAGGGCCGCAGTTCAGGCGGCCCTTCATCAGCGGTTTATCACCGTCTTAGAATTTGTAGTTCACGCTGGCGACCACGTTACGTTGGTCGCCGTAGTAGCAGTAGAAACCATCACAGGTGGACAGGTAGTCCTTGTTGAAGATGTTCTTGGCATCAACGGCCACGGTCACACCCTTCATGGTGCTGTTCAAGCGGCCGAGATCGTAATGCACCGAGGCGTCATAAACGGTGTAGGAGCCTACATGGCCCAAGTCGGTGTTGGCAGCGTTGCCGTAGGTGTCGCCGACGTAACGTACGCCCGCACCCACACCAAAACCGTCGAGTGGCCCGCTGCGCCATGTGTAGTCAGCCCAGCCTGTGGCCTGGTTACGAGGCAATTGGTTGAGACGGTTGCCTTTTTCAGCGGCTACGCCTTGAGTGATTTCGCTGTCGTTATAGGTGTAGGAACCCACCAGCTTAAGGCTTTCGGTGACGTCGGCACTGGCTTCCAATTCCAGGCCGCGCACCTGCACTTCACCCACCTGGCGAGTGATGCTGCCCTCGGTGACTGAGGTGTTTTGCTGGGTCAGGTCGAACACGGCAGCGGTAAACAGTGCCTTGGTGCCTGGAGGCTGGTACTTGATACCGGCTTCGTACTGTTTACCTTCGGTGGGTTTGAATGCCCCGGTGCTGCCCACTTGGGTGCCTGAGCCGGCTTGGAATGATTCGGCGTAGGACAGGTACGGGGTGATGCCGTTGTCGAAGACGTAGCTCAGTGCTGCGTTGCCGCTGAAGTGCTTGTCACGCTGAGTGTTGGTTGCGTCATTCAGGTTGTGGAAAGTGGTGCCGGTATGCACCCAGTCTTCACGGCCGCCGAGGGTCAGGCGCCAGTTGTCGAGTGCCATCTGGTCCTGGACGTACAGGCCGGTCTGCTGGGTCTTCTGGGTGTAGTCGTACATGGTGAAGTACTGGACCTTGGAGAAGTCCTGCCCGTACACCGGACGGTTGAAATTGATCGTCGGCACACCCGCCGAACCCCATAACCAGCGCGCGTCGCTGGTGGAACGCTGGTGGTCCAGCCCCAGCAACAGCGTGTGGCTTATCGCGCCAGTCTGGAAGTCGGCCTGGAAGTTGTTGTCGACGGCGAACTGACCGATATTTTCATCGACCTTGCCGGCGGAGCGACTCACGTTGCCGTCGGCGTCGACCGCCACTTCAGGACCATTGGGAAAGAATGCGCCACCGGCAGTGATGCCCTGGAACGACAGATCGTTCTTGGTATAGCGCAGGTTCTGATGGAACTGCCAGGTATCGTTCAGGCGCGTTTCGAAGGCGTAGCCGAGGGCGTAGTAGGTGCGGTCGTAGAATTCCCAGTCCGGATCACCCAGGTTCTTGTGATGGGAAATCTTGCCGGCCGGTGAACTCAGTTTGGTGCCTTGCAATGGCAGGAACTGCCCGGTGATACCGGTATCGTCACGGGTGAACTGGGTGAGCAACGTCAGCTTGGTGTCGTCGTTGATATTCCAGGTCAGGCTCGGGGCGATGTTGTAGCGTTTGTCCGGGATGTGATCCACGGCAGTGTTGCTGTCGCGCACCACGCCGCTGACGCGATAGAGGAACTGACCCTCGTCGTCGATCTTGCCGGTGCTGTCGAAGTTGATCTGTTTGTGGTTGTTGCTGCCGGCCTGCACTTCGATTTCATTCGAGCTTTCGGCCTGGGGGCGGCGGCTGACCATGTCCAGCAGACCGCCGGGTGGGGTTTGGCCGTAAACCGAGGATGCAGGTCCGCGCAGGACGGCAATGCGTTCCAGGTTCCACGTGTCGATCTTCGGTGTGGCGTAGTTGCCTTTGGGTAACGGCAGGCCGTCAAGGAATTGGGTCGGGACAAAACTGCGTACCAGCAGCCAGTCACTGCGCGAGTCGGAGCCGTAGCCGCTGCTTTGCACACCTGCGGTGTAGCGCAATGCGTCGTTGAGGTTGAGAACCGAGCGGTCTTCCATCTGCTGGCGAGTGATTACTGTGACTGAGCGCGGCAGCTCGGCAATCGGTGTATCGGTTTTGGTGCCGGCTGCGGTGCGTGTTGCGACATAACCGTCCACCGGACCCCATGCGCTTTCATAGCCGCCTTGCCCTGTGATATTGGTCACTGGCAGCGCCATCACCCCCTCCGGAACCGCCACCAGCGTATACGTCCCGGCGCTGCTCTGCTCCAGCTGCAAGCCGGTGCCACGCAAGGCTTCACGCAGTGCGCCCGGTGCATCGAACTGGCCCTGGACCGGGGCCGAGGTCTTGCCCGAGGCCAACGCTGGGTTGAGGGTCAGTGCCAGGCCGGCCTGGCTGGCGATCTGGTTCAGGGTGCTGGTCAAGGGCGCGGCCGGCAGGTTGTAGGCGCGCACGCTGGAGGCTTGTTCGGCGGCAATCAGCGCAGTGCTGGCCAGCGGGGCGCTGAGGGCAATGGCCACGGCTAACAGGCTGGGGCGCAACAAGGTGTCTAGCGTGCGGGACATAGGGCGGCTCCTGAATGGAAGTAATTCGCAATTGCCTATGTGCCGAGCGAGATTTCAAAAGTGATAGGGCCGGTGGAAAATATTTTTTATTTGGCCTCAGGTGTCTTGGCGACAACTGTCACCCACCACGGCGTGTGCTGTTCGATCTGCACCGGCAGGGTGGGCAGCAGCGCGGTGAGCGCCAGGGTGGTGTCGTGCAGCGGGAAGCTGCCGGTGATGCGCAGGTCGGCCACGTTTTCATCCACCCCGAGATGGCCGGTGCGGTAGCGGCTGAGTTCCTGCACCACATCGCCCAGGCGGGCGTTGTCGACCACCAGCATGCCGCGGGTCCAGGCATCGCTGGCGGGGGTGACGGCCAGTGCAGGGCCGAGGCCGTCACTGCGCATCAGCACCTGCTGGCCTGCCTTGAACACCTGTTCGTGCTGCAGCGCCTCAGGCTGGGCGCCCACCGCTGATTGCAGCACGCTCAGGCGCGTGGCGTCGTCTTCGCGTTTGACGATAAACCGCGTGCCCAGCGCGCGCAGGCTGCCGTCGCGGGTTTGCACATAAAACGGGCGCGCATCGTTGTGGCCGGTTTCGACGAGGATTTCGCCTTCCTGCAGCACGATCAGTCGGCGCTTCTCATCGAAGCGCACGTCGATGGCGCTGTGGGTGTTGAGGTTGATCAACGTACCGTCCGCCAGTTTCAGCGTGCGCTGCTCCCCGGTGGCGGTGCGCTGGTCGGCCAGCCAATAATGGATCGGCACGTAGCGCTCGCCGGCAAACAATGCCAGGCCGCACACCAGGGCAATGCTCGCCAGGCCGCTGCCGAGCTTGCGCACGCGCTGGCGAATGCCCTCGCGCGACTGTAACAACGCCGCCCGCGCCGGGCCCGACGCCACGCTGAAACGCTGGTCGAGCATGCCCAGTTGGCGCCAGGCACGGGCGTGCTCCTCATCGCTGGCCAGCCATTTGCTGAATTCTTCGCGCTCCACCGCGCTGTCATCACCTGAATCGAGGGACAACTGCCAGGCAATCGCCGCATCCAGGACACGGGCCGACACGGGCTTGGAACTGATCACGTTCACAGCGGCTCGCCATACAGGGCGATGTAGCACTGGCGAATGCCCTGGGCCAGGTACTGGCGCACACGCGGCACCGACACCCCGAGGCGCTGGGCGATTTCGGCATGGCCCAGGCCGTCGAGGCGGTTATAGAGGAAGGCGGCGCGGGCCTTGCTCGACAGTTTGCCGAGCAGGCGGTCGATGGCCTTGAGGTCTTCGAGGATCAGTTGCTGTTCTTCCGGCGATGGGTGTTCGCTTTCCGGGATCAGCATCAGTTCGCTGAGGTAGGCCTGTTCGAGGGCCGCGCGGCGGAAGTAGTCGAACAGCAAGCCCTTGGCGATGGCCACCAGAAACGCCCGCGGTTCGCGGGGCTCGCGCAACTCGTCACGGCCGAGCAGGCGCATGAAGGTGTCCTGGCTCAGGTCTTCGGCACGGCTCGGGCAGGCCACATTGCGCCGCAGCCAGGCCAACAGCCAGCCACGATGGTCGCGATACAACGCACCAACAAGCTCACTGTGTGGGTTCTGAACCGACGACAAGGCATCACCGAATAAATAAAAGTTTTAAACTAACGAGAATTATTCGCGATTGTGTCAGAGGCGTGGGGCGGGTGCAATTGGCGTCCGTCGGGAGATGACATTAAAATGATGGCGCGTGCCTGCGCCGTTTCCATTGGCTCAAGCGCTCTTGCAGCGCCTGAGGCGTGTCGATCTGCTGCTGACGCGCGCGGCTGAACAGGATCAGCATCAGCTCCGCCGTGGCCAGGGCATCGGCGCTGGCGTGATGGCGTTCGCCCACGTGCAGGTTGAAGTGGTTGATCCAGTCGTCCAGGCCGGCCTCGCGGATATGTGCCTCGGGGCACAACAGCGGGGCGATGTCGGCTACATCGAGAAACGTATGGGCCAGACGGTAACCCAGGCTGTCCTTGAGGGCGCGGCCCAGCATGTGTTGATCGAATGGCGCGTGGAAGGCGAGCAGCGGGCTGTCGCCGACGAACTCCATGAAGTCCAGCAGGGCCTCGGCCGGGTCGCTGCCCGCCGCGATGGCGCTGGGGCCGATGCCGTGGATCAACACGCTGGGGCTGAGTTTGGTGTCGGCGCGGTGCAGGGTGCGCTCGAACAGTTGGGAAAAGTCCACCGCGCCGTCCTCGATCACCACCGCGCCGATGGACAGCACCTGGTCACGGTTGAGATTCAGGCCGCTGGTCTCCAGGTCCACCACTACCCAGCGTTGGCTGCGCAACGTGCTGTCGCCTAACACTACGGGCCTGGGGAGTTGTTCCAGGCGCCGTTGTTGCGCGGTATCGAGTCTGGGCTTGGCCGTGCGCAGCCAGTCAAACAAGCTCACAGCTGATACCGCAAGGTCAGGCTGCTTTGCAGGCGCTGGGCCTGGCGCAGGGATTCACGCAGGATGCGGCGGTCCAGGTGGTTGAGGCTGTCGGGGTCGACGCGGTTGGAATACGGCTGGTTCTCGCGGGTCTGCAACTGATGCTGTTGCATGCGGGTTTGCTGGATAAAGTGATAGGCCTCTTCATAGGCGGCGCCGTCCAGGGGCTCGATCACTTCCTTGACCACCAGCTGGCGCAGGCGCTCCAGGGTGTTATTGGCGTGGATGCCGTTGGCCAGGGCCAGCAGGCGTGCGCCGTCGACAAAGGGGGTCAGGCCCTGCACCTTGAGGTCGAGGGTGGCCTTTTCCGCGCCTTTGCGGGTCAGCACAAAATCGCGGAAACGCCCTACGGGCGGGCGCTGGCGCAAGGCATTCTCGGCCAGCATGCGTTGGAACAGCCGGTTATCCCCGACCTGGTCGAGAATGCCCTGGCGTAGTTGCTCGCAGCCGCGTTCATCGCCCCACACCACGCGCAGGTCGAAATAGATACTCGAGCCCAGCAGGTTCTCCGGCGTCGCCTCGCGAATAAACGCCGCAAACCGCCGCGCCCATTCCGCCCGCGACAGGCACAACTCGGGGTTGCCGGCCATGATGTTGCCCTTGCACAGGCTGAACCCGCACAGCGCCAGGCTCTGGTTGATCTGCTGTGCCAGGGGCAGCAACCGCTCGCGAATCTCGGCGGCTTCCACCGCGTCCCTGGCTTCGAACAGGATGCCGTTGTCCTGGTCGGTGTACAGCGTCTGCTCGCGCCGGCCTTCGCTGCCGAAACACAGCCAACTGAACGGCACGCCCGGGTCGCCTTTTTCGGCCAGGGTCAACTCGATCACCCGGCACACGGTGTGATCGTTGAGCAGGGTAATGATGTGGGTGATCTGGGTAGACGACGCGCCATGGGCGAGCATGCGCTCCACCAGTTGGCCGATCTCGCCGCGCAGCGCTACCAGGTTCTCCACCCGTGGCGCATTGCGGATGGTGCGGGCCAGGTGCACCAGGTCGACCCGTTGCAGGGAAAACAGGTCGCGCTCGGACACCACGCCGCACAGGCGCTGGTCCTTGACCAGGCAGACGTGGGCGATATGCCGCTCGGTCATGGCGATGGCCGCGTCGAAGGCGCTGTGGTCCGGCGTTAAAAAGAACGGCGCCTGGGTCATATGGCCTTCAATGCCCTGGCTGAAGTCGCCGGTGCCGTCGGCCACCACCTGGCGCAGGTCGCGCAGGGTGAAAATGCCCAGGGGCGCCTTGTGTTCATCGACGATCACAATGCTGCCCACCTGCTGCTCATGCATCAGCGTTACCGCTTCACGCAACGGTGTCTGCGGGCTGCAGGTGACCGGATGGCGCATGGCCAATTCGCCCAGGCGGGTATTCAAGGAATATTGGGTGCCGAGGGTTTCCACGGCTTTTTGCTGCACTTGTTGGTTGACCTGGTCGAGCAGGCTGCTGACACCGCGCAGGGCGAAGTCGCGGAACGGGCTGGACAGCGCGAACAGCTTGATAAAGGCCGGCTTGTTCAGTTGCAGGCAGAAGGTGTCTTCAGCGGCCTTGTGTTCGGTGCGGGTGGCGCGCTCACCTAGCAGCGCCGCGAGGGGGAAACACTCGCCGGTGGTGATTTCGAAGGTGGCTTGCGTGGCGTCCGGCCGTTCACCCACGACGCGGCCCTGCTTGACGATGTAGAAGTGTTCCACCGGCCCGCCCGACGGCTTGAGGATGCTCTCGCCGGGGCCGAAGAAGCGCAGTTGGCACTGTTCCACCAGAAACGCAAGGTGCGCGTTTTCCATCTGGTTGAACGGTGGGAAGCGTTGCAGGAACTGCAGGGTGCCGTGGATGTTCTGCAATACAGCAGTTTTTCCCGCCTGGGCGAAGGCATCAGCTTTACTCATAACCATGACCGCAATTTTTTGTCGTTATCGTCCTGCATGGTCGACTCCTGAGCGGCGGGTGCCCATTGGACGTAAGTCTAGGTCGATGAAAACGCCGCAGAACTAGGGAAAAACCTTACACGACTATCGTCCAAACCCCGTAAAACACCCACTAGGCAAACTTTCCGACGAAGTGCACATTGAACGCCCTTCCGCAGATGTCTGACGAGTGTGCTGGAAGATTGTCGAAAACCGCTGAGAAACGTATGTCCGACCACGATATTTTAAGTGATGCCGAGCGCGAGGCGCTCAGCGCCGTGATGCTGGAGCCTGATCTACCGCCACAACGCGTATTGATTGTTGACGACGACAAGGATGCGCGTGAACTGTTGGCGGAGATCCTGGGCTTGGACGGTATTCGCTGCATGACCGCCGACAGTGGCGAGGCCGCGTGGGATTTATTGAAGTCCAGCAGTTCCATCGGTTTGTTGATCACCGATCTGCGCATGAAACCCAGCAATGGTCTGGAGTTGATCAAGCAAGTGCGCGAATCCACCCGCGCGGCGCTGCCGATCATCATCATGTCGGGGGATGCCGAAGCGCCGGATGTGATTGATGCGATGCATTTGAGCGTGGTGGACTTCCTGCTCAAGCCGATCGATAGCGTGAAGTTGGCGAAGATAGTCAAGCGGGAATTGGGGATGGCGCAGTAGGTACCGTTTATCTTTTTTTTATTTGAACTGTCAATTCTCACAGTAGGCAAATAAGTGGTCTGCGAGTTTACTGCACGGGAGGGTCCGGTCTTCAATCAGGATCCTATCCCGCCAAAGGAGCTAGTTATGTCTACTCAACAGCCTAAAAATCAAGTGGCTAGCAATAACGCAAAAATTCTAGTTATCAGGGATAAAATGCCCCGCTTTTTTGATTCCTCCAATGTACGAGCAAGCTTGAGACATTTTTCGGTCATCATGGATGGCGCTGGTTCGTTGACAGCGGAGTATGGGAATACGCTGTTTCCGCGGGATGAACCGTACGAGTTCGACTTTCCTCGAGATATAGAGAAGCATCGAGGAAATATCGATTATAGAGACGAAAATGGTGTTTATTTTATAATGCCTATATCGGGGACGTTTTATGTTTTGTCCAAGTCTGCGGGTCTTCCGGATACGTACATAAATCATATTAACTACGTCAATTTGAAGTTTGAGTATCAGGGCCAAGAAGTTACTATCAACGGCACGGGTGAGGCCACTTTTGTTTTTCAAAAGTCTTCACACTAAGAAAAAAGCCCTGTTCTCACGAACAGGGCTTTTTTCGTTTCAGCGTTTACTCAACGCCCATTCTTGGCCTTGAACTCCCGACGCCGACGATGCAACACCGGCTCGGTATACCCATTCGGCTGTTTGGTCCCTTCAATCACCAGCTCCACCGCGGCCTGGAAGGCAATGTTGCTGTCGAAATCCGGTGCCAGCGGACGGTACAGCGCATCCCCGGCATTCTGACGGTCCACCACCGGCGCCATGCGCTTGAGGCTTTCCAACACCTGGGCTTCATTGACGATGCCGTGGCGCAGCCAGTTGGCAATGTGCTGGCTGGAGATACGCAGCGTCGCGCGGTCTTCCATCAGGCCGACGTCGTTGATGTCCGGCACTTTCGAGCAGCCCACGCCCTGGTCGATCCAGCGCACCACATAACCGAGGATGCCCTGGGCGTTGTTGTCCAGCTCGTTGCGGATTTCTTCCTCGGACCAATCGGTATTGCTGGCCAGGGGGATGGTGAGGATGTCATCCACCGACGCGCGTTCGCGCTTGGCCAGTTCGGCCTGGCGCGCGAACACGTCGACCTTGTGGTAATGCAGCGCGTGCAGTGCGGCGGCCGTTGGCGATGGCACCCAGGCGGTGTTGGCGCCGGCCAGTGGGTGGGCGATTTTCTGTTCAAGCATCGCGGCCATCAGGTCGGGCATCGCCCACATGCCTTTACCGATCTGTGCACGGCCTTGCAGGCCGGTGCTCAAACCGATATCGACGTTCCAGTTCTCGTAGGCGCCGATCCATTTTTCCGCCTTCATCGCCGCCTTGCGCACCATCGCGCCGGCTTCCATGGAGGTGTGGATTTCGTCACCAGTACGGTCGAGGAAGCCGGTGTTGATAAACACCACGCGCTCGCTGGCGGCCTTGATACAGGCCTTGAGGTTGACCGTGGTACGGCGCTCCTCGTCCATGATCCCGACCTTGAGGGTGTTGCGCGGCAGGTTCAGCACGTCTTCGATGCGGCCGAACAGCTCGTTGGTGAAGGCAGCTTCTTCGGGGCCATGCATCTTCGGTTTGACGATGTACACCGAACCGGTGCGGCTGTTCTTGCGGCTGCTGGTGCCGTTGAGGCTGTGGATCGCCGCCAGGCTGGTGAGCAGGCCGTCAAGGATGCCTTCCGGTACCTCGTTACCGTGTTTGTCGAGGATCGCGTCGATGGTCATCAGGTGGCCAACGTTGCGCACGAACAGCAGCGAACGGCCGTGCAGCGTCACGTCCTGGCCGTCGACGCCGGTGTAGACGCGGTCGGCGTTCATGGTGCGGGTGAAGGTCTTGCCGCCCTTGGCCACTTCTTCGGCCAGGTCGCCCTTCATCAGGCCGAGCCAGTTGCGGTAGATCACCACCTTGTCATCGGCATCGACGGCGGCGACGGAGTCTTCGCAGTCCATGATAGTGGTAAGTGCAGCTTCCATCAGCACGTCTTTGACACCGGCGGCATCGGTCTGGCCAACCGGGGTGCTGGCGTCGATCTGGATTTCGAAGTGCAGGCCGTTGTGCTTCAACAGGATCGCGATCGGCTCGGCCGCAGGGCCCTGGAAACCGATCAACTGGGCGTCGTCACGCAGGCCGCTGTTGCTGCCGCCCTTGAGGCTGACGATCAGCTTGCCGTCGACGATCTTGTAGCCGGTGGAATCGACGTGGCTGCCGGCGCTCAGTGGCGCGGCTTCGTCGAGGAAGGCGCGGGCGAAGGCAATCACCTTGTCGCCACGCACTTTGTTGTAGCCCTTGCCCTTTTCGGCGCCGTCGGCTTCGCTGATGGCGTCGGTGCCATACAGGGCGTCGTACAGCGAGCCCCAACGCGCATTGGACGCGTTGAGGGCGAAGCGGGCGTTCATCACCGGCACCACCAGCTGCGGGCCGGCCATGCGGGCGATCTCGTCATCGACGTTTTGGGTCGAGGCCTGGAAGTCTGCGGCTTCTGGCAGCAGGTATCCGATGTCTTGCAGGAAGGCTTTGTAGGCCACCGGGTCATGTGCCTGGCCGGCGTGGGTCTGGTGCCAGGTATCGATCCGCGCCTGGAAATCGTCGCGTTTGGCGAGCAGGGCTTTGTTCTTCGGTGCCAGGTCGTGGATGACCTTGTCGGCACCGGCCCAGAACTGGTCGGCAGTGATGCCGGTACCGGGAATGGCTTCGTTGTTCACGAAGTCGAACAGGACTTTGGCGACCTGCAGGCCACCGACTTGAACGTGTTCAGTCATTGCTTGCCTCACTCTGCGGAGCTAATGCGCTGTTTCGGATTTTCATTATGTAGTGCACGGGAGGGCATACTACATGATGACTTGCGGTTGTGAAAATTAGACTAAATACGTCGTTTAGCGACCCACTTTGGTCGTACGGTCACAGCGGAGAACCGGATGTTCTCAAAAAACTATTGGATTGTTCCAGATAAATATAAAAATGGTACACGATTTGTTTTCGCGGGTCTCCGGGTCCACCTTGTAGATTGAATTCAGAGGGCTTCGCCATGGACCATCTTGTACTCACTATTATCGCCGCCGACAAACCCGGCCTGGTGGAACGCATCGCGCAGAATATCGCGGCCCACGGCGGCAACTGGTTGGAAAGCCGAATGGCGCATATGGCCGGGCAGTTTGCCGGGATCCTGCGGGTCAGCGTGCCTGCCGAGAGTCGTCAGTCCTTGGTGGGGGCTTTGGAGGATTTATCCACACACGGTATTCGCGTGCTGGTGGGCGAGGGCAGCAGTGGCCAGGCATCGGCGTCTAAGTCGATCGTGATGACGCTGCTGGGCAATGACCGCTCGGGCATCGTGCGCGAGATCACGGCGCTGTTGAGCAAACAGGGTGTCAACCTGGAGCGCTTGAGCACCGATGTACGCCCGGCACCGATGAGCGGTGATCCGCTGTTCAGCGCCGAGGCGTTGTTGCAGGTGCCATCGAGCTTGTCCTTGGAGGCGTTGCAGGAATCCCTGGAAACCCTGGCGGATGATCTGATGGTGGAACTGCACAGCGAGGAATAACCACCCACAAGGTTATGCATGGAAATCTTGCATGGGCCTGTGGATAACCTGTAGAGACCCGGCGCCAGGCCACGTCTACCGGGCTTCTCCGCCAACTGAGCAAAAAACGAGCAGTTTCAAGGGCTTGTGCACAAATGGCGGGGACCAGGTTGTGGATAACCTTGGGGTTGATCTCTGCAAGCCTGGCCGGCTGGGGCTTGCAGAGGTTTGTACGTTATTTGATCAGCGTTTGCGCACGCTCAACCAGGCATCGACGCTGTAGACCACCAGCCCGGCCCAGATAAAGGCAAACGCGATCAGCGTGCTTGACGCCAGGTGCTCACCGAACAGCAGCACCGCTTCCAGCAACACCAGGGTCGGTGCCACATACTGCAAAAAGCCCAAGGCGGTGTAGGGCAAATGCCGTGCGGCGGCGTTGAAGCACACCAGCGGGATCAACGTCACCGGTCCGGCCGCCACCAGCCACCAGGCTTCGGATGTGCTCCAGAACGCCAGTTGCGCACTGTGGGCCGACGGGTTGAACAACAACCAGGCCACCGCAATCGGCACCAGCATCCAGGTCTCCACCACCAGCCCCGGCAGTGCCTTGACCGGCGCCTGCTTGCGTATCAGGCCGTAGAAACCGAAGGTCAGCGCCAGTACCAACGATACCCACGGCAAGCTGCCCACCTGCCAGACCTGTTGCGCCACACCCACTGCGGCCAGCCCCACGGCCACCCATTGCAGGCGGCGCAGGCGCTCGCCGAGAAGTAGCATGCCCAGCAGCACATTCACCAGCGGGTTGATGTAGTAACCCAGGCTGGCTTCGAGCATGCGCCCGCTGTTCACCGACCACACATAGGTCAGCCAGTTACCGGCGATCAACGAACCGCTGAGTGCCAGGATTGCCAGGCGCCTGGGGTTGTCGCGTAGTTCGCGGAACCAGCCCGGGTGCTTCCACACCATCAGCAACAAACCACCGAACAGCGCTGACCACAGCACCCGGTGCACGATGATTTCGGCGGCGGGCACACTGGCGATGGCTTTGAAGTAGAGCGGGAACAGACCCCAGATGACATAGGCGCTCAGGCCCAGGATGTACCCCTTGCGGGGGTTGGCGGCTTGCATGCGGAATCCTTGCTTAGGCAGCTAACAAAGGGCGATTGTAAGGATATTTGTCAACCAATGGGATTACCCTTCTGTAGGAGCGAGCTTGCTCGCGAAGATCGTTAACGATAACGCGGGCATCCTGACTGCACGCGGCGCCCTCAGGTTTTTCGCGAGCAAGCTCGCTCCTACAGGAGCGAGCGGCGATTTCAGAAGAGTTTGAGGGGGTCTTCGTTGAGCGCTGAGAGTTGCTCGCGCAGCGCCAGCACCTGGTCGCCCCAATACCGCTCGCTGCCGAACCACGGGAAGCTGTGGGGGAAAGCCGGATCATCCCAGCGCCGTGCCAGCCACGCGCTGTAGTGCATCAGGCGCAACGCGCGCAGCGGCTCGATCAGCGCCAGTTCGCGCGGGTCGAAGTCGTGGAATTCCTGGTAGCCGTCCATCAGTTCCGACAGCTGGCCCAGGCATTCCTGGCGATCACCGGCGAGCATCATCCATAAGTCCTGCACCGCCGGGCCCATGCGGCAATCGTCGAGGTCGACGATGTGGAACATCTCATCACGGCACATCATGTTGCCGGGGTGGCAATCGCCGTGCATGCGGATGTTCTTGTGCGGCGTGGCTTTGTAGACCTCTTCCACGCGCTTGAGCAGGTCGCGGGCCACGGACTCGTAGGCTGGCAGCAGGCTCTTGGGAATGAAATTGCCTTCGAGCAACGTATTGAGCGAGTCGTGACCGAAGTTCTTCACACCCAAGGCTTCGCGGTGTTCGAACGGGCGGGTGGAACCCACGGCGTGCAAGCGGCCGAGCAGTTGCCCAAGGCGATAAAGCTGGTCAAGGTTGCCCGGCTCCGGTGCGCGGCCGCCACGGCGGGGGAACAGGGTGAAGCGGAAACCGGCGTGTTCGAACAGGCTTTCGCCGTTATGAATCATCGGCGCGACCACCGGCACGTCGCACTCGGCCAACTCGAAGGTGAAACGGTGCTCTTCGAGGATCGCTTCGTTGGTCCAGCGCTGGGGGCGGTAGAACTTGGCGATCAGCGGTTCGGAGTCTTCGATGCCCACCTGATACACGCGGTTTTCGTAGCTGTTGAGCGCCAGAACGCGGGCATCGCTGAGAAAACCGATGCTTTCGACAGCGTCGAGTACCAGGTCGGGTGTGAGGGTTTCAAACGGATGGGCCATGCGAACTCCTGCGCGCAGCAGGGCGCCGCGTCCGGCCGGGTATGGTAACGCTGTAGGAGCGAGCTTGCTCGCGAAAAACCTGAGCGCGCAGTGGGGTGTCAGGTTCCGCTGCGTTATCGTTGACGATCTTCGCGGGCAAGCCCGCTCCTACAGTGGGGCGGTCTATCAGGCACCGACTATCCCGCCATCATCCCGCCGAATCGCCATCACCGACGAACGCGGCTTGCCATTCGGCAGATGCTCCGGCCAGGTCGAACCCCCGGTTTCACCCGGATGCTGGATCCCCACAAACAGGGTTTTCTGATCCGGCGAGAAGCTGATGCCCGTCACCTCACAGGCTACCGGCCCGACCATGAAACGACGGATTTCACCGGTGCTCGGGTCGGCGCACAGCATCTGGTTATTGCCCATGCCCGCGAAGTCGCCGGCGTTGCTGTAGTCGCCATCGGTGAGGATCCACAGGCGCCCGGCCTTGTCGAACCCCAGGCCGTCGGGGCTGTTGAACATGTTCTGCGGGTTGATGTTGGACGAGCCGCCTTTTGGCGTGCCGGCATGCACGCCCGGGTTGCCGGCCACCACAAACAGGTCCCAGCTGAAGTCCGCGGCGCCATGGTCATCGGCGTTGGCCTTCCAGCGCAGGATCTGGCCGTAGACGTTTTTCTCACGCGGGTTGGGCCCGCCCACCGGTTGGCCGTCTTCGCCGCGCTTGGCGTTGTTGGTCAGGGTGCAGTAGACCTGGCCGTCGGTGGGGCTGACCACGATCCATTCCGGGCGGTCCATGCGCGTGGCTTTGACCACACTGGCGGCCAGGCGCGCGTGGATCAGCACTTCGGCCTGGCTGGCGAAGCCAGTGCTGGCGTCGATGCCGTTTTTGCCATGGGTCAGCTCGACCCATTGCCCTTTGCCCTTCGGATGATCGGCGTTGCCATCGCCCGCATCGAAGATAGCCACGTACAAGGTGCCGTGGTCGAGCAGGTCCTTGTTGGCCTTGGGGCTCTTGTGGTTGATCTTGTCGCGGCTGACGAACTTGTAGATGAACTCGCCGCGCTCGTCGTCGCCCATGTACACCACGGCGCGGCCGTCACGGGTCTGCGCCAGGGCGGCGTTCTCGTGCTTGAAGCGGCC
Source organism: Pseudomonas sp. S3E12 (assembly GCF_001702295.1). Taxonomy (NCBI): domain Bacteria; kingdom Pseudomonadati; phylum Pseudomonadota; class Gammaproteobacteria; order Pseudomonadales; family Pseudomonadaceae; genus Pseudomonas; species Pseudomonas sp. S3E12. The sequence continues at coordinate 261,834 of NZ_MBDT01000003.1, forward strand.
CAGGGCGGTGCGTTTGGCCGGGGTGGATTGCGGGTCGAACGGGTCGATTTCCACGACCCAGCCGTGGCGGTTGAGTTCATTGGGGTTCTTGGCCAGGTCGAAGCGCGGGTCGTGCAGGTGCCAGTTGATCTCTTTGCTGGCGGCCACCACGCCGTAGCGTTTCTGCCCGGCATCGAAGGTTTGTTGTGGGTTGCTGCTGCCGAAGCAGTCGGTGAAGTTCTCTTCACAGGTCAGGTAAGTGCCCCATGGGGTCTTGCCGTTGGCGCAGTTCTGGAAGGTGCCGAGGACTTTTTTGCCCGACTTGTCGGCGCTGGTTTTCAACCATTCGTGGCCGGCGGCGGGGCCGCTCAGGCGGATCGGCGAGTTGCCGTGGATGCGGCGGTTGTAGCGCGAGTCCTGGATAAACTGCCAGGTATCGCCCTTGCGCCGTACTTCGATCACCGACACGCCTTCGCTGGCCTGGGCCTTGTGCACGTCTTCGGCCGATTGCGGCGCGCCGCCGTGGGCGTAGAGGTAGCGGTAGTTGGTGTATTCGTTGTTGATCGCCATCAGCGCGCGGTTGTCGTCGCCGGGGAAGGCGAACAGGCTCATGCCGTCGTTGTTGTCGCCGAACTGTTGTTCCTGGGCCTTGGCGGTGCCGTTGCCGGACGGGTCGAAGGCCGGCGCGCTCTTGTGCAGCGGCTGGCCCCAACTGATCAGCACCGAAGCGCTGTAGCCCGGCGGCAGGGTGATGGTGTCGCTGGTGGCCGCGGCGATGCTGGTAAAGCCCAGCAGCGGGCTGGCGGAGGCGGCGTTGACGGCCAGGGCGCTGCGGCTCAGCAGGTTGCCGCCGAGGAACATCGCGGCACCGCACAGGGCGCCGGCACCGATGAAGCGGCGGCGGGTGAGGCCGACCATCTGTTCGAGGTCGGTGGCTTGGTTTTCTTCTAATAGGTTCATGTCAGGCTCCCTGCGGTTTTTGCAGACACCATAAGGAGCGGGCGTGACGAAATTGTTGCAGTTTGAAGAGCTACTCGGCTCAGACCGGCGTGCCGAGCAGCACATTGCTGGCGGCAAATTGCACTTGGAGCGTCCTGCCAGCGGCGGCGCCCAGGGCCTCGAGCGCGGCGGGCTGCGCCAAGGCGCATAAAACCTGGCCATTGGGCAGGGCGATGCGCACTTCGCTGGGGCCGTCCTCGGCGGCAAGAATCGCGTCGACGGTTCCGCTCATGCAATTGTGTCCAGGTGTTGCAGGTTTGTCGGGCGCCAGCAATTCCAGCCAGCCGGCCTTGATCAGCGCGACAACTTCCACGCCGACCTCCAGCTCCAGCCGTTGCGTACTGTCATGGGTGATTTGTGCCGCCAGGGTCAGCCCACCGGCGAGCTGCAAGTGAATCAAGTCGTTGCGGCCATGCTGTTCAATCGCAATGACCTGACCATGCAACTGGTTACGGGCGCTGGTGCGCAGCATCAAGCGGCCGAGCAGGTTGAAGTCACTGGCGGCTTCGTCCGAACCGAGCACTTCGGCCTGCAACACTTGCAGGCGCTGGTAGAGGCGCAACACCCGTTCACCCTCGGCCGTGAGTTTGGCGCCGCCGCCGCCCTTGCCGCCGACACTGCGTTCGACCAAGGGTTTTTGCGCCAGGTTGTTCAGTTCGTCGATGGCGTCCCAGGCGGCCTTGTAGCTCAAGCCCGCACTTTTGGCGGCGCGGGTGATGGAGCCCTGCTCGGCGATATGCCCCAGCAGGGCGATACGCTGGGGGCGGCGGACAATATGTTGGCTGAGCAGCGTCGGTAGGGACATGGGCATTCGCTGTGGTGGGATGAGCGGACGTTGCAGCCGCGAGGCATGAGAGTCAAGTGCCAGGCTTTGGCGTGCGGGCCAGGCAGTACACGTCTACCTGTCGCGCGCCGGCGTTGATCAACAACCGCGCCAGGCTGTGGGCGGTGGCGCCGGTGGTGAGCACGTCGTCCACCAGCGCCAGATGGCGGCCGCGCACCTCGGCACCGGGGGCCAGGGCGAAGGCGTTGAGCAGGTTGCGTTTGCGCGTCTTGGCGTCGAGGGCTTGCTGCGCGACGGTTTCATAAGGGCGTTGCAATAGGTGTTCATCGTGGGGAAGGTCGAGGTCGGCGCTGAGCCAGCGCGCCAGCATCAGCGCCTGGTTATAGCCCCGTTCACGCAGGCGCCTGCGGGCCATGGGCACCGGCAGCAGCATGTCCGGGCGGGTGAGTGAGTGGTTGTCGAAGCGATGTTGCAAGTAGTGCCCCAGCAAACGCCCCAGCATATGCCCGAGGGGCCAGCGTGCCTGGTGCTTGAAGCGACTGATCAGGGTGTCCACCGGAAAGCTGTAGGTCCAGGGGGCGATCACGTGTTTAAAGGCGGGCGGTTGTCTCAGGCACTGGCCGCAGACCAGGCCGTCCATCGCCAAAGGCAAGGCGCAGATTTCGCAATGTTCCATCAGCCAGGGCAGCTCGGTTTCGCAGACGTTGCACACACAGTCGGCGGTTTCAGTCGTCTCGTCGCAGATTAAACATTTCTGTATGTTTTTTGACCAGATGTAAACTTCGTGTTTGTTGCTTGGTTGACAGTGCATGAATCTTCCTTAAATATGCCGAGCATCCGTGTCGTGCCTGTGGGTATTGCCCTTCCCGCAGCGCTTGCCAAAGCATAATCAAGGAATCGCCCATGAGCGCCAGCACCACCGCCACCTTGCGTCACGATTGGTCTTTAGCCGAAGTCAAAGCGTTGTTCGTGCAGCCGTTCAATGACCTGTTGTTCCAGGCGCAGACCGTGCACCGCGCGCATTTCGATGCCAACCGTGTACAGGTGTCGACACTGCTGTCGATCAAGACCGGTGCCTGCCCGGAAGATTGCAAATATTGTCCGCAGTCGGGCCACTACAACACGGGCCTGGAAAAAGAAAAGCTGATGGAGGTGCAGAAGGTCCTCGAAGAGGCCGCTCGCGCCAAGGCCATCGGTTCGACCCGTTTCTGCATGGGTGCCGCCTGGAAACACCCGTCGGCCAAAGACATGCCCTATGTGCTGCAGATGGTCAAAGGCGTGAAGGCCATGGGCCTGGAAACCTGCATGACCCTCGGCCGTCTCGACCAGGACCAGACCGAAGCCCTGGCCCAGGCCGGCCTGGATTACTACAACCACAACCTGGATACGTCGCCGGAGTTCTACGGCAGTATCATCACCACCCGCACCTACAGCGAGCGCCTGCAAACCCTGGCCTATGTGCGTGAGTCGGGGATGAAGATCTGCTCCGGCGGCATCCTTGGCATGGGCGAGTCCCTTGATGACCGCGCCAACCTGTTGATCCAGTTGGCCAACCTGCCGGAGCATCCGGAGTCGGTGCCGATCAACATGCTGGTGAAAGTCGCCGGTACACCGTTGGAAAATGCCGAGGACATCGACCCGTTCGATTTCATCCGCATGCTGGCCGTGGCGCGCATCCTGATGCCGCAATCCCATGTGCGCCTGTCGGCGGGGCGCGAAGCCATGAACGAGCAGATGCAGGCCCTGGCGTTCTTTGCCGGTGCCAACTCGATCTTCTACGGCGACAAATTGCTGACCACCGCCAACCCTCAGGCCGACAAGGACATGCAACTGTTCTCGCGCCTGGGCATCCTGCCGGAAGCCCGTGAAGAGCATGCGGATGAAGTGCACCAGGCGGCCATCGAACAGGCGTTGGTAGAGCAGAAGAGCAGCGAGCAGTTCTATAACGCCGTTGTTTGATCCCCACCTGTTTTGACCGAAGTTGCACCTGCCACCCCGAGGCCTGCATGTCTTTTGATCTCTCCGCGCGCCTCGCCGCCCGCCGTGCCGAACACCTTTACCGTCAACGCCCGCTGCTCCAGAGCCCTCAAGGCCCGGAGGTGGTGGTTGACGGTCAACCCCTCCTGGCATTCTGCAATAACGATTACCTGGGCCTGGCCAATCACCCGCAAGTGATCGAGGCCTGGCGCGCCGGGGCGTCCCGTTGGGGCGTGGGCGGCGGGGCTTCGCACTTGGTGGTGGGTCACGCCACGCCGCACCATGAACTGGAGGAGGCGCTGGCCGATCTCACCGGCCGCCCGCGTGCTCTGCTGTTTACCACCGGCTACATGGCCAACCTCGGTGCGGTCACGGCGTTAGTGGGGCAGGGCGATACGGTGCTGGAAGACCGTCTCAACCATGCCTCGCTGCTGGATGCCGGCTTGCTGTCCGGTGCGCGCTTCAATCGCTACCTGCACAACGACGCGATCAGCCTGGCCAAGCGCCTGGAGAAAGCCACCGGTAATACGCTGGTGGTCACCGATGGCGTGTTCAGCATGGACGGCGACCTGGCCGACCTGCCGACGCTGGCCCGTGCCGCCAGGGCCAAAGGCGCCTGGTTGATGGTGGATGATGCCCATGGCTTTGGTCCGCTGGGTGCCAATGGCGGCGGGATCGTCGAGCATTTCGGCTTGAGCCAGGACGACGTGCCGGTATTGGTCGGCACCCTGGGCAAAGCGTTCGGCACGGCGGGCGCGTTTGTCGCGGGCAGTGAGGACCTGGTCGAAAGCCTGATCCAGTTTGCCCGGCCGTATATCTACACCACCAGCCAACCGCCGGCGCTGGCCTGCGCCACCCTGAAGAGCCTGGAGCTGCTACGCACCGAACATTGGCGGCGCGAGCACCTCGACCGGCTGATTCGTCAGTTTCGCCAGGGCGCCGAGCAGCTTGGCCTGGACTTGATGGACAGCTTTACACCGATCCAGCCGATCCTGATCGGCGACAGTGCCAAGGCCGTGCGCCTGTCGCAGCTGCTGCGTGAGCGCGGCCTGATGGTCACGGCGATCCGCCCGCCCACCGTACCTGCCGGCAGCGCGCGTTTGCGCGTGACCCTGACCGCAGCCCACAGCGAAGCGCAGGTGCAGCTATTGTTAAACGCATTGGAAGAGTGTTTCCGCTTGTCTGGTGCCACGGAGCCCGACCATGCGTGATCGACTGATCCTGCTGCCCGGCTGGGGCCTCGGCGTATCGCCGCTGGAGCCTTTGGCCGCCGCCTTGCGTGGCCTGGACGAGCACCTGCAGGTGCAGATCGAGCCGTTGCCGGCGCTGGATTCCAGCGACCTCGATGAATGGCTCGACGAACTTGACGCCACGCTGCCCGACAACGCCTGGCTGGGCGGCTGGTCCCTGGGCGGCATGCTCGCTGCCGAACTGGCGGCGCGGCGCGGCGAGCGTTGCTGCGGCTTGCTGACCCTGGCGAGCAACCCGTGTTTCGTCGCCCACGACGGCTGGCCCCATGGGATGCCCGCCGCGACGTTCGATGCGTTCCTGGCCGGCTGCCATGCCGACTCCCAAGTCACCCTCAAGCGCTTCGGCCTGTTGTGCGCCAAGGGCGCCGAAGACCCGCGCGGGCTGTCGCGCCTGCTGGTCAGCGGCGCGCCGCATTCAGCGCCCGGCGTGTTGATGCCCGGCCTGGAACTGCTGGCCCAACTGGATACCCGCGAAGCCTTGCTGGCTTATCGCGGCCCACAGTTGCACCTGTTCGCCGGCATGGACGGATTGGTGCCCGCCGAAGCCGCCAGCGACCTGCTGAGGCTGCTGCCGGATGTGGAAATCGGCCTGATTGAACAGGCTGGTCACGCTTTTCTTCTGGAAGACCCCCACGGTGTAGCGGGGGCCATCCAGGCTTTTTTGCATGAGTGCGTCGATGACTGATTTATCCCAGCCCTCCCTGCCGGGCGCCTTGCCGGACAAGCGCCAGGTGGCGGCGTCGTTTTCCCGTGCGGCGGCCAGTTACGACAGCGTCGCCGAGTTGCAGCGAGTCGTAGGGCATGAGCTGCTGGCGCGCCTGCCATCAGCGTGTACGCCACGGCGCTGGCTGGATATGGGCTGCGGCACGGGTTATTTCAGCCGTGTGCTGGGCGAGTTGTTGCCCGCCAGCCAAGGTGTGGCGCTGGATATTGCCGAGGGCATGCTTAACCATGCGCGGCCTTTGGGTGGCGCACATCATTTTGTCGCGGGGGATGCGGAACGCTTGCCCCTAACAGCCGAGAGCTTCGAGCTGCTCTTCTCCAGCCTGGCGGTGCAGTGGTGTGCGAACTTCGAGGCAGTACTCAGCGAGGCCTATCGCGTGCTGCAACCGGGTGGCGTGCTGGCGTTCGCCAGTTTGTGCGTCGGGACGCTGGATGAGTTGCGCGAAAGCTGGCGGGCGGCGGATGGCCTGGTGCACGTCAATCGCTTCCGCACTTTCGAGGCGTACCAGCAGTTGTGCGCGGCCAGTGGTTTGCGCGTGGTCAGCCTGGAGCGACGTCCCCATGTGCTGCATTACCCGGATGTGCGCAGCCTGACCCATGAGCTCAAGGCGCTGGGGGCGCATAATCTCAATCCGGGCCGCCCGGGAGGGTTGACGGGCCGTGCGCGGATTGTTGCACTGGTAGACGCCTACGAGCAGTTCCGTCAGGCCGAGGGACTGCCGGCCACCTATCAAGTGGTGTACGCCGTCCTGGAGAAGCCCCTATGAGCGCCGCTTATTTCATCACCGGCACCGATACGGATGTCGGCAAGACCACTATCGCCGCCGGCCTGTTGCACGCCGCCCGGCTAGCCGGCAAAAGTACTGCGGCGGGAAAGCCCGTGGCTTCCGGCTGCCAGGTCACGGCCAAGGGCTTGCGCAACGCCGATGCCCTGGCGCTGCTGACCGAGTGTTCATTGCCGTTGAGTTATGCCGAGGTCAACCCGGTGGCGTTCGAACCCGCCATCGCGCCCCACCTGGCCGCGCGGGAGGCCGGCGTCGCGCTGACGGTGCAGTCGTTGTTGAAACCCATGCAGCAGATTCTGGCGCGACAAGCGGATTTCACCCTCATCGAAGGCGCAGGCGGTTGGCGGGTGCCGTTGGCTGACCAGGACAACCTGTCGGACCTGGCCATGGCGCTGCAACTGCCGGTGATCCTGGTTGTGGGCGTGCGCCTGGGTTGCATCAGCCATGCCTTGCTCACCGCCGAAGCCATCGCCCGGGACGGTTTGCCCTTGGCTGGGTGGGTGGCGAATATCATCGACCCCAAGACCTCTCGTCTGGAAGAAAACCTCGCGACCCTGGCCGAGCGTTTGCCCGCGCCATGCCTTGGACGAGTGCCCAAGCTCAAGCACGCCGGCGCCGAGGCGGTAGCTGAGTACCTGCAACTGGACCTGCTTGACTGATTCTGGCTATCGGCAAGGCATTGTGCCATTAGTGTTTTTAACGGGCTTTTTGCCAGTATGTCTGCTTCAATTCAACTTCACGATTCTCTAAAGGCAGGTTAAAGCCATGGAAATCTCTGGCAGCAGCGCGTTTTACTCGGGGCTGAGCACTATTCAGGCCGGGCAGAGCCGTGTCGACCAGGCCGCCGGCAGGATTGCCAGCGCCGCGACCACCCAGCCGTCGGACGCACAGAGCGACCGGTTGCAAGCCAATGACCGCGCCCAGCCGACGAACTCGGCGAGCAATATGGTTGAAATGGCCCAAGGCAAGTTTCAAGTGGAGTTGGGCGCCAAGGTCGCCAAGGCTTCAGACGAAATGCTCGGTACCCTGATCGACACCTTCGCTTAACCCCCTCCTTGCTCACGACCGGCTTCTTCCTGAGGCTGGTCGTGCTTTCGCAATTCTCCATTTTCTTCTGAGCACCTTGTGGCATCCCGCCGCAGGCCTCGCCATGCCTGCCATTGACCCGCGTCATGACAAACGGTGTCTGGACGACGCTTGACATCCCCAGGTCGTAAACGTATGTTTCAAACACCTGTTTGACCGCCATAACAAATCCACGCGGTTGTTCATTCCAGATACATCAGCAGAGGTTTATCGCTATGCCTGACTACAAGGCCCCCTTGCGTGATATTCGCTTCGTTCGTGACGAACTGCTCGGCTATGAAGCGCACTATCAGAGCCTGCCGGCTTGCCAGGACGCTACCCCGGACATGGTTGACGCCATTCTCGAAGAAGGCGCCAAGTTTTGTGAGCAAGTGCTGGCACCGTTGAACCGCGTGGGTGACATCGAAGGGTGCACCTGGAGTGAGTCTGGCGTAAAAACCCCTGCTGGTTTCAAAGAAGCCTACAAGCAATTCGTCGAAGGCGGCTGGCCAAGCCTGGCCCACGACGTGGAGCACGGTGGCCAAGGCCTGCCGGAATCCCTGGGCCTGGCCGTGAGCGAAATGGTCGGCGAAGCCAACTGGTCGTGGGGCATGTACCCGGGCCTGTCCCATGGCGCGATGAACACCATTTCCGAGCATGGCACCCCCGAGCAGCAAGAGGCTTACCTGACCAAGCTGGTATCGGGCGAGTGGACCGGCACCATGTGCCTGACCGAACCACACTGTGGTACCGACCTGGGCATGCTGCGCACCAAGGCCGAGCCTCAGGCTGACGGTTCCTACAAAGTCTCCGGTACCAAGATCTTCATCTCGGCCGGTGAGCACGACATGGCCGACAACATCGTCCACATCGTGCTGGCCCGCCTGCCGGACGCACCGGCCGGTACCAAAGGCATCTCGCTGTTCATCGTGCCCAAGTTCCTGCCCAACGCCGACGGCTCGATCGGTGCGCGCAACGCCGTGAGCTGTGGTTCCCTGGAACACAAGATGGGTATCCACGGTAACGCCACTTGTGTGATGAACTTCGACGCGGCCACCGGTTTCCTGATCGGCCCGGCGAACAAAGGCCTGAACTGCATGTTCACCTTTATGAACACCGCTCGCCTGGGCACCGCGCTGCAAGGCCTGGCCCACGCCGAGATCGGCTTCCAGGGCGGCCTGAAATACGCCCGCGATCGCCTGCAGATGCGTTCCCTGACTGGCCCGAAAGCGCCGGAAAAGGCCGCCGACCCGATCATCGTGCACCCCGACGTGCGCCGCATGCTGCTGACCATGAAAGCCTTCGCCGAAGGTAACCGTGCGATGGTGTACTTCACCGCCAAGCAAGTGGACATCGTCAAGTACGGCACCGACGACGAGGCCAAGAAACAGGCCGACGGCCTGCTGGCATTCATGACCCCGATTGCCAAGGCGTTCATGACCGAAGTCGGTTTTGAATCCGCCAACCACGGCGTGCAGATCTATGGCGGCCACGGCTTTATCGCCGAGTGGGGCATGGAGCAGAACGTTCGCGACAGCCGTATCTCCATGCTGTACGAAGGCACCACCGGCATCCAGGCACTGGACCTGCTCGGCCGCAAAGTGCTGATGACCCAGGGCGAAGCGCTCAAGGGCTTCACCAAGATCGTGCACAAGTTCTGCCAGGCCAACGAAGGCAACGACGCGGTCAAGGAATTCGTGGCACCGCTGGCTGCGCTGAACAAAGAGTGGGGCGAGTTGACCATGAAGGTCGGCATGGCCGCGATGAAAGACCGCGAAGAAGTGGGTGCCGCTTCGGTGGATTACCTGATGTACTCCGGTTACGCCTGCCTGGCTTACTTCTGGGCCGACATGGCGCGCCTGGCTGCCGAAAAACTCGCCGCCGGTACCAGCGAAGAAGCGTTCTACACCGCCAAGCTGCAAACCGCGCGCTTCTACTTCCAGCGCATCTTGCCGCGGACCCGTACCCACGTGGCCACCATGCTGTCGGGCGCCAGTAACCTGATGGACATGAAAGAAGAAGACTTCGGCCTGGCTTACTAAGCCTTACCGGGTTCATCTGAAACCGTCGCTTCCCTTGGGAGCGGCGGTTTTTTCATTGGGGGATAAAAAACACAGTGCAGCGCTCAGGGATTTTCTCCGGCTGCCGTTACAGTGATGGCAATGTGATACATGACGGGCAAGGTGTGCTTAACTGTTCGCATCAAGGCACAGTGCCACTACTTTTTGCGGGTCGGAGTTTTTACCCTTGTCACGCGTGTCTGCTTTACGTTTCAGTCACTTTCTTCCTTCGTTGCTGCTGTTGCTGGCCGGGCTCTCGGCTGCGTACGTCAAGGACCTCAGCGTCTTTTTCACCTCGCTGTTCAATGTGTTGCCGACCCTGGTGCTGTTGCTGGGCGGTTCGTACTGCGCGGTTTATCGCCGCCAGCGTGAATTGTTCCTGATGATCACGGTGTACATCGCCTACTTCCTGCTCGATACCCAGACCGATTTCTATCGCGACAATGGCCGCGTGCGCGAAGACGCGGCCGTGGTGTTTCACCTGTGTTGCCTGTTATTGCCGTTGCTGTTCAGCATCTACGCGCTGTGGCAGGAGAAGACCCATCTGTTCCGCGATTTTGTTGCCCGTTGTGCGGTGCTGCTGGCAGTCGGCAGTGTGGCGCTGGCCCTGGAGCAAAGTTATCCCCAGGCGCTGCTGAACTGGCTGGCGGAGATCCGCTGGCCCGCCCTGCATGGGACCTGGATGAGCCTGATCCAGCTGTCATACCCGATGTTCCTGATCGGCTTCCTCACTCTGGCGGCGCAATATTGGTACCAGCCGCGCCCGCTGCATGCGGCGCAACTGGTCGGGTTGCTGGGGATGTTCTGGATGTTGCCGCAGACCTTCATCCTGCCGTTCACCCTCAACATCATGTGCAGCCAGGTCATGCTGATGATCGCCGCCGGTGTGGCCCATGAGGCTTATCAAATGGCGTTCCGCGACGAACTGACCGGCCTGCCGGGGCGCCGTGCCCTGAACGAACGCATGCAGCGGCTGGGGCGCAACTATGTGCTGGCGATGACCGACGTCGATCACTTCAAGCGTTTCAATGACACCCATGGCCACGATGTGGGCGACCAGGTGCTGCGCCTGGTGGCGAGCAAGCTGTCCAAGGTCAATGGGGGTGGGCGTGCCTACCGCTATGGCGGTGAAGAATTCGCCGTGGTGTTTGCCGGCAAGACCCTGGATGAGTGCATGCCGCACCTGGAGGAAATCCGCGAGATCGTCGCCAACTACGACATCAAGTTGCGCAACTCGGACCGGCCCCAGGATGATCAACAAGGCCGTCAACGCCGGGCGGGCAGCGGCGCGTCGAGTGTGTCGGTGACGGTCAGCATCGGCGTGGCCGAACGCCAGATCGACCAGCGCACGGCGGAAGAAGTGCTCAAGTCCGCCGACCAGGCGCTGTACGCCGCCAAGGGCGCGGGGCGTAACTGTGTGGTTGCGGCCGGGCAGACCCGCCGTGGCGCGGTGCGCATGCAGAGCGCTGCCGGTTGAGTGATGGCGCTGTATTCAGCGGTTCTACAATGATTGTCCGAGGCGCTGGCCGGCAGTAGCTTGAAAGGATCTGCTGCCGGAGACATCGCCATGCCTGAGTACAAAGCTCCCCTGCGCGACATGCGCTTTCTGATCGACCACGTGTTTGATTTCCACGGCCACTACGCTGCCCTGGGCGCCACGGATGCCAGCCCGGACATGGTCAGTGCAATTCTGGAGGAAGGCGCCAAATTCTGCGAGAACGTGCTTTCGCCACTCAATCGCAGCGGGGATGAAGAGGGCTGCCATTTCGACAACGGCGTGGTGACCACGCCCAAAGGCTTCAAGGAAGCCTTCGCCCAGTACGTCGAGGGCGGCTGGCACGGTGTGGCGGCAGACCCGGCCTACGGTGGCCAGGGCCTGCCGCAATCGTTGGGCCTGGTGCTCAGCGAGATGATCGGCTCCAGCAACACCTCGTGGGGCATGTATCCGGGCCTGACCCATGGCGCGATGTCGGCGATCCACGCCCACGGCACCGAAGCGCAGAAGGCCACGTTCCTGAGCAAACTCACCGCAGGCGAATGGACCGGCACCATGTGCCTGACCGAAGCCCATTGCGGCACCGACCTGGGCCTGATCAAGACCCGTGCCGTGCCTCAGGCGGATGGCAGCTACGCGATCACCGGCAGCAAGATCTTCATCTCGGCCGGTGAGCACGACATGAGCGCCAATATCATCCACCTGGTGCTGGCCAAGCTGCCGGATGCGCCGGCGGGCACCAAGGGTATCTCGTTGTTTATCGTGCCCAAGTTCCATGTGGATTCGGCTGAGCGCAATGCGGTGCACTGCGGCTCTATCGAGCACAAGATGGGCATCAAGGCCTCGGCCACCTGCGTGCTCAACTTCGACGGCGCCAAGGGCTTTTTGATTGGCGAGGCAAACAAGGGCCTCAACTGCATGTTCACCATGATGAACCACGCCCGCCTGGGCACCGGCATGCAGGGCCTGTGCAACGGCGAGGCGAGCTTCCAGGGCGCGATCAAGTACGCCAACGACCGCCTGCAAATGCGCGCGCTGACCGGCGCCAAGGCCCCGGAGAAAGCCGCCGACCCGATCATCGTGCATCCGGATGTGCGCCGTATGCTGCTGACCATGAAAGCCTTCAACGAAGGTAACCGCGCACTCACCTATTTCACTGCGCAGTTGCTCGATACCGCGCACCTGAGCAGCGACGCTGGCCAGCGTCAGGAAGCCGAAGACCTGTTGGCGTTCCTCACCCCCATCTGCAAAGCCTTTATGACCGACACCGGGCTGGAGGTGACCAACCACGGCATGCAGATATTCGGCGGCCATGGCTACATTCGTGAGTGGGGCATGGAACAACTGGCGCGCGATGCGCGGATTGCGCCGATCTACGAAGGCACCAACGGCATCCAGGCCCTCGACCTGCTGGGGCGCAAGGTGCTGGGCAGCCAGGGCAGGCTGCTGCGCGGCTTTACCAAAATCGTGCATAAGTTTTGCGCGGCGAATGCCGAACATGCGCAGCTCAAGGGCTATGTGGCGCAGCTCAATCAACTGAATCAGGAATGGGGCGCGCTGACCACCCAGGTCGGTATGGCCGCGATGAAAAACCCGGATGAGGTGGGCGCAGCGGCGGTGGATTACTTGATGTATAGCGGTTACATCATCCTCGCCTACCTGTGGCTGCGGATGGCCATTGCCGCGCTGGCGCAGGATGACACTGAGTTTGCCAAAGCCAAGCTGGCCACTTGCGACTTTTACTTCAAGCGTCTGCTGCCACGTACCGCAACCCATCGCGCCGCCGTGGAAGCGGGCAGCGAATGCCTGATGAGTCTGCCTGCGGAGTCGTTTGCGTTGTAATGACTTAAAAATACCAATCAGTCACAAGTGGACCCTATGTGTCTGAAAAGTTGTTCGGGTACACTCGGAGCCTGTAAAACCGATCCTATCGAATCACTTTTCACGTTCTCACGAGGTTTGCCATGGCTGATTACAAAGCGCCGCTGCGTGATATGCGCTTCGTCCTCAACGAAGTCTTTGAGGTCGCCACCACTTGGGCCCAATTGCCGGCATTGGCAGACAGCGTTGACGCCGAGACCGTAGAGGCCATCCTCGAAGAAGCCGGCAAGGTCACCGCCAAATCCATCGCCCCGCTCAGCCGCGGCGGCGATGAACAGGGCTGCCGTTGGGATAACACCGCGGTGTTTACTCCGGAGGGTTATCCACAGGCCTACAAGACCTACGCTGAAGGTGGCTGGGTCGGCGTAGGCGGCGACCCCGTGTTTGGCGGCATGGGCATGCCCAAGGCGGTATCGGCCCAAGTCGAGGAGATGATCAACTCGTCAAGCCTGGCGTTCGGCCTGTACCCGATGCTGACCTCCGGCGCCTGCGTGTCGATCAACACCCACGCCAGCGAGGAACTCAAGGCCATCTACCTGCCGAAGATGTATTCCGGCGAGTGGGCAGGCTCCATGTGCCTGACGGAAGCGCACGCCGGTACCGACCTGGGGATTATCCGCACCAAGGCCGAGCCGCAGGCAGACGGTTCCTACACGATCAGCGGGACAAAGATCTTTATCACTGGCGGTGAACACGACCTCACCGAGAACATCATTCATCTGGTACTGGCCAAGCTGCCGGACGCACCGGCCGGCCCCAAGGGGATTTCGCTGTTCCTGGTGCCGAAGTTCATGGTCAACGCCGACGGCAGCCTGGGCGCGCGCAACCCGGTGAGCTGTGGCTCCATCGAACACAAGATGGGTATCCAGGCATCCGCCACCTGCGTGATGAACTTCGACGAAGCCGTGGGTTACCTGGTGGGCGAACCCAACCGTGGGTTGGCGGCGATGTTCACCATGATGAACTACGAGCGCCTTGGCGTGGGTATCCAGGGCCTGGCGTCCGGCGAGCGCTCCTACCAGAACGCGATTGAATATGCGCGGGACCGCCTGCAAAGCCGTGCGCCGACCGGTGCCCAGGCCAAAGACAAAGTGGCCGACCCGATCATCGTCCACCCCGACGTGCGCCGTATGTTGTTGACCATGAAAGCCGCCAACGAAGGCGGTCGCGCGTTCTCCACCTATGTGGCGACGCAGTTGGACATCGCCAAGTTCAGTGACGATGCCGCTGCCCGTGAGCGGGCCGATAACCTGGTGGCCTTGTTGACGCCGGTCGCCAAGGCGTTCCTCAGCGACCTGGGCCTGGAAACCACCGTGCTCGGCCAGCAAGTGTTTGGTGGCCACGGTTATATTCGCGAATGGGGCCAGGAGCAACTGGTGCGTGATGTACGCATCACCCAGATCTACGAAGGCACCAACGGCATCCAGGCACTGGATTTGATGGGACGCAAGATCGTCGGCAGCGGCGGTGCGTTCTACACCTTGTTCGCCGACGAGATCCGCCAGTTCATCGCCTCGGCGGGGCCCGAACTGGCTGAGTTCAGCCAACCGCTGAGCGCAGCGGTGGATAACCTGGACGAATTGACCGCCTGGGTGCTGGATCGTGCCAGGACCAACCCGAACGAGATCGGCGCAGCCTCGGTGGAGTATTTGCATGCATTTGGTTACATGGCCTACGCCTATATGTGGGCACGTATGGCCAAGGCCGCGTTGGGCAAGGAGACTGAGGAAGACTTCTACGCCAGCAAGCTGGGCACCGCGCGTTTCTACTTTGCGCGTCTGTTACCACGTATTCACTCGCTGAGTGCGTCGGTAAAAGCCGGTAGCGAATCCTTGTTTTTGCTGGATGAGGCACTGTTCTAAGGGCTTGGAAGGCGTGTAAGCATTCTCTTACATGACGTACTGCTAATCGTCCTCTATCGCCAAATTGGATCCACGGATAATCTACTTCACATGGACGTCGCGCAGGAAGCGCAAAGCAACAACACGGACACGTAGGATTCTGCCAGGATGGCGGAGTGAAATGGATGTCAGGGAAACAGTCTGCAAAGCCCCGCTTCGGCGGGGTTTTCTTTTGCCTGCGAAAAAGTCAGGCGCCGAATTTCAGGGCAGGGCCTGCGGCGCATTCATCACGTCTTCCAGCAAGGTGCGCAGCAGCGCCATGGTTGCCTGCTGGCGTTGTACATCGCGACACACCAAACCTACCTTTAACGGCACCCTGGGTTCACTCAAGGGCTTCCAGAGCAGCGACTGGCTATTGTGTTCGTCCTGGGAGCGTCCCGGCAGCACCGTGGCCAATTTGGTGTTAGGCAAGCTGTCGAGAATCCCCACCATGGTATTCAACTCCGCCTGTACCTGCGGCCGGCGTCCGAGGTTGGATAACTGACCCTGCCAGATCTGTCGAACCTGGAACTCTTCCCCCAGCAACAACATCGGCAGTTCGGCGGCCTGTTTCAGCGAGACTTTCTTGAATTCGCGCAGGGGATGGTCCTCGGGGATGACCACCTTCAGCTCATCCTCATACAACAACACGCCGTGCAGCCCCGGCTGGCGTGGCGGCAGATAGCTGATGCCGATGTCCAGCGAGCCGTTAAGCAACCGCCGTTCAATCTCGATCCCGGTCAATTCGTAGATCTGCACCACCAGGTGCGGCTGGGCCTTGCGCACGCGCTCGAGCATTTGCGGGACCAGGCTGGTGTGCACGGTTTGCAGCACGCCGATGGCCAGGGTGCGCATGGCCTGGCCCTTGAAGTTACGCAAGGCTTCGACGGCTTGCTGCATGCCATCGATCAGCGGCAAGGCATGGTTGTACAGGGTATGGGCG
Organism: Pseudomonas sp. S3E12; assembly: GCF_001702295.1. Classification (NCBI taxonomy): domain Bacteria; kingdom Pseudomonadati; phylum Pseudomonadota; class Gammaproteobacteria; order Pseudomonadales; family Pseudomonadaceae; genus Pseudomonas; species Pseudomonas sp. S3E12. The sequence goes on from NZ_MBDT01000003.1 coordinate 277,655, forward strand.
GCCAGGGTGGGCAGCAGGCGTTTGCTGCTGCGTTCGAACAGGCTCACATCGAGGTTGCGCTCCAACTGACGGATCTGTTGTGAAAGCGCCGGCTGGGAGATCGACAGGCGTTCAGCGGCACGGCCCACATGGCCTTCTTCATACACCGCGACGAAATAACGCAGTTGCTTAAAATCCATAAGGTTTACTTATCGAAAAAGCTGGAAAATCGAAATGGCCGGTGGCCCCCGAGGCGCCTAGTCTAGCGCCTATTCGCAGGGCTTATAGGGCCGGATCGGGCAATGAACAGCGTTTATGTTGATGGCGTTTACATAGGCAAGGCAACACACCCGCAGACAGTGATTGCAGGGAAAACCGACCAAGGCCTGGTTGCCACTGGGGGCAAGCTGTGAATCTCTTCAATATGCGTCGCCCCGTGCCCAGCCTGGACGACCTGGTGCTGGAGGCTTCACCCGATACGCTGTCCAGCGAGGCGCTGATGCCCACCGTGGCGAGGCCGCCTCAGGTTTTCGTACGTGGCCAGGGCTCCTGGCTGTGGGACAGCGACGACCGTGCCTACCTGGATTTCAGCCAGGGCAACGCTGCCAACAGTCTCGGCCACAGCCCGCAGGTCTTGATCAAAGCCCTTGCCGACCAGACCCAGGCCTTGATCAATCCAGGCATGGGGCTGCATAACCGCGCTCAACTCAATCTTGTCGACCGCCTGTGCCATCGAACCGGCAGCGACCAGGCCTACCTGCTCAACAGTGGCGCCGAGGCCTGCGAAGCGGCGATCAAGCTGGCGCGCAAGTGGGGCCAACTGCATCGCGGCGGGGCCTACCGCATTATCAGCGCGAGCAATGGTTGCCATGGGCGCAGTTTCGCCGCACTGGCGGCGTCGGCCGGCAATCTGGAAAACCGCTTTGAACCGCAATTGCCCGGCTTCAGCCATGTGCCGTTCAACGATCTGCCGGCCCTGCATGCAGCGGTCGATGCACAGACAGTCGCCATCCTGCTGGAGCCGGTCCAGAGCGAGGCCGGTGTGATCCCCGCGACGGAACATTACCTCAAGGGGATTGAACGGCTGTGCCGCGAACTGGGGATCCTGCTGATCCTCGACGAAGTACAAACCGGCCTCGGCCGTTGCGGCACCTTGCTTGCCGAACAGCAATACGGCGTGCGAGCCGACATCATCACCCTCGGCAAAGGCCTGGGCGGCGGCGTCCCGTTGGCTGCGCTGCTGGCGCGCGGCAACGCCTGTTGCTTCGACGTGGGTGAGCTGGAAGGTACCCATCATGGCAACGCATTGATGGCATCGGCCGGGCTGGCGGTACTCGATACGGTGCTGGAGCACGGCTTCCTGGAACACGTACGTGAATCAGGCCTTTACCTGGGCGAAGGCCTTGCCCGGCTGGCCTACCGCTACGACCAGGGCCCATTGCGCGGCCACGGCCTGATGTGGGGCCTGACGTTGTCGGATGATTCTGCAGATGCAGTCGTAAAAGCCGCCCTGCACGAAGGCCTGATCCTCAACGCCCCGCAACCTGACTGCCTGCGCTTCACCCCGGCGCTTACGGTGAGCAAAAGCAACATCGACGAAATGCTCCTGCGCCTGGCCCGCGCTTTTTCCCGGGTGCGCACCGCCCAGTTGCAATGCCGCAAGGGCATCGCCGTTTAACCCACATTCCTGAACCGTCTCGCGGTATACGCGGCGCCTCCAGCCTGATTTTTTCGGCTGGGGGCGTTTTTTTGCGTGTGAAATTTTTGGATTGAAAGCGTTGATTGATCGCCTGTGAAAACAATGGCTTTTTAGCGTGCGTCGGTAAGGACTGTCGACGGAGCACGGGTTGCTCCACTTCTAATCTATACCACTGGGTGGTATGTTTGTGGGAAGGGATATCCATGAGGCTTAGGTTATTTAAAACACGGCAGTTTGCTGATGCGGCCAGCAAGTCCTGGATCTACGATTCGGAGTTGAGGGAGGCATTTGGCCAATTACTGAGGGGGCAGGCAGATAATCTGGGAGGCGGTGTTTGGAAAAAGCGCCTCAACCAGAATAGGCATCGCTCCATAGTGTTGGCCAAGGGCAGGCAATACTGGGTTTATCAGTTGCTGTTCGCCAAGCAAGACCAAAGCAATATCAGTCAGAAAGATTTGGCTTGGTTTCGGGCGATGGCAAAAGTTTATGAAGGCTTAAACGAAACGCAGATCCAGCAGCTCTTGGATCTCAGGGAGTTTGTGGAGATACATCATGACCAAAAAATATGAAAGTGAAGCGCTGGAGTCCATTCACCAATCCGCCAAAGCGCTTTATGCCATCGGTGCTATTAGTAAAACTACCCTTCGTGAATACGACGAAGCGTGCTTCTCTGCCGTCCCGGAACAAATACCTGCCGAACAGATCAAGCAGCTACGTGAAAGTAGCCATGTCAGCCAACCGGTGTTTGCTCGTTACCTGAATACCAGCGCCTCCACGGTGAAGAAATGGGAATCTGGCGAGAAGCAACCCAGCGGCATGGCGCTCAAACTTCTTAGCATCGTGCAAAAGCATGGGTTAGAAATTCTGGCCTGAAGGATGGCCCGGTGCCAGATCCCACTGAACCCTCACGAACGCCCAAGGTCGATTAGCTACACGGCTCACACGAGCCGATTTTCTGGAGCTGACCCATGGACTTCATTCGTATCATCATCGCCATTCTGCTGCCGCCACTGGGTGTGTTCCTGCAAGTGGGTTTCGCTGGCGCGTTCTGGCTGAATATTCTGCTGACCTTGTGCGGTTACTTCCCAGGCATCATTCACGCTGTGTACATCATCGCCAAGCGCTGAGCCCGTCAGCCTTTTGCAATGAGCCGTGAATTGCGCTCATTGCGAAAGGCCAGTTGCTCGATGGTCTGGGTAGCGTGCTCGGCTTCTTCCCGCGCCTTGAGGATGATGCCGTGCTGCTCGGACTTGCTGCACACTGGGTCGGCGTTGCTCGCATCCCCCGTGAGCATGAAAGCCTGGCAACGGCAGCCACCGAAATCCTTTTCCTTTTCATCGCACGAACGACACGGCTCGGGCATCCAGTCGTAGCCGCGAAAGCGGTTGAACCCGAAAGAGTCGTACCAGATGTGCTGCATGCTGTGGTCGCGCACATTGGGAAACTGCACCGGCATCTGTCGGGCGCCGTGGCAGGGCAGGGCGGTGCCGTCCGGCGTCACGGTCAGAAAGATACTGCCCCAGCCGTTCATGCAGGCCTTCGGGCGCTCCTCGTAGTAGTCCGGTGTCACGAAGATCAGCTTGCACGGATGGCCTTCGGCTTCGAGCTTGGCGCGGTATTCGTTGGTGATGCGTTCGGCGCGCACCAGTTGTTCCTTCGTCGGCAATAAACCCACGCGATTGAGTTGCGCCCAGCCATAGAACTGGCAGGTGGCAAGCTCGACAAAATCCGCTTCCAGCGCAATACACAGCTCGATGATGCGGTCGATCTTGTCGATATTGTGCCGATGGGTGACGAAGTTCAGCACCATCGGGTAGCCATGCGCCTTCACTGCGCGGGCCATTTCCAGCTTTTGCGCGAAGGCTTTTTTCGAACCGGCCAGCAGGTTGTTCACCTGTTCGTCGCTGGCCTGGAAGCTGATCTGGATATGGTCCAGGCCGGCTTTCTTGAAGTCGCTGATCTTCTGCTCGGTCAGGCCGATGCCCGAGGTGATCAGGTTGGTATAGAACCCCAGCTTGCGCGCCTCAGCGATCAACTCGGCCAGGTCCTGGCGCACCAGCGGCTCACCGCCGGAAAACCCCAGTTGCGCCGCGCCCATCTCGCGGGCCTCGCGAAATACCTTGATCCACTGCTCGGTGCTCAGTTCCTTGCCCTGCTCGGCAAAGTCCAGCGGGTTGGAGCAATACGGGCATTGCAACGGGCAGCGGTAGGTCAGCTCGGCGAGCAACCACAGCGGCAGGCCGATGGCGGGTTTTTCAGGCAAGGGTGATCCAGTGCTCAGCACGGGCGACCTCCATGAATTGCTCGATGTCGTCACCCAGCTCAGGTACGCCGGGGAACTGTTCTTCGAGCGCGGCAATGATCGCCGCCACGTCGCGCTCACCGTCAATCAGGCCACCAATCAGCGCGGCGCTGTCGTTGAGCTTGATCATGCCTTCGGGGTAGAGCAAGACATGGCCTTTTTGCGCGGGTTCGTACTGGTACCGGTAGCCCTGGCGCCAGGTTGGTTTTCTGCTGCGATCGAAGCTCATAGGGTGATCCCTTTATGCCACACCCGCTGCTCGGTCACGCTGTGATACGGCGGGCGTTTCAGTTCGTAGGCCATGCTCATGGCATCCAGCATGCTCCACAGGATGTCGAGTTTGAACTGGAGGATTTCCAGCATGCGCTCCTGGCCTTCACGGGTGGTGTAGTGCTGCAAGGTGATTGCCAGCCCATGCTCAACATCGCGCCGCGCCTGGCCCAGGCGGGTGCGGAAATACTCGTAGCCGGTGGGGTCGATCCACGGGTAGTGCTGCGGCCAGCTGTCGAGGCGCGACTGGTGGATCTGCGGCGCGAACAGCTCGGTGAGCGAGCTGCTGGCGGCTTCCTGCCAGCTGGCGCGGCGCGCAAAGTTGACGTAGGCGTCTACCGCAAAGCGTACGCCGGGCAGCACCAGTTCCTGGGAGCGCAGCTGGTCGGGGTCGAGGCCGACCGCCTGGCCCAAGCGCAACCAGGCTTCGATGCCGCCATCCTCACCCGGTGCGCCATCGTGGTCGAGCAGGCGCTGAATCCACTCGCGACGGATCTCGCGGTCCGGGCAGTTGGCCAGGATCGCCGCATCTTTCAGCGGGATGTTCACCTGGTAATAGAAACGGTTGGCGACCCAGCCCTGGATCTGCTCGCGGGTGGCACGGCCTTCATACATCGCCACATGGTACGGGTGATGAATATGGTAGAAGGCGCCTTTGGCCCGCAAGGCGGCTTCGAACTCGGCGGTGCTCAATGGTGTGTCAGTCATGTCGTCTGCTCCTACAATTCAATGCTCATGCCGTCGTAAGCGACTTCGACATTGCGCCGCACCAGTTCTGCGCGCTCGGGAGAGTCTTCATCGAGGATCGGGTTGGTGTTGTTGATGTGGATAAGCACCTTGCGCTGCTTGGGCAACTGCTCCAGCACTTCGAGCATGCCGCCGGGGCCATTCTGCGCCAGGTGGCCCATCTCGCGGCCGGTGCGGGTGCCGACGCCACGGCGCTGCATTTCATCGTCGTCCCACATCGTACCGTCCACCAGCAGGCAATCGCTGCCGGCCATGATCTCCAGCAACGGCGCGTCGACCTTGCCCAGGCCCGGGGCGTAGAACAGTTTGCCGCCGGTGCGCAGGTCTTCGACGATCAGGCCGATGTTATCGCCAGGGTGCGGGTCGAAGCGGTGCGGTGAGTAGGGCGGCGCGGCGCTGCGCAGTGGCAGCGGGGTGAAGCGCAGGTTGGGGCAGGCCGGGATGGTGAAGCTGGCATCCAGCTCGATGCGGTTCCAGGCCAGGCCGCCGTTCCAGTGGGTGAGCATGGTGAACAGCGGGAAGCCGGTGCTCAGGTCTTCGTGGACCATGTCGGTGCACCACACCTGGTGCGGGCAACCTTCGCGCAGGCTCAACAGGCCGGTGGTGTGGTCGATCTGGCTGTCCATCAGGATGATGGCACTGATGCCGGTGTCGCGCAGTGCGCGGCCGGGCTGCATCGGCGCAAAACCCTGGAGTTGCGCGCGGATATCCGGCGAGGCATTGCACAGTACCCAGTTCACGCCATCGTCGGAAATGGCGATGGACGACTGGGTCCGCGCCTGCGCCCGCAGGCTGCCGTCACGAAAACCTGCGCAGTTCACGCAGTTGCAGTTCCACTGCGGGAAGCCGCCGCCAGCGGCGGAACCTAGAATCTGGACAAACATGGCCGCTCCATCAAGCAAAGCTCAAAACAAAAACGCCCCGGGCGAACCGAGGCGTTGTATTACCCAGCGGCTTAGCGGCTGGCGAAGTACATGGTGACTTCGAAGCCGATGCGCAGATCAGTGTAAGCAGGTTTGGACCAGGTCATATTCTTACTCCTACGAAGGGATGGGACGTTTACTACCAAGTAATACATATAGTCCACCTCCAGTCGGAGATGTTCAGATGTGTGCGTGGGAATGTTACGCAATTCTTCTCAAGTTAGCGCTGTCTTGGTGGAAAAAGCCTGTTGCAGGGTTGGCAATGATCAGCTCGCTGGTTGCCAGCTCTCGTCGACAGGTGGGCCGTTGGCGATGCAGCGCCAGCCGCCGGTCGCGTCCTGCAGCTGTTGGGCCGCGTGTTGCAGGTCCTCCCGTGTGCGGGCCTGGATCAGCTGTTGAAGCTGGTACAGATAATCCGACGGATGGCCCGCCAGGCGCGCATGCCAAAGCAGTTCGGCGCTTTGGGTGATCGGTAACGTCGCGGTGCAGAACTGCTGTGCCAAGGCGTGATTGCCCGAGTCATCGCTGCTGTCGATCAACAACGGTAGGTGTTTCAGGAAGGCTTGCAGGTGATCGACGATACCTGCCAGTGAAACGCTGGGTGATTGCACACCCAACAGCAGGCCGGTTTGCCCGTTGATCTGTCGGACACCGCTGAATACGGCGTAGCCCAACTGCAACTCGACCCTCAGGCGTTGGTAAAACGGCCCTTGGAGCAGGTGCCCAAGCAGCCGCCATGAGGCTTCATCGGCCGGGGATTGGCTGGGTGCCGGGCAAAACAGCAGCACGGCGGCTTCGGTTGAGTCAGTTTTAACCGTATGCCACACACGTTGACCACCGAGGTGTTGAAGAGAAGGTTCGAAGTGTGCAGGTTGCCCAGGCAGACGGGCGGCGGCTGCCTTTATCAACGTTTCACATGCGGCGGGCAGACTCAGCCCCAGGCCGTGCCAGCGGGCAGTGGCCCAGGATCCAGGCTGTTCGCTGGCGTCGGCACGGCCGGTGGCGCAGCACGCGGGCAGGGCCTGGAGCAGTTCCCGGATAGCGATCATGGGCGCAGGTGCCGGGGCAGTTTCCTGCGGCAGGTTCAGGCGCTGCGCCAACGCCTCCAGCACGGCCGGCATCGGCTCGTGCAGCCCGGTCATCTTCACCAGCCAATCATGGCCGGTGGCTTCGAGAGATAATTCGACGCCCGCCTGGCGCGCATATTCACGCAATGGCTGCAAGGTGTTTTCCAGCCCGGCAGGCGCTGGCGCGTCGAAGCGCCACTGCACGTACAGCGCGCCTTCATCGCCGTCATCCGCCAAGGCCTGGCTGAAGGTCAGCGCCGATACGTCCCTTCGCCCCCGTGAACGATCCTGGGCAAACGTGCGCAAGCCTCGGTGAGCGCTGGTTTGGCCACGGATCAGGCCGGCGCGTTCTTCTTTGACCGGTGGGCGCAGGAACGGGTTGTTCGGGGGCAGTTGCCAACGGTGTTCGGCGGGCGGCAAGTGCAGTGAATCAAGCAGGGCCTTGAGCGCGGCGACGCCCAGTTCACTGAGGTCTTCGCTGTTGTTTCGAGCCAATGCCAGGGCGCCCTGGACCTGTTGTTGGCGAGCGTTCAGCAGGGCGAACTCTTCGCGCAGTGGCGTCCAATCGCTGTGTGCGAAAAAGCTCAGCCAGTCGTGCAGCAGCGCCTCAATGGGTGTGGTCGGTTCGTCCTTGCTGTCGAGTGTAAAGTCGATGTCCAGCACGGCTTGTCCGGCGAAGTGGTACAGCACCGATGCCTGCAGGGCGCTGGCCAAGTGTCGGGTTTTTAACTCGGCGAGCAGCCCGCCCGGCGCAGAGGCATTGAGCCAGGTGCAGAGGAAATCCAGGGCTTCACGGGGCGCGTCACAGGTGATGATGTGGTGCAGGTGGTTGTTGTCGATGTGTTGATAGCGCCGAGCCTGGCCTTGCATCAAGGCCGGTGGTGAGGCCTGCGGATGCAAGGGGCCAGCGATCAGTTGCGCGCTGAACCGCTGCGCCAGGGCTTCCAGTTCTTGCAGCGGTTGCGGGCCGGCGAGGCTCAGTGTCATCTGCCCGCTTTGATAGAAATGCGTGTGGAATTTCCGCAGTGCTTGCTGAAACGCCTCGCGCTCCACCGGCAGGCTGTCACGGTTGCCCGCGTGAAAACCGCGCAGCGGATGATCCGCTGCCAAGCCTTCGAGCAGTGCCACCTGCTGCTGTGCCTTGGCATCCTGGGACCACGCGACGTACTCAGCGTGCAGCACTTCGCGCTCGCGCCGTTGATCTTCCGGGGTCAGGCGCGGATGGGTCAGCATGTCCGCCAGCCGCTCCAGCCCGTGCGCAAAGACTGAAACCGGTAGTTCAAAGAAGAAGTCCGTGGTGCGTTCGCGGGTGCTTGCATTCACTTGGCCGCCGTGGCGCTGCACGTAGGCCATCAGCCCTTCGCCTGCAGGAAATCGCTCGGTTCCCAGAAACAACAAATGCTCAAGAAAATGCGCCAGCCCCGGCCAGGCCAACGGCACGTCGTGGCTACCGGCAGCCACCCGCAGCGCCGCCGCGCAACGTTTTAAGCGCGGTGCATGGCGCAGGGAAACCCGCAGGCCATTGGCCAGGGTTAGATGAACGGGATAAAGGTGGGCCGGGGCGGGCATGGGCACTTCCAGAACGGGGCAAGTGCCTATGCTAACAAACCCATTCAATCAGGGCTTGTGCAGCGGGCCGTAAAGCTCGGGACGCCGGTCTTGCAGGTAATGGTTGGCGGCGCGGGCGTCGAGGATCGATTGTCGATCCACTGTCCCGACAATCAAGGCTTCATCCAGGCCCGCTAGGGCGATTCGCTGGCCATCCGGTGCGGCAATGCTGCTTTGCCCGCAGTACTGGATATCGCCTTCGTGCCCGCAGTAATTGGCGTAGGCCACGTAGCACTGGTTCTCGAAGGCCCGCGCCCGCACGGTGACATCGGCGACAAAGTCGAACGGCACCATATTGGCGGTGGGCACCAGGATCAGCTCGGCACCGGCCAGGGCCAGGCGTCGGGTGTTTTCCGGGAACTCCAGGTCATAGCAGATCAGGAACCCCAGCTTCCATCCGTTGAGTTCCACCAGCGGGAAATCATCGTCGCCGGCACTGAACATCGAGTGATCCAGATCCCCGAACAGATGGGTCTTGCGGTAGTTGCACAGGCGCTGGCCGTGGGCGTCGATCAACTGCACGGCGTTGTATATCTGCCCGTCTTCGGTCCGCTCCGGGTAGCCGTACAGAATCGCCAGGCCGGCGCTTTGCGCCAGTTCGGCAATCGCCTGTGCAGACTCCCCGTCCTGAGCTTCGGCCAAGGCCCCCACGGCTTCGGCACCGATGTTGTACCCGGTGAGGAACATCTCCGGCAGCACCAGCACGTCGGCGCCGGACGCTTCATGCGCCAGTTGGTGCAGACGCTTGAGGTTGCCTGCGACATCCAGCGGCAGCGGTGGGCATTGGTACAGGGCGACGCGCATGTTCAACTCCTTAGTCAGCCAGGGCAATCGGCCCGATCTCATCGAACACATCACCCGGCCCCGGGTTCTCGGGGTGAGTGCTGCCACCAAAGTGGGTCATGATGCCCCATACCGCGTTCAGTGAGGTTTGTACCGCGCCCTCCACCCATGCTGGAGTCCAGGACACGTCGTCACCGGCGATAAAAATCCCGCGTTGTTCAGCGGGCATGTCCTTCTGCATGAAGTGCGCATACATGCGCTGGTTGTAGCGGTAATGACCTGGCAACGCGCCTTTGAAGGCCCCGAGGAAATGCGGGTCGGCCTCCCAGGACACAGTGATCGGGTCGCCGATGATGCGCGCCTTGATGTCGACTTTCGGGTAGATCTTGTTCAAGGCGTCCAGCGCCAGTTTCACCCGCTTGTCGATGGGCTGCGGGAGCATTTTCAGCGCGTCGCTCATCCACGAGTACGACAGGCAGATCACCCCTGGTTTGTCGTCGCCGTTGTCGAAAAGGTAAGTGCCGCGCGTGAGGCGATCGGTGAGGGTCATGCTCATCAGGTCGCGGCCGGTCTCCGGGTCTTTGTCTTTCCAGAATGGGCGGTCGACCATCACGAAGGTCTTTGACGATTGCATGTAGCGCGTACGGTCCAGGGCCATCCACATCTTTTGCGAGAACAGGGTTTCATCGCACTCGATCTGGGTGGTCAGCAGCCAGCTTTGGCAGGTGGTGAGCACGGCCGCGTATTCGCGGGTATCGCCGTAGTTGTCGGTCACCGCGAAACGGCCCTCGGCAGCATGGGCGATGCGTTTTACCCCGGCCCGTGGTGCACCGCGGTGCAGCGAGCTCAGGCTGGTACCGGCGGGCCAGTGGGCGCATCGTTCCGGCACATGGCGCCAGATGCCCATCGGCACCTGGGCTACGCCGCCGACCACCAGATGCTGGTGATCGTCACAGTTGGTCATGACCACGCGGAATATTTCCAGCATGGAGTTGGGGAAATCCGAGTCCCAGCCACCGGTGCCGAAACCTACCTGGCCAAACACCTCGCGGTGGTGGAACGATAACTGTGCGAAAGCCTTGGAGGTCGCGACGAAGTCGTAGAAGGTGCGGTCGTCCCACAAGGGCACCAGCTTGTTCCACAGCGCTTTGAGGCGCGGCACATCACGGTCGCGGATGGCTTGCTGGATATCGCCGAACTGCGAGCCGGCTTCCAGGGCGTCGGCCCAGGCGTCAGCCACTTCCTGGAACAGCGCAGGCAGATCGGACAGCTTTTGTGCGTAGTGGGTCTGGCCTTCGAGATCGATCACCGTACTGCCGGAAGCCGGCGTCAGCGGGTTGGGGAAGGGTTTGGTTTCCAGGCCCAGCTTGTCGACGTAGTGATAGAACGCGGTAGATGACACCGGAAAACGCATCCCACCCAACTCGGCGATGATGCCTTCGGCGCCTTCGAAGGCCTGGGAACGCAAACGGCCGCCCATCTTCGAGGCCTCATACACCACGGGCTTGAGGCCCAGCTTCATCAACTCGTAGGCGGCGACCAGCCCGGCGATACCGGCGCCGACGATGGCCACTTCTGCACCATGATTGGCGGCGGGGATACTGCCGAGTCCGGCGGGGTGTTCGATCCAGTCATCGAAGGCGAACGGGAAATCCGGGCCAAAGATGGTGATGGGTTTTTTACCGTCGGCAGGGTGGCGATTGGTCTTGCTGATAGTGCTGGACGGAATGCTCATGGCGGGCCCTTGCTGACGACTCGGCGGGAAGTAACCCGCTGAGTATAGGAAAAGATGGCAGCCAGTTTAGGGAGCGTTGCGTTCGTTAATAAGACGCAAAGTGTCGTCGGAATGAATTGTTTTTAGTCATAGTGACGAATTAGGTGGTCAGATTGGTTGGCCGCGGTCCAATTTGTTACTGAGGATGATCGATGTGGTGGTTTTCTCCACGCCATCGACACTGCCGATCTGGTCCAGTAATTGATCGAGCTGTTCCGGCGAATCGGTGCGCAACCAGGCCACGTAATCGAACTCGCCGCTGACCGCGCACAATTGTTGAACCTGGGCCATGGCGCTCAGCCTGCGCAGCACTTCTTTGCCCGACCGCGGTTGCACGGTGATCCCCACATAGGCCTGCAAGCCGCCATCTGCCACGCGTTGACCCAGGCGCACACCATAACCGGTGATCACCTGGGTTTTCTCCAGGCGCGCAAGGCGCGACGTCACCGTGGTGCGCGCAATGCCCAACTGCCGGGCGAGCATGGCCACGCTTTCGCGTGCATTGATCTGCAAGGCGGCGATCAACTGGCGATCGATTTCATCTAGAACAGGCACGTGGGGCTCCGTGACGGGCGGCAATGGGAACGCATGTTACAGGCTTGGATCGGCCAGCAGGCAGCGGGCAAACAGTTGTGGTACCGGCAGGTGACGTTGGCTGTAGCGGCCCAGCAGGATGATCTCGCGGAAAAAAGTCAGCTTGCCCAGCGGGATTATTCTTACTTGGGGCGAGCGCTCCAGCCACAAGCCTGCCTTTGGAATCAACGTTACGCCCAGGCCACACTCCACCATCCTGACGATGGCTTCGAGTTCATCCAGCTCCAGCGCCACTTGCACCTCAAGCTTCTGCTCGCGCAGAAACCGGCTCACGAGTCGGCCGCCAAACGAAGCACGGTCATAGCGCACATGGGGCTGGGTGTTGAGTAGGTGCAAAGGGTCGTCGCCCACCAATGTGTTCGGCACGACCAACACGAACGGCTCCTTGCGCAGCACCTGCACATACAACTCCTTGGGCAGGTCGAAGGGCGGTCGAATGATGATTGCCGAATCCAACTCTCCAGCGTCGACCTGGTTCAACAGTTCCAGGGAGACACCAGGCACCAACTTGCACTCAACCGTTGGCGCGGCCTGGCGCAAGCGCACCAACGCCTGGGGCAGCAAACCGGTTTGAGCCGTAGTGATAGCACCGACTTTCAACTCACCCCGGTATTCATTGGTATTCACCGGCACCGCCATGCGGTTGAAGGTTTCCAGAATCTCCTTGGCCAAGGGTAATGCGCGCAAACCGGCGGCATTCAGGGTGGCCTGGCGGCCGGTGCGGTCGAACAGCTGCACGCCCAGCGCTTGCTCCAACTGACGAATCTGGGCACTCACCGCTGACTGCGTCAGCCCGATATGCATGCCCGCTGCCGCAAACGTCCCGTGGCGCGTTACCGCAATAAAGGTCTTCAATTCACGCAGCATGGATGTCCCGATTCATCAAATTTTTTTGAGCTCGACGCAAAAACTATCGTCTTTTCATCGTTGGGAGCAAGGCTAAACTCGGCTTACTAACGCCCATAGAGGTTTGAACTGATGACACTCGCGCCCTTTCACCTGGCAATTCCGGTATTCGAACTCGCCGCTGCACGGCACTTCTACGGCGACGTCTTTGGGTTGGAGGAGGGCCGCTCCAGCGAACACTGGGTCGACTTCAACTTCTTCGGCCATCAACTGGTGATCCACGAACACCCGAAAACCGCCTCCCAGGAAGCCGCCCACACCAACGCCGTCGACGGCCACGACGTACCCGTGCCGCATTTTGGCGTGGTGCTGGGCTGGGAAGATTGGCACGCCCTGGCAGACCGTTTACAGGCGCGGCAGACGACGTTTGTGTTGGAACCGCATATTCGGTTCAAGGGACAGGTGGGGGAGCAGGCGACCTTGTTTCTGTTCGACCCGTGCGGCAATGCGTTGGAGTTCAAGGCATTCAGGGATATTGGGCAGTTGTTTGCGAAGTAAGGTTGTGGGCAACCCACCCACGCAAAACGTCTAGGCCAGACACACAAAAGCCGCGCAATGCGCGGCTTTGGAGTTGGTGGGCCCACACGGACTTGAACCGTGGACCAAAGGATTATGAGTCCTCTGCTCTGACCAACTGAGCTATAGGCCCTCAGTAGGTCGCGGATTATAACGATGGTTTCTCCACTGTGCTATCCGAAAAATCCTCAATGCTCCTGCGAAGGAAGGAAGCAGCAAAAAGCTCGGGCGGTAGCGGCAGGCTGACAATGTAACCCTGCATCTGTTCGCAGCCTTCAGCAGCCAGGAAGGCTTGCTGCGCGGGGTTCTCCACGCCTTCTGCGATGATGGTGAATTGCATGCTGTGGCCCAGGGCGATGATGGCGCGCACGATGGCGGCGTCGTGGGGGTCGTCAGGCAGGCCGCGGACGAAGGACTGGTCGATCTTCAGGAAATCCAGGGGCAGGCGCTTGAGATAGCTGAGGGACGAATAGCCGGTGCCGAAATCGTCGATCGCCAGTTGTACGCCCAGGCGCTTGAGTTGGTGCAGGACTGCCAGCGCTTCTTCGGCCTGGCTCATGATGAAGTTTTCAGTGATCTCCAATTGCAGGCAGCCCGGCTCGAGGCTGTAGTCGCGCAGTAACTGTTCGATACGAGCCAGTAAACCAGGGTGGCGCAATTGCGCGCCGGCGAGGTTGACCGATAGTGGGCCAAAGTCATCGAAAGTGGTTTGCCAGGTGTGCATTTGCAGGCAGGCCTGTTCCAGGACCCAATCTCCAATCTGCAGGATAGTGCCGTTCTCTTCGGCGAGGGCGATGAAGTGTTCGGGCGGGACCTCGCCAAACATGGGGTGCCGCCAGCGAATCAGCGCTTCGGCGCCGATCAGTTCCTGGGTCGCCAGGCTCAGTTTTGGTTGGTAATACAGGCTCAATTCATCACGCTCAATGGCGCGGCGCAATTCGTGCTCCAACGCTACGCGCTCATTGGCCTGTACAGTCAGATCACGGGTATAGCTTTCGACTCGGTTACGCCCCTTGGCCTTGGAGCGGTACATCGCGGCGTCGGCGTTCTTGACCAGGGTGGCCACGTCGGTACCGTCCTGGGGGTACAGGCTGGTGCCGATGCTGGCGCTGATGAAGAACTCGTGTTCGCCGGCCTGGAACGGTGGGGTGAAGCAGGCCAGCAGCTTGTTGGCCAGTTGCTCGGCGTCGCTGGCGTGTTGCAGGCCGGGCAGCAGGATGATGAATTCATCGCCGCCCAGGCGCGCGACGGTGTCGATGTCACGCAGTTGCTCCTTGAGGCGTACGGCGATGTCTTTGAGTAGCAGGTCGCCGATCGGGTGGCCGAGGCTGTCATTGATGTGTTTGAAACGATCCAGGTCGAGAAACAGCACCGCGCCTTGTTTGCCGGTTTCCTGATGGCCGTTGAGGGCCGCCTGCAGCCGACTTTCAAACAGCATGCGGTTCGGCAGGCCGGTCAGTGGGTCGTGGTGCGCCTGATAGTCGAGGCGCGCCTGGGCCAGCTTGAGGCTGGAGATGTCGGCAAACACCGCGACAAAATGCGTGATCAATTGATCGCGGTTGCGCACGGCGCTGATGGTCAGCCAACTGGGGTACAACTCGCCGTTCTTGCGGCGGTTGGAGATTTCGCCCTGCCAATGACCCTGGGCCGTCAACTGGTGCCACATGGCGGCATAGAAGGCGCTGTCATGCAGGCCGGAGGCGAGCAGGCGCGGTGTCTGGCCCAGGGCTTCGGCTTCACTGTAGCCGGTGATCTCGCTGAAGGCGCGGTTGACGGCGCTGATGTTCTGGCGCGTGTCGGTGATCAATACGCCCTCGGCGGTACTCTCGAATACCGTGGCGGCCTGTTGCAGTTTTTCCTGCATCAGCTGGCGCTCGGTGATGTCCCGGGCGATGGTGAGCATGCAGTCTTCACCGGCGATCGGCAGTGGGCGGCTGGAGACTTCGCACAGCCGGATCTGCCCGTCGCTGCGGCGTATATGGCAGATGAAGTCACGCACGTATCCATCTCGATGCATCAACTCCAGCATGTGCTTGCGTTCGTTAAGATCGACCCAGATGCCCAGGTCAAGGGTCGATTGGTCGAGGGATGTCGTACTGTTGAAGCCGGTGATGCGACTGAAACCATCGTTCACTTCAATCAGCAGGCCATCTCGCTGGCGGCTCAGCAGCAAGCCATCGGGAGAGGCGTGGAAGGCCTTGGCGAATTTCTCTTCGGAGATTTGCAGTTGTTGCTGGGTTTCCTTGAGCTGGGTGATATCGCGGACCACCACCACAATGGCTTCAGTGGTGTCGAGTTGAAACGGTTCGGCGGAAATCAGCCCGATAAAGGCCTGGCCATTGCTGCGCAGAAAGGGCATTTCCAGGTTGCGAATGCTAGTGGTTTGCACGCGTTTCAACAGATCGGTGCCGATACCGGGGATGCCCCAGATATTCAGGGCGGTCGCGGTTTTTCCGATCACCTGCGCGGCTTTCAGACCCACTTGGTCCTCAAATGCTTTGTTGACCTCAAGCAGGCAGCCATCGGACAGTCGCGCGATCACCAGGATGTCCGGGCATTGCTGAAACACGGAAGCAAACTTTTGCTCGGAAAGCTGCAGCGCCTCTTCAGTGCGTTTGGTTTCGCTGATGTCGATCATCAAGCCCCGTAACACTGGCTCATGGCCATGTTCGATCAGGCTGACAATGTCGCGCACCCAAAGGCAGCGGCCGTCCGCCGTGATCACCCGATAGTCGATGCTGTGGTCGCGGTTGGCGCGGGTTTCCCGGTAGCAATAGGCTTCGGCGCGGATGAGGTCGGCGGGGTGAATGATGTTGCGCCAGAAGCCCGGAATCAGCCAATGGGCGCGCGGGTAACCGAGCAGATCCTCGGCGTGGGGTGACACATAGCTGTAGGTGAAATCGGTAACGCTGGCTTCCCAGGCGATGGCGGACAGGCTCTCCACCAGGCCGCGATAATGGTATTCGCTGCTGCGCAGTTCCTGTTCGAGGGCGACGCGGCGGGAAATTTCCGAACTCAGCCGGCGATTGATCCGAATGACGATGGCCAAAACGGTGCTCAACAACAGCACGGCGGGCAGGCCGTACATCAGTAGGTCGGTCCAGAACGTACGGTGATCGGTGAGGCTGCCCACCCAGCGTTGCTGGATGGCTTCGGTTTCGGCCGGGCTGAGGTCGGCGAGAACCTTGTCCAGGATGCTCACCAGTATTTTGTTGTCCCGTGGTACACCCATCGCCAATTGATAGCGGTACGGCGTTTCGCCACTTACGTACAGGCCATCGAGCTTGAGCTGGCGCAGACTCCAGACGCTTGACGCGAGGTCGCCCACCACGGCGTCGACTTCGTCGGTGGCCAAGGCCTGCAGCGTCGAACTGACATTGGGCAGGGCCACCAGGTTGAGGTCTGGATGATGGGTGCGTAGCAGTTCATGGGGAGCATAATTTTCCACCACGGCAATCTTCAACCCATAAAGGTCTTTGAGGTTGCGTGGTCGGGCGCCGCCTTCATGGGCGAGGATGACAATGGGAAAGTCCAGGTAAGGGCGGGTGAATGCCATGAAGTCCTGGCGTTCGGGGGTAGACATGATGCCCGGCAGCAGGTCGAGTTGGTTGTGGCGTGCCTGCTCCAGCAAGGCACTCCAATTGACCGGCTCAATCAGTTTGATCCTGACCCCCAGGCGTTCCTGGATCAGGCGTACGTAGTCCGCCGCCAAGCCTTGGTAGCGGCCCTCTTCATCACGGTATTCGAAGGGTGGCCAGGAGGCGTCCACCCCCACGCGCAACTCCTGATGGTCCGCCAGCCAGCCACGCTCATCATCGCTAAGAGTCAACGCGCCAGCCGTTGCGGTCCAGGTCAGCAGCGACAGCAGTAACACAGTCGGCAATCTGGGCATAACGGTCTCGTTATGGCACGGGGAATGTTTCGAGTGTAGACGGGCATTGCGGGGGAGGGGATTTGCGCGGGATTTTATCTGTACAAAGCAAAACCCCCGGCCTGGGCCGGGGGTTCTGGTGTCACTCGTCGAGGAAGGAGCGCAGATGCTCGCTTCGCGTCGGGTGGCGCAACTTGCGCAACGCCTTGGCTTCGATCTGACGGATCCGCTCGCGGGTCACGTCAAACTGCTTACCGACTTCCTCAAGGGTGTGGTCGGTATTCATGTCGATGCCGAAACGCATGCGCAGTACCTTGGCTTCACGGGCAGTGAGGCCGGACAGTACGTCGCGGGTCGCTTCTTTAAGGCTCTCAACAGTGGCGACATCGATTGGCGACTGCATGGTCGAGTCTTCGATGAAGTCACCCAGGTGGGAGTCTTCGTCATCACCGATCGGGGTTTCCATGGAGATCGGCTCTTTAGCGATCTTCAATACCTTGCGGATTTTATCCTCAGGCATTTCCATGCGTTCGCCCAGCTCTTCCGGGGTCGGTTCGCGACCCATTTCCTGCAGCATCTGCCGGGAAATGCGGTTGAGCTTGTTGATCGTCTCGATCATGTGCACCGGAATACGGATGGTGCGGGCCTGGTCGGCGATCGAGCGAGTGATCGCCTGACGGATCCACCAGGTGGCATAAGTCGAGAACTTGTAGCCGCGACGGTATTCGAACTTGTCCACAGCCTTCATCAAGCCGATGTTGCCTTCCTGGATCAGATCGAGGAATTGCAGGCCACGGTTGGTGTACTTCTTGGCGATGGAGATCACCAGACGCAAGTTCGCTTCAACCATCTCTTTCTTCGCACGGCGGGCCTTGGCCTCACCGATCGACATGCGACGGTTGATGTCCTTGATCTCGGCAATCGTCAGGCCGGTTTCGGTCTCGAGTGCGGTCAGCTTCTGCTGGCAACGGATGATGTCCGGCTGCAGGCGACCAATGGCTTCAGCGTACTTCGCCTTGCCTTTGGCCAGGGCGTCGCTCCAGCTTTCGTCCACTTCGTGGCCCGGGAACTGGCGCAGGAAGTCGGTACGCGGCATGCGCGCATCACGGACACAGAGCTGCATGATCGCACGCTCTTGTGCACGCAGACGCTCAAGGGCGCTACGAACCCGTTCAACCAGGCCTTCGAATTGCTTCGGTACCAGCTTGATCGGCATGAACAGCTCAGCCAGCGCCAGCAGCTCGGCAATTGCCAGCTTGTTGGAGCGACCGTGCTTTTTCAGGGCCTTGCGGGTGATTTCCATTTGATCGGAAACCGCGCCGAAACGCTGGGCAGCAATGATCGGGTCTGGGCCGCTTTCGACTTCGTCTTCGTCGTCGGTGCTGGCTTCGGCATCGTCGTCTTCGGTGTCATCGTCCGCTTTCGCGGCTTTGGCATCGACAGGCGGCGGTACTTCGGCGGCAGGCGGCGCGATGCCGTCGTCCGGGTCGATATAACCGCTCAGGACGTCGGACAGGCGGCCACCTTCGGTGGTGACGCGAGTGTACTCGGAGAGAATGTGGTCAACCGTGCCAGGGAAGTGCGCGATTGCGCCCATCACTTCACGGATACCCTCTTCGATACGCTTGGCGATTTCGATCTCGCCTTCGCGTGTCAGCAACTCGACGGTACCCATTTCACGCATATACATGCGCACAGGGTCAGTCGTGCGACCGATGTCGGTCTCCACCGCGGCCAACGCGGCAGCGGCTTCTTCAGCGGCTGCCTCGTCGGTATCGGCGTCGGCCAACATAAGGGCGTCCGCATCCGGAGCACTCTCGTGTACGGGGATCCCCATGTCATTAATCATGCGGATGATGTCTTCCACCTGCTCTGGATCTGAAATATCCTCAGGCAGGTGATCGTTGACCTCTGCGTAAGTCAGATACTTCTGCTCACGACCAAGGGTGATCAACTCTTTGATACGAGACTGCTGTTGCGCTTTTCCGGACATAACACCCTATCCACTGAAGGTCTTGGCGGGCAAAAAACAAGCCGAGGATTATACCCGAGCTATGACCTCACACGCCAGCTGAGGTCGGGTTTGATGCGGAAACATTCTGTTTTAAGAGGTCGCGCATCTGTTTTGCTATCTGAATTTGCTCTTCAGCCGATAATCCCGGCTGTCTTGCTCTCTTGATGAGTTCATCGAGGGTCTGCGTGTGCTGGCCCGCGGATAACCTAGTAATGGTGTCTAAAAACTGTTGTTCAAGGTTATCGCCGTCAATTAGCCACTCCTTTTCCGCGAGCGCCTTCAACAAACGACCCTGTTCTGTGCCATGCCAGCGAGCCATCAGCTGAATGGAGTTTAGCTTAGGATTTTTCTGCACGGCCTCGATCAGTGCGATCAGCACCTGAGCGTAGGTATTGCTCGCGTTGGCAAAATGGTCGGCGCTTTCAACCTTGCTCGCTAATTGCGGGTGGTGGATAAGCGTGCGCAGGGCAATCAGCGTGGGAGCTTCTACGGCGACCGGTGTGCGAGGCGCGTAGGCCTCATCGCGATCACCGCGCTTGCCGTTTTTGCTCCAGGGTTTCTTGTCCCATTTCTTGCCGCCGGCACCGGGCTTCTTCGGCGTCCATTCCTGCTGGGGGGCATACGCCTCCTGGGGTTGATGGAAGTCGGCATAGTCCGGCATGGCGTCATAATCCATGCCTGGGTCGTAGGCGGGCGGCGCGTCCTGCGGTGCGCTGTGCACCAGCTGGCTGACGGCCTCGCCACTCAGTCCTGTAATTTCCAGCAGGCGTTGGCGCATCAGGGTGCGCAGGTTCGCGCCTGGAACCTTGTCGATCAATGGTGCCGCGAGGGTGGCCATGTGGGCCTTGCCTTCGAGGGAGCGTGGGTCGGCTTCTTCGGTCAGTTGCTGGAAGAAATAATCCGCCAACGGCTGCGCATGTTGATTGATGCGGGCGCGGAATGCGTCGGTGCCTTCGGAGCGCACCAGGGTATCCGGGTCTTCCCCTTCGGGCAGGAACAGGAAGCGCGCGCGGCGCCCATCCTGCAGGCTCGACAAGGTGGCTTCGAGCGCGCGCCAGGCGGCGTTGCGGCCGGCCTGGTCACCGTCGAAGCAGAACAGCACGCTTGGCACGACGCGAAACAGGCGCTTCAAGTGTTCTTCGCTGGTGGCGGTGCCGAGGGTGGCCACGGCGTTGCGCAAACCTTGCTGAGCCAGGGCGATCACGTCCATATAGCCTTCGACCACGATGATTTCATCGAGGTTTCGATTGTTCTTGCGCGCCTCGAACAGGCCATAGAGTTCCTGGCCCTTGTGGAATACCGGGGTTTCCGGGGAGTTCAGGTACTTGGGCTTGTCATCCCCCAGCACTCGGCCGCCGAAGGCGATGATGCGACCACGGCTGTCGCGGATCGGGAACATCACGCGGTCGCGGAAGCGGTCGTAGCGCTTGCCGGTCTCGGCGTTCTCAACCAGGAGGCCGGCGTCGATCATGGCTTTTTGCTGCAGGGTATCGCTGCTCAGGTGTTTGTAGAGGTTGTCCCAGCCAGGTGGGGCAAAGCCGAGGCCGAAGTCGCGGGCGATTTCGCCGGTCAGGCCGCGCCCTTTCAGGTAGTCGACGGCGGCCTTGCGCTGCGGATGGCTTTTAAGGGCCTGACGGTAGAAGTCGGCAGCGGCAGTCAGCAGCGGGTACAGCGGCGAGTCGGTGGGTTGCCGTGGTTTATGCGGGCGGCCACTTTCTTCGCGGGGGACTTCCATGCCGGCGGCTTTCGCCAGGTCCTCGATCGCCTGGGGAAAGTCCAGGTTGTCGTGGTCCATCAGGAAGCCGAGGGCGTTACCGCCTGCGCCGCAGCCGAAGCAGTAGTAGAACTGCTTGTCGGGGCTGACGCTGAATGACGGGGTTTTTTCCTTGTGGAACGGGCAGCAGGCTGTGTAGTTTTTGCCAGCTTTCTTCAATTGCAGGCGCGAGCTGACAACATCGACAATGTCGGTGCGGTTCAGAAGGTCGTCAATAAAGCTCTGGGGAATCAGCCCTGCCATGGCGTTCTCGTCATCACTGCGTGTAAATGAGTGCCCGTGAAGTGCTCAAGCGCACGTATCGAATGGCTTGACCATCAATCGTCTGCTTGGGCTGTCAGGAAGTGTATCTGCCGAACATTCACTGACGTTAGTTTCAATCAGTGTGTCGGCCTGGAAATGTTGCCCTCGAGTCCGGCGCTGGCCAATCGTGGCCTCGGATGCTCGTCGCTGGGCACAGCCGATACAGTTGATCGTCTGCTTACAAAATGAGTGTGCTCGTCAGTAGCCTTGTTAGGCTCGTCAGAAGAGACGTGCACCGCTGGCAAAAGAGCCAGTCCTGACGTTTGAAGCAGGTGTATCAGTCGCGTGTGCGGCGTCAACGATGAAGCATCAAGCGATATCCGCAAATGCCAACAGCCCGGCTGAGGGCCGGGCTTGGCAGAAGCTTGCTACGTACGTCTGTGTATTAGTACAGACGAACGGCGCGGCGCTGTTCGCGCTGAACTTTCTTGGCGTGACGCTTAACAGCGGCTGCTGCTTTACGCTTACGCTCAGAAGTTGGCTTCTCATAAAATTCGCGGCTACGAACTTCAGCCAGAACACCGGCTTTTTCGCAGGAGCGCTTGAAACGACGCAGAGCTACGTCGAAGGGTTCGTTCTCTTTTACTTTGACGGCTGGCATCCAGAGCTACCTTCTTTCATTACCGGGAATCAACGTTCTCGTCGCAAAAAATTCGCGGCTGAGGTCGTCGGTTTTTAAGGGTTGCGGATGTTAACCCCTCATTGGCAGGAATGCAAAGCCTCTGATCGAAAACCGCTAGTCGGGAGGGGGAGTGGCGACTATTATGCGCGCCTTCGAATTCAGCCTCTACAAGGCGCAAACCCATGCTAGTACTGGGACTTGAAACCTCCTGCGACGAAACCGGTGTCGCACTTTACGACAATGAACGCGGGCTTTTGGCCGATGCGCTGTTCAGTCAGATCGACTTGCATCGGGCCTATGGCGGCGTTGTGCCGGAGCTGGCCAGTCGTGATCACGTCAAACGTATGCTGCCGTTGATTCGCCAGGTGTTGGACGAGGCCGGTTGCGTGCCGACCGAGATCGATGCGATTGCCTATACGGCGGGCCCCGGATTGGTCGGAGCCCTTCTGGTTGGCGCCTCTTGTGCCCAGGCGCTGGCTTTTGCCTGGGGCATTCCGGCCCTCGGCGTGCACCATATGGAAGGCCATTTACTGGCGCCGATGCTGGAAGAAAACCCGCCGCAGTTCCCGTTCGTCGCTTTGTTGGTTTCGGGCGGGCATACGCAGCTGGTCCAGGTTGACGGAATCGGTCAATACACGCTGTTGGGCGAGTCCTTGGACGACGCCGCCGGCGAAGCTTTCGACAAGACCGCGAAGATGATGGGCCTCAATTACCCGGGTGGGCCGGAAATCGCCCGCCTGGCCGAAAAAGGCGTTGCCGGCCGCTATACCTTCCCGCGCCCGATGTGCGATCGCCCTGGCCTGATGTTCAGCTTCAGCGGCTTGAAAACCTCCGCGTTGAATACCTGGCAGCACAGTGTCAGCGCCGGGGACGACAGTGAGCAAGCCCGTTGCGACATCGCGCTGGCGTTCCAGCAGGCCGTGGTGGAGACTTTGACCATCAAGTGCAAGCGCGCCCTGAAACAGGCCGGCATGAAGCGCCTGGTGATCGCCGGTGGCGTCAGCGCCAACAAGGCGTTGCGCAGCTCATTGGAAAAGATGCTCGGTGATATGAAGGGGGATGTGTTCTACGCCCGCCCTGAGTTCTGCACTGACAACGGCGCGATGATCGCCTATGCCGGTTGTCAGCGCCTGCAGGCGGGGCAGCACGAAAGCCTGGCGATCAGCGTGCAGGCGCGCTGGCCGATGGAGCAACTGCCGCCCTTGTAAGTGTGCAACGTGAGTCGGGCTCATTGGCGGTATTTAAAAATGCCGTTCGCGCCCGGCAAACAGGTCGCGTAGATTGCCCCGGTGTCGCCAGACGATCAGCAGTGTCAGCACACTCATCGGCAGCAGCGCCGCCGGTTCCTGCCAGGCCAGCAACGGCAGGGTTAGCGGTGTGGCGATCAGCGCCGCCAGCGAGCTGGTGCGGGTCAGGTAGAACGTCAGCAGCCAGGCGAGCACGGCCAGCAACGCCGCCGGCGGGTAGATCCCCAGCAGCATGCCGGCTGCCGTGGCGACACCTTTACCGCCGCGAAAACGGAAGTACAGGGGAAACAGATGGCCGAGGACGGCGCACACGCCCACCCAGGCCTGCTGTTGCAGGGTCAGGCCGGCGAGGTTGGCGATCAGTACGGGCAACAGGCCCTTGCATAAGTCGCCCAGCAGCGTCAGTACGGCGAGCTTCTTGCCGGCCAGGCGCAACATATTGGTGGCGCCGGCATTGCCTGAACCACTCATTCGCGGGTCGGGATTTCCCGTCAGGCGGCTGAGCAAAATGGCGAAGGAGAGCGAGCCGAGCAGGTAGGCGAGAATCGCCAGTGACCAAAACATGCTAACTATTCCGGGCGAGGACGCCCTGATTCTAACGGGGCATCGCGCCCTTGTCGTGCTGCGGAGAAGAGCTTGGACAGAGTGTTTATCGAAGGCCTGGAAGTCGACACCGTGATCGGGGCCTACGACTGGGAGCGCGGGATCCGTCAATGTCTGCGCCTGGACCTGAGCTTCGCTTGGGATAACCGCCCGGCTGCGGCTGGCGACGACCTGGCCCTGGCGCTGGATTACGCCAGCGTGTCCGCGCGGATCCAGGCCTTTGCCGAGCAGTCCCAGTACCAGCTGGTCGAGACCTTTGCCGAACGCCTGGCCGAAGTGCTGATGAGCGAGTTCCAGATTCCCTGGCTGCACCTCAAGCTGACCAAACCCGGCGCAGTGCCGGCTGCCAAGGGTGTAGGCGTGGAGATTGAGCGCGGATGTCGCTGACTCAGGTTTACCTTGGCCTCGGTAGTAATATCGAGCGCGAGCCCCACCTGCGCGCCGGGCTCGACGCGTTGGCGAGTTTCCTGACGGATATGCGCTGCTCGGCGGTGTTCGAGAGCCAGCCGGTGGGCATCAAAAGCGGGCCATTCTTCAATCTGGTGGTGTCGGCCTATACCGACCTGTCATTGATGGAGTTGGATCGTCGGTTGAAATCCATCGAGGCTGACAATGGCCGCTATGCGCCGGATCGCAAAGGCCTGCCGCTGGATATCGACGTGCTGCTGTACGGCGAGTTGGTGGGTGACTTCGATGGTTTGATCCTGCCGCGGGCGGAGATCCTGAAAAATGCCTTTGTGCTGTGGCCGTTGTCGATGATGGCGCCGGACCGGGTGCACCCTGAAGCGGGCAAGACGATGGCTGCGTTGTGGCGTGACGCTCAGATTGATCAGGTGCTGGCGCCTGTCGGGTTTGAATGGCAGGGCCAGCAACTCACCCCGGACTCGCTCCTACAAGGGTTTGTGTAGTTCCTTGTAGGCTTTGAGTGCCCTGAGTCGTTCACGCTTGAGCGCCTCGCCCAACTCCGGCCCCTTGAATCCCTGCTCAAGCAGTGGCGCCACGGCAACCTCGCGCGCTGCTTTCGCCGCGCCGCGTAAGTAATCCGCCTGTGGATAACTTCTTTGCTCCAGTCCCTTGCGGCCTCGGGCATCCATTTCGCAGGCGACCACAAACTCCTCAAAGCGCTGTGGCCTGCGGTATACGTCAAAACTTTGCAGCAACTCCAGCAGCGTCGAGGCTTTCAGCTCCTGCGCACGATGACCATGGGTGTGATATTGGCCCACCAGCAGCGCCAATTCCTGGCAGTCCCTCGGCACTTTGAAGCGTTCATTGACGAGCGTGATGAGCTTCAAGCCTCGATGCTCATGAGCAATGTGCTGCGGTAACTTATCCACAGGCGTCAGGCCCTTGCCCAGGTCATGCAGCAGGCAGGCCCAGCGTACGGTCAGGGGCTGTTTGTGCAACGCAGCTTGTTCCAGCACGCTCAAGGTGTGCACGCCAGTATCTATCTCGGGGTGATGGGCTTCGGGTTGTGGCACGCCAAAGAGTGCATCCACTTCCGGCATCAAGATCTTCAGCGCATTACAGTCCCGAAGTACCTGGATAAACACCTGGGGCTGATCTTCCATCAACGCCCGAGAGATTTCTTTCCAACTGCGCTCCGGCGTCAGGGCTTCCAATTCGCCGGACTCGCTGAGTTGACGCATCAGCTCCAGCGTCTCCGGTGCTACCGTAAAACCCAGGTGTGCATAGCGCGCGGCAAAACGGGCGACACGAAGAACTCGGAGGGGATCTTCGGCGAATGCAGGGGAAACGTGACGAAGTATGCGGGACTCAAGGTCGCGCTGGCCGTGATACGGATCAGTCAGGTTACCGTCGTCGTCTTCGGCCATGGCGTTGATGGTCAGGTCGCGACGGATCAGGTCTTCTTCCAGCGTCACCTCGGGGCTGGCGTGAAACACAAAACCACTGTAACCCCGACCACTCTTGCGCTCGGTGCGGGCCAGGGCGTACTCATCGCCGTTTTTCGGGTCCAGGAACACCGGGAAGTCCGAACCCACTGGCTTGAAACCCTTGGTGAGCATTTCTTCGGTGCTCGCGCCGACGACCACGCGGTCGACATCGGTGACCTTGATGCCCAGCAGGCGGTCACGCACGGCGCCGCCGACTTTGTAGATTTTCATGAAAAAGCCTCCATTAGCGGCACAGGATACCGCCTGTGCCTGGCCAATGGAGGCTTTGCTGTTTCAGAGATGAACGACGGCCAGGTCCAGGCGGCCGTAGTCGTTGTCATTGTGATCGTTGCGCGGTGGTACATGGTGGGTCTTCATCACTTGGTCGCCTTGCAGGGTTTCCAGGTGGATGTCGAAGCCCCAAAGCCGATGCAGGTGCTTGAGCACTTCCTCGGTGGATTCGCCCAGGGGTTTGCGGTCGTGCTGCTGGTGGCGCAGGGTCAGCGAGCGGTCGCCGCGCACATCGATACTGTAGATCTGCACGTTGGGTTCACGGTTGCCCAGGTTGTATTGCGCCGCCAGGGTTTCACGGATGGTGCGGTAGCCGGGCTCATCGTGGATGGCCGGCACCACCAGGTCGTCCTTGAGGTCATCATCCAGGATGCTGAACAGTTTGAGGTCGCGGATCACCTGGGGTGACAGGTACTGCAGGATAAAGCTCTCATCCTTGAAGCTGCTCATGGCGAACTTGATCGTCGACAGCCAGTCACTGCCGGCGATTTCCGGGAACCAGCGGCGGTCTTCATCGGTGGGGTGTTCGCACATGCGCCGAATATCGCGGTACATGGCAAAACCCAGCGCGTAAGGGTTGATCCCGCTGTAATACGGGCTGTCGAAGCCGGGTTGGAACACCACGCTGGTGTGGGACGTCAGGAACTCCATCATGAAGCCGTCGGTGACCAGGCCTTCGTCGTACAGGTCGTTCATGAGCGTGTAGTGCCAGAACGTCGCCCAACCTTCGTTCATCACCTGGGTCTGGCGCTGTGGGTAAAAGTACTGGGCGATCTTGCGTACGATACGCACGATTTCCCGTTGCCACGGTTCCAGCAGCGGTGCGTGCTTTTCCAGGAAGTAAAGAATGTTTTCCTGGGGTTCGGCGGGGAAGCGCGCATTGTCCTTGTCGCTGTTCTTGCCGGCGCGTTTGGGAATGGTGCGCCACAGGTCGTTGATCTGCTTCTGCAGGTGCTCCTCGCGCTCCTTCTGGCGCAGGCGCTCTTCCTCGGCAGAAATAGGGTATGGGCGCTTGTAGCGGTCGACGCCATAGTTCATCAGGGCATGGCAGGAGTCGAGCAAGTCTTCCACGGCGTCGATACCGTGGCGCTCCTCGCACTGCATGATGTACTGCTTGGCGAACACCAGGTAATCGATGATCGAGCTGGCGTCGGTCCAGGTGCGGAACAGGTAGTTGCCCTTGAAGAAGCTGTTGTGCCCATAGCAGGCATGGGCCACCACCAGCGCCTGCATGCAGATGGTGTTTTCTTCCATCAGGTAGGCGATGCATGGGTCGGAGTTGATCACGATTTCGTAGGCCAGGCCCATCTGGCCCCGGGTGTACGACTTTTCGGTACTGAGGAAATGTTTGCCGTAAGACCAGTGGTGGTAACCCAGGGGCATGCCGACGGAAGCATAGGCGTCCATCATCTGCTCGGCCGTGATCACTTCGATCTGGTTGGGGTAGGTGTCCAGGGCATAACCCGCCGCGATGCGGCTGATTTCCCGGTCATAGGCCTGGATCAGTTCAAAGGTCCACTCGGAGCCGGTGGAAATGGGTTGGCGCTTAGTCTCTTTTTTGGCGGTCATGTCACTAACCTGCGCTGGAAGAGTTCACGGAAGACCGGATAGATATCGCCGGCCGAGACCAGTTGCTGTTGTGCGAACGTGTCGGCAAAGGCTTCGCCGATGCGCTCGTATTCAAACCACAGGGCCTGGTGCTCACGGGGGGTGATTTCGACGTAAGTGTAGTACTGCACAAACGGCATGATGTGGTTGATCAGGATGTCGCGGCAGATCGGCGAATCGTCGTTCCAGTTGTCGCCGTCGGAGGCCTGGGCCGCGTAGATATTCCACTCGTTGGCCGGGTAGCGCTCGGCCATGATCTCCTGCATCAGCTTCAAGGCGCTGGACACGATGGTGCCGCCGGTTTCCCTCGAGTAGAAGAACTCCTCCTCATCCACTTCCCGTGCGCTGGTGTGATGGCGGATGAACACCACGTCGATCTTGTCGTAGTTCCGCTTCAGGAACAGGTACAGCAGGATAAAGAAACGCTTGGCGATGTCCTTGGTCGCCTGGGTCATCGAGCCTGACACGTCCATTAGGCAAAACATCACGGCTTTTGAGCTGGGATTGGGCTGCTTGACCAGCAGGTTGTACTTGAGGTCAAAGGTATCGAGGAACGGCACGCGGTGGATACGCGCGCTGAGTTTCTCTATTTCCGCCTCGATTTCCTGGATATCGCCGAAGTTGTCTGGCTCTTCGCGCTTTAAACGCGCCAACTCTTCCTTTGCCGTCCTCAATTTGGCACGACTGCTGCCCGAGAGGGCGATACGCCTCGCATGGGCTGAGCGCAGCGTGCGGATGATGTTGATTCGAGAGGGGTTGCCTTCGTTGCTGATCCCGGCGCGTACGGTCTTGAAGGTATCGGTGCCGGTCAGGTTACGCTTCACCAGATTGGGCAGTTCCAGGTCTTCGAACATGAACTCGAGGAATTCTTCCTGGGTGATCTGGAACACGAACTCGTCCATGCCTTCGCCGGAGTTACCGGCCTTGCCCGGGCCTTTGCCACCGCCACCGCCCTGCGGGCGCTGGATATGCTCGCCGGTGGTGAACTCTTTATTGCCGGGGTGCACGACGGTCTGCTTGCCGCCCCGGCCGTGGTGCAGCACCGGTTCGTCGATGTCGCGTCCGGGAATGCTGATTTGTTCGCCATGCTCCATGTCTGTAATGGAACGGCGGCTGACGGCCTCTTCAACGGCCTTTTTGATGTGGTCACGGTAACGCCGCAGGAAACGCTGGCGGTTTACCGTGCTCTTGTTCTTGCCATTAAGGCGTCGGTCGATCACATAGCTCATGAGGAGCCCTCCGGGCAGCTTCACGTTACAAGCTTCAAGCGGCGAGCTGGAAGCTTAGAGACAAGCGGTCCACTGCCAGGCCCATGACCTGGCAGTGGACGCCCATCGCTGCCTTACTGCGATTTGCGTACCCGCAGGTACCACTCGGAGAGCAGTCGTACCTGTTTGTCGGTGTAGCCGCGCTCGACCATTCGTGTGACGAAGTCGTTGTGTTTTTGCTGGTCCTCCTTGCTGGCCTTGGCATTGAAGCTGATGACCGGCAGCAGATCCTCGGTGTTGGAGAACATTTTCTTCTCGATGACCACCCGCAGCTTCTCGTAGCTGAGCCAGGTAGGGTTCTTGCCGTTGTTGTTGGCGCGGGCACGCAGTACGAAGTTGACGATTTCGTTGCGGAAATCCTTCGGATTGCTGATGCCGGCGGGTTTTTCGATCTTTTCCAATTCTTCGTTGAGGGCTACGCGGTTGAGGATTTCGCCGGTTTCCGGGTCGCGGTATTCCTGGTCCTGGATCCAGAAGTCCGCATACAGCACGTAGCGGTCGAAGATGTTCTGGCCGTACTCGCTGTAGGACTCCAGGTACGCGGTCTGGATTTCCTTGCCGATAAACTCGATGTAGCGCGGCGCGAGGTATTCCTTGAGGAAGCGCAGGTAGCGTTCGCGGGTTTCGGCCTGGAATTGTTCCTGTTCGATCTGCTGCTCCAGCACATACAGCAGGTGCACCGGGTTGGCGGCGATCTCATGGGGGTCGAAGTTGAAGACCTTGGACAGGATCTTGAACGCAAAGCGCGTCGACAGGCCGTTCATGCCTTCATCCACGCCCGCTGTGTCGCGATATTCCTGGATCGACTTGGCCTTGGGATCGGTGTCCTTGAGGTTCTCGCCGTCGTACACGCGCATCTTCGAATAGATATTCGAGTTTTCCGGCTCCTTGAGACGCGACAGCACAGTGAACTGGGCGAGCATTTTCAGGGTGTCGGGTGCGCAGTGGGCTTTGGCCAGCGAGCTGTTGAACAGCAGCTTGTCGTAGATCTTGATTTCATCGCTGACCCGCAGGCAGTACGGCACTTTGACGATGTAGATCCGGTCGATGAAGGCTTCATTGTTCTTGTTGTTGCGGAAGGTGTGCCATTCCGATTCGTTGGAGTGGGCCAGCAGGATCCCGGTGAACGGAATCGCGCCCAGGCCTTCGGTACTGTTGTAGTTGCCTTCCTGGGTGGCGGTGAGGAGTGGGTGCAGCACCTTGATCGGCGCCTTGAACATTTCCACGAATTCCATCAGGCCCTGGTTGGCCCGGCACAGGGCGCCCGAGTAGCTGTAGGCGTCGGCGTCGTTCTGCGGGAATTCCTCCAGTTTGCGGATATCGACCTTGCCCACCAGCGCCGAAATGTCCTGGTTGTTCTCATCGCCCGGTTCGGTCTTGGCCACGCCGATCTGGTTGAGGATCGACGGGTAGAGTTTTACCACGCGGAACTGGCTGATATCGCCGCCGAACTCGGCCAGGCGCTTGGTGGCCCAGGGCGACATGATGGTGTTGAGGTAGCGTCGTGGGATGCCGAAGTCTTCTTCGAGGATCGCGCCATCTTCCGTGGCGTTGAACAGGCCCAGGGGCGACTCGAAGACCGGTGAGCCCTTGATGGCGTAGAAGGGCACCTTCTCGATCAGTTGCTTGAGTTTTTCGGCCAGGGACGATTTACCACCGCCCACGGGGCCGAGCAGGTAGAGGATCTGTTTCTTCTCTTCCAGGCCTTGGGCGGCGTGGCGGAAGTAGGAGACGATCTGGTCGATGCATTCTTCCATCCCATGGAAGTCTTCAAAGGCCGGATAGCGGCGGATCACCTTGTTGGAAAATATTCGCGACAGGCGCGAATTATTGGCGGTTTCCACCAGCTCCGGCTCGCCAATCGCCAACAATAGGCGTTCGGCGGCAGATGCGTAGGTGCTGCGGTCCTGCTTGCACAGCTCGAGATACTCTTGCAGCGTGAGTTCTTCCTGCTGTGTGGACGCGAAGCGTTGTTGGAAGTGGCTGAAAATACTCATGACGTCGTCACCTCGCTCGATACGTGGAGCCGACGCCGGATCTATCAGTCGATGCTGGCAGTCATTGACGAACGCCAATGGCTGTTTTCCCCCCAGAACACCCTGAAACGCTACCGATGACCCGTACGCCGGTGTACCGGCTCTCCCCTGATTCGGATGGCCTGCGCTTAAGGATAGTTCGGAATCTGAGAGGGCAAGGCGCGATGCGCAATTAGTTTGGTTGCGCCGTTCGTCAGAAACGGCGCGAGCCCAAGCATCACGCGGGGTAGCGGGGTGTGAAAAAAATTATTGCGAATCGCCGGAGGCAATTTCTGCAGGATACGTCGTACGCCACAGCTCAAAGCCGCCGTCCAGGCTGTAGACGTCGGAGAAGCCCTGGCTGACCAGGTAGGCGGCTGCGCTCTGGCTGGAATTACCGTGGTAGCAGGCCACGATCAGCGGTGCATCAAGGTCGGCGGCACGAATGAAGTCGGCGATGTTGACGTTGTCCAGATGCTGGGCGCCAGCGATATGGGCGGCGGCGTAAGTAGGCTGGTCGCGGATATCGACCACCACTGCACCTTGCTCGCGCAGGGCCTGGGCTTGTTCGGGAGGGATACGTTTGAATTCGCTCATGGCGGGCTCCTATGGCCTGGCTGCAGCCGGCAGGGTAACGGGAAGAGTGGGTGGGCACTGGCAGCCGTGACGCTCGCCGGTGTCGATGTTCATCAGGGTCATGGCGCCGCCCCATACGCAGCCGGTGTCGAGGGCAAACACGCCAGGTTCCTCGCACTTGCCTTCAAGGGCTGCCCAGTGACCAAAGATGATCCTGGTGTCGCGGGTCTTGCGTTCCTTGTGGGCAAACCATGGTTTGTAGCCGGGCAGTGCCGTGTCGGCGCCTTCCTTGCTCTTGAGGTCCAGCTTGCCCTCGGCGGTGCAGAAGCGCATGCGTGTGAAATAGTTGGTAATCACCCGCAGGCGGGCGACGCCAGTGAGGTCGTTGTCCCACTTCACTGGCTCGTTGCCATACATGCCGTCGAGGTAGGCGGTGTACAGGCTGTCATCGGCCAGGGCGTTTTCGACTTCGGCGGCGCACTTGAGGGCTTTTTTCAGCGTCCACTGCGGCGGGATACCGGCATGGACCAAGGCCATATTGCGGCTTTCGTCGTAATGCATGATCTTTTGCCGACGCAGCCAGTCAAGCAGTGGCGCGCGATCTGGCGCTTCGAGGATTTCGCGCAGGGTATCGCCCTTTTTCAGACGCTCGATGTTATTGCCGGCGGCCAGCAGGTGCAGGTCATGGTTGCCCAGTACGCACACCAGGGAGTCCCTCAGGCTATACAGGTAACGGAGCGTCTCCAGGGACTCGGGGCCGCGATTGACCAGGTCGCCGACCAGCCACAGGCGATCGTTCGCCGGATCGAAGGCCACCCGTTCAAGCAGGCACTTGAGGGGCTCCAGACAGCCTTGCAGGTCGCCGACCGCGTACGTTGCCATCAGTGCAGGGCGCCTGGTACGGCGAGGCGGAAAGGCTTGATGATGGCGTCGAACAGTTTGCCATCAGTGGCTTTCATCTGATACGAGCCTTGCATGGTGCCGACCTTGGAAGTCATTACCGTGCCGCTGCTGTAAGTGTGGCTGGCGCCAATGTCGATCAACGGTTGTTGGCCGACAACGCCTGCGCCGCGAACTTCCTCGACCTGACCGTCACCGTCGGTGATCACCCAGTGGCGTGACAGCAGCTTGGCCGGCACCTGGCCGTTGTTTTTCACCGTGATGGTGTAGGCAAAGGCGAAGCGGTTCTGTTCAGGTTGCGATTGGTCCGCGAGGAAGCGGGTGACGACGCTGACGTCGATCTGGTAGCGAGGATCGGACATGCAAGAGGCCTTAAAAGCAAAAGCGGAGGACAGCAGATGCGGATCAGTCTAGGC
The DNA here is from genome assembly GCF_001702295.1 of Pseudomonas sp. S3E12. Taxonomy (NCBI): domain Bacteria; kingdom Pseudomonadati; phylum Pseudomonadota; class Gammaproteobacteria; order Pseudomonadales; family Pseudomonadaceae; genus Pseudomonas; species Pseudomonas sp. S3E12. The sequence goes on from NZ_MBDT01000003.1 coordinate 310,223, forward strand.
CAAGAGGTGGGCACTAGGCCAGACATGTGTCTGGCCATGCCTGGGTGTTTCAGTCGGCGACTGGCGCAGGCTGGATGGCAAGCTGGTCGGCCAGGCGCACGAACGCGGCCAGGTCCAGTTGCTCGGGGCGCAGGCTGCCGTCGACGCCGGCTGCTTCGATCTCGGCGTTGCTCAGCAGGGCCTTGAGTGTGTTGCGCAGGGTCTTGCGGCGCTGGTTGAACGCCTCACGCACCACGCGTTCCAGCAATTTGTGATCCTTGGCCGGGTGTGGCAGCACGGCGTGAGGCACCAGGCGCACGATGGCCGAGTCGACCTTCGGTGGTGGGTTGAACGCACCCGGGCCGACATTGAACAGGTGTTCGACGCGGCAGTGGTACTGAACCATGATCGACAATCGGCCCCAATCACCACCACCAGGGCCGGCAGCCAGGCGTTCCACCACTTCTTTTTGCAGCATGAAGTGCATGTCGCGGATGATCCCGGCGTTGTTCAGCAGGTGGAAAATCAGCGGTGTGGAGATGTTGTACGGCAGGTTACCCACCACACGCAGGCTATTAGGCGCGGCGTTGAGGGTATTGAAGTCGAACTTCAATGCATCGCCCTGATGCAGGTTGAAGTTGGGCTTGCCGGCGAACTGCTGGTTGAGGATCGGGATCAGGTCCTTGTCCAGTTCCACCACGTCCAGTTGGCCGCCACTGGCGAGCAAGCCTTGGGTCAGTGCGCCCTGGCCCGGGCCGATTTCCAGCAGGCGGTCTTCTGGCTTGGCATGGATGGAGCGCAGGATACGGTCGATCACGCCAGCGTCGTGCAGGAAGTTTTGCCCGAAGCGCTTGCGCGCCCGGTGTTGGTAATGCTCGGTCATATACGGGTCTCGGCCATCTGATAGGCGGTTTCCAGGGCCACGTGCAGGCTGCCGGTATCGATCTTTCCGCTGCCTGCCAGGTCCAGGGCGGTGCCATGGTCGACGGAGGTGCGGATGATCGGCAGGCCCAGTGTCACGTTGACTGCGGCGCCGAAGCCTTTGTACTTCAGCACGGGCAGCCCCTGGTCATGGTACATCGCCAGCACTGCGTCGCAGTGCTCCAGATATTTGGGGGTAAACAGAGTGTCTGCTGGCAGTGGGCCACGCAGGTCCATGCCTTCTTGGCGCAGACGCTCCAGGGTTGGTTCGATGATGTCGATTTCTTCATGGCCCAAGTGGCCGCCTTCGCCGGCGTGGGGGTTGAGCCCGCAGACCAGGATGCGCGGTTGGGCGATGCCGAATTTCTGTTGCAGGTCGGCATGCAGGATGCGCGTAACGCGTTCCACGCGCTCGGCGGTGATGGCGTCGGCAATGTCGCGCAATGGCAGGTGCGTGGTCACCAGGGCGACCCGCAGGCCGCGTGTGGCCAGCATCATGACGACTTGAGCGGTGTTGGTCAGCTCGGCCAGGAACTCGGTGTGGCCGGAAAACGCAATCCCCGATTCGTTGATCACGCCCTTGTGGACCGGCGCGGTGATCATGCCGGCGAAGTCGCCGTCGATGCAGCCTTGCCCCGCGCGGGTCAGGGTTTCCAGGACGAACGCCGCGTTGGCCTTGTCGAGTTGCCCGGCAACGACCCTGGCTTGCAGCGGGGTGTTCCACACATACAAGCTGCCGGCGGGCGCCGGCAGGTCGGGCCAGTTGCCCGGTGCCACGTCCAGCAGATTGACGACCACACCCAGCTGCGCGGCCCGCTCAAGGAGCAGGTCGCGGCTGGTAATGGCAATCAGGGGGTGCGGCTGGGGGTGCGAGGCGAGCAGCAGGCACAGGTCTGGACCAATGCCGGCCGGCTCGCCGGGTGTCACGGCGAAACGCTGGGGTTTCACGGAGCTGCCTGGTCGGTGCCTGTTTGCTCGGCGCCTGGCAGCTTGTTTTCCACGTAGGCTTCGTCACGGATCTGACGCAGCCAGGTTTGCAGCTCTTCGTCGTATTTGCGGTTACGCAGTACGTTCAGCGCCTGCTGCTCGCGGGCCTGGCTGGTGTTGTCGGTGGCGCGACGACCAAGGACTTCCAGTACATGCCAGCCATATTGGGTCTTGAACGGCTTGGACAGTACGCCTTGCGGAGTATCGGCCATTACCTGCTGGAACTCGGGCACCAGGGCTTTGGGGTCGATCCAGTTCAGGTCGCCGCCGTTGAGGGCGGAGCCCGGGTCTTCCGAGAAGCTCTTGGCCAGGGTGGCGAAGTCTTCACCGCTTTCGATGCGGTCATAGATCTTCTGGGCCAGTTCCTTGGTTTGGGCTTCGGTGCGGATTTCACTTGGTTTGACCAGGATATGACGAACATGCACTTCGTCTTTCAGCGAGGTCTCGCCACCGCGACGTTCCAGCAACTTCAGGATAATGAAGCCGCCTGGGGTACGGGCTGGCTGGGTGATGCCACCCACTTCCATGGCGCTCAGTTCACGGTCGAACGGAGGTGGCAGTTGAGCCGCTTTACGCCAGCCCATATCACCACCTTCAAGGGCGTTGTCGCTGCCGGACTGGGCAATGGCCATCTGGGCAAAGTCAGCACCGGCTTTCAGGCGATCATAGATAGCCTGGGTTTTCGCCGCTGCCGCATTCAGTTGCTCGGAGTTGGCACTGTCCGGGGTCGGGATCAGGATATTAGCCAGGTGCAGTTCTTCGGAAAGCTGCATCTTGCCCAGGTCCGAGGCCAGGAAGTTCTTCACTTCCTGCTCGGATACCTGGACCCGCTCGGCAACGCGACGCTGGCGCACACGGCTGATGATCATTTCGCGGCGGATCTGGTCACGGGCGTCTTCATACGAAAGACCGTCGTGGGCCAGGGCCGCGCGGAATTGATCAATGCTCATGTTGTTGCGCTGAGCGATGGTGCCGACCGCCTGGTTCAGTTCTTCGTCCGAGATACGGATGCCGGAACGCTCGCCGATCTGCAGTTGCAGGTTTTCGACGATCAGGCGTTCCAGTACCTGCTGGTCCAGCACGCTGGTAGGTGGCACGCCACCGCCACGCTTGGCGATGGTTTGCTGCACTTCCTTGACGCGCTGGTCCAGTTGGCTTTGCATGATCACGTCGTTATCGACGATGGCCACTACTTTATCCAGTTGCTGAACCGCAGCGTGAGCCGATACGGTGCCCAGGAACAGCGCGCCCAGCACTAGCGGGCGCAGACAATCAGAAAGCTTGGTCTTCACGTTCACGATAACCTTCAATGCCTTTGTCGAGGAAGCTCTCTACCTTGGCGCCGGTCAGGCCGCCGAGTCCTTTGAGGACGATCTGCAGGAAGAGCCCGTGGTCACCCTTTTCGTTAAGCGGGGCGATCTGGCTGTATTCGTCGTTGGAAACCCAGTAACGGTTGATGACGCGCAGTTTCCAGCAGCAGTTGTCGTACTCGAAACCACCGAAGGCTTCCAGGGTACGGTTGCGAGCGTAGTCATACTGCCAGCGGGTGATCAGGTTCCACTGGGGAATGATCGGCCACATCATCGAGAAATCGTGTTGTTGGATTTTGTAGTAATCCTTCACGTAGTTCGCCGAACCCGGGGTGCCGTAGTCGCCACCGAACTGCCATTTGCCGGTCAGCTGGTTGTAGACGACCTGGTCGTTACGATAGCGATAACCGACGTTGATGATCTTGTTCGGGTCGTTCTCCGGCTGGTAGTGAAGCATCGCACTGCCGGAGCGAGGGCTGTGCTCCTCGGTGTCCCAGTTGTAACCGGCAGTGGCGCGCCAGTCACGGTTGAAGCGGAACTCGTAGTCCAGGGCAACCGGGGATACGTCGGACTGCGAATCGGCACGGTCGGCGGCGAGGATGCCCGGCAATTGAACTTCACGATCCTTGAAGTACAGCGCCTGGCCCACGGATACGCGCTGACGCTCGAAGCCGTTTTCTTCGATCCAGCGGCTGGTCAAGCCAAGGGACAGCTTGTTTTCGTCGCCGATACGGTCCGTACCGCTGAAGCGGTTGTCGCGGAACAAGGACGCGTAGCTGAACGCATACTCGCTGCTGTCGAAGATCGGGATATCGGACTGGTCCTTGTTCGGCACGTACAGGTAGAACGCGCGCGGCTCAAGGGTCTGGCGATAGTTTGTGCCGAACCAGTTGGTATCGCGGTCGAAATACAGTCCGCTGTCGAGGCTGGCCACCGGAATCGCACGGTCCTGGGAGCTCTTGAAGGAGCCGCCTGCGTACTGGGTGCCGGCATTCGCTGCTGCTGTCTGTGCAGCGATGATGTCGTTCTTGCCCTTGTTGTCCAGGTCGAGATCGTACTTGGTGTAGACGTACTTGAGCTTCGGCGTCACAAAACCGTAGGTCCAGTTCATCGGGTATTCGACGGCGGGTGCTACGTTCAGGCGAGTACCGTTTGCACGGGTCAGGCCGGTTACGTAGGTGTCCAGGCGGCGCTCGGTACCACCATCTTCATTGATGAAGTTGCCGGTTTCCAGGCTTCGTTCAAACCGAACTGCTTCGGTATCGTAGGTAAACTTCAATCCACCTGGGCGGAACGGCAACTGCCCATTTAAAGTGATCTGCGGCAGGCGGTCATAAGGTGTGGTTTGGGAAATCGTCGCCAGCTGATAAGCCTGGACATTCAAGCGCGCCTGGAACGAGTCGCCGCGATAGGCCACCGAGCCCTGCTGGTTGACGAAGTCCCGACTCTCGACACCTTCCTGATAGGACTTGAGGTCCTGGAAGTAGTAGGGGTCGCTGATCTTGGTGTAGTCGACCTGGGTCAGTACACGCGAATCCAGCCCGCCCTTGTGCTGCCAATTGAGCATGTAGCGGGTTTTTTCGTAGTCGGTCTGCTTCGTGCGTTCGTCGTTGTCGTCGTTCAGGTACGCGCCGCCAAACTGGCCTTCGCTGGACTTGGTGAGGTAGCGGAATTCGCCTTCCATCATCATGCCGCGCTTGGTCATGTATTGCGGGTACAACGTGGCATCGTAGTTTGGTGCCAGGTTGAAGTAGTACGGCGTGACCAGGGTGAAGCCGGTTTCGCCGCCGGTGCTGAAGCTCGGTGGCAGGAAGCCGGACTGACGACGGTCGTCGATCGGGAAGTAGATGTAAGGGGTGTACAGGATCGGAATGTTCTTGATCCGCAACGTCGCGTTGGTGGCCGTACCGAAACCGGTGGCCGGGTTCAACGTGATGTTGTTGCCCCTGAGCTGCCAGGCGTTGCTGTCCGGCTCGCACGTGGTGTACGTACCGTCCTTGAGACGGATGATCGCGTTTTCGGCGCGCTTGGCGTACAGCGCGTTACCGCGGATACGCGACTTGTGCAGCACGTATTCGGCGTTGTCGATCTGCGCCGCGCCGGTGTCCAGTTGAACCTGGGCATGGTCGCCGACGATCAATGCACCGTTGTCGCGCAGTCGCACGTTACCGTTCAGCTCACCACGGTTCTCGGCCTGGTACAGGCTGGCTTCTTCCGACTCCAGCTGCATGCTGCCCTGGCGCATGACGACGTCACCGGCCAGGGTTGCGACTTGTTGTTCCTGCTCGTAACGAGAGGCCTTGGCACCGATGAAAGTGGGCGCATCGCTCTTGTTCGTCTTGTCGTTCATGCCAGGACGCGTTGGCTCGATGTACGCACCGCCGCAGTAAGGACCGGTTTCCGCCAGCTGGGCTGCGGTCAACTTTTCACGAGGCACCCAGTCCAAGTGGCTGTAGTCGGCGCTGCGCGAACGCAGGCCACGGCCCTTGGACTCGGTGACCAGTGCGGTCTTCGGCTCGGCTTCGGCACTGCCGCCAGCGTCGGCCTGCGCCGTGCTGTTGGCCGAGCTGACGGCTGCACCGTCATGCACTGGGCGCGGTGGCAAGGGGGCTGCGGCGGTCTTGGGCGCGCAGTCCCAGGCACCCGAAGCAGAGACTGAGCAGTCATACTGTTCCGCGGCGACCACGAATGAGGTGGCGAAGGGTTGCATGACCAGCAGACTGCCGGTTACCAGCAACGGAAATTTTCTACGAAACGCGGGGGATTTCAATGCCATCTTATTAGTCCGGGCTTCCTGCGTGCCATCTGCCCGCGGTTTGGGCCGCACGCCTCTCGATGGTCTGAAAAAGATGCGTGATAATAAAGCATGCCCCGCTTGACGGCTAGCGCCGTCGGAGACCCTTGTAATGCCCGAGCAAGATCTACGTTTACAACAGCTGGAAGTCTGGCTGGATGAGCAGTTGCCGATCCTTTTCAACGCTCAAGGCTGGGGTGCCGTACCCCCGGCCACATTGACCGCGGCCAGCAGCGACGCGAGTTTCAGGCGCTATTTCCGTTGGGACGGCGGCGGTCGTACGTTCGTGGTAATGGACGCTCCGCCTCCCCAGGAAAACTGCAAACCTTTCGTCGATACCGCGTATTTGCTCTCCACTTCGGGAATAAATGTTCCGAAAATTTATGCACAGGACTTGCCGCGAGGCTTTCTTTTGCTCAATGACCTGGGCAGAAAAACCTACCTGGACGTGATAACCGACGAAAACGCCGATCAATTGTTTGCCGATGCCATCGACGCCTTGCTGGCTTTTCAGCAGTTGCCGATGGACGCACCACTGCCCAGCTATGACGTCGCCTTGCTGCGCCGTGAACTCGAATTGTTTCCCGAATGGTACGTGCGCCGACACTTGGGTATCGAGTTGGATACTCGGCAGCAGGCACTTTGGCAGCGTGTCAGCGATCACCTGATCGACAGTGCCCTGGCGCAACCCAAAGTGCTGGTGCACCGCGACTATATGCCACGCAACCTGATGATCAGCGAGCCGAACCCTGGCGTGCTGGATTTCCAGGATGCGGTGTATGGTCCGGTCACCTACGACATCACCTGCCTGTTCAAGGATGCCTTCCTCAGTTGGCCCCAGGCCCGCGTGCGCGAATGGCAACGCGGCTATTGGGAGCGTGCGGCCCAGGTCGGCATTCCGGTACAGCCGGATTTCGAAGACTTCCTGCGCGCCAGCGATCTCATGGGCGTGCAGCGCCATCTCAAGGTCATCGGCATCTTTGCGCGCATTTGCCATCGCGACGGCAAGCCACGCTACCTGGCCGATGTACCGCGCTTCTTTGCTTATATAGAAGCGGTGCTGGCCGATCGTCCGGAGTTGAGCGAGCTGGCTGAGTTACTGACCAGCCTGCGCCAACCTGCAGAGGTCAGCCTATGAAGGCCATGATCCTGGCCGCCGGTAAAGGCGAGCGGATGCGTCCGCTCACCTTGCACACCCCCAAGCCGCTGGTGCAGGCCGGCGGCAAGCGCCTGATCGAGTACCACCTGGAGGCGCTGGCCAAGGCCGGCTTTACCGATGTGGTGATCAACCATGCCTGGCTCGGCCAGCAGATCGAGCGCTACCTGGGGGATGGCGCGCAGTTCGGCTTGCGTATCCGCTACTCCCCGGAGGGCGAACCGCTGGAAACCGGCGGCGGGATTTTCCAGGCGCTGCCGTTGCTGGGGGATGAGCCGTTCCTGGTGGTCAATGGCGATATCTGGACCGACTACGACTTCACCCGCCTCAAGCAGCCGCTCAAGGGCCTGGCTCATCTGGTGATGGTCGACAACCCGGCACATCACCCCTCGGGCGGTGATTTCTACCTTGATCAGGGCTTGCTTCATGATGCGGCGCCCGGTGCCGATAACCTGACCTTCAGTGGCATTTCAGTGCTCGACCCCCGGCTGTTCGAGGGTTGCAGCGCCGGTGCCTTCAAGCTGGCGCCGCTGCTGCGTGCGGCCATGGCGAAAGGTTTGGTAACGGGGGAACACATGGCGGGACGCTGGATTGATGTCGGCACGCTGGAGCGCCTGGCGCACGTCGAAACCCTGCTGACAGCGGGGCAGTAGCATGTTGTGGCCAGGGACGCTGATCGGCGCCGGGGCTGGCTTTGCCATTGCCAGTATTCCGGGGGCCTTGTTGGGGGCGCTGTTGGGGCAGGCGCTGGATCGCCGCCTGCAACTGCACAGTTGGGCACAGTTGCGCGAGCGCTTGGGCGGGCGTCCGGCTTTACGCAATGACGAGTTATTGTTTGTGTTGCTCGGGCGCCTGGCCAAAAGCAACGGGCGTGTGGTGGACGGGCATATTCAGCAGGCGCGGCAGGAAATGCGCTCACTGGACATGACCGAGTCGGCCCAGCGCCGCGCGATTGCGGCGTTCAACCGCGGCAAATCCGGTTCCGACCGTGTACGCCGCTACCTGCGTGTGCTCAAGGCCCAGCCCCATGCGGCGGAAGGGGTGTTGCGGGCGTGCTGGCGGATGGTCTGGGCGGACGGCAAGGCGGACGCCGCCGAGCGTGATTTGATCGACCTGTGGGGGAAGTGGTTGGGCTGGACGCCGCAACAGCTCCAGGCGTTGGCGGCCGATTACACACCTGAGCGCAAGCCGCTGGTCAATCGTGGCACGACCTACCAGGAAGCGCTGCGCTTGCTCGGCGTGACCGCTACCACCGAGCCGTCGGTCATCAAGCGTGCCTATCGCCGCTTGCTGAGCCGTCATCACCCGGACAAGGTGGCCGGCAGTGGTGCCAGCCCCGCGCAAGTGCGTGAGGCGACCGAGCGCACCCGTGAATTGCACAATGCCTATTCATTGATTCGCGAGCGCCGGGATTTTCGTTAGAGGTCACTATTTTCACGGATAAACACATTCCAATGTGGGAGGGGGCTTGCCCACGATTAGGGTGGGTCAGCTACCTATCTGTCGACTGACACACCCCTATCGGGAGCAAGCCCCCTCCCACATTGGTTCGGTGCTTATCCTCAATCGGCGCTGGCCTGCGGGCTCAACCAGCCGCGAACCCGGCGATACAACTGTTCCTGCTCGGCGGCGCTGTTGCCGGGCAGGGTCTTCAATGACACCTGCTTATAGCCGTCATTCTTCAAGCGCTTCGCGGCCTGGGCGCGTTCCAGGGCGTTGTTGCGTGCTTGAGCGGTGTCTTGATAGAAGACGTCCGCCGTCGGCAGCTTCAGCGCCGGCGCCAGTTGCTGCACATCCGGATGACGCCCGGCAGGCGTCTGGGCGGCAACCATCACGAGCTTCTGCACCTGGGAGGGTTGTTTTTCAGTCAGGTAACGCGCCGCCCACCAGGCGCCGGTGCCATGGCCCACCAGCACCACCGTGCGTGCGCTCTGGGTCTGGGCAAAAGCCACGGCGGCATCGATACGCGCAAAGATGCGCGAGGCGTCGGTCTTGTCCTGCTCGTCGGCGCCCGGGACCACCGCCGGGTCGGTGCCTTCCGCCTCGGCGCTGGCGGCTTGTTCGATCGGCTTGTCGGCGGTGCTCGCGTCTTTACTGCTGGTGTCGACGGTGGCGTTGGGCGCTTCCATGACGCGCGGCGGCAGGGTGTCCATGCTCACGTCCGGTAACGACAGGCTGAGGCTGCCCCAATTGGCATCCGGCAATTTACGTCGTAACGGGCCGATTGCTTGTGGCCAGTCAGCATTTTCGCCGGCGCCGGGTACGATAATCACCACGCCTTCGGGTTCGGCGCTGTTGGCGGGTTTCCACAGGGCAAGGAAGGAATCGCTGCCGGCCTGCAACTGTTGCTGCTCTTGCTGCGGGATTTTGCGTTCCAGGGCGGCGGCCTCTTCCTGGCTACGCTCGGGCAGGGGTTGGCGTTCGACGGGTTTTTCGGCCACCGGTGCCGGTGCGTCTTCAGCCTGCACAGAAAAGGCACTGGTAAACAGCAGTGACAGGCACAATGCTGGCAGTGCCGAACGGTTTCGATAGGACATCGTTGATTTCCGGCCAGAAGTGATTCCAGCAGCCTAATGGGTTGGTCAGTATTTGTCAGTGATGTGAGACGTGGATCATGGGTTTTCGCTGTCTGCTGGTTATCGGCTGTTTGTGCCTTGCCTTGATGGCAAACGCTTCCCCCGCGCCCGCCACACCGCAGGCGCAGCTGAATGCGCCGCAGCGCGAATGGCTGGCCCGGCACCCGGAGCTGCGGGTGGGCGTGGTGTTGCAGGCGCCTTACGCGCAATACGACCGACGCCTGCAGCGCTTGTCCGGGGCGAATGTCGAGTTGATGCAGTGGCTGGCCAAGGCGCTGAACATCGAGCTGACCTGGCGCAACTTCCCTGATCAGGAGCAGTTGGAGGCGGCCGTACGCGATGACGAGGTGGACATTGCCCCTGGCCTGCAGCAAACCCCGGCCGGTTTGCGCCTGTGGCAGTTCACCGACCCGTATATGCGTGTGCCTCAACACATTGTCGGCATCCGCGAGGGCGGTGGTGCCGTGGAGCTGGAGAAGCTCGACGATCAATCCCGGGTTGCCGTGCGCATGCCCAGCGCCGTGGCCGATTACCTGCGCAGTACCTATCCCGGCCTCAACCTGCAAGGCGTGCCCATGGAGCGCCAGGCCTTGCAGCTGTTGGTCAGCCAGCAGGCGCGTTATGCCGTGGTGGATGAAGCGCAATTAAGCCGCTTGTCCGCAGAGGTCGAGTTCAGCGGGCTGGCGGTGGTCGGGGACATCGGCCTGCCGCAATTGCTGCGGGTTGCCACGCGCCGGGACTGGCCGGAACTGGCCGGCATCATGGAAAGTGCCCTGAGCGCGATCCCGGCCCGCGACCTGGATCAACTGCACAGTCGCTGGCTGCAACCCAAATACCCACGTTTATCCGAATCCAAAGGCCTCTGGCAGAACCTCAGCCTGCTGCTCGGCCTGTTGCTGCTCGCCAGCCTGGCCGTGGTGTTCTGGCAGCGCCGCCAGCAACGTGTGCTGGAGCATGGCCTGCTGGCCGCCCGCGAAGAAAGCGCGGCCCGTGCCGCCGGTGCCGAAGCGCTGCGCTTGACGCAGTTCTCCATCGACCAGAGCACCGTCGGCATCCTCTGGGTCAACTGGGACAGCCACGTGCGCTACGCCAATCGTGCGGCCGAGAGCATGCTGGGTTACGAGCCCGGTGCACTGATCGAACGGCCGCTGGTCGACCTCGACCCGACCCTGGATATGGACCGCTGGCTCAATTTGTGGAAGCGCGCACGGGCCAGCGAGGAGGGGCCGCAGAATTTCGCCACCGATTGTTTGCGCGCCGATGGCAGCATCCTGCCGGCCAACGTGTCCTTGAGCTTTGTGCGATTTGCCGAGGCTGAATACCTGGTTGTCTACCTGAACGATGTCACCGAACTGCGCCGCACCCTGGCCGCCCTGATGCAAAGTGAGGCGCAACTGCGCGAGTTGTCCGCCCACCTGGAAACCGTGCGCGAAGAAGAAAAGGCCCGCATCGCCCGGGAAGTGCACGACGAACTCGGGCAAATGCTCACGGTGCTCAAGCTGGAAACCTCCATGTGCGAGCTGTCCTATGCGCAACTGGATCCTGGCCTGCACGAGCGCTTGAACAGCATGAAGCGCCTGATCGCCCAACTGTTCCAGTTGGTGCGGGACGTGGCGACGGCGCTGCGCCCGCCGATTCTCGACGCCGGGATTGCCTCGGCCATCGAATGGCAGGCGCGGCGTTTCGAAGCGCGCACGCAGATTCCCTGCCTGGTGCAAGTGCCGGATAACCTGCCGGCCTTGAGCGATGCCAAGGCCATCGGCCTGTTCCGTATCCTGCAAGAGGCGCTGACCAATGTGATGCGCCATGCCCAGGCGCATACTGTCGAACTGACCCTGGCGGTGGAAGGCACCGACCTGCGCCTGACCATCAGCGACGATGGCGTCGGTTTCGTCCAGGCCCAGGGGCGCCCGGTGTCGTTTGGCCTGGTGGGGATGCGCGAGCGGGTGCTGATCATGGGCGGGCAACTGAGCCTGGACAGTCAATTGGGCGAGGGCACCACCCTGAGTGTCACGGTGCCGTTGGATGCATGACGATAAGAGGAAGCCCTTGTGATCCGTGTACTGGTAGCCGAAGACCACACCATTGTTCGTGAAGGCATCAAGCAATTGATCGGCCTGGCCAAGGACCTGCTGGTGGTGGGGGAGGCGAGTAATGGCGAGCAGTTGCTCGAGACCTTGCGCCATGTGCCTTGCGAGGTGGTGTTGCTGGACATCTCGATGCCTGGCGTCAATGGCCTGGAAGCAATCGCGCGCATTCGGGCGCTGAGCAATCCGCCGGCGATCCTGGTGCTGTCGATGCACGATGAGGCGCAAATGGCCGCCCGCGCCTTGAAGGTGGGCGCGGCGGGCTACGCCACCAAGGACAGCGATCCCGCGCTGCTGCTGATGGCGATTCGCAAGGTCGCGGCCGGCGGGCGCTACATCGACCCGGACCTGGCGGATCGCATGGTCTTCGAGGTCGGGCTGACGGATTCAAGGCCCTTGCATTCGCTGCTGTCTGAGCGGGAGTTCTCAGTGTTCGAGCGCCTGGCCCAGGGCGCCAACGTCAATGACATCGCCCAGCAACTGGCGTTGAGCAGCAAGACCATCAGCACCCACAAGGCGCGGCTGATGCAAAAGCTCAATATCACCTCCCTGGCCGAGCTGGTGAAGTACGCCATGGAGCACAAGCTCCTCTAACCACATACCCAATAACGACACCCCCAAAACACCGCCGAACCCATTCTTGCCGCGTGCAGCTCGCCTCTTGCAGCTGCCCTGTCCCATCCCCGCCATCCGTGTAGGGCGATCCCTACCCCAAACCTTCCATCCGGCTGATGCCATTCTCTCCTGGCCCCCGATTTCCGGGGTCTCGCGCCTGGACTACGCTTGTGCCACAGCAGTCCAAAATACAAAGGTGCGGGTATGAGCGAGGTGGATTCAAATGATGTGCTGGTCAGCTTTCGTGGCGTGCAGAAGAGCTACGACGGCGAGAACCTGATCGTCAAAGACCTCAACCTGGAGATTCGCAAGGGCGAGTTCCTCACCTTGCTCGGGCCTTCCGGTTCGGGCAAGACCACCAGCCTGATGATGCTGGCCGGCTTCGAAACGCCGACCGCCGGTGAAATCCAGCTGGCCGGACGCTCGATCAACAACGTGCCGCCGCACAAGCGCGACATCGGCATGGTGTTCCAGAACTACGCGCTGTTCCCGCACATGACGGTTGCGGAGAACCTCGCGTTCCCGCTGTCGGTGCGGGGCTTGAGCAAGACCGATATCAGCGAGCGGGTCAAACGCGTGCTGAGCATGGTCCAGCTCGACGCCTTCGCCCAGCGCTACCCGGCGCAACTGTCCGGCGGCCAGCAACAGCGTGTGGCCTTGGCCCGGGCGCTGGTGTTCGAGCCGCAACTGGTGCTGATGGACGAACCCCTCGGTGCCCTCGACAAGCAACTGCGCGAACACATGCAGATGGAGATCAAGCACCTGCACCAGCGACTCGGCGTGACCGTGGTGTACGTGACCCACGACCAGGGCGAAGCCTTGACCATGTCCGACCGCGTGGCGGTGTTCCACCAGGGCGAGATCCAGCAGATCGCCGCGCCACGTACCTTGTATGAGGAGCCGAAGAACACCTTCGTCGCCAACTTCATCGGTGAAAACAACCGCCTCAATGGCCGCCTGCACAGCCACACCGGCGAGCGCTGCATGGTGGAGCTGGCGCGCGGCGAGAAGGTCGAGGCGCTGGCGGTGAACGTCGGCCAGGTCGGCGGCCCGGTGACCCTGTCGGTGCGCCCTGAGCGTGTCAGCCTCAATGGCTCCAGTGAAAGCTGCGTCAACCGTTTCTCCGGGCGGGTGGCGGAATTCATCTACCTGGGCGACCACGTGCGTGTGCGCCTGGAAGTCTGCGGCAAGGCCGATTTTTTTGTGAAACAACCGATCGCCGAGCTGGACCCGGCCCTGGCGGTCGGCGACGTGGTACCGATTGGCTGGCAAGTCGAGCACGTTCGCGCACTCGACCCACTTCTAGAGGCGAATTGATCGCCCCATGGCTTCACCAACCCTGCACGTGGAGAGAACAACAATGTTGAGATCCCTGAAATATTCCGTCCTGGCCCTGAGCTTGATGGGCGCGACACAGGCCATGGCTGGCCCGGACCTGACCGTCGTGTCCTTTGGCGGTGCAAACAAGGCTGCACAGGTCAAGGCTTTTTATGCACCGTGGGAAAGCGCGGGCAACGGCAAGATCGTCGCCGGCGAGTACAACGGTGAGATGGCCAAGGTCAAAGCCATGGTCGACACCAAGAGCGTGTCCTGGGACCTGGTGGAGGTGGAGTCGCCGGAACTATCCCGTGGCTGTGACGAAGACATGTTCGAGCCGCTGGACCCGAAACTGTTTGGCAACAGCGCCGACTACGTGAAGGGCGCGATCCAGCCGTGCGGCGTGGGCTTCTTCGTATGGTCGACCGTTCTGGCCTACAACGCGGACAAACTGGCGTCTGCGCCAACCAGTTGGGCGGATTTCTGGGACACCAAGAAATTCCCGGGCAAGCGCGGCCTGCGCAAGGGCGCCAAGTACACCCTGGAATTCGCCTTGATGGCCGACGGTGTTGCACCGAAGGACGTGTACAAAGTGCTGGCCGGCAAAGATGGCCAGGACCGTGCGTTCAAGAAACTCGACGAACTCAAGCCCTCGATCCAATGGTGGGAAGCCGGCGCACAACCGCCGCAATACCTTGCCTCGGGTGACGTAGTGATGAGTTCGGCCTACAACGGCCGCATCGCCGCGGTGCAAAAAGAAAGCAACCTGAAAGTGGTGTGGAACGGCGGCATCTACGACTTCGACGCTTGGGCCATCCCTAAAGGCCTGTCCAAGGAGCGTGCCGAAGCGGCGAAGAAATTCATCGCCTTCTCGGTGCAGCCGCAGCAGCAGAAGACCTACTCGGAAAACATCGCCTACGGCCCGGCCAACACCCAAGCCGTACCGTTGCTGGCCAAGGACATCCTCAAGGATATGCCGACTACGCCGGAAAACATCGCCAACCAGGTGCAGATCGACGTGAGCTTCTGGGCGGATAACGGCGAGCAGCTGGAGCAGCGCTTCAACTCCTGGGCTGCCAAGTAACACTGCATAACCCTGTGGGAGGGGCTTGCCCCCTCCCACAAGGGATTTCTTGTGTGTGAAAGATTGCATTCATTTTCAAGATTCGGAGTCAGCCATGGCCATCGCCGTTCCCTCGAACGAGGTCAACAGCCCCACCCTCAAGCAGCGCCTGGCGCGTGCCGAGCGGCTCAATCGCTGGAAGGCCCAGGCCTTGATTGCGCCGCTGGTGCTGTTTTTGCTGCTGGTGTTCCTGGTGCCGATCGTTGCGCTGCTGTTTAAAAGCGTCGGCAACCCGGAAGTGGTGGGCGGTTTGCCGCGTACTGTGGTGGCGGTGACGGCCTGGGACGGTCGTGGTTTGCCGGGTGAGCCGGTGTACCAGGCCCTCAGTGAAGACCTGGGCGAGGCGCGCAAAAACCAGACCCTGGGCGATCTCTCCAAACGCTTGAACATGGAACTGGCCGGCTATCGCAGCCTGCTGACCAAAACCGCGCGGGCGCTGCCGTTTACCGAAGCGCCTGCCTCTTATAAAGAAGCGCTGGAAAACCTCGACGAACGCTGGGGCGACCCGGCGTACTGGCAAGCGATCCGGCGCAATACCAGCAGCCTGACACCGTTCTACCTGCTGGCGGCCGTCGATCACCGCATCGACGACCTCGGCGAAGTGGCGCCGGCCACCCCGGACCAGGCGATCTACCTGGACATCTTCGCCCGCACCTTCTGGATGGGCCTGGTGATCACCGCCATCTGCCTGCTGCTGGCTTATCCGCTGGCGTATTTGCTGGCCAACCTGCCGGCGCGCAAAAGCAACCTGCTGATGATTCTGGTGTTGCTGCCGTTCTGGACCTCGATCCTGGTGCGGGTGGCGGCGTGGATCGTGCTGCTGCAATCCGGCGGGCTGATCAACAGTGCGCTGATGGGCATGGGCCTGATCGACAAACCCCTGGAGCTGGTGTTCAACCGTACCGGGGTCTACATCTCCATGGTGCATATCCTGCTGCCGTTCATGATTTTGCCGATCTACAGCGTGATGAAAGGCATTTCGCCCACCTACATGCGTGCGGCGATCTCCCTGGGCTGTCACCCGTTCGCCAGTTTCTGGCGCGTGTACTTCCCACAGACGTATGCCGGTGTCGGCGCCGGCTGCCTGCTGGTGTTCATCCTGGCGATTGGTTACTACATCACCCCGGCACTGCTGGGCAGCCCGAACGACCAGATGGTCAGCTACTTCGTGGCCTTCTACACCAACACCAGCATCAACTGGGGCATGGCGACGGCGTTGGGCGGCTTGCTGCTGCTGGCGACCGTGGTGCTGTACCTGATCTATAACCGGCTGGTGGGCGCCAGCCGCCTGCGCCTGAGCTGAGGAGACCTTGCGATGCTGAGCCCTTATATGTCACCGGTGGAACGGGTGTGGTTCTACAGCTTGCGGATCCTCTGCGGCTTGATCCTGTTGTTCCTGATCTTGCCTGTGCTGGTGATCATCCCGCTGTCGTTCAACAGCGGCAGTTTCCTGGTGTACCCGTTGCAAGGCTTCTCGCTGCACTGGTACCAGGATTTCTTCGCCTCGGCGGAATGGATGCGTGCGTTGAAGAACAGCATCATCGTCGCCCCGGCCGCCACGGTATTGGCCATGGTGTTCGGCACCCTGGCGGCGATCGGCCTGACCCGTGGGAATTTCCCCGGCAAGGCGTTGGTGATGGCCCTGGTGATTTCGCCGATGGTGGTGCCGGTGGTGATTATCGGTGTGGCCAGCTACCTGTTTTTTGCGCCACTGGGCCTGGGCAACAGTTTCTTCTCGCTGATCGTGGTGCATGCGGTGCTTGGGGTGCCGTTTGTGATCATCACCGTGTCGGCGACCTTGCAGGGTTTCAACCATAACCTGGTACGGGCCGCGGCCAGCCTGGGTGCCTCGCCCTTGACGGCGTTTCGCCGGGTAACCTTGCCGTTGATTGCACCGGGGGTGATCTCCGGCGCGCTGTTTGCCTTCGCGACGTCGTTCGATGAGGTGGTGGTGACGCTGTTTCTCGCCGGCCCCGAGCAAGCGACCCTGCCGCGCCAGATGTTCAGCGGCATCCGCGAAAACCTCAGCCCGACGATTGCGGCGGCAGCGACCTTGCTGATCGCCTTCTCGGTGTTGCTGTTGCTGACCCTGGAGTGGCTGCGTGGGCGTAGCGAGAAACTGCGCACGGCCCAGGTCTAAAGACCAGTACAGCCCCCCTCCCACAGGGGGGCTTTGACCATTCAGCGCCTGAATGGAAGACAACCCGATCCAGTCAGCTACTCTTGTGCCAGCCCATCACCGATAAGAGGCCGCGCACATGAGTACTTCCTCATTCAAGATCGCCCACAAACTGCTGACCGGCGCTGGCGCCATTGAGCAACTTGCCGCCGAGCTGACGCGCCTGGATGTGGATAACCCGTTGATTGTCACCGATGCGGCGCTGGTCAAGTCCGGCACGGTGGCGCTGGCACTCGAACACCTGGGTGAGCGCCCTTACGAGATTTTCGACCGCGTGCTGCCCGACCCGGAAATCTCCATCGTCGAAGACTGCATGCAGGCCTATCGAGACGGCGGCCACGACGGCCTGATCGGCCTGGGGGGCGGCAGTGCCATCGATATTGCCAAAAGCGTTGCCGCCTATGCCGGTTACCACGGCGCCCTGGCGGACTTATTTGGCGTCGACCAGGTGCCGCGCAAGGGCCCGCCGCTGATCGCCATCCCGACCACGGCCGGCACCGGCTCGGAAGTGACCAATGTGGCGATCCTCTCCGACAAGGTCGCGCAGTTGAAGAAAGGCATCGTCAGCGACTACCTGCTGCCGGACGTCGCGCTGATCAGCCCGCAAATGACCCTGACCTGCCCGCGCAGTGTCACCGCCGCCAGTGGCGTGGATGCGCTGGTGCATGCCATTGAGTCCTACCTTTCCCTGAACGCCTCGCCGATCACGGATGCCCTGGCCATTGGAGCGATCAAGCTGATCGCCAAGGCGCTGCCCAAGGCCTACGCCAACCCGGCCAACCTGCAGGCCCGCGACGATATGGCCACCGCCAGCCTGATGGCCGGCATGGCCTTCGGCAATGCCGGGGTGGGCGCCGTACATGCGTTGGCCTACCCGTTGGGCGGGCGGTTCAATATCGCCCATGGCGTCAGCAATGCGTTGTTGCTGCCCTACGTGATGCACTGGAACAAACTGGCCTGTGTCGAGCGCATGCAGGACATTGCCCAGGCCATGGGCGTGAATGTCAGCGGCCTGAGTGTCAACGATGCCGCCGACCAGGCGGTCGAGGCGATGACGCGATTGTGTGCCGCCGTGGAGATTCCTTCCGGCCTGCGCAGTTTCGGGGTTCCCGAGGACGCCATCCCGGCCATGGCCACGGAAGCGGCGGGTATCGAGCGCCTGATGCGTAACAACCCGCGCAAGCTCAGCGCGGCCGATATCGAGAAAATCTATCGGGCGGCGTACTAGCCGTTGAGTTAGGTCACGGTGCGCAGGGCAAAGCATGAGGTATACAATGCGCGCCATCGTGATTTAGCTCAAAAAAGGTGCGTCATGCAGCCCTTCGTTATTGCTCCATCGATTCTCTCCGCCGATTTCGCCCGCCTGGGTGAAGAAGTGGACAAGGTGTTGGCCGCCGGTGCCGACTTCGTGCACTTCGATGTCATGGACAACCACTACGTGCCCAACCTGACCATCGGTCCGATGGTCTGCGCGGCGCTGCGCAAGTACGGCATCACCGCGCCGATTGATGCGCACCTGATGGTCAGCCCGGTGGATCGCATCATCGGTGACTTCGTTGACGCCGGCGCGACCTATATCACCTTCCACCCGGAAGCCTCGCTGCACGTCGACCGCACCTTGCAACTGATCCGCGAGGGCGGTTGCAAGGCCGGCCTGGTGTTCAACCCGGCCACCCCGCTGGACGTGCTCAAGTACGTGATGGACAAGGTCGACATGGTGCTGCTGATGAGCGTCAACCCGGGCTTCGGCGGGCAGAAGTTTATCCCCGGTACCCTCGACAAGCTGCGTGAAGCCCGTGCGCTGATCGATGCGTCGGGCCGTGACATCCGCCTGGAAATCGACGGTGGGGTCAACGTCAACAATATCCGTGAAATCGCGGCTGCCGGCGCCGACACCTTCGTGGCCGGCTCGGCGATCTTCAACGCCCCGGACTATCAGGAAGTCATCGCCAGGATGCGCGCCGAATTGGCGCTGGCGCGTCCATGAGCGGCTTTGAGCAGCTGTTCCCCGGCAAACTGCCACGGCTGGTGATGTTCGATCTGGACGGTACCTTGATCGACTCGGTGCCAGACCTGGCGGCGGCGGTGGACGAGATGCTGCTCAAGCTGGGACGCAAGCCGGCGGGGCTTGCGTCGGTACGCGAATGGGTCGGCAATGGCGCGCCGATGCTGGTGCGCCGGGCCCTGGCCAATCACATCGATGCCGACGGTGTCGATGAGGTTGAGGCCGAGCACGCCCTGGAGCTGTTCAACGCAGCCTATGAGCGCAGCCACGAACTGACCGTGGTCTACCCCGGCGTACGCGACACCCTCAAATGGCTGAGCAAGCAGGGCGTGGAAATGGCCCTGATCACCAACAAGCCGGAGCGCTTTGTCGCGCCGCTGTTGGACCAGATGAAAATTGGCCGTTATTTCCGCTGGATCATTGGTGGCGATACCTTGCCGCAGAAGAAACCCGATCCGGCAGCACTGTTTTTCGTGATGAAAATGGCCAATATCCCGGCGTCCCAGTCGCTGTTTGTCGGCGATTCACGCAGTGACGTGCTGGCGGCGAAAGCGGCTGGCGTGCAGTGCGTGGCCCTGAGTTACGGCTACAACCATGGCCGTCCGATCACCGAAGAGTCGCCGTCGCTGGTGATTGATGATCTGAGACTGCTAATCCCCGGTTGCTTGGGAGCTGGCGCTGAGATAACGTTGCCCGACATCGATCCGTCCCCTTCTGGAAATTCCATCGTGGTGGTCACTCGCAAACTCTGGATGAAAGTCATCAAGGCCCTGGCCCGCTGGCGTTGGCGCGCCTGACTGATCCTGGCCGCACCCTGCGGCACGTTTGCATACCTGACTGTTAGACCCTCACGCCACGAGGCACCTCATGATCCGCGAAGAATTCCTGCGTTTGGCCGCTGCCGGCTATAACCGTATCCCCCTGGCCTGCGAAACCCTGGCCGACTTCGACACGCCGCTGTCGATCTACCTGAAGCTGGCCGACCAGCCCAACTCCTACCTGCTGGAATCGGTACAGGGCGGCGAGAAATGGGGCCGTTACTCGATCATCGGCCTGCCATGCCGCACTGTGTTGCGGGTGCACGACCATCATGTGAGCATCACCCATGATGGCGTCGAGATCGAAAGTCATGACGTCGAAGACCCGCTGGCCTTCGTCGAAGCCTTCAAGGCGCGCTACAACGTGCCGACCATCCCTGGCCTGCCGCGCTTCAACGGCGGCCTGGTGGGGTACTTCGGCTATGACTGCGTGCGCTATGTGGAAAAACGCCTGGGCAAATGCCCGAACCCGGACCCCCTGGGCGTGCCGGACATTCTGCTGATGGTCTCCGACGCGGTGGTGGTGTTCGACAACCTCGCCGGCAAGATGCATGCGATCGTGCTCGCCGACCCGTCCCAGGCCGACGCCTTCGAGCAGGGCCTGGCCAGCCTCGAAGCGCTGCTGGAAAAGCTGCGCCAGCCGATCACCCCGCGTCGTGGCCTGGACCTCAGTCGTCCGCCGGCGGCTGATCCGGTGTTCCGCTCCAGCTTTACCCAGGATGACTACGAGCGTGCGGTCGACACCATCAAGGAATACATCCTCGCCGGTGACTGCATGCAGGTGGTGCCGTCGCAACGCATGTCCATCGATTTCAAGGCTGCGCCCATTGACCTGTACCGGGCGCTGCGCTGCTTCAACCCGACGCCGTACATGTACTTCTTCAACTTTGGCGACTTCCACGTAGTGGGCAGCTCGCCGGAAGTGCTGGTGCGTGTCGAGGACAACCTGATCACCGTGCGCCCGATTGCCGGCACACGCCCGCGTGGCGCGACCGAAGAAGCGGATCTGGCGCTCGAAGAAGACCTGCTCAGCGACGACAAGGAAATCGCCGAACACCTGATGCTGATCGACCTGGGCCGCAATGACACCGGGCGTGTCTCGGAAATCGGCTCGGTGAAGTTGACCGAGAAGATGGTCATTGAGCGCTATTCCAATGTGATGCACATCGTGTCCAACGTCACCGGCGAGTTAAAAGCCGGGCTGACCGCAATGGACGCCTTGCGGGCGATTCTGCCGGCGGGCACTTTGTCGGGGGCGCCGAAGATCCGTGCGATGGAAATCATCGACGAACTGGAGCCGGTCAAACGCGGTGTCTATGGCGGCGCCGTGGGGTATTTCGCCTGGAACGGCAACATGGACACCGCCATTGCGATTCGCACGGCGGTGATCAAGGACGGGGAGCTGCACGTGCAGGCCGGTGGCGGGATTGTCGCCGACTCGGTGCCGGCCCTCGAATGGGAAGAAACCCTGAACAAGCGCCGCGCGATGTTCCGCGCCGTAGCGCTGGCTGAACAGACCCCCAATTCTTGAGGTTTCCCCATGTTGCTGATGATTGATAACTACGATTCCTTTACCTACAACGTTGTGCAGTATCTGGGGGAGCTGGGCGCCGAGGTCAAGGTGGTTCGCAACGACGAACTGACCGTGGCCGAAATCGCCGCCCTGAACCCGGAGCGCATCGTTGTTTCGCCGGGCCCCTGCACGCCGACCGAGGCGGGTGTCTCTCTCGAGGCCATCAAGTACTTCGCCGGCAAGCTGCCGATCCTGGGCGTCTGCCTGGGCCATCAATCCATCGGCCAGGCCTTTGGCGGTGATGTGGTGCGCGCGCGCCAGGTGATGCACGGCAAGACCAGCCCGGTATTCCATAAAGACCTGGGCGTATTCCAGGCACTCAACAACCCGGTGACCGTGACTCGCTACCACTCGCTGGTGGTCAAGCGCGAAACCCTGCCGGAATGCCTGGAGCTGACCGCCTGGACCCAACTGGAAGATGGCACCGTCGACGAGATCATGGGCCTGCGTCACAAGACACTGAATATCGAAGGGGTGCAGTTTCACCCTGAATCGATCCTGACCGAGCAGGGTTACGAGCTGTTCGCCAACTTTCTCAAGCAGAGCGGCGGCACGCGCTAAGGACTTTCCATGGATATCAAGACTGCCCTGAGCCGTATCGTCGGCCATCTGGACCTGAGCACCGCTGAAATGAGCGATGTGATGCGCGAAATCATGACCGGTCAATGCACCGACGCGCAGATTGGCGCCTTCATGATGGCGATGCGCATGAAGAGTGAAAGCATCGACGAGATCGTCGGTGCCGTATCGGTGATGCGTGAGCTGGCGGACAAGGTCGAGCTCAAGACCCTCGACGGCGTGGTCGACGTGGTCGGCACCGGCGGTGACGGTGCGAACATCTTCAACGTCTCGACGGCCTCTTCCTTTGTGGTGGCGGCGGCGGGCTGCACCGTGGCCAAGCACGGTAACCGCGCGGTGTCCGGCAAGAGCGGCAGTGCCGACCTGCTGGAAGCGGCCGGCATCTACCTGAACCTCACGCCGGTACAAGTGGCGCGCTGCATCGACAACGTCGGCATCGGCTTTATGTTTGCCCAGTCCCATCATGGTGCAATGAAGCACGCCGCCGGCCCACGCAAGGACCTTGGCCTGCGTACCCTGTTCAACATGCTCGGCCCGCTTACGAATCCGGCCGGTGTGAAGCACCAGGTGGTAGGCGTGTTCAGCCAGGCGCTGTGCCGGCCATTGGCTGAAGTACTCCAACGCATGGGTAGCAAGCATGTGCTGGTGGTGCATTCCAAAGACGGCCTGGACGAGTTCAGCCTGGCGGCGCCAACGTTTGTGGCGGAGCTGAAGAATGACCAGATCACCGAATACTGGGTCGAACCTGAAGACTTGGGCATGAAGAGCCAGAGCCTGCACGGCCTGGCGGTGGAAAGCCCGGCGGCGTCCCTGGAGCTGATTCGCGATGCCCTGGGGCGTCGTAAGACCGAGAACGGTCAAAAAGCTGCGGAAATGATTGTTCTGAATGCTGGCGCGGCACTTTACGCAGCCGATCATGCCTATAGTCTTAAGGAAGGTGTCGAATTGGCCCACGATGCGCTGCACACCGGTCTGGCTCGTGAAAAGCTCGAAGAGCTGGGAGCATTCACCGCTGTATTCAAGATGGAGAATGAAGGATGAGTGTGCCGACCGTTCTGGAAAAAATCCTGGCCCGCAAGGCTGAAGAAGTCGCCGAACGCCGTGCCCGTGTGAGCCTGGCCGAGTTGGAAGCCCAAGCGAAAGCCGCGGACGCACCGCGTGGATTTGCCAAGGCACTGATTGCCCAGGCCAAGCTCAAGCAGCCGGCCGTGATCGCCGAGATCAAGAAAGCATCGCCGAGCAAAGGCGTGATTCGCGAAAACTTTGTACCGGCGGAAATCGCGGTCAGCTACGAGAAGGGTGGGGCGACTTGCCTGTCGGTACTCACTGACATCGATTTTTTCCAGGGTTCCGACCTGTTCCTGCAGCAGGCCCGCGCGGCCTGCAAGTTGCCGGTGATCCGCAAGGATTTCATGGTCGATCCGTACCAGATCGTCGAAGCCCGTGCCTTGGGCGCCGACTGTGTGTTGTTGATCGTCTCCGCATTGGATGACGTGAAGATGGCCGAGCTGGCGGCCGTGGCCAAAAGCGTTGGCCTGGATGTGTTGGTGGAAGTGCACGACGGCGATGAGCTGGAGCGCGCGCTGAAAACCCTCGACACCCCGCTGGTGGGGGTCAACAACCGTAACCTGCACACCTTCGAAGTCAGCCTGGAAAACACCCTCGACCTGCTGCCGCGTATTCCGCGCGACCGCCTGGTGATTACCGAGAGTGGCATCGTCAACCGTGCCGATGTGGAGCTGATGGAAATCAGTGACGTTTATTCGTTCCTGGTGGGTGAGACCTTCATGCGTGCCGAGAGCCCGGGGGCGGAACTGCAGCGTCTGTTCTTCCCGGAGCGTGGCGTGGCGGTCAGTGGTTCCACTCTCGATTGATTTGAAATGCGATCAACGTGTGGGAGGGGGCTTGCCCCCGATAGCGGCGATTCAGTTGGAGCATCCTTGACTGACACACCGCTATCGGGAGCAGGCCCCCTCCCACATTTGGGTTTGTGTTTATTCAGATAGGTAGGTGCCCATTGATCCAGCCAGTGTCGATGCGTGTTGAAGCAGGCCTTGCCGCCGAGCAAGCCTTGTTGGCCGCCGTTTGCGCGGGTGAGCAGGCGTTTGGGTTGTTGTTCTGGCAGCCCAGCGATCAGGCACTGGTGATGCCACGCCGCTTGAGCCGATTGCCTGCTTTCGATGTCGCCAGCCGCGTGTCTGCGGATGCCGGTTGGCCGGTGCTCTTGCGCGAAACCGGCGGCGAACCGGTGCCGCAGTCCAGCGCCACGGTCAATATCGCCTTGGTCTACGCTCCGCCGCGCAGTGAGGGTGATCAAGGTCGCATCGAAACCGGCTACCAGCGTCTATGCCAGCCGATCTGCGATTTACTTATCGAGTTGGGCGGCGATGCCTCCGTCGGGGAAATCGACGGTGCATTTTGCGACGGTCGTTACAACGTCAACCTCAACGGGCGCAAAATGGTCGGCACTGCCCAGCGCTGGCGGCAAAGCGGGGGCCGCCCGGTGGGGTTGGTGCACGGTGCGTTGTTGCTGGATAACGATCGTGAAGAACTGATCGCGGCGGTCAACCGCTTCAACCAAGCCTGCGGCCTGGAGCAACGGGTTCGCGCCGACAGCCATATTGCCCTGCACGAAGCCTTCCCCGCGCCGGACGCAATCAGCCGGCTGGACACCTTGTACCGTCAGATGCTGGCCAGCTTCCTGCCGGCTTAACGGGTACCGAACACCACCATCGTCTTGCCTTTGACGTGCACCAGGTTGCGCTCTTCAAGATCCTTGAGCACGCGGCCGACCATTTCCCGTGAACAACCGACAATGCGCCCGATTTCCTGGCGTGTGATCTTGATCTGCATGCCGTCGGGGTGAGTCATTGCATCGGGCTGCTTGCACAGCTCCAGCAGGCAGCGGGCCACGCGACCGGTGACATCGAAGAACGCCAGGTCGCCGACCTTGCGCGTAGTGTCTCGCAGGCGCTGGGCGATCTGACCGCTGAGGGCGTAGAGAATATCGGGGTCCTGCTGGGCGAGTTCGCGAAACTTTGCGTAACTGATTTCGGCCACTTCGCACTCGACCTTGGTCCGCACCCAGGCGCTGCGCTCCTGCTCCTTGCCTGCTTGTTCAAACAGTCCCAGCTCGCCGAAAAAATCCCCGGTGTTCAGGTAGGCAATGATCATTTCACGGCCGTCTTCATCCTCGATCAGGATGGTGACTGAGCCCTTGATAATGAAAAACAGTGTTTCGGAGCGCTCACCGGCGCAGATGATGTTGTGCTTGGCGGGGTGGCGCCGGCGCTGGCAGTGCATCAGCAACTTGTCGAGATTCTTGATCTTGGGTATGGGCGTAAGAGCAACCATGGTTGTATCCCGAAAGGCAGCGCGAGGTGGTTGGAGTTGTTGTACTCAGCGGTATCGGCATTGATACACGTTGTATAAAGGGTGGCAATACGCCACTCCTTTGGCGCCAGCTTAACAGACACATTCTGACTCGATTAGCGAATTTTCCGAGTCGGCGCCGTTATTGATCGCTTTGATGGGAAGCGCGGTTGCGCCCGGGCCCTGTGCTAAGCTGGCGACCCTTTTTTAGCAGTGGAGTCTGGGCGATGAAGGCACGCATCCAATGGGCGGGCGAAGCCATGTTCCTCGGTGAGTCGGGCAGTGGCCATGTTGTGGTCATGGATGGCCCGCCCGAAGCCGGTGGCCGTAACCTGGGCGTACGCCCGATGGAAATGCTCCTGCTTGGTGTGGGCGGTTGCAGCAATTTCGACGTGGTCAGCATCCTGAAAAAATCCCGCCAGGCCGTGGAAAGCTGCGAAGCCTTCCTGGAAGCCGAGCGCGCCACTGAAGATCCCAAGGTGTTCACCAAGATCCACATGCATTTCGTGGTGAAGGGCCGGGCGTTGAAAGAAGCCCAGGTCAAGCGCGCCATCGAGCTGTCGGCGGAGAAGTATTGCTCGGCGTCGATCATGCTCGGCGCGGCCGGTGTGGCCATCACCCATGATTACGAGATCATCGAATTGGGTTGATCGCCAATAGGCAAAAGAAAAGGGCGCTTCGAGAGCGCCCTTTTTTGCAGCCGCAGGTTTAGTCAGATGCGGTAGGTGCTTTTGGTCATGACCTTGGCCAGCAGGCTCATGCCGAATCGCACTGGCGCCGGGAAGCGGAAACCGCCGGCATCCAATGCACTTTCGGCGTGGTGCTCCTCATCGATACGCATCTGCTCAAGAATCGCCCGGGACTTTTCGTCATCGGCCGGCAGTTGCTCCAGATGTTCATCCAGGTGCTTGCACACTTGATGTTCCGTCGCGGCGACAAAGCCGAGGCTGACCTTGTCGCTGATCAGGCCGGCAGCCGCGCCGATGCCGAATGACAAACCGTAGAACAGCGGGTTGAGCACGCTGGGATGGCTCCCCAACTGGCGAATACGTTGCTCGCACCAGGCCAGGTGATCAATTTCTTCCTCGGCCGCATGCTCCATGGCTGCGCGCACCTGCGGCAGCTTGGCGGTCAGGGCCTGGCCCTGGTACAGCGCCTGGGCACAGACCTCACCGGTATGGTTGATACGCATCAGGCCTGCGACATGGCGGGTCTCGGTCTCGCTCATCTGCGCGTCAGGCTGCACGATGGCGGGCGACGGGCGGTACGGTTGGCCGCTGAAGGGCAGCAGTGTGCGCATGGCCATGTCGGCTTGCAGCAACAGACGGTCAATGGGCGAGTAGTGACGTTGGGTAGTCATGCTGACCTCCGGGAAGAATCTCGGCGGCCAGTTTACCGCAAGAGAGAGGAGCGCGTTTGCCCTGAGTCAAGGGCATGGAGTCGCAGCCTTGGGCTGCGCCCCTTGTAGCGGGCTATTTCAGCCCGGCGGCCAGTTCATCTGGCGCTGGCCCAGCACATGCATATGGATGTGGTAAACGGTCTGCCCGCCGTCTTCGTTGCAGTTCATCACTACACGGAAACCTTTCTCGCAGCCTTGCTCCACCGCCAAGCGCTGGGCGGTGAACAGAATATGGCCGGCCAGGGCCTTATCCTCTTCGGTCAAGTCATTCAATGTACGGATAGGTTTCTTCGGGATAACCAGAAAATGTACCGGCGCCTGTGGGGCAATATCGTGAAAGGCGAGGACTTGATCATCCTCGTAGATAATCTTCGCGGGTATTTCTCTGTTGATGATCTTGGTGAACAGAGTATCCACAGCTGTTTCTCCATTATGAAAGTGCAAGGTGAGTGTACCCAGGCGATCAGCGCGGGCAATAGGCCTTGTTGATCGCACCGGCGATCTTGCGAGTCAGCCAGCGCGGGCTGAAACGCGGGCTGAAGGCCAGCCAGCGATTACGTCGTCCAGGAATGATGATGGCTTTGTTCTTTTCCAGTGCGCGCACGGTATAGAGCGCCACTTCTTCCGGACTCATCAATTGTTCGCTGCGTTCGAGTCTGGCGGTGTCCATCTGCGCCGTACCGAAGAAGGCGGTGCGCGTAGGACCGGGGCAAAGCACCGAGACCTTGATGCCGCAGGTCTTGAGTTCTTCGCGCAAGCCTTCGGAGAAATGCAGCACATAGGCCTTGCTGGCGTAGTAGCTGCTCATCCACGGGCCGGGTTGGAACGCGGCGACCGAGGCAACGTTGAGAATCTGCCCGCCACCGTGCAGCGCCATGGTATTGCCCAAGGCGTGACACATGCGGGTGAGGGCAAGGATGTTGACTTCGATGAGGTCTTGTTCGGTCATCCAGTCCTGGGCCAGGAATGGCCCGCTGGTGCCAATGCCGGCGCAGTTCACCAGCAAATCGATCTGCCGCTCGCCTTCTTCCAGCTCCAGCAGGAACCCGGACAAGCGCAATGGCTCGCCCAGGTCGCATGCCCGAAACAGCACCTCGACGCCGAAGCGTTGGGTCAATTCGATTGCAATGCTTTCCAACTGATCACGCTGGCGGGCCACCAGAATCAAGCTGCGGCCGCGACGGGCCAGGGCTTCGGCCAAAGCCAGGCCGATGCCGCTGGAAGCACCGGTGATCAGAGCGTAACGGGTCATGCCTTTCTCCATCGCAACGCGCCGCGCCTGGGATGGAGGCATCACAGGCGCGGCGCGTTTCTTTACTGTTCTGGAGAGTCTACAGGTTCGGCTGCGTCGTCAGCACTTTGCGCGTCTTCCTCATCGACGATCACGCTTTGGTCGGCGTCTTCATCGGAGGTGATGGAGCTGCTTTCGTAGCTGCTGTCCACGTTGGTTTCGAGTTGATCCAGGTAGCCGTTCATGCCCAGCGACACCACGATGATGAGCATCAGCGGGATGAATGCCAGCCACAGTGAGGCCAGGACCTTCACCGCGGTGGAGTTGCGCGGTGGCGGCGCGCCGTACTGGTTGGCGCCGGTGTTACCTGGCATGACCAACAGCAGCAGGGGGAAAATACTGTTCACCAGCGGTACCAAGTTCAGCAGGTACAACCAGCCGGACCAGCCCAGATCGTGCAGGCGCTGCACGCCGATCTGCACGCTCACGACCACAACCGCGACGAACAGCGCGAAGCCCAGCAGCGAGCCGAGGATAATGGCTATGGTCGGTGACGCGGTCGCGATGGCAAAGCCCACAGTACTGAGGATGCCGGCTGCGACGAGCATGGCGACGGTCAGTACCAGCGTCCATGCCAGGTACCGCAGACGACCAATACGGCCATTGATGGTGAAGACCTTGAGGGTGGCGTATTCCGGCAGGCTTTCACCTACGGCGGCACGCGGTGGTGCGTACGGCGAAGCCGCAGGACGGGAGAAGTCCGCTGCGCCGGAATCTGTTTCGTGGGTTTCGGCAAGGCTGAAGGCTACGGGCTGTTCGGCCTCGATACGCGCGTCCACCCCGGCGTTTTTCAGCGCGGTGAGGTAGGTTTCGGCGTCGGGGCGGGACAGGTCGCGTTTCAGGGCAACAACGCGGCCGGTGAAGAGTTTCTCGATGTCCTCGACCGTGCTCTTGAACAGTTCAGCCAGGTTCAGCTTGGCTGTGGTGCTTTCGACACCCGGGAGCAGGGCCCCATCAAACACAATCTTGAAACGGTTGTCGCTCATGCGGGCATCCTTGTCACTGAATCAGTGGGGTAGTGCAGGCCTGCTCGATCGGCAGGCCTTGCGGTTGGGTCAGCGTGGCCAGCGCAACTGTGTGGCCTGCTCGCGCGCCTTGCGGTATTCGGCATCCAGGCGGGCAACGAGTTCATCGACGCCGGGTAAATCATTAATCTCACCGACACCTTGGCCGGCGGACCACACGGTCTTCCAGGCCTTGGCTTCGTCGCTCAGCGGCTTGAGCTTGGAGCCGAAGTTTACTTCGCCTTTGCCCTGCAGGGCAGCGAGGTCGAAACCGGCATTTTCCAGGCTCTGGCGCATAAAGCTTGCGGGCACCCCGGAGACAGCGGGAGTGTGCACGATGTCGGCGGCGCGTGATGTGAGCAGCATCTCTTTATACGCATCAGGGGCGTGGCTTTCAGTGGTACCGATAAACCGTGTGCCGAAATACGCCAGGTCTGCCCCCAGCAACTGGGCGGCGAGTATCTCATGGCCGTGGTTAAGGCAACCGGCCAGCAGCAGGGTTTTGTCGAAGAATTGGCGAATCTCTGCGATCAGCGAAAACGGGCTCCAGGTACCGGCATGGCCACCGGCGCCTGCGGCCACGGCGATCAGGCCGTCGACACCGGCTTCAGCGGCTTTTTCGGCATGGCGCCGGGTAGTGACATCGTGAAACACCAGGCCGCCATAGCTGTGCACCGCATCTACCACTTCTTTCACTGCGCCCAGGCTGGTAATCACGATCGGCACCTTGTGCTCGACGCAGATCGCCAGGTCAGCCTCAAGGCGAGGGTTGCTGTTGTGCACGATCAGGTTGACGGCGTAGGGCGCAGGATTGTCCAGATGCGCCAGGCCCGCTTCGATTTCCTCCAGCCAGGCCTTGAAGCCACTGCTCTCGCGCTGGTTGAGCGCCGGGAAACTGCCGACCACGCCGTTGCGGCAGCAGGCCAGCACCAATTGCGGATTGGAAATCAGGAACATCGGCGCCACCACCACGGGCAGGTGCAGACGTTGTTCAAGCAGAGCGGGCAGCGACATTGGAGGTACCCCGAGTAATGAAGTTAGAACGGTTTGACCACGACCAAAATTACGATAGCCAGCAATATCAGAACCGGGACTTCATTGAACCAGCGATAAAAGACATGGCTGCGGGTGTTTTCGCCACGGGCGAAACGTTTTACCTGCGCGCCGCACATATGGTGGTAGCCAATCAGGAACACTACCAGGGTCAACTTGGCGTGGATCCAGGCGCCCGATTGAAAGATGCCGGGGTTAAGGGCTATCAGCCAGATACCGAACACCAGGCTGGCCAGCATCGCTGGGCCCATGATGCCGCGGTAGAGCTTGCGCTCCATCACGCTGAAGCGTTCCTTGCTGACAGCGTCCTCGCTTTGAGCGTGGTAGACGAACAGGCGCGGCAGGTAGAACAGCCCGGCAAACCAGCAGACGATGCTGACGATATGGAAGGCTTTGACCCATAGATAAAGCATTTTTAGTTATTCCCAGGTTCACGGTAGCGCAGATAGTAGTGGCTCATGCGCCCATACGTCACGTTGACGGTTGTCGCAGGACGATACGGCCCCTATTATCGACGGCTTTCCAGTGGGTTCGTTGAGGGCAGGTTTATGGTCAAGGTCGGTATCGTCGGCGGCACGGGTTACACCGGTGTCGAATTGCTGCGTCTGTTGGCTCAGCATCCGCAAGCTGAGGTAGTGGTCATTACCTCTCGATCCGAGGCCGGCCTGGCCGTGGCCGATATGTACCCGAACCTGCGAGGCCACTACGATGGCCTGGCGTTCAGCGTTCCGGACATCAACACCCTTGGCGCCTGCGATGTGGTGTTCTTTGCCACTCCCCATGGCGTTGCCCATGCGTTGGCTGGCGAACTGCTGGCCGCTGGCACCAAGGTCATCGACCTGTCGGCGGACTTCCGCCTGCAAGACGCCGACGAATGGGCCAAGTGGTACGGCCAGCCTCACGGTGCACCGGAACTGTTGGAGGAGGCCGTGTACGGCCTGCCGGAAGTCAATCGTGAGCAGATCAAGCAGGCGCGCCTGATCGCCGTGCCGGGTTGCTATCCGACGGCGACGCAACTGGGCTTTCTGCCGTTGCTCGAGGCCGGGCTGGCGGATGCTTCGCGCCTGATCGCAGACTGTAAGTCGGGTGTCAGCGGCGCCGGTCGTGGAGCAGCGGTAGGTTCCCTGTACTCCGAGACTTCGGAAAGCATGAAGGCTTACGCAGTAAAAGGGCATCGCCATCTGCCGGAGATTCGTCAGGGGCTGCGGCGCGCTGCCGGCCAAGACGTAGGCCTGACCTTTGTGCCACACCTGACGCCGATGATTCGTGGCATTCATTCCACGTTGTACGCCACCGTGGTCGATCGTTCGGTAGACCTGCAGGCGTTGTTTGAAAAGCGTTATGCCAACGAGCCGTTCGTCGATGTAATGCCTGCTGGCAGCCATCCGGAAACCCGCAGCGTGCGAGGCGCCAACGTGTGCCGGATTGCAGTGCATCGTCCGCAGGATGGTGACCTGGTGGTGGTGTTGTCGGTGATCGATAACCTCGTCAAGGGTGCGTCGGGCCAGGCGGTGCAGAACATGAACATCCTGTTTGGCCTGGATGAAAAGCTGGGTCTGTCCCACGCCGGCATGCTGCCTTAAGACGATTGGCAAAGTGTGCAAAAGGCCCGTTGATCGGGCCTTTTGTGTTTCTAATGGCGGCGATGCAGATTGATATACCGTAACAATAGTTGACCGCTTTTCTAGGAGAAGCGGATAATGCCTGCCATTACGCATATGGCGGCGCTACGCCGGGAGATTATCAGCATGAGCGTTGAATCCTTCACCCCCACGGCTTTGCAATTTACCCACGGTGCTGCGCACAAGGTGAAGAGCCTGGTCGATGAAGAGGGTAATGATCGCTTGAAGCTGCGCGTATTCGTTACGGGCGGCGGTTGTTCAGGGTTTCAGTACGGTTTCACCTTCGATGAAGATGTGGCGGACGATGACACCATTGTTGAGCGCGAGGGCGTGAGCCTGGTCGTGGACCCGATGAGTTTCCAATACTTGGCAGGCGCCGAGGTGGATTACCAGGAGGGTCTGGAGGGTTCGCGTTTCGTGATCAAGAACCCTAACGCGACCACCACCTGTGGTTGCGGCTCTTCGTTCTCGATCTGATCGACAGTCTGATCTACAACGAATAAAAACGCCGCTTGGCTTTGATCGGCCAAGCGGCGTTTTGCTGTCTGCGATTCTGGCGAGGTGTTCGTCAGGCGGGGTAGATCGCGCCAAGTACCCTCAGCCCGCGTGCGCCGGTGACATTGGGCCGGTTGGCGGCAATGCCTTCCAGGCAGCAGTGAGCCAGCCAGGCGAAGGCCATGGCTTCGACCCAGTCCGGGTCTACGCCGTGGGTGGCGGTGCTGCTGACTTGAGTGGATGGCAACAACGCGGCCAGACGATTCATCATTGTGGTGTTATGGGCGCCGCCGCCACAGACGAGTAACGTTTCTGTCTCGGGCTGCGCGGTTTGCAGGGCCTCGACGATGGTCAGGACGGTCAGTTCCAGCAGGCTGGCCTGTACGTCCTGGGGTTCAAAGGCGGGCAGACGGCCAAGATGCCGGTGCAGCCACTCGAGGTTGAACACTTCACGGCCGGTGCTTTTCGGGCCTTTGGTCAGGAAGAATGGATCGCTGAGTAGGGCTGTGAGTAGTTGAGGCTCGACCTTGCCACTACCCGCCCACTGCCCATCACGGTCAAAGTGTTCGCCGCGCTGCTGTTGAATCCAGGCGTCCAGCAGCACATTGCCTGGGCCGCAGTCGAAGCCGGCTACGGGCTTGCCGGTTTCGATCAGGCTGAGATTGCTGAAGCCCCCAATATTCAATACTGCACGGTTGCCGGTGCTTTCGCCAAACAACGCCTCATGAAAGGCGGGCACCAGAGGCGCGCCCTGGCCGCCAGCGGCAACGTCGCGGCTGCGGAAGTCGCTGACTACGCTGATGCCCGTCAGCTCCGCAAGCAATGCCGGGTTGCCGATCTGCACGGTAAAGCCTCGGGCGGGTTCATGACGGATGGTCTGGCCATGGCTGCCGATCGCACGTATGTCTTGAGGCTTGAGGTTGTACTGATCGAGCAATGTGTGAATGCCGTGGGCGGCGAGTGTGACCCAGTGCTGCTGGGCTATCGCTGAGCGGGCAATCTCATCCGGGCCGCTGGCGCACAGGCTTAACAGCTCTGCGCGCAGGGTGTCCGGCATCGGTGTGTAGTGGGTGGCGATCAGATTGACCGCCGAATCTTGTTCGATCAGAGCGATGTCCAGGCCATCGAGGCTGGTCCCGGACATTACACCTATATAGAACGGCATACCTTAACGCTTCGCCGAAGCAAGCAGGGTGGAGCGCTCCTGGTCCATGCGCGCCATCAACGGCTGGCTTTGTTGCATAAAGCGTGTGCGCTCGGCCTTGGCGATCGGGTCGGCCATCGGCAGTTTCTGGCCCAATGGGTCAACGTGCACACCATTGACCTGGAACTCATAGTGCAAGTGCGGGCCGGTGGACAGGCCAGTGGTGCCGATGTAACCGATTACTTGGCCTTGCTTCACGTTGCCGCCGGTTTTCACACCCTTGGCGAAACCTTGCATATGGCCATACAGGGTGCGGTAGGTGTTGCCGTGCTGGATGATCACCGTGTTGCCGTAGCCACCGCGGCGCCCTGCGAGCAGAACTTTGCCATCGCCGGCCGCCTTGATAGGCGTACCGCGTGGTGCGGCATAGTCGACGCCTTTGTGGGCGCGGATTTTGTTCAGAATTGGATGCTTGCGACCCATGGAGAAACGCGAGCTAATACGAGCGAAATCCACCGGGGTGCGGATAAAGGCCTTGCGCATGCTGTTGCCGTCGGCGGTGTAGTAGCTGCTGTTGCCTTGCTTGTTGGTGTAACGCACGGCGGTGTAGGTCTTGCCACGGTTGGTGAAGCGTGCGGAGAGAATGTTGCCGGTGCCGACCACTTTGCCGTTGGCGACTTTCTGCTCGTAGATCACGTCGAATTCATCACCCTGGCGGATGTCCTGGGCGAAGTCGATGTCGTAGCCAAACACGCTGGCCATGTCCATGGTCATGCTATGGGACAAGCCGGCGCGTGCGGCAGATTGCGACAGTGAGCTGTTGATCACGCCGTGCACGTAGGCAGAGCGCATGACTGGCTTGGTGGTGATGCGGTTGAAGGCAAAGCCTTTGGCGCCCTTGGTCAGGGAGATGCTCTCGAGGTCACTGACGCTGGTGTGCAGGTTGTTCAGCTGACCGTCTGGTGTCAGTTCGAATTCCAGTTTCTGGCCGTGTTTGAGCTGGGTGAATTGCTTGGCTTGTTTATCGCTGGCCAGTACATCGTTAACGGTGGCTGCGGGAAGGCCTACCTTCTCGAACAAGGTCGAAAGCGTATCGCCTTTCGCCACGATCACTTCGCGGTGTTGAGGGTTCTTGGCAGCGTCTACTACGGGCTTTTTCTGTTCTTGAACGGCTTGCTGGGTATCTTCCGGCGTGTTTTCGATCTGGGCAAACGGCGATTCAGTGGGAGCATTTGTGGCTTGTTGGGCGTCGGAAGCGTCTTGATCTTGTGTCAGTTGTTCAACTGGACTCTCCAAGTCAAGGCTCAGAGATGTTCGTTTGGCTTCTACGTCACTGGAAGGGAATACCAGGAGTGCCAGGCTGAGAAGGGCGGCGATACCACTTGCTGCGAGCAGGTGGGTCTTCGGGTAAAGCGGCGGCGCTTTAGACGGTTCAGTGGTCATAGGTAATTTGACTTTGAAGATGAAATGGAAAAGATGAATGACATGATGAAGATGAAATAACTGTATAAAATATAATCAAATCATCTGTGGCGCAAGCTCGCGAACGCTGGGCTTGCTGAACGGTGTCCGTGCGCAGGGCAAAACTTGTAATTAGTCCCTGATCTTGTATGGTTGGTTCCCTTTTGAATCTGAGCCTTGCGGGTCTGTTATGAAGTCGGTTGAAGAGCAGCTAGCGCTGATAAAACGTGGTGCGGAAGAACTGTTGGTCGAGGCCGAGCTGATCGAAAAGCTCAAGCGTGGCCAACCCCTGCGTATTAAGGCTGGCTTCGATCCAACGGCGCCGGACCTGCACCTGGGTCATACCGTGCTTATTAATAAGCTGCGTCAGTTCCAGGAGTTGGGGCATCAGGTGATCTTCCTTATAGGTGATTTCACCGGGATGATCGGCGATCCGAGCGGTAAAAGTGCGACGCGCCCGCCGCTGACCCGTGAGCAGGTTCTCGATAATGCCGAGACCTATAAGACCCAGGTATTCAAGATTCTTGATCCGGCCAAGACCGAGGTGGCGTTTAACTCTACCTGGATGGATCAGATGGGGCCGGCGGACTTCATTCGCCTTACTTCCCAATACACCGTGGCGCGCATGCTTGAGCGTGATGACTTCGATAAGCGCTATTCAACCAATCAGCCGATCGCGATTCATGAGTTCCTGTATCCGCTGGTTCAGGGTTATGACTCGGTAGCGCTGCGCGCGGATGTTGAGTTGGGTGGTACCGACCAGAAATTCAACCTGCTGATGGGGCGTGAGTTGCAGCGTGCTTATGGTCAGGAAGCTCAGTGCATCCTGACCATGCCGTTGTTGGAAGGATTGGATGGCGTCAAGAAAATGTCCAAGTCCCTGGGCAACTATGTCGGCATCCAGGAAGCTCCGGGTGTGATGTACGGCAAGCTGGTTTCTATCCCGGATGCCTTGATGTGGCGCTACTTCGAACTGTTGAGCTTCCGCTCGATGGATGAGATCGATGCGCTGCGTGCGGATGTAGAGGCGGGTGCCAATCCGCGTGACGTGAAGATCAAGCTGGCGGAAGAGATCGTTGCGCGCTTCCATGGTGAAGAGGCTGCGGCCAGTGCTCACCGTGCGGCTGGTAACCGCATGAGAGACGGCGAGCTGCCGGATGATCTACCTGAGATTGAATTGACGGCTACTGAGGCCATGCCGATTGCGGCAGTCCTTAATAAGGCTGGTCTGGTGAAGAACTCGGCGGTCGCGCGTGACCTTCTGGGGTCTGGCGGTGTGCGTATAGATGGTGAGGTGGTGGATCGCACCTTTATATACGAACTGGGTGCTACCCACGTTTGTCAGGCGGGGAAGAAGGCATTTGCGCGTATTACGCTCAAATCCGAATAAACCTGAAATTAAGTGTTGACGGCGAATTGTATCTGTCTATAATTCGCCCCACTTCCGGCGCAGTCGAAACGTAAAACTCCTTGATAAACAACGAGTTATGCAGAATAAGGCAGCGGATTGCTTCAGTTCATCGAAGCCCAGAAGAAGTTGGTAGGGTCGTGTTGTTTGACGCTATTAACGATTCGATCTTCTCGGTCGAAAGCGGAGGAAAAGAGGTGTTGACAGCAGCGTGTAACGCTGTAGAATTCGCCTCCCGCTAACGAGAGATCGCAAGCGCAAGTGGTTGAAGTTGTTGAAGAAAT
>NZ_MBDT01000004.1:0-264025 GCF_001702295.1 Pseudomonas sp. S3E12
GAAACCCCACACTACCATCGGCGATGCATCGTTTCACTGCTGAGTTCGGGATGGGATCAGGTGGTTCCAATGCTCTATGGTCGTCAAGAAATTCGGGTACTGAGTCGTGGCCAGCGGGCCTCGCTTCAGCAAATTGGGTATGTGACAGCTGTCGGTGTTTTGTGAAATCTCGAACTTTCGGTTCATTGCGTCTTCACACACCGCAATCTGGCCTTTCGACGCAAATTGCTTGGGTGTTATATGGTCAAGCCTCACGGGCAATTAGTATTGGTTAGCTCAACGCCTCACAGCGCTTACACACCCAACCTATCAACGTCGTAGTCTTCGACGGCCCTTCAGGGGACTCAAGGTCCCAGTGAGATCTCATCTTGAGGCTAGTTTCCCGCTTAGATGCTTTCAGCGGTTATCTATTCCGAACATAGCTACCCGGCAATGCCACTGGCGTGACAACCGGAACACCAGAGGTTCGTCCACTCCGGTCCTCTCGTACTAGGAGCAGCCCCTCTCAAATCTCAAACGTCCACGGCAGATAGGGACCGAACTGTCTCACGACGTTCTAAACCCAGCTCGCGTACCACTTTAAATGGCGAACAGCCATACCCTTGGGACCGGCTTCAGCCCCAGGATGTGATGAGCCGACATCGAGGTGCCAAACACCGCCGTCGATATGAACTCTTGGGCGGTATCAGCCTGTTATCCCCGGAGTACCTTTTATCCGTTGAGCGATGGCCCTTCCATACAGAACCACCGGATCACTAAGACCTACTTTCGTACCTGCTCGACGTGTCTGTCTCGCAGTCAAGCGCGCTTTTGCCTTTATACTCTACGACCGATTTCCGACCGGTCTGAGCGCACCTTCGTACTCCTCCGTTACTCTTTAGGAGGAGACCGCCCCAGTCAAACTACCCACCATACACTGTCCTCGATCCGGATAACGGACCTGAGTTAGAACCTCAAAGTTGCCAGGGTGGTATTTCAAGGTTGGCTCCACGCAGACTGGCGTCCACGCTTCAAAGCCTCCCACCTATCCTACACAAGCAAATTCAAAGTCCAGTGCAAAGCTATAGTAAAGGTTCACGGGGTCTTTCCGTCTAGCCGCGGATACACTGCATCTTCACAGCGATTTCAATTTCACTGAGTCTCGGGTGGAGACAGCGCCGCCATCGTTACGCCATTCGTGCAGGTCGGAACTTACCCGACAAGGAATTTCGCTACCTTAGGACCGTTATAGTTACGGCCGCCGTTTACCGGGGCTTCGATCAAGAGCTTCGCGTTAGCTAACCCCATCAATTAACCTTCCGGCACCGGGCAGGCGTCACACCCTATACGTCCACTTTCGTGTTTGCAGAGTGCTGTGTTTTTAATAAACAGTCGCAGCGGCCTGGTATCTTCGACCGGCATGGGCTTACGGAGCAAGTCCTTCACCCTCACCGGCGCACCTTCTCCCGAAGTTACGGTGCCATTTTGCCTAGTTCCTTCACCCGAGTTCTCTCAAGCGCCTTGGTATTCTCTACCCAACCACCTGTGTCGGTTTGGGGTACGGTTCCTGGTTACCTGAAGCTTAGAAGCTTTTCTTGGAAGCATGGCATCAACCACTTCGTTAACTAAAAGTTAACTCGTCATCAGCTCTCGGCCTTAGAATCCCGGATTTACCTAAGATTCCAGCCTACCACCTTAAACTTGGACAACCAACGCCAAGCTGGCCTAGCCTTCTCCGTCCCTCCATCGCAATAACCAGAAGTACAGGAATATTAACCTGTTTTCCATCGACTACGCTTTTCAGCCTCGCCTTAGGGACCGACTAACCCTGCGTCGATTAACGTTGCGCAGGAAACCTTGGTCTTTCGGCGTGGGTGTTTTTCACACCCATTATCGTTACTCATGTCAGCATTCGCACTTCTGATACCTCCAGCAAGCTTCTCAACTCACCTTCACAGGCTTACAGAACGCTCCTCTACCGCATCACTTACGTGATACCCGTAGCTTCGGTGTATGGTTTGAGCCCCGTTACATCTTCCGCGCAGGCCGACTCGACTAGTGAGCTATTACGCTTTCTTTAAAGGGTGGCTGCTTCTAAGCCAACCTCCTAGCTGTCTAAGCCTTCCCACATCGTTTCCCACTTAACCATAACTTTGGGACCTTAGCTGACGGTCTGGGTTGTTTCCCTTTTCACGACGGACGTTAGCACCCGCCGTGTGTCTCCCATGCTCGGCACTTGTAGGTATTCGGAGTTTGCATCGGTTTGGTAAGTCGGGATGACCCCCTAGCCGAAACAGTGCTCTACCCCCTACAGTGATACATGAGGCGCTACCTAAATAGCTTTCGAGGAGAACCAGCTATCTCCGAGCTTGATTAGCCTTTCACTCCGATCCACAGGTCATCCGCTAACTTTTCAACGGTAGTCGGTTCGGTCCTCCAGTTAGTGTTACCCAACCTTCAACCTGCCCATGGATAGATCGCCCGGTTTCGGGTCTATTCCCAGCGACTAGACGCCCTATTAAGACTCGCTTTCGCTACGCCTCCCCTATTCGGTTAAGCTCGCCACTGAAAATAAGTCGCTGACCCATTATACAAAAGGTACGCAGTCACCCAACAAAGTGGGCTCCCACTGCTTGTACGCATACGGTTTCAGGATCTATTTCACTCCCCTCTCCGGGGTTCTTTTCGCCTTTCCCTCACGGTACTAGTTCACTATCGGTCAGTCAGTAGTATTTAGCCTTGGAGGATGGTCCCCCCATATTCAGACAAAGTTTCTCGTGCTCCGTCCTACTCGATTTCATGACTAAGAGATTTTCGCGTACAGGGCTATCACCCACTATGGCCGCACTTTCCAGAGCGTTCCGCTAATCTCAAAGCCACTTAAGGGCTAGTCCCCGTTCGCTCGCCACTACTAAGGGAATCTCGGTTGATTTCTTTTCCTCAGGGTACTTAGATGTTTCAGTTCCCCTGGTTCGCCTCTTGCACCTATGTATTCAGTACAAGATAACCATCTTATGATGGCTGGGTTCCCCCATTCAGACATCTCCGGATCAAAGTCTGTTTGCCGACTCCCCGAAGCTTTTCGCAGGCTACCACGTCTTTCATCGCCTCTGACTGCCAAGGCATCCACCGTATGCGCTTCTTCACTTGACCATATAACCCCAAGCAATCTGGTTATACTGTGAAGACGACATTCGCCGAAAATTCGATCATACTCAATTAAGAGCCACTCACAAATTTTACCTTAGCCTGATCCGTTACCAGTGAAAGTAACGTTCAGTCTATCTTTCTATCACATACCCAAATTTTTAAAGAACGATCTAATCAAAGACTAGAAATCAACATTCACCATCATACTGATGGAATGCTCATTTCTAAGCTTTCATAACGCAGAAGCAGTAGTGGTGGAGCCAAACGGGATCGAACCGTTGACCTCCTGCGTGCAAGGCAGGCGCTCTCCCAGCTGAGCTATGGCCCCGTATTTCTACAGGCGTTTCCCACACAAAATTGGTGGGTCTGGGCAGATTCGAACTGCCGACCTCACCCTTATCAGGGGTGCGCTCTAACCAACTGAGCTACAGACCCAATTTCGGGCTGCTTCTTTATCGTCTTCTTCAATGAATCAAGCAATTCGTGTGGGAACTTATGGAGCAGCTGATGTCGTCGATTAAGGAGGTGATCCAGCCGCAGGTTCCCCTACGGCTACCTTGTTACGACTTCACCCCAGTCATGAATCACACCGTGGTAACCGTCCTCCCGAAGGTTAGACTAGCTACTTCTGGTGCAACCCACTCCCATGGTGTGACGGGCGGTGTGTACAAGGCCCGGGAACGTATTCACCGCGACATTCTGATTCGCGATTACTAGCGATTCCGACTTCACGCAGTCGAGTTGCAGACTGCGATCCGGACTACGATCGGTTTTCTGGGATTAGCTCCACCTCGCGGCTTGGCAACCCTCTGTACCGACCATTGTAGCACGTGTGTAGCCCAGGCCGTAAGGGCCATGATGACTTGACGTCATCCCCACCTTCCTCCGGTTTGTCACCGGCAGTCTCCTTAGAGTGCCCACCATGACGTGCTGGTAACTAAGGACAAGGGTTGCGCTCGTTACGGGACTTAACCCAACATCTCACGACACGAGCTGACGACAGCCATGCAGCACCTGTCTCAATGTTCCCGAAGGCACCAATCCATCTCTGGAAAGTTCATTGGATGTCAAGGCCTGGTAAGGTTCTTCGCGTTGCTTCGAATTAAACCACATGCTCCACCGCTTGTGCGGGCCCCCGTCAATTCATTTGAGTTTTAACCTTGCGGCCGTACTCCCCAGGCGGTCAACTTAATGCGTTAGCTGCGCCACTAAGAGCTCAAGGCTCCCAACGGCTAGTTGACATCGTTTACGGCGTGGACTACCAGGGTATCTAATCCTGTTTGCTCCCCACGCTTTCGCACCTCAGTGTCAGTATCAGTCCAGGTGGTCGCCTTCGCCACTGGTGTTCCTTCCTATATCTACGCATTTCACCGCTACACAGGAAATTCCACCACCCTCTACCATACTCTAGTCAGTCAGTTTTGAATGCAGTTCCCAGGTTGAGCCCGGGGATTTCACATCCAACTTAACAAACCACCTACGCGCGCTTTACGCCCAGTAATTCCGATTAACGCTTGCACCCTCTGTATTACCGCGGCTGCTGGCACAGAGTTAGCCGGTGCTTATTCTGTCGGTAACGTCAAAACCATCACGTATTAGGTAATGGCCCTTCCTCCCAACTTAAAGTGCTTTACAATCCGAAGACCTTCTTCACACACGCGGCATGGCTGGATCAGGCTTTCGCCCATTGTCCAATATTCCCCACTGCTGCCTCCCGTAGGAGTCTGGACCGTGTCTCAGTTCCAGTGTGACTGATCATCCTCTCAGACCAGTTACGGATCGTCGCCTTGGTGAGCCATTACCCCACCAACTAGCTAATCCGACCTAGGCTCATCTGATAGCGCAAGGCCCGAAGGTCCCCTGCTTTCTCCCGTAGGACGTATGCGGTATTAGCGTCCGTTTCCGAACGTTATCCCCCACTACCAGGCAGATTCCTAGGCATTACTCACCCGTCCGCCGCTCTCAAGAGAAGCAAGCTTCTCTCTACCGCTCGACTTGCATGTGTTAGGCCTGCCGCCAGCGTTCAATCTGAGCCATGATCAAACTCTTCAGTTCAAACATCTTTGGGTTTTTAAGAAACCCTAAACTTGGCTCAGCAATCGTTGGTTATTCTTTGATTTCTCGCGGAGTAACTTGTGATGCTGATAATCTTGTTGACTATCAGTCTGACTCCACAAGCACCCACACGAATTGCTTGATTCAGTTGTTAAAGAGCGGTTGGTTAAGAGCTTTCGTCTCAACCGAGGCGCGCATTCTACAGCAG
The DNA here is from genome assembly GCF_001702295.1 of Pseudomonas sp. S3E12. Lineage (NCBI taxonomy): Bacteria > Pseudomonadati > Pseudomonadota > Gammaproteobacteria > Pseudomonadales > Pseudomonadaceae > Pseudomonas > Pseudomonas sp. S3E12. The sequence goes on from NZ_MBDT01000004.1 coordinate 5,393, forward strand.
CCTCATTTGCTGTCAAGTGATTATTTTCAGAAGCTTTCGAAGATTTCTTCAACAACTTCAACCACTTGCGCTTGCGATCTCTCGTTAGCGGGAGGCGAATTCTACAGCGTTACACGCTGCTGTCAACACCTCTTTTCCTCCGCTTTCGACCGAGAAGATCGAATCGTTAATAGCGTCAAACAACACGACCCTACCAACTTCTTCTGGGCTTCGATGAACTGAAGCAATCCGCTGCCTTATTCTGCATAACTCGTTGTTTATCAAGGAGTTTTACGTTTCGACTGCGCCGGAAGTGGGGCGAATTATAGACGTCTACAACCTGCGGTCAAGCGTTAATTACGCTTTTGTTGCAGTGGGTGCTTTTTTAGTAATAAGTCGGGGGATTCGGCGCGCCACTGGCGGTACACGCAGTACCAGAAGCAACGCACCTATAGAAGCATAGATAGCCCATTCCTTCAGATCAGCCCGCACGATCCACAGCATGTGCAACAGACCAAGCCCAAGAATCACATACACCAGCCGATGCAGCTTCTTCCAGCGACTACCCAGTCGGCGTTGGCTATAGCGATTAGACGTCACCGCCAACACAAACAAAGACAAGAATCCCAGCGCCCCCACAATAATGTAAGGCCGTTTGCGCAGCTCCACACCCAATTGCGACCAATCCAGCCCCAGAACAAACACACAATAAGCCGCCAAATGCAGCACTACATAAGCAAAGCACCACAATCCAAGCTGCCGGCGCACCGCGATCCACCCCGCCCAACCGCTCAGCTTCTGCAGCGGCGTCATTCCAAGGGTAATCAGCAAGAGGATCAGGGTACCCAGGCCAAGCCGATCAACCAGCACCTTGCCCGGATCCGGCCCCAAGGCAAAACTCCATGCCTCATACAGCCATAATAACGGCCACACTGCCGCAGCTATAAAAACGCCAACGCGCCAGATGGGGTAACGCATCAGTAGTTCTTCCGCAGATCGAGGCCTGTATATAAAGAGGCGACCTCATCCGAGTAGCCATTGAACATCTGCGTCTCACGCACATTCGGACTGAACAGGCCGCTTGGCAGACGACGCTCCCGCGCCTGGGTCCAGCGGGGATGATCCACCGTAGGGTTCACATTCGCATAGAAACCATACTCATCCGCAGCGATACTCTGCCAAGTGGTTTTTGGCTGCTCGCTCACAAGACTGATACGCACAATGGATTTCACGCTCTTGAAACCGTATTTCCAGGGCACGACCAGACGTAACGGTGCACCGTTCTGATTGGGTAACTCGCGCCCATACATGCCAACGGCAAGAATCGCCAAAGGATTCATCGCTTCATCCAGACGCAGCCCTTCTACATATGGCCAGTCAATCAAGCCAAAACTCGAGCGCTGCCCAGGCATGCTCTTGGCATCCTGAAGGGTTTCAAAGCGGATGTATTTGGCCTTGGAGGTCGGCTCAACCTTCTTGAGTAAGGCAGAGATCGGAAAACCCATCCACGGGATGACCATCGACCACGCCTCGACACAGCGTAAACGGTAAATCCGCTCTTCTAATTGATAGGGCTTCATGAAGTCTTCAAGGGAGTAACGCCCCGGCTTTGCAACCTCACCATCAATCACCACACTCCAGGGCTCGGTCTTGAGTGATCCCGCATTTTTCGCAGGATCGCCCTTGTCTGTTCCGAACTCATAGAAGTTGTTGTAGTGAGTTGCGTCCTTGAAGGGGGTGATGGACTCATCCTTGACCGTCACCGCCTGCCATTTCGTTGCCGGCAATTTTTCGGCAAACCAATTGGGCGCCTTGCCAGGCTCAACATCGGGATAACGCGCGGCCTCGTCAGCACTGGCCCAACGCGGCAGGCTGCTGGCAGCAATGCCGGCAAGCGCACCACCGAGCAAGCTACGGCGAGAAAGGTAGAAGGACTCAGGCGTGACATCCGATTCTTGGCAATCGGACGCTTTGGGCAATTTGATTAACATGGCAACTCCGCAGCATTGGAGAACTGATGCACCAATAGACTGCGGAGTATGGGGGAAATTACATTAAGGCAACGTTTTGTCCCGGCGCATATGCAGCAAGTACTGAATCGGCCCCGAAGCGGCGTAGACAAGGAAGGCCAATAGCAGAATCCGAGGAGGATCACTGAAGACCACCGCAAACACCAGTACCACTGCCAGGATCGCCACGAAAGGTACACGCCCCTTGAGGTCAAGCTCCTTGAAGCTGTTGTACTTGATATTGCTGACCATCAGCATACCGGCCGCAGCAACCATCAACGCCACCAGGAACGACATTTTCGAACCCTGGATGCCGTAGTCGCTGAACGCCCAGACAATACCCGCCACCACGCCCGCCGCTGCCGGACTGGCCAGACCAATGAAGTAACGTTTATCAGCAGTCCCCACCTGGGTATTGAAGCGAGCCAGACGCAACGCCGCACCCGCAACATAGATGAAGGCGACCATCCAGCCAACCTTACCCATATCACCCAGCGCCCAGGCGAAGGCCAGCAGTGCAGGTGCAACACCAAAGGCAACCATGTCCGATAGCGAGTCATACTCGGCTCCGAAGGCGCTTTGGGTATTGGTCATGCGCGCCACACGACCATCAAGGCCATCCAGCACCATGGCCACGAAAATCGCGATGGCAGCAAAGCCGAAATACTTGCTGGCGCTCGCCGCATCACCTGCCGCCAGGGCACTTTGGGCACTCATTGAGTTGATGATGGAATAGAACCCGGCAAACAGGTTTGCCGTAGTGAACAGATTGGGTAGCAAATAGATGCCACGATGCCGGACCTTGCGGCCTTCAGCGTCATGCCCTTCTTCGACATGTTCATCGATCGGCAGCAGGCTTTCGGCGTCAGAAGCCTGGTTTGGCTCTTCGGGACGTTCGCTCATGGACTTTACCTTGCAACGGTGTGAAAAAAATTCGACCAATACTTGCGGCGAGTGTTCGCCCGCAAACGATGCAGCTTTATACCAGAACCCGCCCCCCAAACGAAAAAACGCGGCCTAAGCCGCGTTTTCTGTTGATACGTACGACTTAGTTTTTGGCTTTGTCGACGATCTTGTTGGCACCGATCCACGGCATCATGGAGCGCAGTTGCTCGCCGATGACTTCGATACCGTGAGCAGCGTTGTTACGACGCTTGGCGGTCATCGAAGGGTAGCCGGTAGCACCTTCGCTGATGAACATTTTGGCATACTCGCCGTCCTGAATACGTTTCAGGGCGTTGCGCATAGCTTGGCGGGACTCGGCGTTGATGACTTCCGGGCCAGTCACGTACTCGCCGTATTCGGCGTTGTTGGAGATCGAGTAGTTCATGTTGGCGATACCGCCTTCGTACATGAGGTCAACGATCAGCTTCAGTTCGTGCAGGCATTCGAAGTAGGCCATTTCCGGCGCGTAGCCAGCTTCAACCAGGGTTTCGAAACCGGCTTTAACCAGCTCAACGGTACCGCCGCACAGAACGGCTTGCTCGCCGAACAGGTCGGTTTCGGTCTCGTCCTTGAAGGTGGTTTCGATGATGCCGGTACGACCGCCACCCACGCCAGCAGCGTAAGACAGCGCAACGTTCTTGGCGTTGCCCGAAGCATCCTGGTAGATCGCGATCAGGTCAGGGATACCACCGCCTTTGACGAACTCGGAGCGTACGGTGTGGCCCGGTGCCTTCGGCGCAATCATGATCACGTCGAGGTCTGCGCGCGGTACAACCTGGTTGTAGTGGATCGCGAAGCCGTGGGAGAAGGCCAGGGTGGCGCCCTTCTTGATGTTCGGCTCGATTTCGTTCTTGTACAGCGCGGACTGGAACTCGTCCGGGGTCAGGATCATGACCAGGTCGGCGGCAGCAACAGCGGAAGCAACGTCAGTCACTTTCAGGCCGTGGGCTTCAGCCTTGGCAACGGTGGCCGAGCCTTTACGCAGGCCAACAGTCACGTCAACGCCGGAGTCTTTCAGGTTGCAGGCTTGCGCGTGACCCTGGGAGCCGTAGCCGATGATGGCGACTTTCTTGCCCTGGATGATCGACAGGTCACAATCTTTATCGTAATAAACTTTCATGAGGTTCCTCTATATATCCAGGCCTTAAGGCCATTCGCTAATTTGGGTTAGATGCTGAGTACTTTGTCGCCACGGGCAATCCCGGTGACACCACTGCGTACCGTTTCCAGAATCGAGGCCGTGCCAATCGACTGGATGAAGCTGTCCAGCTTGTCGCTCGTACCGGTCAGTTGAACGGTATAAACACTGGCGCTCACATCGACGATCTGCCCGCGATAAATATCGGTAGTGCGCTTGATCTCGGCACGCTGGGCACCCGTTGCCTTGACCTTGACCAGCATCAGCTCGCGCTCAATGTGGGCACTTTCCGACAGGTCGACCAGCTTGACCACTTCGATCAGCTTGTTGAGGTTCTTGGTGATCTGCTCGATCACCTCATCGTGGCCCACGGTGGTCAACGTCAGGCGCGACAAAGTCGGGTCTTCGGTCGGCGCCACGGTCAGGCTTTCGATGTTGTAGTTGCGTTGCGAAAACAGGCCGACAACACGAGACAGAGCGCCGGGTTCGTTCTCCAGAAGCAGGGAGATAATGTGCCGCATGATTAAGTACGCTCCGTCTTGTTCAGCCACATGTCGCGCATAGAGCCGTCTTTGATCTGCATCGGGTAGACGTGCTCACTGGTATCCACCTGAATATCGATGAACACCAGGCGGTCCTTCATGGCGAACGCTTCTTCCATCTTCGGCTTCAGATCTTTCAGATCGGTGATGCGAATGCCAACGTGGCCATAGGCTTCAACCAACTTGATGAAATCCGGCAACGATTCCATGTAGGAATGGGAGTGACGGCTACCGTAGCTCATGTCCTGCCACTGACGAACCATGCCCAGCACGCCGTTGTTCAAGCAGACAATCTTCACAGGAAGACCGTACTGCAGGCACGTCGACAGTTCCTGGATGTTCATCTGAATGCTGCCTTCACCGGTGACGCAGGCAACGTCAGAGTCCGGGAAACTCAGTTTCACGCCCATGGCTGCCGGGAAACCAAAGCCCATCGTGCCCAGGCCACCGGAGTTGATCCAGCGGTTAGGCTTGTCGAACTTGTAGTACTGCGCGGCGAACATCTGGTGCTGGCCCACATCGGAGGTCACAAAGGCGTCGCCCTTGGTCACTTCGCAGAGCGTCTCGATCACGGTTTGTGGCTTGATGATGCTGCCGTCGCCCTTGTCGTAAGGGAACAGGCCACGGTCACCACGCCATTCGTCGATCTGCTTCCACCAGCTGGCAACGGATTCCTTGTTCGGCGTCTCGCCGATGTCCTTGAGTGCAGCGACCATTTCGGTCAATACACTTTCTACCGGACCTACGATCGGCACATCGGCCTTGATGGTCTTGGAGATGGACGCCGGGTCGATGTCGATATGGATGATCTTGGCATTCGGGCAGAACTTGCTCGCGCCATTGATCACGCGGTCATCAAAACGCGCGCCCACTGCCAGGATCACGTCGGCGTGGTGCATGGTCAGGTTGGCGGTGTAGCTGCCGTGCATGCCCAGCATACCCACGAACTGACGGTCCGTACCCGGGAATGCGCCGAGGCCCATCAGGGTGTTGGTTACCGGCAGGTTGAGCAGCTTGGCCAGTTCGGTCAACGGTGCAGAACCGCCGCCCAGGATCACGCCACCACCCGAGTACAGCACGGGACGCTTGGCCGCCAGGAGCATTTCTGCCGCCTTGCGGATTTGCCCCGAGTGCCCGCGAACGGCCGGGCTGTAGGAACGCAGCTTGGCTTTCTTCGGGAAAACGTATTCGAATTTTTCAGCCGGGTTGGTCATGTCTTTCGGGATATCGACCACGACAGGCCCCGGGCGACCGGACTGCGCGAGGTAGAAGGCCTTTTTCATGACGTCCGGGATTTCCGACGCATGCTTGATCATGAAGCTGTGTTTCACGATCGGCCTGGAGATACCGATCATGTCGGTTTCCTGGAACGCATCGGTCCCCACCATGGTGCTTGGCACCTGGCCGGAAATGATCACCATCGGAATGGAGTCCATATAAGCAGTCGCGATGCCGGTAATGGCATTGGTTGCGCCTGGGCCGGAGGTTACCAGTACCACACCGGCTTTACCGGTGGCACGGGCATAACCGTCAGCCATATGGGTCGCGGCCTGTTCGTGGCGAACCAGGATGTGGGTAACAGCCGGTTCCTTGAACAGTGCGTCGTAAACATGCAGCAGAGCACCACCTGGGTACCCGTAGATATAGTCGACGCCTTCGTCACGCAAAAAGCGGACGAGCATCTCACCGCCAGATAAAAGCTCCACGTTGTTCACCTCTAAAACGCCAGAATACCGTCCGTTGAAAACCGACGGGTCTTAATAGGTTTACTTCTCAACAGAGCATGAGCGACGGTGGTCGCCGACTACGTCAGCACTGACTGAGCAAGTATTGGGATCGTCCCAAGTGTTGCGGGCTTTTCCCACCCAGCGCGAGGTAACGCGTTGCGGGTGTAACAGGTCGGCGCGGATGTGCGCCTCATGATCTGCTGAGCGGGCCTGCTTCTGGCAGTCCCGATACAGCGGACTTTGGATTCTTCTGTTTCAGGCCTCTCAAGTCAAGCAATAATTGCGCTTTTTTCCAACTAAGCGCATGAGAACGTAGAAGAAAGGGCTTTGAGGAGGGATAAAACTCGCCTGAATGTCGTCAAGCGGTAGAAATGTGCGCAAGACTGCCGAAAAAACCGGCAGCCAGGCAATTAACGAGCGTCGACGATCAGTTGGTCGAACTTTTTCAGCGCATTGCGCAAACCAAGGCTCTCGAGCGGCCGGTCGGCATAGACCATCTCGGCCATCTCCATGATCCCGGAAGCATTGGGCAAGGGCAGATCCTGCTCGAGAATCTGCTTCATGCGCACAAGGAAGACCCACTGCAACCACTGGTGGAAGTCCAGAGTATCCACCGAAAAGGGCTCGACACTGCTGAGCGCTTCGGCACTGGGGCGCACCTCATCCCACCAGCCCTGCACGCGCAATTCGCGCTCGATCAGCAATAACTGTTCGGCAATCGCGGGAAACCGTGCATCCATCAGAGGTTGACCTTGGCTTTTTGCCGAGCCTGGGCAGCGCCGGCAGCGTCACCTTGTGCCGCACGCGCATCGCCGATCAACGCCCACAGGCTGGCTTGCAGGTCGGGACGACCGTTGGCCAGCGTGAGACCACGACGAGCGAATTGTTCGGCCTGGGGCGCATCGCCCTGGGCCATGCGTACCTGGGCAAGGCGATACAGCACTTGCGGCTCGCGCGGAGCAACACGTTGCGCACGCTCAAGGCTGGATGACGCACCATTCAAGTCACCACCCGCCTGCTGTTGCTGCGCGGTGGTCAGCAACGCCAGCACCGGACCGTCCAATTGCTCGTCGGCTGACAAGCCGCCAGCACTGGAGGACGATGGAATGCCGCTCGGCGTCGACGGCATGGTGTAGGTACCCTGGTTGATCGGCGCGGTCTGCATCGGCGCGGAATCGATCGGCCCGGAGGAGCTTGGCCCAGGCGTCCAAGGCTCGGCACTGATTGGCGCCGAGGCAGCAGCACCGCCGCCCGGCACCATCACGACCACACCCGAATCCTGCGGCACGGCCTGAGGCCTGGCCTGGGCCGGACGGTTGGTCACGGTTTGGCGGAAACCGCCATTGGCCGAGATACGGTCATTATTGGAGACAGCTGTACTCGAATCCACCACAGGAATAGAGCCGCGCTGCACGCTGGAGCAACCGCCGAGCAAAGCCAGAGCTGTAATAGCTGGAATCCACCACTTGTTCACTTGAAACCCTCTTTGCTTAATTCATCCAGCCCTTGACCCAATCCATCACCGATTCCGCATCTGCAGGGGCTCCGCCACCGCACGCAGCACCGGCTGGTGGTTCGCTGCCGCGAATATACGGCATCTGCACCGCGCCCGGACAGTTGGCATCGGAGCCCTGGCCGGTATGCGGATCAATCCAGGCCTGCACGATGTTATCCGGCTGCGGCATGTTCAACGGCAGCGGGTCGGCCTTGCGCATGAAACTGGTCCAGACCTGCAGCGCGCCAGTGGCACCGGTGAATGGTGTCTTGCCATTATCGTCACGGCCCAGCCACACCACTGCGAGCACATCCTGACCGAAACCTGCGAACCAGCTGTCACGGGAGTCGTTACTGGTACCGGTCTTGCCCGCCAGTGTCAGGTTGGAAGGCAAGACTTTATAGACCGAGCTGCCGGTGCCTTCACGCATCACACGCTGCATGGCGTTCTGGATCAGATAGATGGAGCCCGCATCGAAACGTTGCTGAATCTGGAACGGATAGCGCTTGAGCGGCTCACCCTCGGCCGTCAGCACACTGCGGATCCCGCGCATCGGGGTATTGAAGCCCCCGTTGGCGAGGGTCTGGTACATGGTCGCCACTTCAATCGGCGTCATGGCACCGGCCCCCAGTAGAATCGATGGGAAGGCCGGGAATTCACGGGTGATGCCCAGGCGCGCCAGTGTCTTGAGGACATTCGGCACGCCAACCTCCAAGCCGAGCCGGGACGTGGAAATGTTGTAGGAATGCGCCAAGCCCTGATACAGGAACACCGTGCCGTGGGAGCGGCGATCAAAGTTCTGCGGCGTCCAGACCTGGCCGTCGCCCCCCTTGACCGACAGCGGATCATCCGACAGCCAACTGGTAAGGGTGTATTTGCTCGGTTTTTCCAACGCCGTCAGGTAGACCGCCGGCTTGACCAGCGAGCCGATCGGCCGCACGGCATCGAGTGCGCGGTTGAAACCGGCAAAGCTGGCCTGGCGACTGCCGATCATGGCCTGGACTTCACCGGTTTCCGGGTTGGTCACCACCATGGCGGCTTCTACTTCGTCGGCGCCCTTACGGCCCGTCAGGCGCTTGAAGGTGTCGTTGACCGACGCTTCTGCCTTCATCTGCAGGATCGGGTCGAAGCTGGTGAAGATCCGCAGGCCTTCTTCGGTCAAGTCTTCGTCGCGATAGTCTTCACGCAACTGGCGCTTTACCAGATCGATAAAGCCTGGGAATGAACTGTCCGCCAACTTCCCGCGGGTTGTCACACCCAGTGGCATTTTTTTCGCCGCGGCCACTTGTTCCGCCGTGGCAACGCCTTGCTGTTCAAGCACATCGAGCACCAGGTTACGGCGCTCAAGCGCACGCTCCGGATTGCGACGCGGGTTGTAGTAGGAAGGCCCCTTGACCATGCCCACCAACAAGGCAACCTGATGCAACTTCAACTCGGACAGCGGTTGACCAAAGAAGAACTGGCTGGCCAAACCGAAGCCGTGCACCGCGCGCTGACCATCCTGGCCGACGAATACCTCGTTGAGGTACGCCTCAAGGATCTCCTGCTTGCTGTAGTGCAACTCAAGCAGCATCGCCATCATGGCTTCGGTGAGCTTACGGGTCAGACTGCGCTCGTTGGTCAGGTAGAAGTTCTTCACCAACTGCTGGGTCAGCGTACTGCCGCCCTGGGTCATCCTGCCGCCGGAAGTATTCACCCAGACGGCACGGGCAATCGACTTCGGCGAAACGCCCCAGTGACTATAAAAGTCGCGGTCCTCTACAGCCACTAACGTTTCCAGTAGATACGGCGGCACCTGATCAAGCTTGATCAGGATGCGATCTTCAAGGTTCTTCGGGTAAATCCCGCCGATCATCAGCGGTTCAAGGCGTACCACCGGCAACTTGGAGCCGTTCAGGGAGGACAGTTCGGCCACATAGTCGCCGGAGAAGCGCACGCGCACAGGCTGGGCCTTCTCCAGGCCTTCATAGAACTGGAAGCCGCGGGTATTGAGGTCGACGGTGTTGCCGCTGACTGCAGCCGCCCCTGGACCATTGCTCACGGGTTCGCGTCGATAGCCCAGGGCGTCGAGTTCGGTGAGGAAGTCATCCTTGCTCAGCTTCTGGCCGGTAAAGAGTTCCAGCGGGCGTGCATACACCTTGGCCGGGATAGTCCAGCGCTTGCCGGAGAACTTCTCCTGGACCACAGCGTCGAGGTACACCGCAAAGCCAGCGAGCACCACAAGGCCTACCAGGCCGAGCTTGAGCGCCCAGCCAAGCCACGGGCGCAGGCCGCGGGAAGGAGGTTTTTTACGGGAACGGGGAGATCGGGTTCGAGTCATGGCGGCGGATTATACGCACTTTATTGATGATCAACATGAGCCGGACAGCGGTTTGCACGACCGCCCGTAGCAGCCATAATGCGCGCCATGATTCCCCCCCGACTCTGAAGGATCGCCCGTGAGCCAGTCACTGATCGCAGCCCTGCAAAACCCGGCTTTGTACCCTCATCCGGTTGAAGCGTTCCAGGTCATCGAAACGCATATTTCATGGGTGGTCCTGACCGGCCCCTACGCCTATAAATTGAAAAAACCGATGAACTTCGGGTTCCTGGACTTCACCGACCTGGAAAAACGCGGGCACTTCTGCAACGAAGAACTGCGCCTCAACCAACGCCTGACCACAGATCTGTATCTGGAAGTGTTGCCGATTACCGGTACAGCCGAAGCCCCGCAATTGGGTGGCGACGGCCCGGTGATCGAATATGCCCTGAAGATGCGTCAGTTCCCGCAAAGCCAATTGCTCAGCACCTTGCAGGCCAATGGCGAATTGACCGCCACGCACATCGATGAAATGGCCAGGCAGATCGCACGCTTTCACCTCGCCGCACCAAGAGTGCCGCAGGACCACGCGGCCGGCACCCCCGATGAAGTGATGGCACCGGTACGGCAGAACTTCGACCAGATCCGCCCATTCCTCAGCGACAAAGCCGACCTGATTCAACTGGAAGCCCTGCAAGCCTGGGCCGAAAGCAGCTTCGAACGCCTGAAACCGCTGCTGGCACAGCGCAAGCTCGACGGTTTCACCCGCGAGTGCCACGGTGACATCCATCTCGGCAACGCCACCTTGATTGACGGCAACGTGGTGATCTTCGACTGCATCGAGTTCAACGAGCCGTTTCGCTTCACCGATGTGTACGCCGACACCGCTTTCCTGGCCATGGACCTGGAAGATCGCGGCCTCAAGTCCCTGGCGCGGCGCTTTATCAGCCAGTACCTGGAACTGACCGGTGACTATCAGGGCCTTGAAGTGCTGAACTTCTACAAAGCCTACCGCGCCCTGGTGCGTGCCAAGGTGTCGCTGTTCAGCATGCCGAGCGAGGCAAGCCCGGTGCAGCGCGCAACGACCCTGCGCCAATACCGCAACTACGCCAACCTGGCGGAAAGCTACAGCACCATTCCATCGCGCTTCCTGGCAATTACCCACGGTGTCTCGGCAGTCGGCAAAAGCCACGTTGCCATGCGCCTGGTGGAAGCATTGGGCGCTGTACGCCTGCGCTCGGACGTGGAGCGCAAGCGCATGTTCGGCGAGCAGCAGGTGGAAAACACACCCCAGGCCGGCATCTATGCGTCCGACGCCAGCGCCAGGACCTACGCTCGCTTGAATGACATCGCGGATACCGTGCTGCGCGCCGGCTTCCCGGTAGTACTGGATGCCACCTTCCTCAAACGCGAACAACGCGACGCCGCAGCCAAAGTGGCCGAAGCCACGGGGGCGCCGTTCCTGATCCTGGACTGCAACGCGCCACAGGCGGTTATCACCAGTTGGTTGGCGCAACGTCAGGCCGACAAAAACGATCCATCCGACGCGACCCTGAGCGTTATCGAAGAACAACAGGCCAACCGTGACCCACTGACCGCCGAAGAACTGTTGCTGAGTAAACGCGTCGAGACCAACCAAAGTGGAACCCTCGATGCGTTGGTCACACAAATTCGCCAGCGCCTGCCAGGCCTGTAAGAAAAATTTCTTGGGCGTGTCGTCTACTTGGACGCACGCCCAAGAAATAGTGGCACTATAATGGCGTCATAAATCCAACAGGAGTCGTTTTCATGAGTCAGCCCAAGCTTCTAGATACACCGCTCTACGCACTCCTGCATAAAGACGATATTCGTGGCTTCAATCAGGCACGCCCGGCAGGCGGCATTATCGACATGCGCGGCGGCGACTTCCGTGGGCTGGACTTGCGCGACCTGAACGCCACCGGCGTGGACTTCACCGACGCGTATTTCCGCTCCGCCGACTTGCGCGGCCTGGATTTGCGCGACTGCTCGCTGGAAGGCGCCAGCCTGGCCCATGCGCAGATTTCGGGCACCTACTTCCCGCCTGAATTGACTGCCGATGAGATCCTCATGTCGGTCAATTTCGGCACTCGCCTGCGCTACCGCACCAAGTAAGATTCGATCCAAGCCCGACTACGCGCAACGCGTAGCGGGTGCTTCACGCCTGCCCGGCGTCAAAATCCCCGCGCCATTCTTATAAGCTTTTTGGCCGTTTCGGACCAAAGAACTACGCTTTTCCTACTGAGCGCTACACTGCTGTTCAGGCCTGCCTGGTCACGATACCCACCGCACCATTCGGCCGTCGCAAGGAGGCTTGATGAACGATGAGCTGCAACACCTGAAAAACCTCGGCAAGACGTCAGCGCAGTGGCTGCATGCGGTGGGCATCCACAGTGCATCCGACTTGCGTCGCCTGGGAGCGGTCGATGCGTATCGAGCCGTCAGGACTCGCGGATTTCGCGCATCAAAAGTGTTGCTCTATGCGATCGAAGGGGCCCTGATGGACGTGCACTGGAATGACATTCCGGTCGAGCGTAAGGAGGCGTTGAACCGCCAGCTGGATGCCATTTCAGCGCGTCAGAAGAGCTAGGTCGTCAGCAAGGCCCAATGTTTATGCGCACTTCGAACGGACGTTTGAGGAAAACCGCAGATCCTTCAAAAACAACTGTTGACTCTCAAATGAGAATCGTTATGATTATCACAACTGGTCGCGAGATCAGCCGATAACTGAAAGACCATTGGTTCGGACTCTCAGATTATCTCCTCATCAGGCTAATCACGGTTATTTGACCCGGCTTTTGCCGGGTCTTTTTTTGCCTGCGAAAAAGCACGCCTCAGCGAGCAATGATTAACGGGTGGCCCCGCTCCGGGTGCGGCTGAACCAATACTTCCAAACCAAACACGGCCTTAAGCGGCTCGGGCCGCAGCACCTGCGCCGGTGTATCCAACGCGTGAGGACGGCCCTGCTCCAGCAGCAAAATACGATCACAGTAGCGCGCGGCCAGGTTCAGGTCATGGAGGATCACCAGCACTGCCGCACCACGATCGGCAAAGCGGCGGATCGCTTGAAGGGTCGTGTGCTGATGCAGGGGGTCCAGCATCGATGTCGGCTCATCCAGCAGCAATGTCTGCCCCGCCTCACCCGGCCATAGTTGTGCCAACACCCGCGCCAAATGCACGCGTTGACGCTCGCCACCAGACAGAGCCAAGTAGCTACGACCTTTCAAGTGTGCGACGTCTGCCGCCAGCAAGGCTGCGTGGATAATTTCATCATCGCGCACACGCCCCGCCTGATGGGGCAAACGGCCCATGCCGACCACCTCTTCGACACGGAACGCGAAGTCCAGGGTCGAGGTTTGTGGCAACACCGCCAGCCGCTGCGCGCGCAGCGGTCCGCTCCAGTCTTTCAACGCCTGCTGCCCCAACCACACCTTGCCCTGATCCGGGTGCAACTCGCCGCACAACGCCCCCAGCAACGTACTCTTACCCGCGCCATTGGGACCCAGCACACCGATCACTTCACCCGGCAGCAACTCCAGAGTGACATCCGCCAGCACGACCTTGTGGCCACGCCGGATCTGCAGGTCTTCAACACGCAGCATCAGGCACGTCCCCGTAACAACAGGTAAAGAAAAAACGGCGCGCCAATAAACGCAGTCACGATACCAATCGGTAATTCAGCCGGCGCCAAGGCCAGTCGCGCAACCAAGTCGGCAAACAGCAACAAACTCGCGCCCGCCAATATCGACGCCGGCAGCAGCACGCGGTGATCAGGCCCGGCCAGCAACCTGACCAGATGTGGCACCACCAGCCCGACAAAACCAATCATGCCCGCCGCAGCCACCGCAGCACCTACACCTAATGCGGTACAGAACACCAACTCGCGCTTGAGCCCTTCAACATCAATTCCCAGGTGACTGGCCTCGGATTCGCCGAGCAACAGCGCATTCAACGCCTTGGCCCGGCGCGGCAACCAGAGCGCCACACCGGCACTGACCAGCAATAAGGGCCATAACCGCGAATAGCTCGCGCCGTTGAGGCTGCCAAGGTTCCAGAACGTCAGGGTGCGCAGGGTGGCGTCGTCCGCCAGGTAGGTGAACAGGCCCACTGCCGAGCTTGCCAGTGCAGTGAGGGCAATGCCGGCAAGCAGCATCGTCGCCACATTGGTCTGACCGTTACGGCGCCCCAGCCGATAAACCAGCGCGGTCACGCCCAGCCCGCCTAGAAACGCGCACAGCGACAGCACATAAGGCCCGAATGCCTCCGGTAACCCACCAAAAAACGCACCGCCGACAATGGCGATTGCCGCCCCCAGTGCCGCCCCGCTGGAAACCCCGACCAACCCCGGATCGGCCAGCGGGTTACGAAACAACCCTTGCATGGCCACGCCGGACAATGCCAATACGCCACCGACCGCCAAACCGAGCAACGTACGCGGCAAACGGATCTGCCCCAGGATCAACTCAGCCTGCTCCAGGCCTTGCGCCTCTATCGGCACGCCCATCAAGCGCAATGCCGCCTTGAGCGTATCCAGCAACGGCAAGCTTACCGGGCCCAATGCCAACGAGAGCCAGGTCGCCAACAGGCATAACAGTGCCAGGCCGATGAACAGCGCTTTCGGTTTAACCAGAGTGGTCATGGAGCGGGTTTAGCCTGTGACGGGTAAAAGCCGGCCGAGAGTTTCACCAGACTTTGCGGCAGGCGCGGTCCAAGCCCACCCACCAGCAAGGTCGGGTCCAGCTCGAACACACGCCCACGCTTGGCCGCCGGCGTCGAAGCCAGGATCGGATTCTCCTTGAACAACGCCGCGCGCGCCGCGTCTCCCGTAAGGGCACGATCGGCAAACACCAGCACATCCGGGCTCAGCCCTGCCAACGACTCCACCGAAAATGGCTTGTAACCGCTGTGGGTAGCCAGGTTATGCCCGCCGGCCTGCTGCACCACCCAATCGCCCGCTGTGTCCTTACCGGCAATCAGCGGCTTGCCGCCAGCATGACCGATCAGCAGCAACACGCCAGGTGCCTTCCGCGCGGCCTGCGCCTTGGCGACCCAGCTTTTCTGCTGATCAAGGGCCCGTTCATATCCGGTAAACAATGCACTGGCCTTTGCCTCATCTCCCAGCAACTTGCCCAGGTGCTGAAGATTACCCTTCAAGGTCGGCAAATCCGGCTGCGCCGAGAACATCTCGACCTGGACACCTGCACTGCGAATCTGCGCCAGCACCGGCGGCGGCCCCATCTCTTCAGTCCCCACCAGCACCTGTGGGCGCAGGCTGAGAATGCCTTCGGCCGACAATTGCCGCTGATAGCCGATACTTGGCAACGCCTTGAGCGATTCAGGATGCTGGCTGGTGGTGTCCACGCCGACCAACTTCGGCTCACCGCCCAACGCCGTGACCCATTCCGACAGCGCCCCACCGGCACTCACCCAGCGTTGTGGCAGTTCAGAGGCTTGCGCCCCATGGTTGACCAGCAGTCCGACAACAAGCGCAATAGCGCTGGCACTCAGGCGCATAACAGGGTTTCCTTCCAAAGGGCAGGGCCTTTCGAGCACTCATCGATGTGACAGATAACCCCTGGCGGACATCGAACTGAGCACCCAGTCAGCTAACGGGCGAAGCCGGCATTTGATAATTGTTTGCATTTGAACGTCAAGGCACTTAAGGATTGAAATGAAGTTTCTCTGCCCCTCGGACATGCTCGCGCCCAACAGCAGCCTCGGTTTTACGATGGATGGCACGCCGCTGCTGGCGGTACGCCGGGACGGCATCGCCTACTTCTATATCAACCGCTGCCCTCATCGCGGCATTCCACTGGAGTGGCAACCCGACCGGTTCCTTGACGACAGCGCCAGCCTGATCCAATGCGCCACCCACGGCGCGCTGTTCCTGATCGAAAGCGGCGAGTGCATTGCCGGCCCATGCGCAGGTAAAAGCCTCAAGGCCCTGCGCGGTCGCGAAGACGCACAGGGCCTGTGGGTGGATCTCTAGTCGAGCAACACCTCTAACCGACGATCCACGCAAATCTCCTCGGACGTCACGCGCACCCCATACGCCAACACTTCCACCCCGGCAGCTTTAGCCTCGCGCAAGGCCGCACCGTAGGCAGCATCGATTTCCAGCGCCGGGCGCACCGCGTCAATCCCCGAGAGGTTGACGCAATACAACTGCACCGCCCGCACACCTTCACGCGCCAGGTGCGCCAGCTCCCGCAGGTGCTTGGCGCCACGCTGGGTCACCGCATCGGGGAAAGCGGCAACCCGGGTGCCATCAAACCCCAGCGTGACACTTTTAACTTCCACATACGCCGCGCCGTCGGGATATTCGAGACGAAAGTCGATGCAGCTTTTCTCCTGGCCGTAAGGCACTTCCCGCTTCAACGCGGTGAAACCGTTGAGTTCAGTGATCACGCCAGCGCGCAATGCCTCCTCGACCAACGGATTGGCGCGTGCCGTGTTAACGCACGCCAAGCGGCCCTGGGGCGTTTCGGCAATTTCCCAGGTACCGGGCAACTTGCGCTTGGGGTCATTGGAGCGACTGAACCAGACCTGCCCGCCTTCCACCATGCAGTTGAGCATCGAACCGGTATTTGGGCAGTGAATAGTCAACAACTCGCCGGTAACGGTTTCGATATCGGTGAGAAAGCGCTTATAACGGCGAATCAGCCGGCCTTCTTCGAGGGGAGGATAAAAGCGCATCAGCCTTGCCAGCTCCGCAGGCCACGCTGGATTCGTTCCACCGCCTCCTGTAGTCGATCAAGGTTTTGCGTGTAGGCAAAACGCACATGATGGCCCGCTTGATAGCGACCAAAATCCAGACCGGGGGTAAAGGCGACATGCTCGGTTTCAAGGAAATGACGACAAAACGCGAAGGCATCTGCGCCGAACGCACTGATATCAGCATACAAATAGAACGCACCTTCCGGCTCTACGGCAATTCCGAAGCCCAACTCGCGCAAGGCGGGCAGCAGGAAGTCGCGACGCCGGCCAAATTCGGCACGGCGCTCCTCCAGAATGCTCAGGGTCTGCGGGGTAAAACAGGCGAGCGCCGCATGTTGGGCCATGCTGGGCGCGCTGATATACAGATTTTGCGCCAGTTTTTCCAGGTCGCCGACCGCAGCCGGCGGCGCCACCAGCCAGCCCAGGCGCCAGCCGGTCATGCCGAAATACTTCGAAAAACTATTCAGGACGAAGGCCTCATCGTCGACCTCCAGCACGCTGGCGGCGTCAGTGCCGTAGGTCAGGCCGTGATAGATCTCATCCACCACCAGATGGCCGTTACGCGCCCTGATTGCGTCGGAAAGCCCGGCTAATTCATCACGCGTGAGGATCGTGCCGGTGGGATTCGCCGGGGAGGCAACCAACGCGCCCACGCTGTCCTGATCCCAGTGTCTGGCCACCAGGTCAGCGGTCAGTTGATAACGCACTTCAGGGCCTACCGGCACCAGTTGCGCGGCACCTTCCACCAGGCGCAGGAAGTGCCGGTTACACGGGTAACCCGGGTCTGCCAGCAGCCAATGCTTGCCGGGGTCCACCAACAGGCTGCTGGCCAACAACAGTGCGCCGGAGCCCCCGGGAGTGATCAGGATACGCTCGGGATCGACGTTCAATCCGTAGCGCTGCTGGTAGAAACCGCTGATGGCTTCACGCAATTCCGGCAGGCCACGGGCCGCGGTATAGCGGGTCTTGCCATTGACCAGCGCCGCCTGGCCGGCCTGGATGATCGGCTCGGCCGTGGTGAAATCCGGCTCGCCGATCTCCAGGTGGATCACATCATGGCCGGCCGCTTGCAGCTCATTGGCTCGCGCCAGTAACGCCATGACATGAAAAGGTTCGATGGCGCGACTGCGCGCACTGTAGGGCTGAGCCATTAGCCTTCCTTAACGGTGAGGACAAAATCAGGATTCTACCGAACCCTCGCGGTAAAACATGCTCTATTGCCTGCCTGGCCGTCCAAGATGAACCCGGCAAGCGCTTGCAAAACGACTAAAATCAACATTCGAGACGATGCATACCCAGCCACAGCGGGCTGCTGCAGTTTGCAACCCCTGCATGACGGGCGTCGACAACCGGGAGTGGCGCACCCTGAATCTATCTGGTAAGTTCGCCCGCTTGCAGCCGCAGGGCCGGCAGGTGTCGGTGACGTTGCAATCCTGCGCAATGGATTAGAAGAGTGAGAGGCGGTCTATTCATGTCCACCCAAGCAAAGCAACAGAGCATCAGCGGCTTCCAACCCTACGTTGAATCGAAGGGTGAGGAATACATGGGCAAGCCCATGCGCGAGCACTTCTCCAAAATCCTGAAGCAGTGGAAGCAGGACTTGATGCAGGAAGTCGACCGCACGGTTGACCACATGAAGGATGAAGCCGCCAATTTCCCGGACCCGGCAGACCGTGCCAGCCAGGAAGAAGAGTTCGCCCTCGAACTGCGCGCCCGCGATCGCGAGCGCAAGCTGATCAAGAAAATCGACAAGACGTTGCAACTGATCGAAGACGAAGAATACGGCTGGTGCGAATCCTGCGGTGTCGAGATCGGTATCCGTCGCCTGGAAGCCCGCCCTACTGCGGACCTCTGCGTAGACTGCAAGACCTTGGCTGAAATCAAGGAAAAACAGGTCGGCAAGTGATCCAGCCGATCTGAACGAATGGGGCGTGCGAACGCCCCGTTTTTGTTTCTGGGATTTACCGATTTTCCAGTAGTATCCGGCCCATGACTGCCTCTACCTATATCGGGCGTTTCGCCCCCACGCCCAGCGGCCATCTGCACTTTGGTTCCCTGGTCGCCGCCCTCGCCTCCTACCTCGACGCCCGCGCCAATCACGGCCGCTGGCTGATGCGCATGGAAGACCTCGATCCGCCCCGCGAAGAGCCTGGCGCCCAGGCGGCAATCCTGCATGCCCTGGAAAGCTACGGCTTTGAGTGGGATGGCGAACTGGTCCGACAAAGCGAGCGGCATGACGCCTACGCCAAGGTACTGAACGACATGTTCAACCACGGCCTGGCCTACGCCTGTACCTGTTCACGTAAACAATTGGAGCCCTACGACGGGATTTACCCAGGCCTGTGCCGAAATGCCGGTCACGACCAGCAGGACGCCGCCATCCGCCTGCGTGTTCCGGAGCTGGAGTACCACTTTACTGACCGCGTACAAGGAGAATTCCGACAACACCTGGGCCGTGATGTCGGCGACTTCGTCATCCGTCGCCGCGATGGCCTCTACGCCTACCAACTGGCCGTGGTGCTCGACGATGCCTGGCAAGGGGTTACCGATATCGTGCGCGGCGCCGACCTGCTCGACTCCACGCCACGCCAGCTGTACCTGCAGGAGTTGCTGGGTCTGCGCCAGCCGCGCTATCTGCACGTACCGTTGATCGTCCAGCCGGACGGTAACAAGCTGGGCAAATCCTATCGTTCCCCGCCGCTGCATCCCGACCAGGCCACGCCGCTGCTATTGAGAGCCCTGCGCGCCCTTGGCCAGCAGCCTGGCGACGAACTGCTTCATGCCAGCCCACGGGAGTTGCTGGATTGGGGCATTGTGCACTGGGATGCCAGCAGGATCCCGCGCACACTGACCCTGGCCGAAGCGCAATTACGCTGAAGGCGCTTGCAGCCTGCCAGCCATCCGTTACCATCGCGTAGGAGCGAGCTTGCTCGCGAAAAATTCCGAGGCAACACGTTTATCCAGGATGTACGCGTTTAGGTTAGCGCCCTTCGCGAGCAAGCTCGCTCCTACAGAAAACCGTTGCATTACCGCACTCTCAATCAAAGGCCAACATGTACATCTATCGATTGGTCCTGCTGCTGGTCGTCGGGATCTACCTGTTTTCCCCCGCCATCATGGATTGGTGGATCGACGCCACGGGCGCCTGGTATCGCCCCTATCTGCTGTGGCTGATCCTGATCGTCGTGACCTTCATCCTGCAGAGCCAAAAAGATGCCGATGAGCTTTAGCCTCACCCAGATGCTGCTGATCAGCGCCGCTTACCTGGCGGCACTGTTCGGCGTCGCCTGGATCAGTGAGCGCGGAATGATTCCGCGGGCGATCATTCGCCATCCGTTGACCTACACCTTGTCCCTCGGCGTGTACGCCAGCGCCTGGGCGTTCTATGGCACCGTCGGCCTGGCCTATCAATACGGCTACGGCTTTCTCTCCAGCTACCTGGGGGTGTCCGGTGCATTCCTGCTGGCACCGGTGCTGCTGTACCCGATCCTGAAAATTACTCGCACCTATCAGTTGTCGTCCCTGGCCGACCTGTTCGCCTTCCGCTTCCGCAGCACGTGGGCCGGGGCATTGACCACGGTGTTCATGCTGATCGGCGTGCTGCCCTTGCTGGCCCTGCAAATCCAGGCGGTAGCCGACTCCATCAGCATCCTGACCCGCGAGCCGGTGCAACACCGGGTCGCCCTGGCCTTCTGTGCGCTGATCAGCCTGTTTACGATTTTCTTCGGCTCACGCCACATCGCCACCCGCGAGAAACACGAAGGGCTGGTATTTGCGATTGCGTTCGAATCGGTGATCAAGCTGATCGCCATCGGCGGCGTCGGCCTCTACGCGCTCTATGGCGTGTTCGACGGCCCGCAACAGCTGGAGCTGTGGCTGCTGCAAAACCAGACCGCCCTCGCCGCCCTGCACACTCCACTGCAGGAAGGCCCATGGCGCACGCTGTTGCTGGTGTTCTTCGCCTCGGCGATCGTAATGCCGCACATGTACCACATGACCTTCACCGAGAACCTCAACCCGCGCTCGCTGGTCAGCGCCAGCTGGGGCTTGCCGCTGTTCCTGCTGTTAATGAGCCTTGCGGTGCCGCTGATCCTCTGGGCCGGCCTGAAACTGGGGGCCACCACCAACCCCGAGTATTTCACCCTGGGTATCGGTATCGCCGCCAATAGCCCGGCGTTGGCGCTGCTGGCGTATGTCGGCGGCTTGTCTGCTGCCAGCGGGCTGATTATCGTCACGACGCTGGCCCTTTCGGGCATGGCCCTCAATCACCTGGTGCTGCCGCTGTACCAGCCGCCCGCCGAAGGCAATATCTACCGCTGGCTGAAATGGACGCGCCGCGCGCTGATCGTCGCGATCATCATGGCCGGCTACGGGTTCTACCTGTTGCTCGGCGCCGGGCAAGACCTGGCCAACCTGGGCATTGTCGCGTTTGTCGCCACCTTGCAGTTCCTGCCGGGAGTGCTGTCGGTGCTGTACTGGCCGACCGCCAATCGCCGTGGGTTTATCGCCGGGCTGCTGGCCGGGATCCTGGTATGGATCGTCACCATGCTGCTGCCGTTGGTCGGCAACCTGCAAGGTTTCTACATTCCGCTGCTGAACATGATCTACGTGCTGGACGACACCAGCTGGCACATGGCGGCAATTGCCTCACTGGCCGCCAACGTACTGATGTTCACCCTGATCTCACTGTTCACCAATGCCAGCCCGGAAGAGACCAGCGCCGCCGAGGCGTGCGCGGTGGATAATGTGCGTCGCCCGCAGCGCCGCGAACTGCACGCGGCCTCGCCCCAGGAATTCGCCACGCAACTGGCCAAGCCCCTCGGCGCCAAGGCGGCTCAGAAGGAAGTCGAGCAGGCGCTGCGCGATCTGTACCTGCCCTTTGACGAGCGCCGGCCGTATGCGCTGCGTCGCCTGCGCGACCGCATCGAAGCCAACCTCTCCGGCCTGATGGGCCCCAGCGTGTCCCAGGACATGGTGGAAACCTTCCTGCCCTACAAGGCCGGCGGCGAAAACTACGTCACCGAGGACATCCATTTCATCGAAAGCCGGCTGGAGGATTACCACTCACGCCTCACCGGCCTGGCGGCCGAACTCGACGCCCTGCGCCGCTACCACCGCCAGACCCTGCAGGAACTGCCGATGGGCGTGTGTTCCCTGGCCAAGGATCAGGAGATCCTGATGTGGAACAAGGCCATGGAAGAACTCACCGGCATCGCCGCGCAACGGGTGGTGGGCTCGCGCCTGAATACCCTGGGCGATCCGTGGAAAGAACTGCTCCAGGGCTTTATCAACCTGCCTGACGAGCATTTGCACAAACAGCACCTGGCCCTCGACGGCCAGACCCGCTGGCTCAACCTGCACAAAGCCGCGATCGATGAACCGTTGGCCCCGGGTAACAGCGGCTTGGTGCTGCTGGTCGAAGACCTGACTGAAACCCAGATGCTCGAAGACAAGCTGGTGCACTCCGAGCGCCTGGCCAGTATTGGTCGCCTGGCAGCGGGCGTAGCCCACGAAATCGGCAACCCGATCACCGGTATCGCCTGCCTCGCGCAAAACCTGCGGGAAGAGCGTGAAGAAGACGGCGAAATCATCGAAATCAGCGGGCAGATCCTCGAACAGACCAAGCGCGTCTCGCGCATCGTGCAGTCGCTGATGAGCTTTGCCCATGCCGGCGGCCATCAGAATCTGGATGAGGCCGTGTGCCTGGCCGAAGTGGCCCAGGATGCCATTGGGCTGCTCGCCTTGAACCGGCGCAATTTCGAAGTACAGTTCTTCAACTTGTGCGACCCCGACCATTGGGTCGACGGCGACTCACAACGCCTGGCCCAAGTGCTGATCAACCTGCTGTCCAACGCCCGTGACGCAACCCCGGCCGGTGGTGCGGTACGCGTCAAGACCGAGGCTTTCGAACATACCGTCGATCTGATCGTCGAAGATGAAGGCAGCGGCATTCCACAGAACATCATGGACCGATTGTTCGAACCCTTCTTCACCACCAAGGACCCGGGTGAAGGTACCGGTCTGGGCCTTGCACTGGTCTATTCCATCGTTGAAGAGCATTATGGACAAATCACCATCGACAGCCCGGCTGACACCGAAAGCCAACGCGGCACCCGTATTCGGGTGACCTTGCCGCGTCATGTCGAAGCGACGTCCGCTGTGAACTGAGACCGTCGAGAGAATTGAATCAATGCCGCACATTTTGATCGTCGAAGACGAAACCATTATCCGCTCTGCCTTGCGTCGCCTGCTTGAGCGCAATCAGTACCAGGTCAGCGAAGCCGGCTCGGTACAGGAAGCACAAGAGCGTTTCAGCATCCCCACGTTCGACCTGATTGTCAGTGACCTGCGGCTGCCCGGCGCACCGGGCACCGAGTTGATCAAGCTTGGCCAGGGCACCCCGGTGCTGATCATGACCAGCTATGCCAGCCTGCGCTCGGCGGTTGATTCCATGAAGATGGGTGCGGTGGACTACATCGCCAAGCCGTTTGACCACGATGAAATGCTCCAGGCCGTGGCCCGCATCCTGCGCGACCGCCAGTCAGCCAGCAGCGCGCCTGCCGAACAACGCCCCGCCGGCAAGGCTACCAACGGCGCCGATAAACCGGGCGTCGACAACAGTAACGGCGAGATCGGCATCATCGGCTCCTGCCCACCGATGCAGGACTTGTACAGCAAGATCCGTAAAGTCGCGCCCACCGACTCCAATGTATTGATCCAGGGCGAGTCGGGCACCGGTAAAGAACTGGTGGCCCGCGCCCTGCACAACCTGTCCAAACGCGCCAAGGCGCCGATGATTTCGGTGAACTGTGCGGCGATTCCAGAATCCCTGATCGAGTCCGAACTGTTCGGCCACGAGAAAGGCGCGTTTACCGGCGCCAGCGCTGGGCGTGCGGGCCTGGTGGAAGCGGCGGACGGCGGGACGCTGTTCCTTGATGAAATCGGTGAGTTGCCGCTGGAGGCCCAGGCGCGACTGCTGCGTGTGCTGCAGGAAGGTGAGATTCGCCGTGTAGGCTCGGTGCAATCGCAGAAGGTTGACGTACGCCTGATCGCGGCCACCCACCGCGACCTCAAGAGCCTGGCCAAGATCGGTCAGTTCCGTGAAGACTTGTATTACCGCCTGCACGTGATCGCGCTCAAATTGCCTGCCCTGCGTGAGCGGGGCGCCGACGTGAATGAGATCGCCAACGCATTCCTGCTGCGCCAGAGTGCACGCATCAACCGTACCGACCTGACGTTCGCGCCGGACGCCGAGCAGGCGATTCGGCATTACTCGTGGCCGGGTAACGTGCGAGAACTGGAGAATGCGGTCGAGCGTGCAGTGATCCTGTCGGAAAGCCCGGAAATTTCCGCCGAACTGCTGGGTATCGACATTGAGCTCAGTGACTTGGAGGATGACGATTTCATCGGCCTGGTCCCGACACAGGGCGGCGGTAGCAATACCAGCCATGAGCCGACGGAAGATTTGTCACTGGAAGACTACTTCCAGCATTTCGTCCTTGAGCATCAGGACCACATGACCGAGACCGAGCTGGCACGCAAGCTGGGCGTGAGCCGTAAGTGCCTGTGGGAACGCCGCCAGCGCCTGGGCATTCCACGGCGCAAGACCGGGGTGGCCAGCGAAAGCTGAGGGTGCGCCTCCACAGGTAACACCCTCAGATGTGAAAAAACTGTTACCGCGGATATTTCGCGTAACAAAAGCCGGGGCTTACGGTAACGAAGCCCCGGCTTTTTTTCGCCCGTCAAAAACCAAAAACCACCTCAACCCCCCGGTTTTGCTGGGCGACGCAAAAGTTGGCACGCACCCTGCTATATGCTTAGTACAAAAACAATAACAAGCTTTGTACAAGACAATAAAAATAAGACGAATCGACTCACGCATAACAAAAACAACACGGCGGAGGCGCAGCTAACTGATTCTTTTGGAGAGGCGTTGCATTTGGGGCTTGCCCCGCAACCAGGCCGAGAACAACAAAAACTGCCCTAAGGCAGAGCCTGAACTGGTTGGATCGTAGATCAGCAACACAGCGACCAAAGCAATCCGTTTGCTCTTGACTCCCGATTGGGAGTGTCATGAAGGTGAAGCTTCATGGCGAGGGCGATCAACAAAAACAAGAAGCCCGAAATCAATAATAAAAATAGAGCACGCAACTACTTCTGGGGGAGCTTCGGCTCCCCTTGTAGTTTCCGGGATTTGACGATTTAAGGCTTATGGCGCAACGCCGAAGCTTGTTCCTACACCATCCCCTGACTAAATGCTAGAATCCCCGCCCATCATGCGGTCATTCTTCGTTATGGCCGAACATTCCTTCAAACAGTGCATCCCATGCTGAAGAAGTTGTTCCAGTCATTCCGTTCTCCCTTGCGTCGTACGCAACACAAACGCAGCACGCCTGAAGTGCTCAACAGCAGCCAGCATTCGTTGCAGCGCGCTCAATTCAGCCGTTATGCGGTGAATATCGTCGAACGGTTGCAGAACGCCGGTTACCAGGCCTACCTGGTAGGCGGCTGCGTACGCGACATGCTGCTCAATATCACGCCTAAGGATTTCGACGTCGCCACCAGTGCCACGCCTGAGCAAGTGCGTGCCGAGTTTCGCAATGCGCGAATCATCGGTCGCCGCTTCAAGCTGGTGCATATCCACTTTGGTCGCGAAATCATCGAGGTCGCGACCTTCCGTGCCGGCCACCCGCAAAACGATGAAGAGGAAGACACCAATCAGTCCTCCCGCAACGAGAGCGGGCGTATCCTGCGCGACAACGTCTACGGCACCCTGGAAGAAGACGCGCAGCGCCGCGACTTCACCATCAATGCCCTCTATTACGATCCGGTCAGCGAACGCATCCTCGATTACGCCAATGGCGTACACGACATCCGCAATAACCTGATCCGCCTGATCGGCGACCCGACACAGCGCTATCAGGAAGACCCGGTGCGCATGCTGCGGGCCGTGCGCTTC
The DNA here is from genome assembly GCF_001702295.1 of Pseudomonas sp. S3E12. Taxonomy (NCBI): domain Bacteria; kingdom Pseudomonadati; phylum Pseudomonadota; class Gammaproteobacteria; order Pseudomonadales; family Pseudomonadaceae; genus Pseudomonas; species Pseudomonas sp. S3E12. The sequence goes on from NZ_MBDT01000004.1 coordinate 31,221, forward strand.
GCCGCCAAGCTCAACTTCGGCATCGAAAAGCATACCGCCGCACCGATACGCGAGCTGGCACCGATGCTGCGGGAAATCCCGTCCGCGCGTCTGTTCGAAGAAGTGCTCAAGCTGTTCCTCTCGGGCTACGCCGCCGACACCTTCGAAATGCTGGTTGACCTGCAGTTGTTCGACCCACTGTTTCCGGCCAGCGCCGAAGCACTGGAGTACAACCCGACTTATACCCACACGCTGATCAGCGAAGCCTTGATCAATACCGACCTGCGCATCAAGCAGAACAAACCGGTCACGCCGGCGTTCCTGTTTGCCGCCCTGTTGTGGCCGGCCCTGCCCAAGCGCGTACTGCGTCTGCAGGAGCGTGGCATGCCGCCGATCCCGGCCATGCAGGAAGCCGCTCACGAGCTGATCGCCGAACAGTGCCAGCGCATTGCTATCCCGAAACGTTTCACGATGCCGATCCGCGAGATCTGGGACATGCAGGAACGCCTGCCGCGCCGCAGCGGCAAGCGCGCCGACCTGTTGCTGGACAACCCGCGCTTCCGTGCCGGCTACGACTTCCTGCTGCTGCGCGAAAGCGCCGGTGAGCAGACCGACGGCCTGGGCGAATGGTGGACCGACTATCAGGATGCCAATGACAGCCAACGCCGCGACATGATTCGCGACCTCGGCAGCAAGGGTGATGGCGAAGGCGCAGGGCCGAAGAAGCGTCGTCGCAGCGGCACCAAGCGCAAACGCAGTGCTGCCGATGCCTCGGGCGCTGCGGGCGAATAAACGTGGAACGCATCTACATCGGCATGGGCAGCAACCTGGCAGCCCCGGACCAGCAATTGCGCAGCGCTATCGAAGCGCTGGCGCAATTGCCAGACACTTGCGTCGCGGGTGTGTCCGCCTTTTACCAAAGTGACTCCCTGCTCCCGGGCCAGCCGCGCTACACCAACGCGGTTGCTGCCCTGGACAGCCGCCTTGCGCCACTTGACCTGCTGGATGCGCTGCAAGCCATCGAAAACGACCAGGGCCGCGAGCGCCTGGAGCGTTGGGGCCCTCGCACCCTTGACCTGGACATTCTGCTGTTTGGCGATCGCCTGATCGACGAACCGCGCCTGAAGGTGCCCCATTACCAGATGCACCTGCGTGCGTTTGTGTTGTATCCATTGGCCGAACTGGCGCCTGCCGCATTGCAATTGCCGGATGGAAAGCGCCTCAGTGCCCTGCTTGAAGCCTGCCCGTTTGTCGGCCTGGAACGGCTCCCGATTGCTGAATCGCGTCAGTAACAGCGGTAACACCGCCATCGTAACAATGCGGTAACACATCCAATTGACTTCCCGTGTCCTCCTCACGACTATAGGCGTCCCGCTGCCGCCAACCCGGCGCTGAAGGGCGCAATCCAGGCCTTATAAGCACTGCTCTCAAGACGGTGCGCCTGAATAACGAAGACTCACGCGCGTAACTCGCTGTTTCCAAGCGCCTGAACGAGGACCCTTTTCATGCCAGACATTACCCTGACCACCTTGCAGAGCCTCAAGCTCAAAGGTGAAAAAATCACCATGCTGACCTGCTATGACGCCACCTTCGCCCACGCCTGCTGCCAGGCCGGGGTTGAAGTGTTACTGGTAGGTGACTCCCTGGGCATGGTCCTTCAAGGGAATGACAGCACCCTGCCCGTCACCACCGATGAACTGGCCTACCACACCGCCAGCGTCAAGCGCGGGAACGACGGCGCATTCATCATCGCCGACCTGCCGTTCATGGACTACGCCACCGTCGAACAGACCTTCCTGAACGCCGGCAAACTGATGCGTGCCGGTGCACACATGATCAAGGTGGAGGGCGCCGTGTGGCTCGCCGAGTCGATTCGCCTGCTGGCTGAGCGCGGCGTGCCGGTCTGTGCACATATGGGCCTGACGCCACAGTCCGTGAACATCCTCGGCGGCTACAAGGTCCAAGGCCGCAACGAAGCCCAGGCGCGCCAGATGCGTGCCGATGCCATTGCCCTGGAGCAGGCGGGCGTTGCGATGATCCTGCTCGAATGCGTGCCCAGCGAACTCGCAGCAGAAATCACCCAGGCCGTTAAAGTGCCGGTGATCGGTATTGGCGCGGGCTCGGCCACCGACGGCCAGGTGCTGGTGCTGCACGACATGCTCGGCCTGTCGATTACCGGCCGCGTGCCAAAGTTCGTGAAGAACTTCATGACTGGCCAGGACAGCATCCACGCGGCATTGAGTGCTTACGTCGCCGAAGTCAAAGGCGTGACCTTCCCAGGCGCCGAACACGGATTCTCTGCATGAACACCGTAAAAACCGTACGTGAACTCAGAGCCGCCGTCGCCCACGCCCGCAAGGCCGGCAAACGCATCGGCTTCGTGCCCACCATGGGTAACCTGCACAGCGGCCATGCCAGCCTGGTCAGCAAGGCTGTGCAGCAGGCGGACTTTGTCGTAGCGAGTATTTTCGTCAACCCGCTGCAATTTGGCGCCGGCGAAGACCTGGACAAGTACCCTCGCACCCTGGCCGCCGATCAGGAAAAGCTTCTGCAGGCCGGCTGCAACCTGCTGTTCGCGCCGACCGTCGAGGAGATGTACCCCGGCGGCATGACCGGCCAGACCCGCGTCAGCGTCCCGCAATTGTCCGAAGGCTTGTGCGGCGCCAGCCGTCCCGGGCATTTCGAAGGCGTGGCGACCGTGGTCAGCAAATTGTTCAACATGGTCCAGCCGGACATGGCTGTATTTGGCCAGAAGGACTACCAGCAACTGGCCGTGATTCGCGCCATGGTCCATGACCTGAACATGCCGATCCAGATTATCGGCGAGCCCACCGTGCGCGCCGATGATGGCCTGGCGCTGTCCTCGCGCAACGGCTTTCTCAGCGAAGAACAACGTGCGATCGCGCCGGTGCTGTACCGCAGCCTCAGCCAGATTGCCGCAGCCATCAAAAGCGGTGATCACGACTTCGCCAGACTGCGTGCCGAACAGGTGCAGCAGATCGAGGCTGCCGGGTTGCGCCTGGATTACCTCGAAGTGCGCCAGGGCGTGCACCTGCGGGCCGCTACGGCGGAGGATCGGGATATTGTGATTCTGGTGGCGGCCTTTCTAGGCACGACCCGCCTGATCGACAACCTGCATCTGACCCTCGACTGACCCCTCTGAACACCCCGCCGATTGCCCTGATCGCTGTGCCGGTATAAAAAAGTACCGGTCACAGCGCAGACAAAGCCAAGACATATCGACACGCTAGGTTTAATGTAATCGCCCTGCGCTATGGTTAGCGCTGTCTGGAACCCAACCCTTGAGATAAGACTGGATGTTCCGGGCTTTGAAGTGTCCTAAAGGCAGTCCCCGTAATAAAAGGAAACCCGCAGCGATGGCGTACTACCGCACCCCTCATGACGTTACCGCTCTGCCCGCCTGGCAAGCGCTCAATCAACATCGCCAAGCCATGCAGGATTTCAGCATGCGCGAAGCGTTCAATGCCGATCCCCAGCGCTTTTCCCAGTTCACCTTGAGCAGCTGCGGACTTTTCCTCGATTACTCGAAAAACCTGATCACCGGCGAAACCCGCGACCTGCTGGTGGGCCTTGCCAACGAAGTGGGCCTTAAAGACGCAATCAACTCGCTGTATGCGGGCGAGCCGGTCAACTCCTCCGAAGGCCGCCCTGCCCTGCACACCGCCCTGCGCCGCCCGGTGGGCGACAAGCTGTCGGTCAACGGCGTGAACATCATGCCGGACGTGCATAAGGTGCTGAACCAGATCACCGACCTGGTCGGCCGCATCCACGACGGCCTGTGGCGTGGCTACACCGAGAAACCGATCACCGACGTGGTGAACATCGGCATCGGCGGCTCGTTCCTTGGCCCGGAGCTGGTCTCTGAAGCGCTGTTGTCCTACGCCCACAAAGGCGTGCGCTGCCACTACCTGGCGAACATCGATGGCAGCGAATTCCATGAGCTGACCATGAAGCTGCGCGCCGAGACCACGCTGTTTATCGTCTCGTCGAAATCCTTCAACACCCTGGAAACCCTGAAAAACGCCCAGGCCGCCCGCGCCTGGTACCTGGCCCAGGGCGGCTCGGAAGCCGAGCTGTACCGCCACTTTATCGCCGTGTCGAGCAACAACGCGGCTGCCGTGGCCTTCGGTATCCGCGAAGAAAACATCTTCCCGATGTGGGACTGGGTGGGCGGCCGTTATTCGTTGTGGTCGGCCATCGGCCTGCCAATCGCCCTGGCCATCGGCATGTCCAACTTCAAGGAACTGCTGTCCGGTGCCTACACCATGGACCAGCATTTCCAGAACGCTCCCTTCGAACAAAACATGCCGGTGCTGCTGGGCCTGCTGGGCGTGTGGTACGGCAACTTCTGGGGTGCGCAGAGCCATGCGATCCTGCCGTACGACCACTACCTGCGTAACATCACCAAGCACTTGCAACAGCTGGACATGGAATCCAACGGCAAGAGCGTGCGCCAGGACGGCAAGCCGGTGTCCACCGACACCGGTCCAGTGATCTGGGGTGGCGTCGGCTGCAACGGCCAACATGCTTATCACCAATTGCTGCATCAGGGCACCCAACTGATCCCGGCCGACTTCATCGTGCCGATCGTCAGCTTCAACCCGGTGTCCGACCACCATCAATGGCTGTACGCCAACTGCCTGTCCCAAAGCCAGGCACTGATGCTCGGCAAGACCCGCAGCGAAGCCGAAGCCGAGCTGCGCGACAAGGGCATCCCGGAAGACGACGTGCAGAAGCTGGCACCGCACAAGGTGATCCCGGGCAACCGTCCGAGCAACACGCTCGTGGTTGAACGCATCAGCCCGCGTCGCCTGGGCGCCCTGGTTGCGATGTATGAACATAAAGTGTTCGTGCAAAGCGTGATCTGGGGCATCAACGCCTTCGACCAATGGGGCGTGGAGCTGGGCAAGGAGCTGGGCAAGGGCGTATACAATCGCCTCACCGGCGCCGAAGAAACCTTGGCCGAAGACGCTTCGACCCAGGGCCTGATCAACTACTTCCGCGGCCGTCACCGCGGCTGATGCAGGCACCGCAAGGCCAACGTCCGTTTGGACGTTGGCCTTGAACCCTCTCCATACAGGGTGCATCTTTATGACTTGTCGCAAAAACAAGAATAAGGATCGCTCATGTTCGATATCAGCACGTTTCCCACCGCCGATGCCGTCCGCCGGGCTGCGCAACTCAGTCAAGAGGACTACCAGCGCCTCTATCGCCAATCCATCGAACAGCCGGACACGTTCTGGGCCGAACAGGCCAAGGGCTTTCTCGACTGGATAACACCGTGGCACACCGTCCAGCAGTCGGACATCCAGACCGGTGCCGCCCAGTGGTTTGCCGGTGGCCAGTTGAACGTCAGCTACAACTGCATCGACCGTCACCTGGCGCAACGCGCCGATCAGCCGGCCTTCATCTGGGAAGGTGACGATCCTGCAAAATCGTCCAAAATCACCTACCGCCAACTGCACCAAAACGTCTGTCGCCTGGCCAATGTGCTGAAAAGCCGTGGCGTGAAAAAAGGCGACCGGGTGTGTATCTACATGCCGATGATCCCGGAAGCGGCCTACGCCATGCTGGCCTGCACGCGGATTGGCGCAGTGCACTCGGTGGTATTTGGCGGGTTCTCACCGGACGCCCTGCGCGACCGCATTCTGGACGCCGACTGCCGCACCGTGATCACAGCCGATGAAGGCGTGCGCGGTGGTAAGCCGGTGGCGTTGAAACAGAATGTCGACAAAGCCCTGGCCAGTTGCCCCGACGTCAGCACGGTGCTGGTGGTACAGCGCACCGGCGCCCCGGTGAACTGGAGCGAAGGCCGCGACCTCAAGTATCAACAGGCCTTGGATGCAGCGAGCGACGATTGCCCTCCCGAACCGATGGACGCCGAAGACCCGCTGTTTATCCTCTACACCTCCGGGAGCACCGGCAAACCCAAGGGCGTGCTGCACACCACGGGCGGCTACCTGCTCCAGGCGGCAATGACCTTCAAGTACGTACTCGATTACCGCGACGGTGAGGTGTTCTGGTGCACCGCCGACGTGGGTTGGGTCACCGGTCATAGCTACATCGTGTACGGGCCGCTGGCCAATGGCGCGACCTCGCTGATGTTCGAAGGTGTGCCGAGCTACCCGGACAGTTCGCGCTTCTGGCAGGTCATCGATAAACACCAGGTGAATATCTTCTATACCGCCCCCACCGCCTTGCGCGCGTTGATGCGCGAGGGTCACGCCCCGCTGGAGACGACCTCCCGCGCCAGCCTGCGGCTGCTGGGCAGCGTGGGCGAACCGATCAACCCGGAAGCCTGGGACTGGTACTTCAACGCGGTGGGCGAACAGCGTTGCCCCATTGTCGATACCTGGTGGCAGACCGAGACCGGCGGCATCATGCTCAGCCCGCTGGTCAGCGCCCAGCGGATCAAACCGGGTTGCGCCACCCAGCCGATGTTTGGCGTGCAGCCCGTGCTGCTGGACGAACAAGGCAAGGTCATCAGCGGAGCCGGCAGCGGCGTACTGGCGATCAAGGCCAGTTGGCCGGGACAGATTCGCAGCGTCTACGGCGACCCGCAGCGCATGGTCGACACCTATTTCAAACCCTACCCCGGTTACTATTTCACCGGTGACGGTGCGCGCCGCGATGAGGACGGTGACTACTGGATCACCGGGCGTATCGACGATGTGATCAACGTATCCGGCCACCGTATCGGCACCGCCGAGGTAGAAAGTGCGTTGGTACTGCATGACCAGGTGGCCGAGGCTGCCGTGGTGGGCTATCCCCACGACGTCAAGGGCCAGGGCATCTACGCCTTCGTCACCCCCATGAATGGCGTCGAACCCAGCGATGCCCTGAAAAAGCACCTGCTGGAACTGGTCAGCAAGGAAATCGGCAGCTTTGCCAAGCCGGAACTGATCCAATGGGCACCGGCCTTGCCGAAAACCCGATCCGGCAAGATCATGCGCCGGATTTTGCGCAAGATCGCCTGCAACGAACTGGACAGCCTGGGTGATACCTCGACCCTGGCCGACCCCAGCGTCGTCGACGGCCTGATCGACAAACGCCTGAACCGCTAGGAAACCCGAGTCGCCATGGAATTTATCCGCAGCCGTATCGAAACCCAGTTGATGAGCCTCACCGGCTTGTCACTGGGCCAGCTGGACCTGGAAAACCCCAAGGGCGATCCGGGCCTGTTCGGGCCGGACTCGATCAGTTGGCAAGTCCATGGCGACTTCAGCAGCATGCTTATCGGCGGTATCAGCGCCTTGATGCTGCAAGCCTTGCACCCATTGGCCCTGGCCGGCGTGTGGGACCATTCGAATTTTCGCCAGGACATGCTTGGGCGCCTGCGCCGTACCTCGCAGTTTATTTCCGGTACCACGTTCGGCGCGCGCAAAGACGCCGACTGGCTGATCGAAAAAGTGCGCACCATTCACCTGCAGGTGGTGGGCCATGCCCCGGACGGGAGGCCTTACGCGGCCAGCGATCCAGCGCTGCTGACCTGGGTGCATGTGGCGGAGGTGAGCAACTTTCTTGCTGCCCACTTGCGCTACCGCAACCCACACCTCTCCGGCCCTGATCAGGACCGTTACTACAGCGAGATCGCCGTCGTCGCAGAACGGCTCGGCGCGCAGGATGTGCCGCATTCACGCCAGGAAATTTCCGATTACCTTGAGAATATCCGCCCGCAATTGCTGTGCGACGAGCGCAGCCGCGAAGTGCTGCGCCTGTTGCTGAACGCGCCCTCCCCCAGCCTGTTGGCCAAGCCTTTTGGTGCCTTGATGATGCAAGCCGGGATCGACCTGCTGCCGGACTGGGCCAGCACCCTGCTCGATCAGCACCAGAGCCCGCTGCAACGCCGGATGATCCGCGCCGGGGTCAAGCGCAGCGCGCCGTTGTTGCGCTGGGCGATGCGCAATGGTTCGGTGCAGCGTGCACACCGGCGGATGGGGTTGATGTAGGCAACGCGCCATAGCTGCTAAACTCCGCGCCCTTATTTCCCCCATTTACCTAAGCAAGGCGCGCTCCATGTCTCCATTGAATCAGGCGCTGCGCGCCGCCCTCGATCATCGCCAGGATCTGATCAGCGAACTGCACGCTCAGGGCACCGACTGCTATCGGCTGTTCCATGGCAGCCAGGAAGGCGCCGGCGGCCTGACCATCGACCGCTATGGCCCGCAGTTACTGGTGCAAAGCTTCCATCAGTCGCTGGAAACCGCCGACCTGCTGGAGCTGCACCAACTGATCAACCAGTACATGGGCCTGGAGTTGCTGCTGGTCTACAACGACCGCTCCCGCGGCAACTCGCGAGTCGATCGCGAAGATTCGGTTTACCGCGCCGAACCTGTCGCGCTGGAAGACCTGGTCGGCCACGAATGGGGCCTCAATTACCGTGTCCGTGGGCGCCATGCCGGCCAGGACCCACTGCTGTTCCTCGACCTGCGCAATACCCGCGGCTGGGTCAAGGACCACAGCGCCGGCAAAAGCGTACTGAACCTGTTTGCCTACACCTGTGGGGTGGGCCTGAGCGCCGCTGCCGGTGGTGCGCGCGAGGTATGCAACCTGGACTTCGCCGAGGGCAACCTGGCGGTGGGGCGAGAAAACGGCCAGCTCAATCCACAGCTTCCCACCATGGAGTTCGTGCAATCGGACTACTTCCCGGCGATTCGCCAACTGGCCGGGCTGCCGATCACCCAGCGTCGCGGGCAGAAACTGCCGAGCTATCCGCGCCTCGAGCAGCGTCAATATGACCTGGTGTTGCTCGACCCGCCGGCCTGGGCCAAGAGTGCCTTCGGTACCGTTGACCTGTTGCGTGACTACCAGAGCCTGCTCAAGCCGGCACTGCTCGCTACCGCCGACAATGGCGTGCTGATCTGCTGTAACAACCTGGCGAAAGTCAGCATGGAAGACTGGCGTGACCAGGTTTTGCGCTGCGCCGAGAAAGCCGGGCGTCCGGTACGCGACTGGCAAATCATGACGCCTGGCGCGGACTTCCCTTCACAGGATCAACAGCCACCGTTGAAGACCCTGATCCTGCAGTTGTAGTACTTTTCCCATGTTCCTCGGTGCTTCGGAACCGAAATCCCGTGCCATACTCCAAGGCACTCCTGTTTGACATAGATGGCGCCGCCCCATGCCCAAAGGATTGATTCGCGCCACTGGCGCCTTGTTGACTGCCCTCGCGTTGTACAGCTTGTTGGGCTTTCTGATTTTGCCTGGCATCGCCCTTCGTATTGCCAACCAACAGTTAGCCAATTACGCCACGGTGCCGGCACGCATCGAGCGGATTGAACTTAACCCGTTCAGCCTGGAAGTCACGGTTTGGGGCTTGAAAATCGGCGAACCGGGTAAGGAACAGGTAGGTTTCGAACGGCTTTACGCCAACCTGCAGGCCGATAGCCTGTGGACCCGCGCCCTGCACCTGGCGGATGTGCAACTGGACAAGCCCAGGACCGAGTTGTTGTTCGACAAGTCAGGCCAGCTGAATCTGGCGCAGTTGTTCAAGCTGCCACCGAGCGAGCCGACCCCGGCAGACCCTGACGCCAAGCCGTTCCCGCTGCGTGTCGACAGCATCAAGCTGGCTGGCGGTTATTTGCATTTCCAAGACCTGCGCCCCAGCGAACCCATCGAATTCCTCTACGACACCCTCGACTTCGAACTGAAGAATCTCAGCACCCTGCCGGAAGACAATGCGGACATGACCTTGGTCGCCGCCGGCCCTGAAGGCGGACAGATCGACTGGAAAGGCAACTTCAGCCTGGTGCCGATCACGTCCGAAGGTACGCTCAAAGTCACCGGCGGCAAAATGAAAGCCTGGTGGCCTTATGTACGTGACGCCTTACCCCTGGTACTTGAAGACGGCGTGCTCAACTTCAGTACCGAATACAGATTCAGCCTGGCCAAAGAGACCGAGCTGAACCTGACCAACACCGCCGCCAGCATCGCACCGTTCGCGATCAAGGCCCCGGATGGCCGGCCGTTGGTGCGCCTGGAGCGTTTGGACGTCAGCGAGACCACGGTGGACCTGGCCAAACAGCAGGTGGTGGTGGGCAAGATCCGCAGCAATAAACTCGAGACCTGGGCGGCTCGTGAAGCGGATGGGCAACTGGACTGGCAAAAACTGTTCGCCGGCCAGCCGACCAAACCGGCCAAGGCGCCGGAGCCTGCTACTGCACCCGCCACTGCCGACTCGCCAAAGCCTGCGCCCGTCGCCCCAAGCAAGCCCTGGCAAGTGCTGCTCAAGGATGTACAGCTGCGCAACTACCAAGTGCACTTGGCCGACCGCCAGGCCAAACCTGCAGTGGCGCTGGAGCTCGGCCCGTTGAACGTCGACGTGCAGAACTTCGACAGCCTCAACCAGAGCCCTTTTACCCTGAAGGTCGACACCGGCCTGGGCAAGCAGGGCAAGATCCAGGCAACCGGCACGGTTAACCTCAACCCGGTCAGCGCCAAGTTGAAGGTCAATACCAAGGACATCGACCTGCGGGTCGCCCAGTCCTATATCAGCCCGTTTATCCGTCTGGAGCTGCGCAGCGGCATGCTTGGCAGCGACCTCGACGTGAACCTGAAAAGCACCGACCCTCTGGCGCTGCAGATCACCGGCCGCGCGCAGGTTGACCAGTTGCATACCCTCGACACCCTCAAGACCCGCGACTTCCTCAAGTGGCAGCGCCTGGTGCTCGAAGGCGTGAACTACCAACACGGCGACAGCCTGTCGATCGACAAGGTCAACCTGCTGCAGCCCTATGCGCGGTTCATGATCAACGATGACCGCACCACCAACGTCGACGACTTGCTGATCCCGCAGCCGGCCGACAGTGGCGCCAAATCGTCAGCTAAACCTGCCGCGAGCAAAGAAAAACCCCTGGGCATCCATATCGGGCAAATTGCGATCAACGACGGTTCGGCCAACTTCGCCGACTTCAGCCTCACCCCCAACTTCGCCACGGCGATCCAGCAGCTCAATGGGCAGATCGGCACCATCGACAGTCGCCAGGCCAAGCCGGCGAGTGTTGACATCAAGGGCAAGGTGGACCGTTATGCACCGGTCACCATCAAAGGCAGCGTGAACCCGTTTGACCCGATGGCGGCGCTGGACATCGCCACCAGCTTCAAACGTGTCGAGCTGACCACCCTGACGCCTTACTCGGGCAAGTTCGCCGGTTTCCGCATCCGCAAGGGCCGCCTCAACCTGGACCTGCACTACGTGATCACCAAGGGCCAGTTGAAGGCAGAGAACAAAGTGGTGGTCGAGCAATTGCAACTGGGCGAAAAAGTCGACAGCGCCGATGCCGTGGACCTGCCGATTCGTCTGGCAATCGCCTTGCTCAAGGACAGCGACGGCAAGATTTCCATCGAACTGCCGGTATCCGGTGACCTGAATAACCCGCAATTCAGCGTGATGCCCATTGTGTGGCAAACCCTGCGCAATCTGGTGGTGCGGGCGGCCACTGCCCCGTTCAAGTTTATTGGCGGATTGGTCACCGGAGGCGGAGCGCAGGACCTGGGCAGCGTGTCGTTCGCGCCGGGCTCCAGCGAGTTGAACAAAGACGCCGAAGGCGCTCTCAACACCTTGGCCAAAGCTTTGAAAGAACGCCCTGCCCTACGCCTGGAAATCGAAGGCACGGCCGCAGCCAGCAGCGACGGCCCATTCCTGGCGGCCCAGCGGCTGGAGCGGGAATACCAATACAACTACTACAAAATGCTGCAGCGCCGTGGCGATAAAGTCCCGGCGCAGGCGTCCTTGCTGGAAGTCCCTGAGAGCGAAAAAGCCCCCTTGCTCGAAGGTATTTACCGCACCCGCTTGAAACAGCAGCCTCCGGCAGAATGGAAGGACCTGAGCAGCAGTGACCGCTCGGCCAAGTTGAAAGAGGGCGTGATCAAGTTCTGGAGTGGCAGTGACGTGCTGCTGCGCCAGTTGGGCCAGGACCGTGCAAGCACGATCAAGGACTACCTGGTGGATAAAGCCCAACTGGAGGACGACCGGGTCTACTTCATTGACGCGCAACTGGGCCAGGCAGAGAAAGACGGTCGAGTGATAACGCCGATGCACCTGGACGCCGAGTAGGCGTCCACGGCAAGCCCCTACCGCATTACTTTCCCGCCCCAATAGAACAGGCCCCGACACAGAAGTGCCGGGGCCTGTAATGACCACATCCGTGTGGTCGGTCGCATGAAACTTAGAGGTGCATTGAGTGGATATCTAACTCACGCGCCGCCGCCGCTAGTTCAGACGAGTGCTTGAGCGTTACTCTGCTTTCAGGCCATCGGCCGATACAGCTTTAACGCCTTTGATTTTCTTGGTGATGTTCACCGCGGTCGTTTTCTGTGCCTCGGTCACAGCGACCGAAGAGGACAGGGAAACTACACCCTTGTTGGTTTCGACTTTGATGTCGGTGCCAGGAATGCCTTTCTCGGTGACCAGGTCAGCTTTGACTTTGGTGGTGATCCAGGTATCGGAGGTTGCGCCTTTGGCGTCAGCCGCTGCACCTTTGGTTTTGTCGATGTTGTCTGCCTTGGTAGCGCCGCCAGCCAACAGGCCGTCAGCAGAAACTGCGGTTACACCTTTGATTTTCTTGGTGATCGCTACGGCAGTTTCTTTCTGCGCGTCCGAAATGGCTACGGTCGAAGACAGGGAAACCACACCTTTGTTGGTCTCAACCTTGATGTCCGAACCAGGAATGCCTTTTTCGGTCAGCAGATCGGATTTAACTTTGGTGGTGATCCAAGTATCCGAAACGCTTTCTTTTGCCTTGGTGGCTTCACCGGCCGCCAGGGTCATTGGAGCTTGGGAAGTCTGGGCAAAGGCCACGTTAGCACCCATGGCCAGGGTCAGAGCGGTAGCAGTAGCGAGAGCGAACTTCTTCATACGAGTAACTCCTGTTTTATTAAAAGTCTGCAGTGTGTGAACCTTGATGCTGCAGCGTTAACAGGGTTATTGCAGGCAGTGTGCCAAGTCGCCATGGAAGATTAAATCGTTAAAAATCATACACTTATAAAAACACCCGAATTTCGGAATCGTGCAACTTGCATGAACGCAATCGTGCCTGCGTGCAAGTTGCGGCTTTTGCGATTTACTAAGCGTCTGATTTTTCGGCATTTTCCTTCAGGCGTAAAAAAAGGACTCCGAAGAGTCCTTTTTTTCAGCGTTAGCCTGGGGTAATTAAACGCCCGAAGCCTTGGCTGCTGCTACGTCCTTGATGGACAGCTTGATACGGCCGCGGTTGTCCACGTCCAGTACCAGCACTTCCACTTCCTGGCCTTCTTTCAGAATGTCGGTCACTTTCTCAACGCGAGCGTCGCTCAGCATGGAGATGTGAACCAGACCATCTTTGCCTGGCAGGATGTTGACGAATGCGCCGAAGTCGACGATGCGCTCAACCTTACCGACGTAGATCTTGCCGATCTCGGCTTCAGCGGTGATGCCCAGGACGCGTTGACGCGCAGCTTCTGCAGCTTCCTTGGTTTCGCCGAAGATCTTGATCGAGCCGTCGTCTTCGATGTCGATCGAAGCCTTGGTCTCTTCACAGATCGCACGAATGGTCGCGCCGCCTTTACCGATAACATCACGGATTTTGTCGGTGTCGATTTTCATCGCGATCATGGTCGGAGCATTTTCCGACAGTTCGGTACGGGACTGACCAATGATCTGGTTCATCTGACCGAGGATGTTCAGGCGCGCTTCCAGGGCTTGGCCCAGGGCGATTTCCATGATTTCTTCGGTGATGCCCTTGATCTTGATGTCCATCTGCAGCGCGGTAACACCTTTGGCGGTACCGGCTACTTTGAAGTCCATGTCGCCCAAGTGGTCTTCGTCGCCCAGGATGTCGGTCAGGATGGCGAACTTCTCGCCTTCTTTAACCAGGCCCATGGCGATACCGGCAACCGGCGCCTTCATCGGCACACCCGCGTCCATCAGCGCCAGGGAAGCACCACAGACCGAAGCCATGGAGCTGGAACCGTTGGACTCGGTGATTTCCGACACCACACGGATGGTGTACGGGAACACGTCAGCAGCAGGCAGCATGGCCTGGACCGAACGACGGGCCAGACGGCCGTGACCGATTTCGCGACGACCAGCGCCACCCATGCGACCACACTCGCCCACCGAGAACGGCGGGAAGTTGTAGTGCAGCATGAAGGGGTCTTTTTTCTCGCCTTCCAGGGTGTCCAGCAGCTGTGCGTCACGGGCAGTACCCAGGGTCGCAACGACCAGTGCCTGGGTTTCACCCCGGGTGAACAGTGCCGAACCGTGAGTCTTCGGCAGAACACCGACTTCGATGTTCAGCGGACGAACGGTGCGGGTGTCGCGGCCGTCGATACGTGGCTTGCCGTTAACGATGTTTTCGCGAACGGTGCGGTATTCGATTTCACCGAAGGCTGCTTTGACTTCGCTGGAAGAAGGCTGGCCTTCTTCGCCGGACAGCTTGGCAACAACCTGGTCCTTCAGCTCACCCAGGCGAGCGTAACGGTCGGCCTTGACGGTGATGGTGTAGGCGTCGGAGATCGCAGTGCCGAACTCGGAGCGGATAGCGCCCAGCAGTTCGGTGGCTTCGGCTTGCGGAGCCCAGGCCCAGGTCGGCTTGGCAGCTTCGGCAGCCAGTTCTTTAACAGCGTTGATCACAACCTGGAACTCGTCGTGAGCAAACAGTACTGCACCCAGCATCTGGTCTTCGGTCAGCTCTTTGGCTTCCGATTCAACCATCAATACGGCTTCCGACGTACCGGCAACGACCATGTCCAGGCTCGATGCTTTCAGTTGCTCGTAAGTCGGGTTCAGCAGGTAACCGGTGCTTTCGTGGAAAGCAACGCGGGCTGCGCCGATCGGGCCATCGAAAGGAATACCGGAGATGGCCAGGGCTGCCGAAGTACCGATCATCGCAGCGACGTCAGGATCGGTTTTCTTGCTGGTGGAAACGACGGTGCAGACAACCTGCACTTCGTTCATGAAGCCTTCTGGGAACAGCGGACGGATCGGACGGTCGATCAGTCGGGAAGTCAGGGTTTCTTTCTCGGAAGGACGGCCTTCACGCTTGAAGAAACCGCCAGGGATCTTACCTGCAGCGTAAGTCTTTTCCTGGTAGTGAACGGAAAGAGGGAAGAAGCCTTTGCTTGGGTCAGCGTGCTTGGCGCCAACAACGGTCACCAATACGGTAACGTCGTCATCAACGGTAACCAGCACTGCGCCGGAGGCTTGACGGGCGATACGGCCTGTCTCGAGGGTAACGGTCGACTGACCGAACTGGAATTTTTTGATAACCGGGTTCACGGTGTCCTACCTTCTTTGTGGCTCTTGGGGAACTTGTCTTCTTGCGAAATTCGTGGGCAATGTCGGGAATCGGCCCAACCCTTGTCCAGGGGTAAAACGTGTATCCAGATAAAACTTGAGGCTGGGAGCCTACCATGGGCCAGCGGGAATCCCACTGACACACGGCAGACAACCAACCTCTAGCGCAATCGCTGATTAGCGACGCAGACCCAGGCGACCGATCAGAGCCTGATAACGACCCAGATCCTTGCCTTTCAGGTAGTCCAGCAGCTTACGGCGCTGGTTTACCATGCGGATCAGACCACGACGGGAGTGGTGATCTTTACCGTTGGCCTTGAAGTGACCTTGCAGCTTGTTGATGTTGTGGGTCAGCAGTGCAACTTGCACTTCTGGCGAACCAGTGTCACCAACAGCTTGCTGGTAGTCAGCTACGATTTGTGCTTTTTCTTGAACGTCGAGAGCCATGAGGCAATCCTTTTTTCAGGAAACCACCCAAAGGGCAGTTTCAACAGGCCAGGGACAAATCCCTGTATCTAAAAATGAGTGTTGACCGTGCCTGTTAACAGCCACACTCGTTCGGTCATTCTGACCGAATCAGTCGACGTGGCGCGATGCGCCCGTCTTCGCTCACTTCACCGATACCGATAAAGCGACCGTTATGATCCTGTACCCGCACCATGCCGAACTTCGGGGCATCCGGGGCGCGTACCGGCTGGCCGTTTAGCCAGTAGAACGCGCTATGTTCCGAAAAGTGCAGTAATGGCCAATCCAGCAAACCACTGTCCGACGGCATCAGGAAGCGATCAACCGCTTCGTTGCCACCTTCGGCGTGTACCGCCTCCAACTCTTCCAACGTGACCGTCTGGGCCAGGCTGAAAGGTCCGGCCTGGGTGCGTCGCAGTTCAGCTACATACGCGCCGCAACCGAGCTGTTCACCAATATCTTCCACCAGGGTACGGATATAAGTGCCTTTGCTACAGTCTACGGCCAAGCGTGCGGTGTCACCTTCACAGGCGAGCAATTCCAAGCGCGCAATAGTAACAGAACGCGGTTCGCGCTCCACTACTTCGCCCGCACGTGCCAGCTTGTAAAGGGGCTGCCCATCACGCTTGAGCGCCGAGTACATCGGCGGTATCTGACTGATTTGTCCACGAAAAGCAGGTAAAGCAGCTTCGATATCAGCACGACCAACGGTCACGTCGCGAACCTGCAAAACATCACCTTCGGCGTCTGCCGTGGTGGTGGTCTTGCCCAGTTGCATCAGGGTTTCGTAACCCTTGTCGGAATCGAGCAGGTATTGCGAGAACTTGGTGGCCTCGCCAAAGCACAACGGCAGTACACCGGTGGCCAGGGGATCGAGGCTGCCGGTGTGTCCGGCCTTCTCGGCATTGAGCAACCAGCGGACCTTCTGCAACGCGGCATTGGAGGTGAAGCCAATCGGCTTGTCGAGCAGAATGATGCCGCTGACGTTGCGACGGATACGTTTGACCTGAGCCACCGCTTACTCCTTGGCGTCTTCAGGTGTGGATGGGTGCTGGCTGTCTTCAGCCACGGCGCGCTCGATCAGTGCCGACAGATGCGCGCCACGCACGACGCTTTCGTCGTAGTGAAAGTGCAACTGGGGCACGCTGCGCAGCTTCATTTCACGGGCCAACTGCATGCGCAGGAAACCTGCCGCCGAGTTGAGCACCTTGATGCTTTGCGCGATTTCTTCGCTGTTGTCCTGCCCCATCACGGTGATGAAGATCTTCGCGTGACCCACGTCACGGCTCACTTCAACAGCGGTGATGGTGACCAGGCCAACGCGGGGGTCTTTGACTTCGCGACGGATCAGTTGGGCCAGCTCACGCTGCATCTGATCGCCGATACGCTGGGTACGGCTGTATTCTTTTGCCATGTCTTGTTACCTGTTACTGCCACACGGTGAAACCCATGGGGTCTGAAAGCGGCAAACGCCCGGCCTGACAAAAGCCAGACCGGGCGTTGCGTTTAGAGTCCGCACGCTGCGCGGGGCATTTGCATGCCCACACGCGGCGTGGCTCCTGAAGTGCGCGAGTTAGAGGCTGCGAGCAACCTGAACCTTCTCGTAGACTTCGATCTTGTCACCAGCCTTGACGTCGTTGTAGCTCTTGACGCCGATACCGCATTCCATGCCGGCACGCACTTCGGAAGCGTCATCCTTGAAGCGGCGCAGGGATTCCAGCTCGCCTTCGAAGATAACGATGTCTTCACGCAGTACACGGATTGGACGGTTACGGTACACGGTACCTTCGATAACCATGCAACCGGCGATCGCACCGAATTTCGGCGAGCGGAACACGTCACGAACCTCGGCGACACCCAGGATATTCTCCCGGACGTCACTGCCAAGCATGCCGGTGAGGGCTTTCTTGACGTCCTCGATGATGTCGTAGATGACGTTGTAGTAACGCATGTCCAGGCCTTCCTGCTCGACGATCTTGCGAGCACCAGCATCGGCACGCACGTTGAAGCCGAACAGTACAGCGTTGGAAGCCAGTGCCAGGTTGGCGTCGGACTCGGTGATACCACCGACACCGCCACCCACAACACGCACTTGCACTTCGTCGTTACCCAGGCCATTCAAGGCGCCGTTCAACGCTTCGAGGGAACCACGAACGTCAGACTTGAGGACGATGTTAAGCGTCTTCTTCTCGGCCTGGCCCATGTTCTCGAAGATGTTTTCCAGCTTGCCGGCATGCGCGCGAGCCAGTTTGACTTCACGGAACTTGCCTTGACGGAACAGAGCCACTTCACGGGCTTTCTTCTCGTCAGACAGCACGCTCATCTCGTCGCCAGCGTCCGGAGTACCGTCCAGGCCGAGGATCTCGACAGGGATGGAAGGACCGGCTTCCTTGATTGGCTTGCCGTTCTCGTCGAGCATGGCACGTACACGGCCATAGTTCGAACCGACCAGTACCATGTCGCCTTGACGCAGGGTACCGTCTTGAACCAGTACGGTTGCAACCGGGCCACGACCTTTGTCGAGACGCGACTCAACCACAACACCACGACCTGGGGCCGATGGGGTTGCTTTCAGTTCAAGTACTTCAGCTTGCAGCAGGACAGCTTCGAGCAGTTCGTCCACGCCAGTACCGACTTTCGCCGAAACCGAAACGAATGGCGTATCACCGCCCCACTCTTCAGACGTCACGCCATGAACCGACAGTTCGCTACGGATGCGATCGAGATCGGCGCCCGGCTTGTCGATCTTGTTCACGGCAACAACCAGAGGAACACCAGCGGCTTTAGCGTGCTGGACAGCTTCAATGGTCTGCGGCATCACGCCGTCGTCCGCTGCAACGACCAGGATCACGATGTCAGTCGCCTTGGCACCACGGGCACGCATTGCGGTAAACGCGGCGTGACCTGGGGTGTCGAGGAAGGTGACCATGCCGCGCTCGGTTTCAACGTGGTACGCACCGATGTGCTGGGTGATACCACCGGCTTCGCCAGCAGCTACCTTGGCACGACGGATGTAGTCGAGCAGCGAAGTCTTACCATGGTCAACGTGGCCCATTACGGTCACGACTGGCGCACGGGAGAATGTCTCGCCTTCAAACTTCAGGGACTCTGCCAGGGAGTCTTCCAGGGCGGTGTCGCTGACCAGGGTCACTTTGTGGCCCAGTTCTTCGGCTACCAGTTGAGCAGTTTCCTGATCAAGCACCTGGTTGATGGTCGCTGGAGTACCCAGTTTGAACATGAACTTGATGATTTCAGCAGCCTTGACCGACATCTGGTTGGCAAGATCGCCAACCGTGATGGTCTCGCCGATCTGCACATCACGCACGACAGGGCCGGTTGGGCTCTGGAAACCGTGGGCGTTGCGTTTCTTCAGCTTGGCCTTGCCGCGACCACCACGACGGAAGCCATCGCTTTCTTCGTCGGTAGTCCGTGGAGCAACGCGTGGAGCAGGCGCTTTCTCTTTGACCGAAGCACGATGGGGAGCGTTTTTGCGCTCGCCATCGCCACCACCACCGCGACGATTGTTATCGTCGGCACGTGGTTTATCCGGACGACGAGGTTCCTCGCGCTTGCGGGCATCGGCAGCAGGTGCTGGTGCAGCGGCAACCGGAGCGGCCTCACGCACAGCGTCTGCAGGAGCGCCAGGCGCGGCTACCGCTTCAGTGGAAGCCGTTTGCGCAGCAGCAGGCTGACGACGCGCTTCTTCTTCGGCGCGACGCTTGGCTTCTTCTTCAGCCTTCTGACGTGCAGCATTTTCTACTGCGCGACGTTCTTCCAGTTCGCGTTTGCGCTCGGCTTCGATTTCTTCCGGGCTGCGCTGTACGAAGACTTTCTTCTTGCGCACTTCAACGCTGATGCTCTTGCTACCCGCAACCCGCAGGGTGCTGGTGGTTTTGCGCTGCAATGTAATCTTGCGCGGTTCTTCCACTTTCGCCTTGTGGCTGCTCTTCAAGTGAGTCAGCAAAGACTGCTTCTCACTATCGCTCACACCTTCATCGGCGGCGGTGTGCGGCAGACCTGCCTCACGCATCTGCTGCAACAGGCGCTCTACCGGTGTTTTGACCTCATCGGCCAGTTGTTTCACCGTGACTTGCGTCATGCACTTCTCTCCTCAGGCCGCGCCTAATTACTCGAACCAATGGGCTCGGGCGGCCATGATCAACTTGCCGGCACGATCATCGTCAATGCCGTCGATGTCGAGCAGATCGTCAATAGACTGCTCGGCCAGGTCTTCGCGGGTAATTACGCCGCGCACCGCCAGTTCCATCGCCAAATCCTTGTCCATACCCTCAAGCGAGAGCAGGTCTTCGGCCGGATGGGCGTCTGCCAGCTTTTCCTCAGTAGCGATGGCTTTAGTCAACAAACGATCCTTGGCCCGAGCGCGAAGCTCGTTGACGGTGTCTTCGTCAAAGCCGTCGATGTTGAGCATTTCTTCCAACGGTACGTAGGCAATCTCTTCCAGGCTGGTGAAGCCTTCATCTACCAGCACCTGCGCCAGGTCTTCGTCGACTTCCAACTCGTCGATGAAGTTGCGCAGGATGTCACCGGTTTCAGCTTGCTGCTTAGCCTGGATGTCCGATTCGGTCATTACGTTCAGGGTCCAGCCGGTCAACTGGCTGGCCAGACGCACGTTCTGACCACCACGACCAATGGCCTGGGCCAGATTGTCTGCGCCAACGGCGATGTCCATTGCATGGGCATCTTCGTCAACGATAATTGCCGCCACTTCAGCCGGCGACATGGCATTGATCACGAACTGCGCCGGGTTATCGTCCCAGAGGACGATGTCCACACGCTCACCACCCAATTCGCCCGACACTGCCTGGACGCGCGAACCGCGCATACCGATGCAAGCGCCTTGCGGGTCGATGCGTTTGTCCTTGGAGCGGACCGCGATCTTGGCACGCGAACCCGGGTCGCGGGACGCAGCCATGACTTCGATCAGGCCTTCGGCAATTTCCGGCACCTCGATACGGAACAGCTCAATCAGCATTTCCGGCGCAGTACGCGACAGGATCAACTGAGGGCCACGGTTCTCGGTGCGGATTTCCTTGAGCAGCGCACGCAAACGCACGCCAACACGGAAGGTTTCGCGGGAGATGATGTCTTCGCGGGCCAGCAACGCTTCAGCGTTGTTGCCCAGGTCGACGATCACATTGTCGCGGGTAACTTTTTTCACGGTGCCGGAGATGATTTCCCCCAGACGCTCGCGATAGGCATCAACGACTTGAGCGCGCTCGGCTTCGCGAACCTTCTGCACGATGACCTGCTTGGCGGTCTGTGCAGCAATGCGGCCGAACTCGATGGACTCGATCTTTTCTTCAACGACATCACCGACCTGGGCGCCTGGGTGCGTTTCAGCAACCTTGCTTGGCCAGGTTTCGATGGCCGGATCATCAAGATCGGCTTCTTCGACGACCGTCCAGCGACGGAAAGTCTCATAGGCACCGGTGTGGCGGTTGATTTCCACACGCAGATCAACTTCGTCTTCAAAACGCTTTTTGGTAGCAGTGGCCAGGGCCAGCTCCAGCGCTTCAAAAATCACGTTTGCCGGTACGCCCTTTTCATTGGATACCGACTCAACAACCAGCAGTACTTCTTTGCTCATCGTACGCCTCGCCTTTCGCAAGCCATTGGATCCGCGGGATCCGCGTCTCAGTCAAAACTGGGAATAATGTTGGCCTTGTCGATCATATCGATCGGCAACAGGAACTCATGGTCTTCTACCTGCACCACGACATCCTGTTCTTCTACACCGCGCAGAAGGCCCTGAAAGTTGCGACGCCCTTCGAACGGGGATCGCAGCTTGATCTTCACTTGTTCACCGGCAAATTTTGCAAACTGATCAATAGTGAACAGTGGGCGTTCCATGCCTGGCGAGGAAACTTCGAGGGTGTACTCAACGGAGATAGGATCTTCAACATCCAGAACACCGCTGATCTGACGGCTGACAATGGCACAATCGTCCACCAGCACGCCGCCCTCTTTATCGATATAAACGCGCAACATTGAGTGGCGACCTTGAGCCGAAAACTCAATACCCCAGCATTCATAGCCTAGGGCCACGACCACCGGGGCCAACAAGGCCTGCAACTCTTCTAGCTTGCTCGACACCTGAACCCCCTCGTGCATGTATGTGCATGCTGTGCAAAATAAAAAAATGGGCGAAACGCCCATCCTTGAAACGCCGTCGAACAGCGGCGTTGAAAGTGTCCAGCTAACAAAAAGCCCCTTAAAAGGGGCTCCGCTAAAACTGGTTGCGGGGGCCGGATTTGAACCGACGACCTTCGGGTTATGAGCCCGACGAGCTACCAGACTGCTCCACCCCGCGACAAAGCTGGGGCGGAAGTATACGACCGATCCCTTACAGGGTCAATGTAACCTTCCACCTACAAGAAAGCCCGCAACAGCGGGCTCTCCTGATAATTGGTACCGAGAAGGGGACTCGAACCCCTACACCCTATGGGCACAACCACCTCAAGGTTGCGTGTCTACCAATTCCACCACCTCGGCAATACAGCGTTTACAACCCTTCTTACTTCTGCTCTTGAGCTGGAGGTACGTCAGTCGCTGGAGTAGCCGACTTTTGCTCTTGAAGCACCGGGACATCATCAGAAGCCGGTTTTGCTTTTGGAACTTCCAACACTGCTGGATTTGGCAAACCTACTTGAGTCAGCACATGAGCTTTCTCTTTAGCAAAGTAACCTAACCCTAAGCTGGTTATGAAGAAACCGGCGGCAAGTATAGCAGTAAACTTACTAAGAAAGGTAGAGGAACCTTGGCTTCCGAACACAGTATTTGAAGCACCTGCACCGAAAGACGCACCAGCATCCGCACCTTTACCCTGTTGCAACAAAACCAGGGCAACTACGCCCAGGGCAGCCAACAGATGAAAAACGACTACGACTGTTTCCAGCATTTTTTCAGTTTCCCGCGGCGCGACAAATCGCACCGAACTCATCTGCATTCAGGGAAGCTCCACCAATGAGCCCCCCATCGATATCCGGCATGCCGAACAGTTCGACCGCATTGGCCGCCTTCACGCTGCCGCCGTATAGAAGCCGCACACCTTGTGCAACTTCAGAATTCTCTGCCGCCAACTGAGCGCGAATGGCTGCGTGCACATCCTGCGCCTGTTGCGGTGTAGCAGTCAGCCCGGTACCAATGGCCCAGACCGGCTCGTAAGCAATTACCGCCTTTGCGAACGCACCAACACCCAGCTCCTCGATGATGCTGCCAAGCTGACGCGAGACAACTTCAAGAGTCTTGCCCGATTCACGCTGCTCAAGGGTCTCCCCAATACACAACACCGGAATCAAGCCACAAGCCTGCGCTGCTGCGAACTTGCGATTGAGTGTCCCATCACGCTCGCCCATCATCTGACGGCGCTCGGAGTGCCCGACGAGCACATAGGAACAACCCGCATCAACCAGCTGACTCGGTGCAATCTCACCGGTCAACGCACCTTGCATGGCTTCCACCGCAGAGTTCTGCGCGCCGACCTGAATCGACTTACCTTTCAAGCCATCCACCACTTGGGTGATATGCAAGCAAGGCGGGAACACCGCGATATCAACACCGCCAGGCAAGGCCAAGTGACGAAGGCCATTGATCAGCTCAGCGACACTGGCGCGGGTACCGTGCATCTTCCAGTTACCAGCTACCATAGTGCGACGCATGCTGTACCTCGTCGGTCAAAGTGGGCGCAGATGTTACCCAACCACATCATCACTGGCAAGCCGAATTCAGGCGCAAACTTCAGTTACCAGTTTTGCCAGGTCCTCGGCATGACCGCGAACCTGTATTTCGTCGTCACCTTCGACCATGACGCGCACCAAAGGCTCTGTGCCGGACTTGCGTAGCAATACCCGTCCACGACCAGCCATTGCCAGGGTCGCGCGTTCGCAAGCCTCTTTGACAGCAGGGTGCTCGATCGGGTTTTCCCCACCTGCGAAACGCACGTTCAGCAATACTTGCGGACATTTGCGCAAAGCCTGACGCGCCTGGGCCAGGCTCTCTTCGCGGCGACGCAAAGCCAATAACACCTGCAACGCCGCAATAATCGCGTCACCGGTGGTGGTGTGCTGGAAGCACACCACGTGCCCGGAGTTCTCACCACCTACCTGCCAGTTACGCTCCAGCAGCTCGGCGATCACATACCGGTCACCGACATTGGCACGAACAAAAGGAATACCCAGGTCTGCCAACGCCAGCTCAAGCCCCAGGTTGCTCATCAGCGTACCTACGACACCGCCTTGCAGCTTGTTACGCTCGTGCAGGTCGCGGGCAATGATGAACAACAGATCATCGCCGTCCACCACGGCACCCGTGTGGTCAACCATCAGCACGCGGTCGCCGTCACCGTCGAAGGCAATCCCGAGGTCGGCGTGCTCGGCCAGGACAGCGGCCTGCAACTGCTCCATATGGGTGGAGCCGCAGTTTTCGTTGATGTTCAATCCGTTGGGTTGAGCCGACAGCACTGTCACGTCTGCGCCAAGCTCCCTGAATACGCTTGGCGCGACTTTATAGGTCGCACCATGGGCGCAGTCGACAACAACCTTCAGGCCAGCAAAATTGGTACTGGTAGGCACACTGCTCTTGCAGAACTCGATATAACGACCGGACGCGTCATTGATGCGCGACACCTTGCCCAGCTTGCTGGACTCGACCACGGTCATCGGCGCATCCAACAGTTCTTCGATCATCAGCTCAATCTCATCCGGCAACTTGGTGCCCTGACCGGAGAAGAACTTGATGCCGTTGTCGTCATGTGGGTTGTGCGAAGCACTGATCACAATACCGGCCTCAGCGTGAAAGGTACGCGTCAGGTATGCAATCGCGGGCGTCGGCATTGGCCCCAGCAACATCACATCGGCGCCTGCGGCGGATAAGCCGGCCTCAAGCGCTGATTCAAACATGTACCCCGAAATTCGGGTGTCCTTGCCCACCAGGATGCGGCATGCCCCCATGCTGCGGAACGCCATGCCCGCCGCCCATCCAAGCTTGAGCATGAAATCAGGAGTAATCGGAAACTCGCCGACCCGACCACGGATACCGTCGGTGCCAAAGTATTTTTTAGTCATAAGTGCTCCATCATTCTTATTCGGCTGATTCCACAGCTGCAATCATGCGTACCACATCCACGGTCTCAGCAACGTCATGCACACGCAAGATGCGCGCACCCTTGGTCACCGCGAGCGCCGCCAGTGCAAGACCGCCGTACAACCGCTCACCCACCGGACGGCTCAATGCCAGCCCTATCATGCTCTTGCGCGAAACACCGACCAACAGGGGCCGACCAAGGGCATGCAAGGACTCCATGTGTTTGAACAAACTCAAATTGTGCTGCAGGGTCTTGGCGAAACCAAACCCCGGATCAAGGATGATCCTTTCCGACGCAATACCTACCGCAGCGCATTGGGCAACGCGCTCGGAGAGAAAACCACTCACTTCACCAACCAGGTCATCATAGTGCGGGCTGTCCTGCATATTGCCGGGCTCACCCAGCATATGCATCAAACACACCGGCAAACCGGTAGCTGCAGCTGCATCCAGAGCGCCGTCGCGCCGCAGGGACCGCACATCGTTGATCAAGCCGGCACCTAGTCGCGCAGTCTCACGCATCACGGCCGGGGTGGAGGTATCAACCGAAATGATCACATCCAACTCTCGAGCGATGCGCTCGACAATCGGCGCCACGCGCTCCAACTCCTCCAGAGGAGAAACTGCGCGAGCACCAGGCCGAGTCGATTCACCACCGACATCAATCAAGGTCGCGCCGGCCGCCACCATGGCTTCTGCGTGACGCAATGCAGCATCAAGCTGGCTGAAGCGGCCACCATCGGAAAAGGAGTCAGGGGTTACATTAAGAATGCCCATGACATGCGTATGGGCCAAATCAAGAACCCGGTTGCCGCAAGGCAACCGGGGGGAGGACGGAGCAAAAGTCATCTCAAACCTTAATGATCAGCTGCCGGGCCGCCGATTGGGGTTTCAGGGCGCTCGTTCTGAACCACAGGCGGGGTGCCCGAAGTACCAGAACCACCTTCCCAATCACGAGGCTCACGAGGCGCCCGACCGGCCATAATGTCGTCGATCTGGTCTGCATCGATGGTCTCGTACTTCATCAATGCATCAGCCATTGCATCAAGCTTGTCGCGATTATCGGTCAGGATCTGCTTGGCAGTGCCATAGCACTGGTCAATGATACTGCGCACCTCAGAATCGATCAGCTTGGCTGTCTCACCGGAGAAACTGGCGTTTTGACCACCGCCGCCACGACCCAGGAATACTTCACCTTCTTCCTCGGCGTACATCAAAGGACCGAGTTTTTCCGACAAACCCCACTTGGTCACCATGTTCCGCGCAATCTGGCTGGCGCGCATGATGTCGTTGGAAGCCCCCGTGGTCACACCATCGAAGCCCAAGGTCATCTCTTCAGCGATTCGACCGCCGTACAGCGAGCAGATCTGACTGATGAGCGCACGCTTGGAGAGGCTGTAACGATCCTCTTCCGGCAGGAACATGGTGACACCCAAGGCGCGACCACGAGGAATGATCGACACTTTGTAGACCGGGTCATGCTCAGGCACGACACGCCCCACAATGGCGTGGCCGGCTTCGTGGTAAGCAGTGTTCTGCTTCTCTTTTTCGGACATGACCATGGATTTGCGCTCAGCGCCCATCATGATCTTGTCTTTCGCCAGCTCGAACTCTTTCATTTCAACGATGCGCTTGCCGGTACGGGCTGCAAACAGCGAAGCCTCGTTCACCAGGTTAGCCAGGTCAGCACCCGAGAACCCCGGGGTACCACGGGCAATCACAGCCGGTGCAACGTCGTCGCCCATTGGCACTTTGCGCATGTGCACTTTCAGGATTTGTTCGCGCCCACGGATGTCCGGCAGGCCAACCACCACCTGGCGGTCAAAGCGGCCTGGACGCAGCAGCGCAGGATCCAGCACGTCCGGACGGTTGGTTGCCGCGATGACGATGATGCCGTCATTCATCTCGAAACCATCCATCTCGACCAGCAACTGGTTGAGGGTCTGCTCACGCTCATCATGACCACCGCCCATGCCAGCACCACGATGGCGACCAACGGCGTCGATTTCATCGATGAAGATGATGCATGGTGCATGCTTCTTGGCCTGTTCGAACATGTCGCGAACGCGGCTCGCACCGACACCGACGAACATTTCAACGAAGTCAGAACCGGAAATGGTGAAGAACGGTACCTTGGCTTCGCCGGCAATCGCCTTGGCCAGCAAGGTTTTACCGGTACCTGGGGGGCCGACCATCAGCACGCCGCGAGGAATACGGCCACCCAGGCGCTGGAATTTGCCTGGATCGCGCAAGAACTCAACCAGCTCGCCGACTTCTTCCTTGGCTTCATCGCAACCCGCTACGTCAGCCAGGGTGGTCTTCACCTGATCTTCAGAGAGCAGGCGCGCCTTGCTCTTGCCGAAGCTCATCGGCCCGCCCTTGCCTCCCGCACCACCTTGCATCTGGCGCATGAAGAACATGAACACGGCAATAATCACCAGGATCGGGAAGCTTGCCACCAGGAGTTGAGTCCAGATGCTCTGCTGTTCAGGCTGCTTGCCTTCGACAACCACGTGGTTATCCACCAGGTCGCCAATCAGACCATTGTCCTGAATTGCCGGACGAATGGTCTTGAAGCTATCGCCATCGTTGCGTTTGCCGGTGATCACGTAGCCATCAACCGCTACGCGCTCGACCTTGCCATCCTTAACTTGCTGGATGAAGTCGGAATAGTTGAGGGTCTGCGGCTCGTTAGGGCTGGAGAAGTTGTTCATCACCGTCACGAGGACAGCCGCGATGATCAACCACAGGATCAGATTCTTTGCCATATCGTTCAATTAACTACCCTCTGAAGCAAGCTCCGCTACTGGCGCGTGCTTCGCATGATATTCACCGGCCTAACTTACTACATAACCTACAACTCTGGCAGGCGCCGTCTGTAACCCTTTGTGAAACTTTGACTACACAATATTCGTAAAGCTTCGTGACGAAAGCGATATAAAAAAACCTATCGCCCTCCTCGAATTCCTCAAAAACGCTCTTCACTCGCCGCGCCTTCGACACCACGGAAGCCGCGGCACAGCAGGTATTGCTCCCTGGACCGGTCCCGGGAAGAGTCTGGTTTACGCGTCTGCACCTTCTCGAACAACTTGCGGATGTTCTTGTGGTACTCGTCGAAACCCTCTCCCTGGAACACCTTCACCAGGAAATCGCCACCGGGACGCAACACCCGACCTGCCAAATCCAGCGCCAATTCACAAAGGAACATGGCCCGCGGCATATCAACGGCCGGTAATCCACTCATATTGGGGGCCATGTCGGAAATCACAAGGTCTACCTGCGAATTTCCCACAGCCTCGAGGATCTGGGCCAGCACGGTGTCCTGGGTAAAGTCTCCATGAACAAAGGTCACGTCCGGGATGCTGTCCATTTCCAGGATGTCGGAAGCGATCAGGCGGCCTTGACCACCAATCAGACGACTGGTCACCTGGGACCAGCCACCAGGGGCCGCGCCAAGGTCGATAACGCTCATGCCAGGACGAATCAACTTGTCCTTATCCTGGATCTCCAACAGCTTGTAGCTGGCCCGGGAACGATAGCCATCCTTTTGCGCCTTTTTGACGTAAGGATCGTTGAAATGCTCTTGCAGCCACTTAAGGCTAGTTTTGGAACGGGCCACGGGCCACCTCGAAAATAAAACGGGTCGTGATTAACTGGGCGGTCCCGGACTCGCTCGGGTAAACTGGCCGCCGCTTTTTACAAGATCAGACGCAGGGGTCAGATTATGCCGCTCACTCAAGAGCAGAAGAAACAGTACAAATCCATTGGCCACCATCTGAAACCAGTTCTGATTGTGGCAGACAACGGTTTGACTGAAGGTGTGTTAGCCGAACTTGAACGCGCACTGGGCGATCACGAACTGATCAAGATCAAGGTCAACATCCTTGACCGCGAAGCACGCCTGGCCGCCATTGCAGAACTGTGCAAGGTTGGCAAGGCGGACCTGGTTCAGGTCATCGGCAAGATGGCGCTGCTGTATCGCAAGAACTTCAGCGCCAACAAGCAACTGTCGAACGTACACCGCTTCAAGTAATACAAAGGGTCACGGGCGTGCTTCGCGCGCCCCGCCACTCCATCCCGGAGCAGGCTGTATAACCAGCACCAGGCCGGAGAACCCTAGCACAAGATAGCTGAATAGCTGCCAGCGCAACGCTTCCGGCAGCCAGACATGCACAATGCAATACATTGCACACGCATACAGCGCCATCAACAGCAGTTGGCCGCGAATATCCCGCCACAGACTCTCCAAGCCTTCAGCCTTGACCAGCACCAATGCCTGAAGTGCTACGCACGCCGCCGCGAAACCCACCAGCAGCGCACTCAATAATCCATCGATTTCATCGATCAGCAACGGAGCCAGGCCAATCAGGCCCAGCACCGGCAATACACCAAGATGTAACAACCACAGGCCGCCCACCCAAAGCATCTGGGCAAGCTGCCAGAGCATGGCGCCCGCACGAAGCGGGCGCCGCCTTTCAGATGTGACGAACTTCAACAATCTCGTACTCGATCACACCGCCTGGCGTTTTGACAGACACCACATCACCCTCTTCCTTGGCGATCAAGGCACGGGCCAGTGGTGAGCCGACGGAGATCTTGCCGAGCTTGAAGTCAGCCTCGTCCTCTCCCACGATGTGGTAGACCACGCTCTCGTCAGTCTCGACGTTGGCGATCTCCACGGTGGTACCGAAAATCACCTTGCCAGTGTGGGGAATAGTCGTGACGTCGATGATCACCGCATTCTGCAAACGGCCTTCGATATCACGGATCCGCGCCTCGACCATACCCTGCTGCTCACGAGCAGCGTGGTATTCGGCGTTTTCCTTCAGGTCACCCAGCTCGCGGGCCGTACCAATGTCCTGGCTCAGCTTTGGACGTACGACCTTGGTCAGATGGGCGTGCTCCTCTTCCAGGGCCTTGGCACCCTGGACGGTCATTGGGTATTTGATCATGCCTTCAATCCTGCGTGTAGATCCTGCAAGCGACGCACGGTCTTTTCCGGACCGAACTTGAGCGCTTCGCAGATAGCTTCGCCAGCAGCAATAGTGGTGGTGCAGTAGATCTTGTGCTGCAAGGCATTACGGCGAATGGAGTAGGAATCCGCGATCGACTGGCGACCTTCGGTGGTGTTGATGATCAGCGTGACTTCGTCATTCTTGATCATGTCGACCACATGCGGACGGCCTTCCGTCACCTTGTTCACGCGGCGCAC
Source organism: Pseudomonas sp. S3E12 (assembly GCF_001702295.1). Taxonomy (NCBI): domain Bacteria; kingdom Pseudomonadati; phylum Pseudomonadota; class Gammaproteobacteria; order Pseudomonadales; family Pseudomonadaceae; genus Pseudomonas; species Pseudomonas sp. S3E12. Next base: position 61,274 of record NZ_MBDT01000004.1, read on the forward strand.
TTTCAAGCCGGCCGCTTCAATCAGCTTGGCGGTCCCGGCAGTTGCCACGACTTCAAAGCCCAAGTTGATCAGATCACGGGCCACGCCTGCAACCAGCGGTTTGTCATCATCACGCACGCTGATAAACGCAGTACCGCCGGTCGGCAGCACTTCGCTGGCGCCCATCTGGGCCTTGGCGAATGCTTCACCGAAGGTATCGCCCACACCCATCACTTCACCGGTGGACTTCATCTCTGGGCCGAGGATCGGGTCCACACCAGGGAATTTGGCAAATGGGAACACTGCCTCTTTCACACTGTAGAAGTTCGGAATGATTTCCTTGGTGAAGCCAATTTCCTTCAAGGTCTTACCAGCCATCACACGCGCAGCGATCATGGCCAGGGACACGCCGATGCACTTGGAAACGAACGGCACGGTACGCGAAGCACGCGGGTTGACCTCAATGACGTAGATGTCTTCGCCTTGCAACGCCAACTGTACGTTCATCAGGCCGACAACACCCAACTCCAAGGCCATTTTCTTGACCTGCTCGCGCATCTCGTCCTGGATATGTGCAGGCAACGAATACGGCGGCAGCGAGCACGCGGAGTCACCGGAGTGAACGCCCGCCTGCTCGATGTGCTGCATGATCGCGCCGATGACCACGTCGGTACCGTCGCAAACTGCATCCACGTCCATCTCGATGGCGCAGTTGAGGAAGTGGTCCAGCAGCACCGGGCTGTCGTTGGACACTTTTACCGCATCACGCAGGTAACGCTTGAGCTCTTCTTCTTCGTAGACGATTTCCATCGCCCGGCCGCCCAGTACGTAGGACGGACGCACCACCAGCGGGTAGCCGATCTTGCTGGCAGCACGGATGGCCTCGTCTTCGCTGCGCACGGTAGCGTTTGGCGGCTGACGCAGGTTCAGGCGCTCAACCATTTGCTGGAAGCGCTCACGGTCTTCGGCACGGTCGATGGCGTCAGGGCTCGTGCCGATGATTGGCACGCCGGCAGCCTCAAGGGCACGCGCCAGTTTCAGCGGGGTTTGGCCGCCGTACTGGACGATCACGCCTTTGGGCTTCTCGACGCGACAGATTTCCAACACGTCTTCCAACGTTACCGGCTCGAAGTACAGGCGGTCGGAAGTGTCGTAGTCAGTGGAAACAGTTTCCGGGTTGCAGTTGACCATGATGGTCTCGTACCCGTCTTCGCGCAGCGCGAGGGCGGCATGTACGCAGCAATAGTCGAATTCGATACCCTGGCCGATACGGTTCGGACCACCGCCCAGGATGATAATCTTGTCGCGGCCCGACGGCGCGGCCTCGCACTCTTCCTCGTAGGTGGAGTACAGGTACGCAGTGTCGGTGGCGAACTCGGCGGCACAGGTGTCAACGCGCTTGTAGACCGGGAAGATCTCCAGCTTGTGGCGATGCGTGCGCAGGTTCTTCTCGGTCACACCCAGCAGCTTGGCCAGGCGCTGGTCGGAGAAGCCTTTGCGCTTGAGGCGGAACATCATGTCGCGGTCGATGCTGGCCAGACCCAGGGTCTTGACCTTCTCCTCTTCCTTGATCAGATCTTCGATCTGCACCAGGAACCACGGATCGATCATGTTCATGCCGAAGATGTCTTCAACAGTCATGCCGGCGCGGAAGGCATCAGCCACATACCAGATACGCTCGGCGCCCGGTACGGTCAGCTCGCGCTTGAGGATGCTCATGCTTTCCGGATTGCTCAGGTCGAGCTTCTCGTCCAGGCCGCAAACGCCGACTTCCAGGCCACGCAGGGCTTTCTGCAGGGACTCCTGGAAGGTCCGGCCGATGGCCATGACTTCACCCACCGACTTCATCTGGGTGGTCAGGCGCGCGTCGGCCTTGGCGAACTTCTCGAAGGCAAAGCGTGGCAGCTTGGTCACGACATAGTCGATGGACGGTTCGAAGGACGCCGGCGTAGCGCCGCCCGTGATTTCGTTTTGCAGTTCGTCTAGGGTGTAACCGATAGCCAGCTTGGCGGCGATACGCGCAATCGGGAAGCCGGTCGCTTTCGATGCCAGCGCCGAAGAACGCGATACACGCGGGTTCATCTCGATCACGACCATGCGGCCTGTGTCCGGGCAGATGCCGAACTGAACGTTGGAGCCACCGGTTTCAACGCCGATCTCACGCAATACCGCCAACGAGGCGTTACGCATGATCTGGTATTCCTTGTCCGTCAGGGTCTGCGCCGGAGCAACGGTGATCGAGTCACCGGTGTGCACACCCATCGGGTCGAAGTTTTCGATGGAGCAGACGATGATGCAATTGTCCTTTTTGTCGCGGACAACCTCCATCTCATACTCTTTCCAGCCAATCAGGGATTCGTCGATCAGCAGCTCTTTGGTCGGAGACAGGTCCAGGCCACGGGCGCAGATTTCTTCGAACTCTTCACGGTTGTAGGCAATGCCACCACCGGTGCCGCCCATGGTGAAGGACGGACGGATAATGCACGGGAAGCCGAGCTTTTCGAGAACTGCGTTGGCCTCCTCCATGCTATGGGCGATACCGGAGCGCGGGCAGTCAAGGCCGATGGACTTCATGGCCTTGTCGAAGCGCGAACGGTCTTCAGCCTTGTCGATGGTGTCGGCGTTGGCGCCGATCATCTCTACGCCGAATTTTTCCAGGACGCCTTCGCGCTCCAGGTCCAGGGCGCAGTTCAATGCAGTCTGGCCGCCCATGGTCGGCAGCAGTGCGTCCGGACGCTCTTTCTCGATGATCTTGGCAACCGTCTGCCACTTGATCGGCTCGATATAGGTGGCGTCGGCCATGTCCGGATCGGTCATGATGGTGGCCGGGTTGGAGTTCACCAGGATGACGCGGTAACCCTCTTCGCGCAGGGCCTTGCAAGCCTGGGCGCCGGAGTAGTCGAATTCGCAGGCCTGGCCGATAACGATCGGGCCAGCGCCGAGAATCAGGATGCTTTTTATGTCTGTACGTTTTGGCATGGGTTTGTCACTCAAATCCGCAGGTCAGTCGGCAAGCCGTCTTGAACAATCTTCGAAGAGCCTGCAGGGGCCACCAAGGCAGGGGCCGCCCGCAGGCCGCTCAGTCAGCGTCGCTTGGCCATCTCATTGATGAAACGGTCGAACAGCGGCGCTACGTCGTTCGGGCCCGGGCTTGCTTCAGGGTGGCCCTGAAAGCTGAACGCGCTCTTGTCAGTACGTTCGATGCCCTGCAGGGAACCGTCGAACAACGACTTGTGAATCGCGCGGACATTGCTCGGCAAGGTCGCTTCATCCACCGCAAAACCGTGGTTCTGGCTGGTGATCATCACAACACCGGTATCCAGGTCCTGCACAGGGTGGTTGGCGCCGTGATGGCCATGACCCATTTTCAGGGTCTTGGCGCCGGAGGCCAGCGCCAGCAACTGGTGACCGAGGCAGATACCAAATACCGGAATCTCGGTTTCCAGCACTTCCTTGATGGCCTGGATGGCGTAGTCACAAGGCTCCGGATCACCCGGGCCGTTGGACAGGAACACGCCGTCAGGTTGCAGGGCCAGCACATCGCTGGCAGGCGTTTGCGCCGGCACCACGGTCACACGGCACCCACGCTCGACCAGCATACGCAGGATGTTGTACTTGACGCCGTAGTCGTATGCGACCACGTGATACGGCAAGTCAGCCGCTTCGATAGTCTCGTGGCTGTCGGTCTTCAAGTCCCAGACGGTGGAGCGCCACTCGTACTGCTCCTTGGTGCTGACGACTTTCGCCAGGTCCATGCCTTTCAGGCCAGGGAAGCCCTGCGCTGCTGCAATCGCCGCAGCTTCGGAAATATTGTCACCGACCATGATGCAGCCGTTCTGCGAGCCCTTTTCACGCAGGATGCGCGTCAGGCGGCGCGTATCGATACCGGCGATCGCCACAACGTTGTTGGCTTTCAGGTAATCGGACAGCGACATCGTGTTACGCCAGTTGCTCGCAACCAGTGGCAGATCACGAATGACCAGACCCGCCGACCAGACACGATCAGACTCAACGTCTTCCGGCGTAGTACCGGTGTTGCCGATGTGCGGATAGGTCAGGGTAACGATCTGTTGGGCGTAGGAAGGATCGGTAAGGATTTCCTGATAGCCGGTCATGGCGGTGTTAAACACCACCTCTCCAACGGTTTGACCGTCGGCTCCAATGGCTTCGCCGCGAAAAATGCTGCCATCAGCAAGGGCGAGTATGGCTGGCTTAGTCAAGAAGACCTCCCGTAAATAAAGCCTGAAAGGGCGATCGCAGGTTGTAAAAAAGCGGAGTGACGTATGGACACGTCACCCCGCTTCTTCACTGAATTATTCTGCGCGCTTTTAGTGGACACACTAAAGCTGTAGCTTACAGAAAAAGGCTTTTTTGGTCCACCGCTAATGAGCCTTAAAGGCAGGAGAATGCGACAGGACGTCGCTTAGCGGGTAAAAACGGGGCCTTAGGATAATCCTGAGGCCCCGTTTTAGCTACTGATTAGTGCAGATCCAACACATCGCGCATGTCGTACAGACCAGGCTCGCGACCTTCCAACCAGAGCGCGGCACGCACCGCGCCCTTGGCGAATGTCATGCGGCTGGAAGCCTTGTGAGTGATTTCCAGGCGCTCACCCTCGGTAGCAAACAATACCGTGTGGTCGCCCACCACATCACCGCCGCGGACGGTCGCAAAACCAATGGTGTCACGTGCACGCGCACCGGTATGCCCTTCGCGACCGTAAACCGCCACCTTGGACAGGTCACGCCCCAGCGCATCGGCAATAGCCTCACCCATGCGCAGTGCGGTACCCGACGGCGCATCGATCTTGTGGCGGTGATGCGTCTCGATAATCTCGATATCCGCCTCATCCCCCAGCACCCGCGCCGCCATGTCCAGCAACTTGAGCGACAGATTCACGCCGACACTGAAGTTGGCTGCGAAGACGACGGGAATATCCTTACCCGCCTCCTCAAGCAACTGCTTCTGTTGCGCAGTCAACCCCGTGGTGCCGATCACCATCGCCTTGCCCGCCTTGCGGCAGAACGCGAGGTTTTTCAGCATCACTTCCGGCAGGGTGAAGTCGATCAGCACATCGAACTCGTCAGCCACCTGCTCCAGGCTACCTGACAAGGAGACACCGATACGCCCCAGAGAAGCCAACTCACCCGCATCCGCACCGATCAACGTGCTACCGGGACGAACAATCGCCGCAGTCAGCCCAGAGGCCGGGGAGCGCTGCTGCACCGCCTCGACCAGCGTCTTGCCCATGCGCCCGGCAGCGCCCATTACGGCTATACGTCGCATACTCACTTCCTTACAGGTCGCCGAAGAAGCGCTTCACGCCTTCGAAAAAGCCAGTGGTTTTCGGCGAATGCGTGTCATCGCCCTCCAGCGAACTGCGGAATTCCTCAAGCAATTCACGCTGACGGCGCCCCAGATTGACTGGAGTCTCCACAGCCACACGACACATCAAGTCGCCGGCACCGCCACCGCGCACCGGCGCGACGCCTTTGCCACGGATACGGAACTGCTTGCCGGTCTGCGTACCTTCAGGGATCTTGAGCTTGACCCGACCGTCCAGGGTCGGGATCTCCAATTCGCCACCCAGGGCTGCATCGACAAAGCTGATCGGCACTTCACAGAACAAGTGCTTGCCGTCGCGCTGGAAGATCGAGTGCTCGCGCACATTGATCACCACGTACAGGTCGCCCGTAGGACCGCCCTGGGTACCGGCCTCCCCCTCACCCGACAGACGAATACGGTCTCCGGTATCGACTCCCGCCGGCACTTTCACCGCCAGGGTCTTGTACTCTTCGACGCGGCCTTCGCCATGGCAGGAATCGCACGGATCGGAAATGATCTTGCCCTGCCCATGGCAACGCGGACAGGTCTGCTGCACCGAGAAGAAACCCTGCTGCATACGGACCTGGCCGATACCGCCGCACGTCGGGCAAGTAATCGGCGCAGAGCCTTTCTTGGCACCCGAACCATCACACGGCTTGCAGTTAACCAGCGTGGGTACGCGAATATTGACGCTGGTGCCGCGTACAGCTTCTTCCAGGTTCAGCTCCAGGGTGTAACGCAAGTCGCTGCCACGCTGGGCACCACCGCGCTGACCACCCCGGCCACCGCCGAAGAAGTCACTGAATACATCGCCGAAAATATCGGAGAAGTTCTGACCGCCAAAACCGGCACCGCCGCCCCCCATGCTCGGGTCGACACCCGCGTGGCCATACTGATCGTAGGCTGCACGCTTGTTGGGATCAGACAGGCATTCGTAGGCCTCATTGGCCTCTTTGAACATGTCTTCGGATTCTTTGCTATCCGGATTACGGTCCGGGTGGTGCTTCATTGCCAGGCGACGGTAAGCCTTTTTCAGGTCCGCCTCGCTGGAGCCGCGCTCCACACCCAACACTTCGTAATAGTCACGCTTTGCCATAAGTCTTTGCACTCTTAAGGACGTCCAGCCAGACCCTCCTGAGCCTGGCTAAACTCGTTGAGCCCCAATACAGGCCCGGACCCAACTCACGTCAATTCAACGATCCTGGTCGTTACTACTTTTTAGCCAGGGACCCGGCCAAAAACGCGGTATTCATTGCTCGGAAAGCAGGAGCATCCCCGATCACACCGCCAACATCCGAACACAGTCGCATGCTGTAAAAATTCGCATACCCCAGACACGCCAACGCGGGAGCAAGCTCCCGCGCGGCGACATCCTACCAGTCACCGCTTGATAGCGGTCAACCGGGCGACCAACTTACTTCTTGTCGGTAACTTCTTCGAACTCGGCATCGACAACATCGTCTTTAGCTTCTGGCTCTGCCTGTTGAGCAGCACCGTCAGCCGGCTGAGCCTGTTCGGCGTACATTTTCTGAGCCACTGGCGCGGAAACTTTCGACAACTCTTCAACCTTGGCTTCAATGGCAGCCTTGTCGTCGCCTTTGACAGCAGCTTCCAGGGCAACGACAGCAGCTTCGATCGCGGCCTTCTCTTCAGCGGTCACTTTCTCGCCAGCATCAGCGATCATTTTGCGTGTCGAGTGAACCAGTGCGTCGCCCTGGTTACGGGCACCTGCCAACTCTTCGAACTTCTTGTCAGCTTCAGCATTGGTTTCAGCATCGCGGATCATCTGTTGAATTTCTTCATCAGAAAGACCGGAGTTGGCCTTGATGGTGATCTTCTGCTCTTTGCCGGTAGCCTTGTCTTTCGCACCTACGTGCAGAATGCCGTTGGCGTCGATGTCAAAGGTCACTTCGATCTGTGGCACGCCACGCGGTGCTGGTGGAATCTCAGCCAGGTCGAACTTGCCCAGGGACTTGTTCTGAGCAGCCTGCTTACGCTCACCTTGCAGCACGTGAATGGTCACAGCCCCCTGGTTGTCATCAGCCGTCGAGAACACCTGGGATTTCTTGGTAGGAATCGTGGTGTTTTTCTCGATTAGCGCAGTCATCACGCCACCCATGGTTTCGATACCCAGGGTCAGCGGGCTTACGTCCAGCAGCAACACGTCTTTCACGTCACCAGCCAATACCGCGCCCTGGATGGCAGCACCCATGGCAACCGCTTCGTCCGGGTTCACGTCTTTACGTGCTTCTTTGCCGAAGAACTCGGTAACCAACTTCTGAACCAGTGGCATACGGGTCTGACCGCCTACCAGGATCACGTCGTTGATCGCACCAACATCAATACCGGAGTCTTTCAGCGCAATGCGGCATGGCTCGATGGTGCGTTGAACCAGGTCTTCGACCAGCGCTTCCAACTTGGCGCGAGAGATCTTCACGTTCAAGTGCTTAGGACCGGTGGCGTCTGCAGTGATGTACGGCAGGTTAACGTCGGTCGACTGAGCGGAAGACAGCTCGATCTTGGCTTTCTCAGCAGCTTCTTTCAGGCGCTGCATCGCCAGCGGGTCACCCTTGAGGTTCATGCCGCTTTCTTTCTTGAATTCGTCAACGAGATAGTCGATCAGACGAATGTCGAAGTCCTCACCACCCAGGAAGGTGTCGCCGTTGGTGGCCAACACTTCGAACTGGTGCTCGCCGTCTACTTCAGCGATCTCGATCACGGAAACGTCGAACGTACCGCCACCCAGGTCATAAACGATCACGGTGTGATCGCCCTTGGCCTTGTCCATGCCGTAAGCCAGAGCAGCTGCGGTCGGTTCGTTGATGATACGTTTTACATCCAGGCCCGCGATGCGGCCGGCGTCTTTGGTCGCCTGGCGCTGGCTGTCGTTGAAATAGGCTGGAACGGTGATCACCGCCTCAGTCACTGTCTCACCCAGGTAATCTTCGGCAGTCTTCTTCATCTTCTTCAAGATTTCAGCCGAGATTTGCGGTGGCGACATTTTCTGGCCATTTACTTCAACCCAGGCGTCACCGTTGTCAGCCTTGGCGATCTTGTAAGGGACCATTTTGATGTCTTTTTGTACGACTTCTTCGTCGAACTTACGACCGATCAGGCGCTTCACCGCGTACAGGGTGTTATGCGGGTTGGTCACAGCCTGGCGCTTGGCCGACTGGCCAACCAGGATTTCACCATCGTTGGCGTAAGCGATGATCGACGGCGTGGTACGCGCGCCTTCGGCGTTTTCGATTACTTTTGCAACGCCGTTTTCCAACACGGAGACGCAGGAGTTGGTGGTCCCCAGGTCAATACCGATAATTTTGCCCATGATTTACTCTCCCGAAACTTGAATTTGGTTGCCGCAGCAGTGGTGGCTAACTGCGGTAGCACTTAAACGCTTGACTTATAAATGGGGGCCTTGCGGCGGATTTCAAGCCTGCTCATCAATAGAAGGTGCAACGGGTGCAGGAGCCTTGCTCACTACCACCATTGCAGGGCGCAACAGGCGACCGTTGAGCTGATAGCCCTTCTGGAACACTTTCAACACACTGTTGGGTTCGAGGTCGTGGCTTTCTTGCATGGCCATGGCCTGGTGAAGCTCAGCGCTGAACGGTTCGCCGCCTTGCGGATCAATGGCTTCCAGCTGATAACGCTTCAGGGTGTCCTGAAACATTTTCAGGGTCAGTTCGATCCCTTCGCGCATCGGGCGGATGTTTTCGTCATCCGGGTTGGACAACTCAAGGCCACGCTCCAGGCTGTCAATAATTGGCAGCAGGTCGCCCGCGAACTTTTCCAACCCGAACTTGTGAGCTTTTTCTACGTCCTGCTCGGCACGGCGGCGGACGTTCTGCAGATCGGCGGCAACACGCAAAGACTGATCCTGCGCAGCGGCCAACTGCTCTTCGAGCACTTGCACACGAGTTGCCAGTTCATCACCGACAGCCGAATTGGCGTCCGGAGTTTGCGTATCCTGCGTCTGTTCGTCAGCCATAGATTTCTCCTTTCAAAATCATGCGCGAACTCAACTCGCGCTTCTGTTCCGGTATATGGGGCCACAATTTCCAGGTTCAAGGGTACAGGCGCTACCAAAAGTCTTTCGCCTGCCCCAGATCAACTTCAGCCTGATCATTCTTCTTTGCACTAAAAAAGCTGAATGACCGAGCAAATTGAGCTAAGCACCAGGATTGTCAGCCCAGAACAAAACACTGTATAAATAACCAGACCTAAAGCCTGGGAGCGGCCGTCATGCTCGTGCACCTGTCTGTACACAACTACGCCATCGTTGAACATCTGGACCTCGAACTGGATCGCGGGATGAGCGTAATCACAGGCGAAACCGGCGCCGGCAAGTCGATCATGCTCGACGCCCTGGGCCTGACCCTGGGCGACCGCGCCGACAGTGGCGTGGTGCGCCCCGGCGCGGACAAGGCCGACATTCTGGCCACCTTCGACCTCGCGGACATCCCCGAAGCCGAAGCCTGGCTGGTCGAGCGCGACCTTAATAACGACGGCCCGTGCATCCTGCGCCGAGTCATCACCGTCGAGGGCCGCTCGCGCGGCTATATCAATGGAACGCCCTGCCCCCTTGGCGACCTGAAGGCCCTGGGCGAACTGCTGATCGACATCCATAGCCAGCATGAACACCAATCCCTGCTCAAAACCGACACCCACCGCCGCCTGCTTGACGAGTACGCTGGCGCCACCGACCTTGCCCGGCAGGTACAACTGGCTGCCCAGCGCTGGCGCCAGACCCGACAGGAGCTGGAGCGACTGTCCAATTCCGGTGACGAGCAGCGCGCTCGCCATCAATTGCTCAGCTATCAGCTTGAAGAGCTGGAAAGCCTGGGTCTTGGCGAAACCGAGCTGGAACAACTGGAACAGGAACACAAGAACCTCACCAACGCCGAAACCCTGCTGTCTATCTGCCGCCAGGTGGTGGAGCAATGCAGCGAGAGCGATTCCGGCAATGTGCTCAACGCACTCACCGCCAGCCTCAACCGACTATCCAGCGTTAACAGCGCTTCGGGCTCACTGAGTGAAGCCACCACCCTGCTGACCAGTGCGCAAATCCAGGTAGAAGAAGCCGTCGGCGAACTCAATCGCTTTCTCGATCATTTCGACGCCGACCCGGCGCGACTGCAGGAAATAGAAGAGCGCCTGGACACCATCTATACGCTGGCGCGCAAACATCGAATCCAGCCCACCGAAGTGGTAACCATGCAGCAGAAACTGCTGGATGAAATCGAGACCCTGAACGCGAATGACGAATCCATTGAGCGACTGGGCGAAGAGCTCGGCTCTTTTGCCCGCCACTATCAGGAGAAGGCCCGTGAACTGAGCGATCTGCGCCAACAGGCCGCCACCAGCCTGGCTGGCGCCGTCGAGCAGGAAATTCAGCGCCTGGGCATGCCGGGCGGGCGCTTTACCATCGAGTTGCGTACCAACGCCAGCAACGAGCTGCAGCCCTACGGCCTGGAGCAGGTAGAGCTACTGGTCAGCGCCAACCCGGGGCAACCGCTCAAGGCACTGGCAAAAGTGGCGTCTGGTGGTGAGCTGTCGCGAATCAGCCTGGCGATCCAAGTGATTACCGCGCAAACCTCACGGGTACCGACACTGGTGTTCGATGAAGTAGACGTAGGTATCGGTGGCCCCACGGCGGAAATTGTGGGTCAGTTACTGCGCCGCCTGGGGGATCGCGGCCAGGTGCTGACCGTTACTCACTTGCCACAAGTGGCGGCTCAAGGACATCAGCACTTGTTTGTGCACAAGGTGAGAGGCAGCGAAGCGACACACACGGCAGTATCCAAATTGAATAAGTCGGAGCGCGTGGAAGAAGTGGCGCGGATGCTCGGAGGGATAGACCTGACCAAAGAGTCTTTGGCACACGCGAAGAAAATGGTCGTAGCCGCCAAGGCTTGAGCCGAACTTTTCCTTATTATAGAAAGCACGAAGGCGACCCCCAGGGTCGCCTTCGATCGTTTCGCAGAGCAATTCTGCGTCGCTTTTTACTTTTTCTTACGGATGTACAACACAAGATTGTGGTCGACCAAATCGAAACCATGCTCCTCAGCAATTTCGTGCTGGAGCTTTTCGATTGCCGGGCTGGTGAACTCGATAACCTCATTGGTATCCAGGTCAACCATGTGGTCGTGATGACCACCGTCAGCCAATTCGAACACAGCATGACCGCCGTCGAAATTATGACGAACCACCAGCCCTGCGGCTTCAAACTGGGTCAGTACACGGTAAACCGTGGCCAGGCCGACGTCCTCGTTAGACTCCATCAGCGCCTTGTATACATCCTCGGCACTCATGTGGCGCTGCTCAGCAGAATCGAGCATTTGTAGAATCTTGACTCGTGGCAGAGTCACTTTAAGACCGGCTTTGCGTAGTTCGCTATTTTCAACCATGGTTAGCTTTCTCGCGGATGCTGCTTCGCAGCTTCTCTTAATACGGGTATGATCGGCGTTTACGTTGTCCCAGCCAAGATAGTGGAAGTCGCCCACCGATGCAAAACACCAAGCTCTTGCTAACCAGTTTCACCTTTGTGGGACTGCTCGCACTCGCCGGTTGTTCATTCCCCGGGGTTTACAAAATCGACATCCAGCAGGGCAATGTCGTCACGCAGGACATGATAGACCAGTTACGCCCGGGAATGACCCGACGGCAAGTACGGTTTATTATGGGCAACCCCCTGCTGACCGACACTTTCCACGCCGATCGCTGGGATTATCTCTACAGCCTGCAGCCTGGTGGCGGTGAACGCCAACAGGAGCGCGTCAGCGTCATTTTCAATGGCAATGACCAGCTTGTCAGCCTGTCGGGCGACTTCATGCCAGGCGTGAGCCGTGATCAAGCGCTGCTCGGCAACGATAACGGCACCAACGTGACTGCACCAGTGCAGGAAAGCGAGAAGCCGAAGTCCGAAGTACCGGCCAAGCCAGGCTCCTTGCTCGACAAGATCCAGAAAGACGTCGACGGGGTCGAAACGGTCCCTGTCCCGACGCCTCAGCCTCTGGACACCAGCCCGCAGTAACATTGCGACGCATATAAAAAGCCCGGCATGCCGGGCTTTTTGTTGCCTGTCATTCAGCCAGCCTATGGATGCTGCCGCTTCGCCAACGCCGCCTTGGCCGCACGCAGCCTGCGCACTTCTTTAGGGTCCACAAGCAAGGGCCGATAGATTTCAATGCGATCGCCCGATTGTACGGGGCGCACCTCCGCATCCGGGACGACCTTACCGAATACCCCCAAAGGACAATCAGCCAGATCCAGTTCAGGAAACTGCATAGCCATCCCTGACAACTGCACTGCTGCACGCAGACTGGTTCCCGAAGCCACCGTCAGCGCCAGCAGAACCTGGCGATCCTCGGCGGCATAAACCACCTCGACCTCAACCATGCAATTGCTTGGCTCGCTGGCAGAATGCATCCACCAGGGTATTGGCCGCCTGGTTGAACAACGGCCCCAATGTCGCCCGCACAATCGGCCCAGCGTAATCAAACGACAAATCCAGGCTGATCTTGCAGGCCTTGTCGGTAAGCGCCTTGAAAACCCATACACCATGTAGCTGGGTAAACGGCCCTTCCTGCAAATTCATTTCAATGGACTTGCCCGGCACCAGCGCATTCCGCGTAACAAAGTGCTGACTGAGCCCGCCTTTCGCCACCCCAACACTGGCAACCATATGTTCATCACTGCTTTCCAGCACCTCGGCAGTTGAGCACCAAGGCAGGAATTCCGGGTAACGCGCCACGTCGTTGACCAGGTCATAGAGCGCCTGCGCCGGATAGGGCAGCAGGGCCGAACGTTGAATATGCGTCGTCATGTGTGCGTGATTTCCACAGCTGAGCGGCAAACATCGCGAAACAACAGTCCGATCCGCGAAAGAAAAAAACCAAAGAACTGCCGGTATTGTCCGGGATTCGACCAACACGCTCAAGCACGCAGGTTGACCGTAGCCGACACGCTCGCAACTCCCTATAATGCCGCCCCTATGGCTAAACAAAAGAAACACCCCACAGGGACCATCGCGCAAAATAAAAAAGCGCGACACGATTACTTCATCGAACATCGGTTCGAGGCTGGTCTGGTCCTGGCCGGCTGGGAAGTAAAGAGTCTGCGTGCCAGCAAGTTGCAACTGGTCGACAGCTACGTATTGCTCAAGGATGGCGAGGCATGGCTGCTCGGCAGTCATATCACCCCGCTGACAACCGCGAGCACCCACGTGATTGCCGACCCGGTGCGCACGCGCAAACTATTGCTCAATGCCCGTGAACTGGAAAAGCTCGCCGCAGCCGTGCAGCAGAAAGGCTACGCCTGTGTCTGCCTGTCCTGGTATTGGAGCAAGCACCTGGTCAAGTGCGAGATCGCATTGGGCAAGGGCAAGAAGGAATACGATAAGCGTGACTCTGAGCGCGAACGCGATTCCAACCGCGAACTGCATCGCGCCGTGCGCAACAAGGGCAAGGAAGAGTAACCCTTGTGACGATGTAGCCTCGGGACTTCCCCCCCGGCTACATCCCCTTGCGCCGCTCCGCACGCGCCACGCGCTGAACCTCCTGACGCACCTCCTCCAACACTTCCTGCACGTACTCAAGGTGACGTGTCGAGACTTCTCGCGCCTGTTCTGCCCGGCCCTCGATAATCGCCAGGTACAGCTCCCGGTGCTGACTGATCAGCATGTCGCGCGTCTCCGTACGTTGCTGATACATGCCGCCAATATTGGTCACCACATTACGCTTAAGCAGGTCGAACAAGCCGCGAATGGTGTGCAGCAACACCGCGTTATGGCTAGCCTCCGCAATGGCCAGGTGGAACTGTGCATCCGCAGCCCCTTCCTCGACCCGGCTCACTTCATCAACGCGGGCATAGCAATCCTGCAAGGCTTCGAATGCAGCGGTCAGCCGCTCACGGTCGACCTCAGTAGCTCGCAATGCTGCGTAATAAGCACAGGACGCTTCAAGGGTCTGACGAAACTCCAGCAGGTCACGCTGGGCCTCGGGATTGTTTTCCAACAGGTGCAGCAACGGATCGCTGAACGTCGAGCCCAGTGACTCGGCAACATAGTTGCCACCCCCCTGACGACTCACCAACAAGCCCTTGGCCGCCAGCTTCTGAATCGCCTCCCGCAACGAAGGACGCGACACACCAAACTGTTCAGCCAAAGCACGCTCGGCCGGCAAGCGCTCACCCGACTTCAACGTGCCCTCAAGGATCATCCCCTCAAGCTGCTCGACTATATCGTCAGACAAACGGCGCTGACGCACCTGATCAAACCCCATAACTCACTCCCCACCATCCCGACCACTCGCCGGGCCCTCTATTCTGGCCTATCGCCGCCCTTCCAGCACCTATCAGAACCGCTTCGATTCACCCGATCAAACCACCTCGCCTGCCGGGCTACGACCAAAGTTTCGCAAGCGGCAAATTGACACATACCCCGAAGACTTTTAACCTAGCCTCCAGCGATTGTAAATTGGTATTACCAATTATCCAAGTCGACTATGAAGTGCCTGACCAACAACAATTAGGGGCCACCCCATATGCAAACCTGGCAACAGCTCTACAGCCCGCTCGGCAGCCTCGGCCTGTCCGCACTGGCCGCCGTTATTCCGATCGTGTTCTTCTTCCTGGCTCTGGCCGTGTTTCGCCTCAAAGGTCACGTGGCCGGCAGCATCACCCTGGCACTCTCGATACTGGTGGCGATCTTTGCCTTCCACATGCCAGTGGACATGGCGCTGGCAGCCGCCGGTTACGGTTTTGCCTATGGCCTGTGGCCTATTGCCTGGATCATTGTCGCGGCGGTGTTTCTCTACAAACTCACCGTCAAGAGCGGCCAGTTCGAGATCATCCGCAGCTCTGTCCTGTCGATCACCGATGACCAGCGTCTGCAGGTGCTGTTGATCGGCTTCTGCTTCGGCGCATTCCTGGAAGGTGCTGCCGGTTTCGGCGCCCCCGTGGCGATTACCGCCGCACTGCTGGTAGGCCTGGGCTTCAACCCGCTGTACGCGGCCGGCCTGTGCCTGATTGCCAACACCGCACCCGTCGCCTTTGGCGCCCTGGGAATTCCGATCATCGTTGCCGGGCAAGTGACCGGAATCGATGCATTCAAGATCGGCGCCATGACTGGCCGCCAACTGCCGCTGCTGTCGCTGTTCGTGCCGTTCTGGCTGGTCTTTATGATGGATGGCCTGCGCGGCGTTCGCGAAACCTGGCCAGCTGCGTTGGTCGCGGGCCTGAGCTTTGCCATTACGCAGTACTTCACGTCCAACTTCATCGGCCCGGAACTGCCGGACATCACCTCGGCCCTGGCCAGCCTGATCTCTCTGACCCTGTTCCTGAAAGTCTGGCAACCCAAACGCACTGCGGGCGCGCAGATTGCCGGCGCCACTTCCGACGTAGCGATTACCGCCAGCGCCGGCGGCTTCGGCCTGCCGCGCAGCACCGTCGCCTCACCTTACAGCCTGGGCCAGATCTTCAAGGCCTGGTCACCGTTCCTGATCCTCACCGTGCTGGTCACCATCTGGACCCTCAAACCGTTCAAGGCGATGTTCGCCGCAGGCGGCTCGATGTACAGCTGGGTATTCAACTTTGCGATCCCGCACCTGGATCAAATGGTGATCAAGGTTGCCCCCATCGTGACCAACCCGACTGCGATCCCAGCGATATTCAAGCTGGACCCGATTTCGGCGACCGGCACCGCGATTTTCTTCTCGGCACTGATCTCGATGCTGGTACTCAAGATCAACATCAAGATTGGTCTTACCACTTTAAAAGAGACTTTCTACGAGTTGCGTTGGCCGATCCTGTCTATCGGCATGGTGCTGGCATTCGCCTTTGTCACCAATTACTCCGGCATGTCTTCGACCATGGCACTGGTATTGGCCGGCACCGGCGCAGCCTTCCCGTTCTTCTCGCCTTTCCTAGGCTGGCTGGGGGTTTTCCTGACAGGCTCCGACACATCGTCCAACGCCCTGTTCAGCTCGTTGCAAGCCACCACGGCGCACCAGATCGGCGTCAACGACACGCTTCTGGTCGCTGCCAACACCAGCGGCGGCGTGACCGGCAAAATGATTTCGCCGCAATCGATCGCCGTGGCCTGCGCCGCTACCGGACTGGTGGGAAAAGAATCCGACCTGTTCCGCTTCACCCTCAAGCACAGCCTGTTCTTCGCCACGATCGTGGGGCTGATCACCCTGGCCCAGGCTTACTGGTTTACCGGCATGCTGGTGCACTAAAGCCGTAGCAATAGGGTCATAACCGACGCCGGGCTATAACTTCGGCGTCGGCTTTGCGCAATCGTGTCAATACGGCGCCCAGGGGGTGCTGATCCTGGAGGACCAATGAGTCTGCCTGCCGCTTTCCTTGCTGACGTCGCACAGCTGATCCCACAAGATCGACGTTTCGACGATCCACTTTCCACCCTCGCATTCGGCACTGACGCCAGTTTTTACCGATTGATCCCACAACTGGTGATCCGCGTCGAATCGGAAGACGAAGTGGTGGCGCTGCTGCAACTGGCCCAGCGTGAACGTGTGCCGGTAACCTTCCGCGCAGCCGGCACCAGCCTGTCCGGGCAAGCGATAAGCGACTCGGTACTGATCGTGCTGGGGGACAATTGGAACGGCCGTGAGATTCGCGGGCAAGGCACTCAGATCCGCCTGCAGCCCGGCGTGATCGGCGCACAGGCCAACGCCTGGCTGGCGCCATTCGGGCGCAAGATCGGCCCAGACCCGGCGTCGATCAATGCCTGCAAGATCGGCGGAATCGTCGCCAACAACGCCAGTGGCATGTGCTGCGGTACGGCGCAGAACACCTACCACACCCTGGCCGGAATTCGTCTGGTCCTGGCGGATGGCAGCCGCCTCGATACAGAAGACGCAAGCAGCGTTACGGCGTTTCGTGAACAGCACGGCGCACTGCTCGAGCGCCTGGCGACACTCGGCCGTGAAACGCGGGCAAACGCCGAATTGGCAGCCAAAATACGCCACAAATACCGCCTGAAAAATACCACCGGCCTGTCACTCAACGCCCTGGTGGATTTTGATGAACCGCTGGATATCCTCAGCCATTTATTGGTGGGCTCCGAGGGAACCCTCGGGTTCATCAGCGCAGTCACCTACGACACCGTGATCGATCACCCCAACAAGGCGTCGGCGTTGATCGTGTTTCCGGATGTAGAGACCTGCTGCAAAGCAGTCACCATCCTGAAGACCCAACCGGTGTCGGCCGTCGAGCTGTTGGACCGACGCAGCATGCGCTCGGTGCAGAACAAACCGGGCATGCCTGCATTCGTACAGCATTTGTCAGAAAGTGCCTGCGCCCTGCTGATTGAATCCCGCGCCGCATCGCCGTCATTGCTGCATGAACAATTGGCGCTGATCATGGCGTCGCTGGCCGGTTTCCCGGTGGAGAAACAGGTCGACTTCACCGAGGACCCGGCGGAAAACGCCCGCCTGTGGGCCATCCGCAAGGACACCTTCCCCGCCGTAGGTGCAGTACGCAAAACCGGCACCACGGTGATCATCGAAGACGTCACCTTCCCGGTCGAACAACTGGCCATTGGCGTGAACCGTTTGATCGAACTGTTCGACAAGCATCACTACGACGAAGCCATCCTTTTCGGACATGCCTTGGAAGGCAATCTGCACTTTGTGTTCACCCAAGGCTTCAACAGCGCGGAAGAAGTCACACGCTATCAAGCGTTCATGGATGACGTCGCGCAATTGGTGGCCGTGGAGTTCGGCGGTTCACTGAAAGCCGAACACGGCACCGGCCGCAATATGGCACCGTTCGTTGAACTGGAATGGGGCAGCGACGCCTATCAATTGATGTGGCAACTCAAACGCCTGCTCGATCCCAACGGCATTCTCAATCCTGATGTGGTGCTCAGCGAAGATCCGCAGATTCACCTCAAGCACCTCAAGCCGCTGCCCGCGGCCGATGAGCTTGTGGATAAGTGCATCGAATGCGGCTTCTGTGAACCGGTATGCCCATCGAAGGGCCTGACGTTGAGCCCGCGCCAGCGCATCGTGATCTGGCGAGATATACAGGCGAAAAAACGCGCCGGCGTCGACACCACCGAACTGGAAGCGGCCTACCACTACCAGGGCATCGACACGTGCGCCGCCACCGGCCTATGCGCCCAACGCTGTCCGGTAGGAATCAATACCGGCGATCTGGTGAAAAAACTGCGAAGCCGTGACGCCGACCGTACGAAAACCGCCGAATGGCTGGCCACCCATTTCGCCACGGCACTGCAAGGTGCGCGCTTTACCCTGCATGTAGCCAATGGTGCACGCATGCTGCTGGGGGCACCTCGCCTGGCGAAGCTGTCGGCCACCATGACCAAGTTGTCCAAGGGGCAGATCCCGCAGTGGACCAACGCCATGCCACAACCGGAAAAAGCCATTCGCTTCAGCCCGGCGGTGACGGATGAGCGGCCACGGGTGGTCTACCTGGCGGCCTGCGTCTCACGCGCCATGGGCCCGGCGGCAGGTGATAAAGAGCAGATGTCGTTGTACGAAAAAACCCAGGGCCTGCTGGAAAAAGCCGGTTACCAGGTCGTGTTTCCCGACAACCAGGACAACCTGTGCTGCGGCCAGCCTTTCGCGTCCAAAGGCTACGCCGAACAGGCAGAACACAAACGCCAGGAACTGATCGGCGCCCTGCTCCATGCCAGCCGCGGCGGCCTGGACCCGATCTATTGCGACACCAGCCCCTGCACCCTGCGCCTGGTGCAAGACCTCGGCGAAACGCGCCTGGACCTTTACGACCCCGTACGTTTCATCCGCACGCACCTGATGGACCGTCTCGATTTCACCCCGCAGGAGGCGCCGATCGCCGTACACGTCACCTGCAGCACCCAACACCTGGGAGAAAGCCAGGCCCTGATCGACCTGGCCCGCCGCTGTGCCAAAACCGTGGTGATCCCGGAAGGCATTCACTGCTGCGGTTTTGCCGGCGACAAAGGTTTCACCACGCCGGAACTCAACGCCCACTCGCTTCGCTCCCTCAAGGATGCAGTGCAGTATTGCAGTGAAGGGATCTCCACCAGCCGCACCTGCGAGATCGGCCTGAGCCAGCATGGCGGCATCGACTATCACGGACTGGTTTACCTCGTGGATCGCGTGACCCAGGCCCGCGCCCATTGATCCCGCAAAAAAACAGAACCCCTGCGCGCTGGCGTAGTCATCTGCATAGGCCTCGACGAACGAGGCCCATCAGTGATGTCGCTGGCAGCCCATGAACGCCAGCAGCGTCGAGCCTTTTTTGCGCAAGGAGATACCCTATGAAGCGTTCCGCTCTTGCTGGCTTGTTCATTACCGCTGCGATGTTGGCCTCCCCTGCTTTCGCTGCTGGCGAGCCCGACCTGTGCAAGATCAACCTGGACAAAATCAACAACGGTAAAGCGCTGCTCGCCACCGACACCAGTGGCAAAAGCGGCGAGATCGACACAGCCGTCTCCCAAGCCAAGGCCGCACACGCCGCCGGTGATGACAAGAAGTGCATCGAAATCACCTCCAAGGCCCTGCAAGACCTGCAGAACCTCGAAAAAGGCGGCCAGTAAACGATAGGGCCAACCTTCGGGTTGGCCTTCCGTGACCGTTTGGCGTACACTGCACAGGCTTGTCACTCACTATGAAACAACGAGTTACAAGCACGGGGCCGTTTAGGATTCGACGCCGGTCGCGAAACTTTAGGTGCATGCCGAGTTGGTAACAGAACTCGTAAATCCACTGTTGCAACTACTTATAGTTGCCAATGACGAAAACTACGGCCAGGAATTCGCTATCGCTGCGTAAGCAGCCTTAGACCTGAGCTTCTGGTACCTTCGGGTCCAGCAATCACCAGGGGATGTCTGTAAACCCAAAGTGATTGTCATATAGAACAGAATCGCCGTGCAGTACGTTGTGGACGAAGCGGCTAAAACTTACACAACTCGCCCAAAGCACCCTGCCCTTCGGGTCGCTGAGGGTTAACTTAATAGAAACGGCTACGCATGTAGTACCGACAGCGGAGTACTGGCGGACGGGGGTTCAAATCCCCCCGGCTCCACCACTTCATCATCTAAAGACGTCCACGGACGTCTTTTTTTGTGCCTGAAATTCAGTAAATACGGGGGTTTCAGGACTATTGGGGGCTTTCGAAGTTTTTTGAGTTCCAGGCGATTTGGTATTCCCAATGGTATTCCCGGCTACCCGGCGCTAATCTTGGGAATACCAAAAGGTGTCATGGAGTACTTCTCATGTGCGCTCAAACCACCCGCCTCTCCGACCGCCAGCTCAAGGCGGTCAAACCGAAAGGTAAGGATTACGTCCTCACTGATGGCGACGGGCTCCAGCTGCGAGTCAGGGTCAATCGCTCAATGCAGTGGAATTTCAACTACCGGCATCCCGTCACCAAGAATCGAATCAACATGGCACTCGGCTCTTATCCCGAGGTTTCTCTCGCGCAAGCGAGGAAGAAAACCGTTGAGGCCAGAGAGCTGCTTGCACAGGGCATCGACCCAAAAGCTCAGCGCAATGAGCTGCAGGAAGCCAAACGAGCGGAAACGGAACACACCTTCGAGAACGTGGCCACCGCCTGGTTCGAGCTGAAGAAGGATTCCGTCACGCCGGCGTATGCCGAAGACATTTGGCGCTCTCTCACACTGCATGTTTTTCCGAGCATGAAATCAACGCCTCTCTCGGAAGTCAGCGCCCCAATGGTCATCAAGCTCCTTCGTCCGATTGAGGCCAAAGGCAGCCTCGAGACAGTTAAGCGAGTGAGCCAGCGCCTTAACGAGATCATGACCTACGGGGTCAATTCCGGAATGATCTTTGCCAACCCTCTCAGCGGCATTCGAGCGGTGTTCAAGAAACCTAAGAAAGAGAACATGGCAGCGCTACCACCAGATGAGCTTCCGGAGCTCATGATGGAAATCGCCAACGCCAGCATCAAGCGGACGACCCGCTGCCTGATCGAATGGCAGCTACACACTATGACCCGCCCTGCCGAAGCGGCGACTACCCGATGGGCAGACATCGACTTCGACAAACGCATCTGGACCATCCCTCCGGAGCGAATTAAAAAGCGTCGCCCCCACACAATCCCGCTGACCGAACATGCACTCTCGTTATTGGAGACGCTTAAGCCCCATAGCGGCCACAGGGATTATGTGTTCCCGTCAGATAGAAACCCGCGCACCCACGCGAATAGCCAGACAGCCAACATGGCGTTGAAACGAATGGGCTTTCAGGACCGCTTAGTCAGCCACGGCATGCGCTCCATGGCCAGCACAATTCTGAACGAGCATGGATGGGATCCGGAGCTAATCGAAGTCGCGCTGGCGCATGTCGATAAAGACGAAGTTCGAAGCGCCTACAACCGAGCGGATTACATCGAACGCCGGCGTCCGATGATGGCCTGGTGGAGTGAACATATCCAGAAGGCGGCCACCGGCAGCCTGTCGGCATCGGCCATCAATCAAACCAGGGACCGCAACGTCGTACCGATACGCTGAGCATCCAAAGGTTGGCGACGCCGGCGACAATCCGTGTCGTGCAGCAGGGCGACAGAAGTGACGACTGTCGCTAAATCTCTGGCATGCCTGCGTTTCTTCGGCCAAGCCCCTGAGTATGGGAAGGCTCCGCATTCCCATACTCAGGGGCTCACGCTTAAAAGCGTCTATCAGACAACCACGAGTTGCGCCTTTCTACGGCGGATCAATCCTGCTGTTAACTCATAGTAATAGACGGTCGCTGGCGCTGAGCAACGCAGGTAGTGCTCCAAAAACCATCTCACATGTTTTTCCCTCCAAGACCAGGGAGTCGCGCAACCCCAGCGCTCACGAATCACCTCGTGCATCCTTTCTGCTTGCCTGATGTGCCGCTGTCGCGTGGCATGCGCACCTTTGACCACGGGGCTCAGAAACAACGCCATATCGAACTCGGACTTCATCGCCGGCCTCCGATGTAGGAACTCACCACATCGATGCGGTTATGTCCCAATTCGTGGCTGATCTGCTGTCGTGCACGCTGATCAAGCTCTCGATCTTCTCGATGAACACGACCGCCATTGACGGGTGCATTTAAGTCAGTCAGTTGCTCATAGCGCTCACAGGCGTAAGCCGCCCGTAGCTCATGAAAGCCTTTCAATCCATGCTCATGCAAGATGTCCCGTGCCGGTCGCACAACTGACTGCATAAACTCTTTATAGCTCTCGTTGGGGGCCAACAAGTTCCGACTGCCACTGGGTGAAGCTTCCCAGGCCCTATCCAAGGCGCCACGAATTTGATCAGTAACCGCGATCCAACGCGGTGCTGACGCGCCTGATCGACCGCCTTTGGTGCCGTCCTGGATGTTGATCTTGTCCAGTTGCCTGGCCTCACGTTGCAGTCGGGGCAGGTCCGCCAAGATCGCTTCACGTAGGCGCATACCAGTATCCCGGGCCAGATGCACAATTGCGGCCACACGCTCCTGACCTCGCTCTGACAGTAGGAGTGCGATCAACTCGATCTGAGAACGATCTTGGCCTTGCGGTGCCTCACTACGCACGCTCGAACGCTGTAGGCCTAGCGCCTTGCTCGGACTGGGGATTTTGACGTACTGATCACCGCGCAGCGCGGCCATCGTGCGGTTCACGCTGGACAGGCGGTTCTGCGCGGTGGCAATGCCGACGTTGCCCTGATCAACCTCCTCCCGCACGTGGACGGCGTACCGCATGAGAATCTCGCGGTCGATCTGGCGCGCGTCATTGAGTCCCGGTCCTTCATCCGATCGACACCATTGCACGAATGCCTGCCATCGATCGCTATGGGCTTTGACGGTAGCAAAATGGCCGTCGCCAAACAGATCTTTCAAGGCTTGCGGTCCGGCATAGCTGAGCTGGCGACCGAAGCCGAAATTGCGCCCCGCTCTCTTACCGACGCGAGCCATTTTTCTGTTCCTGATCGACTGCAGCGAGCTCATGCTGAAGGGCTCGCCAGTGTGCGCTTACGATGGCGAACTGGGCCCAATCAGTAGGGCGAAAACACAGCATGTTGTCGACGACGTAGAGATGCGCCCCCTCCTTTTCTAACCACTGGATAATGGCTGTCGTCGAGGTGATAGTTTTACGAACGGTGGCGACAGCGGCGACAACCCTTGTCCTACCTGGCTTTGAGCGTGGCGACAAAATGGCGACACTCGCGGCGACAAACCGCGCTTTCGGCTCCTTTTGACGTTGAGCTAAGTGGTTGCGCAGCGCTTCATCAAGATTGAACATGGCGCACCTCGAAGGTATGGCCGTCGGTAATCAGCCAATGATGATCAAGCAACTCGAGCAGAAGCTTGGTGGCATGGCGACTGCTTTTACGGGCAAAGCGGGGACCGTTGCGGTTCAATTCTCGAATACTAAAGCGCTTCCAATCTTTGACCTGCAGCCAGCGCAACAGCCGGTCCGCCTCCTCCTTAACTCGACAAACTGGCTCCTGCTCGGTCATGCGCTGGATCTCGGTGAGGTAGTAGCCAACTAAGTCCGAGGCCCGTTGGATATGGTCGACCTCCACGACGGTGCTCTCCTCCACAACTGCTAGAATGCCGGCGACACGCAGTAGATTATCGGCGGCCTTCGATCCGCTAGGTCGCACACTGGCCAGCTCGCCAAACTCCCCCAACTGAGCTTCGATGGCATCATGCAAATCAATCCAGCGACGACGGGCCAGTGGACTGAGGCTCAGCGGTGACAGCCGCAAAGCACCGTCAGCGGTAAGTGACCAGGGCTGATGAAACAGCGCCGAAAGGCGGTGGTGATAGCGCTTTAGGGCCGCGTCTTTGGATAAGTCGACAGCCTGGTAGCTGCGTTGTCCGGCCAGGCTGGTGGGCCAGGTCATCAGGCAGCGCCCTAGAATGCCTTGCCCCTGCAGCAACGGGTCACTGAGTAACTGCATGGCCAAGTACGGTTGCAGCATCAGGTGCAGGCTCACGCGTCGGTCATACGCTCGCAGGCTTTCGCCGGCCATGGAGCGAGCACGATCAATCGGGCTACCGTCCCAGAGTGACGATAAGGTCGTGACCGCTTTCAAACGGTTATCCCGACTCATGGTGGTGCTGCCGAGGAACTGTCCGCCTTCGTCACAGAACAGGCCCATGCTGGGCAGGTCGTTACAGAGCCCCTTGATCAGGGCCTCGATCGTCGGGTCCGTGGTGATCAGCCGAGGAACCGAGGGCTCCGCTTCGAGCGGTACGCAGCTTGCGGAGGCGGGATCGGCAGGATTGATACGCTGCGTCTGTCGCGGTGCGGCGCGGTACCGGGAGAGCTGTTCACGATAGTGTTGCCACTGTTCACGCTCCCATTGACGTGCGGGCAGCAATGCACATCGATCCGCCGCCGTTTTGCGATCTCCGGACGCAGCCACGGTGATCAGGTACAGCGACAGGGGATAATTTCTTCCGTCGAGCTGTAAGTCCGCGTGACCTTGGGTGGCGAGCGCTGAGGCAGCCAAGACCGATTGAGCGGCCAGTGCCTGGGGCACGCCGATGACCTCGGCCATTCGCTCCACCGCAGGCCCAAGAATCCCACCCAGTGCCTGCATCGGATAAGGCTGGACCACGGGATTCGACTCAATCAACGGCCGAGGCGGTCGCGGTAAATCAAGCTTCGGATCTAACTGCTGCATGGGCCCTCTCCTCGTTCACTGCTCGTTGTCCTCACGTGGCCCCGCCACGGCTGTTGAGTGTTATCAGGGATCAAGGCCCCTGCGGCCTGTGAGGTGTTCACTGACGCGGAACGAACGGCTCCTTACGACCGGGAGCAAGGGCATGAACCCATGAATCTGGCCTCCTTAGACGCATCCGAAGATGCGGGCGGGTGGAGGCTGTGCCGAGTGACGAGTTCGGCACCTAGAGATCCTGGGTGGGAGAAGGCAAAGACCTGGGCACCCGGGGCATGCCTGACTGTCAGTCAGGTGCAGCACTTCCATGGGCTGCGGCACCGGTGCCTGTATCGTTGCGGAGGGCGACGAATCGGAGCTGTCAGGCCGATTGTCACGAGGAGAGTTGCGGCAATGCCTTGTACGACATGGCTTGCAGCAGTGGTACGAGCGCCCGTCTCTTTCCAGGAGAAAGAGACGGGCGCAGTCTGGCGCAGCGAAGTGTGCCGAAAGGTGGGGTTGCTGCAGCGCAGCGAGGAAGGGCCATCGTCTGCCGCAGAGGGCAGATCAGTCGAGTAGGCATCCATCACTCTTGTGGGAGTGACCGTGCGAGCCGCCGGATGCTAATCGCACTTTGGGAGAACCACCACGCAAGTGGCGTAGCCTTGAAGGTTCTGGCTACCTGGGCAGGTGCTGTCAACGACAGCGATCCGTGCGCCAATTTTTATACCCACTCGAAAAGGCGGTCAAGCGTCACGGCCAATGCGCTCAGAAAGTGGCGACTGTCGCCACTTTTGTCGCCATGCTCCAGGCCGCGTTCTACGCGGGTTGTCGCCACATCTCATTCATGAGCCCACGGAAAGATCCGCTCTGACACTTAAACGGCGCTGCGCTCGATAGGAATCGCGGGAAGTTACTGATGGGTGAAAGCAGGCGTGACGCTGATGAATTTGAAATGGGAGGATGGAACGAGGTCGCTTCGAGAAAAAGCGAGTGAACCCTCCGATCGGCGCGATCAAAGATCGCTGGATCGGAGGGTTTGGCCGGAAAAGCAAAGTCTCAAACGCCAATTACAGACTCAGGCATCAAAGCTGGTTGATTGGGAAATCACTGCCTCACGCCGCATGATCAGCGTCTGCTGCAACCGCAGCAGAAAACCGGCTTCAAATGCTTCTTGGGGGTCACCTGGACGATGATGCTTTCGGTTTTGCGCAAGTGCCCACCACAGCGGTAATGATGAGCCATCGAGCCAGGTCTCAGCACATCGAACGCCGTCCTCAATCACCGGGCGGAATTCATTGCCCCATGGTGTTCGGATACCGGGACAGCCTTCAGCGGAAGGGACTGAAACATACTCACCAATCTGTTGATGAACGCGCTGAGCAGGGATACCGGACAGATATCGGAATGCCTTGTCAAACAGCACTGCCGCGTCATCCAACAGCTCTACCGCCAGCTCAACGTCTTGCGGAAAATGAAGCAGAATACTCTGCGCTCCGTTGAGCCGAAGCGTGGCAGCCTGCCGTAGCTTAATTGCGGCATCTTCAGGAGTAAGCAACGCAGTATCGATGCTGCTGGATTTGGGAAGACCGATTAGAAGCGAAAGATCAAACATCGCGGAATCCTCCGAGATAGTTTGCGGGACGAAACAAACGGCCAGGGTGGCGCACGAAACCGTACGGGGGTCAGAAACCGGAAACCAAGGAACCGGCCAGGCCGAAGCCTGCCCCGCACGGTTCGCCATAAAAAAGCAGCAGCTAGCACTCGAAGCGCTAGCTGTGCGGAATGGAAGATACCGCGCCTTGGTTTTGATTCAGGTTCTGACGCCCGGTCGCGGGATTGACCGCGACGAAGCAAAGCGTAAATGTGAAGCCGCAGGAACACAAGCATGCACATAAATAAGCTCGGCATCCGAATGAGGGCTTATCTGTGTTTCTGTCAGCTTAGGTCACGCCACCTCGCACCATCACGAGTCGCTTACATTTTCCGCCTTTACGCAGACAAACCGTCTCCAGGAAACCTGGTACGTTCCAAATTGAGACATAGCCGCCGAATGCGTCTTCGCCTATTACCGTCGTGGGAGCTCGACCACGTGGTCAGACACTGATTAAATGCGCCGACGCCACCGACGCCGGATCCCAGAGTATCAAGCCGTGAGGCAGCTAACTGGCTGGCGTTAAGCCATAGGAAAAGCAAGTGACATCTACCGCAGAACAAATCGAGCATTTCATCGCCACTTTAGCCTCGCTTGGAGGCAGTGCGGGTAATCAGCGACTGCTTGAGGCTCTGGCCTGGCCGGAAAGCACTTATCAGCGTATCAAGCAACAACTCATTGAAACAAAACGCATTAATCCAGGACGAGGCCGTGGGGGGTCAGTGGCACTCGCGCCGGCTGAGAATACGGTCGTGCATATTGAGAAGTTCGGGGTCCAACCTACGCAACCAAAAATGAAAGATTCGCAGCCCAACCAAGCCCTCAATCCCGAGATTGACTATGCGGATGCCTTGTGGAAAGCAGCAGACAAGCTACGCGGAAATATGGAACCAAGCGACTACAAGCATGTTGCACTGGGTCTAATATTTCTCAAGTACATCTCCGATTCTTTCGAAGCCCGCCACGCGGAACTGTTGGAGGAAGATCCACTAGCAGCGGAAGATAAGGACGAATACATTGCCGATAACATCTTTTGGGTTCCAAAAGAGGCTCGCTGGTCGCATCTGAAAGCAAATGCCAAGCGTCCACAGATTGGTACTTTAGTCGACGATGCTATGAGGGCAATTGAAAAAGATAACGAATCACTGAAAAGCGTTCTACCTAAAGAATATGCTCGCCCTGCGCTCAACAAGGTAATGCTGGGTGAACTAATTGATCTCATTTCAGGGATAGCACTGGGTGAAGGTGAAAACAAGTCCAAGGACGTACTTGGACGAGTTTATGAATATTTCCTCAGCCAGTTTGCGGGTAGCGAGGGTAAGCGCGGAGGAGAGTTCTATACGCCGCGCTCAGTAGTCCGACTTCTGGTGGAGATGCTTGAACCCTATCAAGGTCGAGTATACGACCCGTGCTGCGGTTCAGGGGGCATGTTTGTTCAGAGCGAAAAGTTCGTGCGAGAGCATGGCGGACGCATCGGCGATATAGCTATTTATGGCCAAGAGAGCAACTACACAACATGGCGATTAGCAAAAATGAACTTAGCTGTTCGCCGCATTGACGCCGACATATCGTGGAATAACGAAGGCAGCTTCCATAAAGACGAATTCGCGGCCAAACGTGGCAACGATGGTGCGCCTATAAAAGCTGACTTCATACTGGCCAACCCCCCGTTTAACATCTCTGACTGGGGTGGCGAACGTTTGAAGGACGACGTGCGCTGGAAATTCGGTACGCCACCCGCCGGAAATGCCAATTACGCCTGGCTTCAGCACATATACCATCACCTTGCACCGTTTGGAACCGCTGGAGTGGTGCTGGCCAATGGCTCGATGAGTTCAGGGCAAAGTGGCGAAGGAGATATCCGTAAAGCCATGATTGAGGCAGATACAGTGGACTGCATGGTTGCTCTGCCGGGGCAATTGTTTTATTCAACGCAAATTCCCGCCTGTCTATGGTTTTTAGCACGCGACAAATCCAACGGCAAAGCAGGAAAATCGCATCTAAGGGATCGTCGTGGCGAAGTGCTATTTATAGACGCCCGAAATATGGGACAACTGGTGGATCGTACCCGCCGCGAACTTACAGATGACGATGCACTGAAGATCGCAACCACTTATCATGCTTGGCGCGGGGAGCAAAATGCCGGTAATTATCAAGACATACCTGGTTTTTGCAAATCATCTACATTGGAAGAGATTCGCGAGCATGGCCATGTACTAACGCCTGGGCGCTACGTCGGTGCCCAAACAGCGGAAATCGATAGTGAAGTATTCTCCGAAAAAATGCAGCGATTGAGCGCTGAGTGGAGACAGTGGCAAAAGGAAGCTACGAGACTGACGACTGTAATCGAAGCCAATTTGAAGGAGCTTGGATATGGCGGGTGAGTGGCAGGATGTTTCTCTTGGTGATTTATTTAAGGTAAAGCACGGCTTCGCTTTTAAAGGCGAACATTTTACCAACGAGAAGCACAAAACCGTTCTCGTCACACCTGGAAACTTCGCTGTTGGCGGAGGATTTAAGGACGAAAAACGAAGATATTATCGCGGTCCGATTCTAGGCGACTACATACTGAAACCGGGTCAGATTGTCGTTACAATGACGGATCTCAGCAAGGAAGCCGACACCTTGGGTTTTGCTGGTCGTATTCCTGACGACTCCAACACTTGGCTTCATAACCAGCGAGTTGGGCTTTTGGAGTTCAAGCATAAGGCGCCTGCCATTCCTCGATTTGTCGAATATCTTCTGCGATCCCATGAATATAGATCATGGGTAATCGGTTCGGCTACGGGAACAACTGTGAAGCACACGTCTCCAGGCAGAATTGAGAGTTTTACCACCCGTATTCCTCCGCTAGCCGAACAACGGGCTATCGCCTACATCCTAGGATCTTTTGACGACAAGATCGCACTTATCCGCCAAAGAAATCAGACATTAGAGTCTATGGCTCGTGCGCTCTTTAACGACTGGTTCGTCGACTTCGGTCCAGTCCGCGCAAAAGTGGAGGGCCGCGTGCCCTATTTGCCCACTGAAATCTGGGAAATTTTTCCCAAACGCTTCGATGCGAGTGGTAAACCAGAAGGTTGGGATGAAAAACCGCTAAGTTCAATGTTTACCATTATCGGTGGTGGAACACCAAAAACCTCTGTCACAGAATATTGGGGCGGTGATATACCTTGGTTTTCGGTAGTCGATACACCATCGGCTAGCGATGTATTCGTGATCACAACCGAGAAGTCAATTACAGAACAGGGGTTAGCAGAGAGCTCCGCCAGGCGTGTTCCGAAAGGTACAACCATTATTTCCGCCCGGGGCACGGTTGGAAACCTCGCGATTGCTGGATGCCCTATTTCATTCAATCAATCATGCTACGGGTTACAAGGCGTTGCGGGCATAGGTGACTATTTTGTTTACCTAACGGCACAGCAGATGGTGGATCAACTTAAGTCGATGGCACATGGCTCCGTTTTTTCAACTATTACTAGGCAAACGTTTGAAGCAATTAAACGTCCGCTCCCGCCTCCCGAGATAATTAAAAAATTTGAGACCTTGGTTCTAGAGTGGTTTGAAGAGATTTTTTCCAGCGTAGAAGAGTCTCGCACCCTCGTCTCCCTTCGCGATACGCTATTGCCAAAGCTAATTTCAGGCGAGCTTCGTATTAAAAATGCCAAGCGTTTTATAGAAGACAATATATGAATTTGGACTGGTGCCCCGGTATACGCGACGCTTGCATGCACTGGCGTGATGCAGAGATGCTGCAACAGACATTCGAGGCGTTGGAACGAACCCTAGAACAGGACAATGACGCATGTATTGACTGTGCAAAGTCAATCGTCGAGGTATTCTGCCGCATCATCGTAGACGAACTTGATTCTCCAACCCATCCTATTAAACCTAAAGCGAGTGCACCAGACTTCGGGGAATGGGTTGGCGCTGCAGTGCGCGTTTTGAAACTTGGCGAAAATCAGAACAACAAATTCCTGAAGCTGGTTTCGCAACATCACAAGTTGACTACCGCTCTAGGTGACCTCCGCAATGAGTCAGGCCCGGTAAGCCATGGACGAGACGGCTTTCTTAATAAGCTTTCAATCCATCACAGGCGTTCGTCGATCTTGGCGGCCGACGCCCTCGTAACTTTTTTACATCAGGCATACCTGGAAACCCACCTCGACCCTGTCAATTCTCGCGAGCCATGGGAACGATTTGAAAGTTTTAATCAACTAATAGATGAACATGTAAGGTTAACGCTTGAAATAGACGATGATGGAGACTCAACGCTTCAGATTCTCTTACCTAGCAACGAATCTCTCTCTCTAAACATACCTATCAGCCGTCTGCTTTATCTACTTGATCGCGATGCCTACATCGAAGCCCTGATCGCTGCGCGCGGCGTTCCTGTCACGATCGCGGGTCAAGCCAAAGAAGCAGGAGAACTCTAATGGCTTTTCTATCAGAGGCCCAATTAGAAACAGCGCTACTTGGTCAACTAGCTGCATTGCAATATGCCTGTATATCTGATGATTTGATCGGCCCGGATAGCAAACTGCCGGAGAGAGAATCATATGACGAGGTGATACTTAAGGCGCGTTTCACCACAGCAATAGCTCTACTTAATCCTAGTTTCCCTCCCGAAGCACAGGCAGATGCTGTACGTCGCGTAATACAATCTGAAATGCCCAACCTGCTGGATGAGAACCATCGCCTTCATCGCCTGCTAACGGAAGGTGTTGATGTTGAATATTATGCCGAGGATGGTACTTTAACTGCGGGCAAAGTTCGACTCATCGATTTTGACGACGTGACGAGTAATGACTGGCTGGCGGTGCGGCAATTCGTAGTAGTATCAGGGCAAATAAAGCGTAGGCCGGATGTGGTGATATTCGTCAATGGTATGCCATTAGTAGTAATTGAGCTAAAAGCGCCTAGTAGCGAGAACGCATCTTTAGTCGGCGCCTTTAATCAGCTACAAACATATAAATTGCAAATCTCGGCGCTATTTCGTACAAATGCATTTCTCGTGACCTCGGACGGACTTTCGGCTCGAGTTGGATCGCTTTCCGCCGATTTAGAACGATTTATGCCATGGCGCACTGTTGACGGTCAGGAAATTGCGCCTCTAGGAACTCCGGAACTGACAACCCTAATTGGCGGCGTTCTCGATCAATCGCGGCTACTTGAGTTGCTACGGAACTTCACAGTTTTCGGTAAAACCAGCGGAGGCTTGAATAAGATAATCGCTGGTTATCATCAGTTCCACGCGGTGAAGAAGGCTGTCGCTTCCACGCTCCGAGCGAGCTCAACCAGTAAGGTTACCCATTCATCAACCAATGATTTGACCAACGTCGCCAACCAAGCGCCGGGGAATCATAAGGCTGGAGTGATTTGGCACACTCAGGGTTCAGGGAAGAGCCTGCTCATGGCTTTTTACGCAGGCGTTTTAGTAGTAGAGCCACGAATGGCCAATCCTACTCTAATAGTACTCACAGATCGCAATGACTTAGACGATCAGCTTTTTGCTACGTTCGCGATGTGTGAAGATTTAATCCGACAGACTCCTGTACAGGCCGAGAGCCGAAAACATCTCCGCACACTACTGAGCAGGGCCTCTGGGGGAGTTATTTTTACTACTTTGCAGAAGTTTTCCCCTCCTGCGACAGAGACTGATTACTCACCACTTACAAATCGCTCAAACATAGTTGTCATTGCTGACGAGGCACATCGTAGTCAGTACGGTTTCAAAGCAAAGTTTGCAAGCAAAACCGGTGAAATAGCCTATGGGTTTGCCAAATATTTACGAGACGCTGTGCCCAATGCATCTTTCATTGGTTTCACGGGCACGCCAATCGAAGCTACCGACGTTAACACACCAGCGGTCTTTGGTGACTACATCGACATCTACGATATTAGTCGTGCGGTAGAGGACGGTGCAACTGTACCAATCTACTACGAGTCAAGGCTGGCCCGTATCGAACTAGATGA
Organism: Pseudomonas sp. S3E12; assembly: GCF_001702295.1. Taxonomy (NCBI): domain Bacteria; kingdom Pseudomonadati; phylum Pseudomonadota; class Gammaproteobacteria; order Pseudomonadales; family Pseudomonadaceae; genus Pseudomonas; species Pseudomonas sp. S3E12. The sequence goes on from NZ_MBDT01000004.1 coordinate 93,823, forward strand.
AAACGAAACGCCGCATATTGATGCGGAAATAGAGGCGCTTCTAGAAGATGAAGAAGAGTCCGATGCAGAGCGTACTAAACAGAAGTGGAGCACCGTAGAAGCCCTTGTAGGCAGCGAAAAGAGGCTGACTTTAGTGGCCACCGATCTAGTACAACACTTTGAAGATCGCATTGCGGCACTTGATGGTAAAGCGATAATTGTATGCATGAGCAGAAAAATCTGCATCGCTCTCTACGACACAATCGTAAAGCTGCGCCCAAGCTGGCACAGCACAGATGATAATGCTGGCACAATTAAAATCGTCATGACGGGCAATGCCTCCGACCCCGCTGAATGGCAACAACACATTGGTAATAATGCTCGCAGAGACTTACTTGCTAAACGCGCGCGCGACGCAAATAACTCACTCAACCTTGTGATCGTATGCGACATGTGGCTAACCGGATTTGATTCCCCAAGTATGCATACTATGTATATCGATAAGCCCATGCGTGGCCACGGCTTGATGCAGGCAGTCGCTCGCGTTAACCGCGTGTACCGAGATAAGCCGGGGGGTCTTATCGTAGACTACATTGGTATCGCACAGAATCTAAAGTCTGCGCTAGCACAGTATTCGAAACCCGACCAAGACAAGACGGGAATAAACGAAGCCGAAGCTATAGCCGTGATGCAGGAAAAGTACGAAGTAGTAAGGGATATGTTCCATGGATTTGATTACCGCACTGTTTTGGACGGCTCGCCCAGTGAACGCCTAAAAATGATGGCGGGAGCCATCGAGTGGATTCTTAACAAACAGCAGCAATGGGCTTCTGTGGAAAAGACACATGAAGCCAAAAGAAAGGCACAGCGACGCTTTGCAGATAGTGTTCTTGCGCTTTCTAAATCATTTGCCTTGGCAGCCAGTTCGGATGAAGCAAGGGTTATCAGGGAAGAGGTGGGGTTTTTCCAGGCAATTCGTATTGCATTGGTGAAGACTGCTTCTGGCACCGGCATGCTAAGGCAGGATCGGGAGTTGGCTATCCAGCAGATTGTTAGCCGCTCAGTGGTTTCCACTGAGATAGTCGATATTTTGGCTGCCGCAGGCTTACAAACTCCGGATATATCCATTCTCTCGGACGAATTTCTCGCAGAAATTCAACAAATGGACAAGAAAAACTTGGGGTTGGAGGCCCTTCGTAAGTTGCTTAACGATAGCATTCGTTCCCGAACTCGGACAAACGTAGTAGAGACGCGTACCTTCAGTGAAAGATTAGAGGATGCTATATCACGTTATCACGCGAACGCCATTACCACCGCTGAAGTTCTTCAGCACTTAATAAACCTTGCACGAGATATCCGCGCCGCACGAAGCAGGGGCGAGGAACAGGGATTGTCCGATGAGGAAATTGCTTTTTACGATGCTCTGGCCGAAAACGAATCAGCGTTGCAGATGATGGGAGATGAAAAGCTGCGTTTGATTGCTTATGAATTATTGGTCAGCCTGCGTGAAAATGTTTCCGTAGACTGGGCACATCGTGAGTCAGCTAGAGCTAGGCTTCGTGTGCTAGTCAAGCGCATCCTTCGTAAATACGGCTATCCCCCAGATTTGCAGGATGTTGCAGTGCAGACGGTGTTACAACAAGCAGAAGCACTATCGTCCACATGGAGCCATAACTAAGCCAGAGGCCATTAATAAATGGTCTCTGGATGACTAAGATAGGACGCGGTAGGGACCGCAATCACCTACCGCCCCGTACAATCCCTACGTCAGTCGCTGCCTCATGTGGTGCCTGTCTCAGGTCAAGTCGTCACGACAGCTACTCAAATGATCAGAGGAGTGCGAACAAGGCTAGTACTTTGCTGAATCGCGCCTGGCTTTGTAGAGACCGTGGAGGGCCTTAAATGGGCAAGCTGCTCGTCTACCCCGTGCAAATTCGCGTCGTATTCCAACTGGTATTCCAGTTAAAATTAAATTTTTACATAGATCATATAAATCAATAGGTTACTAAATCAATTCAACTTACCCCGGTCCACCACTTCATCATCTAAAGACGTCCACGGACGTCTTTTTTTGTGCCTGAAATCCAGCAAACACAAGGTTTTGATGACTGCTTTGCGCTTTCTAGCGCTTTTTGAGTTCCAGACGCTTTGGTATTCCAATGGTATTCCCGGCTGCACAGCACCAGTCTTGGGAAAGCCCCCCTGCACTTGTGAAGACGACGTTCTCCGAATTTATCTCCAGCAGAGGCGCAACCGGGATACAGCGCTAAACAAGGTACAGACGCAATTCACTCTGATGCAGGAGCTCTGCGCAACATCAACATTGCAATGAAAACCGCACCGACTGTCCCCACCGAGATCATCAGCCCATGCTCGCTGACATAGGACACTGTGGCGCCCGTGGCAATGGGACCCAATACGCTACCCAAGGTGTAGAACATCGCAATCGCCGTCATGGCGGTGGACACTTGATGTTCGCCCACACGGTCTCCCGCCTCGATCACTGCCAGGGTGTTCATGCCGCCAATGGCGCCTCCCCAGAGGAACACCGTAATCGTCGCCAACCAAGGGAGCGGCTGGCTGAACGGAATAGCCAGGGTGCCCAGCAACAGTATCAAGCCGCAGACTAATTGACCGACCTTGTAGGAACTGCGGTCGGCCATCCAACCGATCGGCAGTTGCAGGACGGTGCCTCCAATGCCGAACACCGATATCAGCAGGGTGGCGGCGGTCAATAGATAACCGGTCGAGAGGCTGTAGCCGGCAAGGAACGATACGGATGAGGTTTCCGAAAAGCCTGCGATAAACGCGCCACACAGCGCCGTAGGGATGACGCTGAATAACTTGCCATGGCGTTTTTCCGCCGGGGTTTGCGGTCGCGTATCGTAGTCCTTGAGGGTTAAGACCAGCGCGCCGGATAACAACACGATCACGGCACAGGCGTAGTAAGGCGCGGTACTCCCGACGCCGAATACCACCAACAGCAGCGGGCCAACAGCAATACCCAGGCCCATCAAGGTCTCATGTACGCCGATCGCCCGGCCGCGCTCGTCTTTCGAGGCGACCGCGAGGATCCACGTATCGCAGGCAATCCAGCGCAGGATCAAGCCAATACCGAGCACGAAATTCAGCGAAAAAATCAGTACCAAATGGGTAGTCAAGGTCATACCGATCAGCGCGGCAATCGTCAGCGCTGCGCTGAGGATATTCGTCCTGACGAGCCCCAAATGGGCCAGCAAGCGCGGAACCCATTTGTAGAGCAGCAGGATCGCCAACCACGAGGCACTGACAATCACCCCGATCTTTGCCGGCTCGACCCCTTGCTGATCCAGCGAAAGCGACAGCAGCGGAGTGACGGTACCTATCTGCACGACCTGTGACAGGGCCGAGAGCGTGTTTATCTTGGTGAGCGCAAACCAGCGTTGTTTGTCGGTGTACTCAATACCGGTATTTTCCATTCGTGACCGACCTTGGCTAGACAGCGCTAAAGTGTTCGAACAACCACGGGCAGAGCTCACCTTCGGGCTTGTGAAACAGCGCACAGATGGTGTCCAGAGGCGTCCAGTCGGCCTGGCTGCCTTAGAGGCTTTCGAGGAAGGGTAGAGCAATTTCCAGCACCCGACGATGACCCATCTGTTCCGGCTCGACTATCCCGCGGTGAAGCATGTATTACGCACCGCCCCCCCCCGAGCCCCTGCTGAGTCAAGCAAGCGAAACCGTCGCCTCACTCAACGCCATGACCACCGACCAGGCCTTCGAGCTCGAAGGTGCCAACCGTCACAAGCTACTGGCCACCTAACAATTGATCGTGCCAGGTGAACTGTTGGTCGAACGAGTGCTGGTACTCACCCAAGACGCGCGCGCATTCCACTAACAAGAAAGGCCGAGTCGCATTCAGCGTCTCGGCCTTTTGTGGTCATACATCCACCCTGCTATTTTCCAATCTTAATCATTATCAACTCCCAAACTAGCAAGTTAGCCAACTAACTATTTTAAAACACCCACCTGAATAGCTACTCATCCGCGTCGATATTGCTTTAACGATAAACCCCTCGATAATTTTTATTTCACATATATTTTACATTCCCCTACATATGATAATGTCATTACGACATCAACGCTGTTCCAACCAGAATCAAGGGGTGTGTATGGCAGGTGTAATGGCATCCGTTAACAGCCGTACACAACTGGTCGGTCAGAACAGGCTGGAATTATTGCTATTCCGCTTCAACGACCAACAGCTGTACGGAATCAACGTCTTTAAAGTTCGGGAAGTTATTCGCTGCCCCAAGTTATCTCCACTACCAAAGTCTAATAACAACATTTGTGGTGTTGCCAATATACGCGGCGCTTGCATTCCTATTCTAGACCTCGCTATGGCAACGGGGCTGCCCGGGATCACGGATAAAGAAAGCGCCTTTATTATACTTACGGAGTACAACAACCGCGTTCAGGGCTTCTTGGTCTATGCGGTTGAACACATCGTCAATTTGAACTGGGAAGATATTCATCCGCCCCCCAAGGGCAGCGGCGACAACAATTACCTGACGGCCGTTACCCGTGCCGATGATCGTCTGGTCGAAATCATCGACGTGGAAAAGGTGCTGACGGAAATCTCGCCCTCCTCCGAGGAAATATCGGTCGGCGTGGTGGATGACGCGGTCACCCAACAGGCCAGGCATCTGCGTGTGTTGACCGTGGACGACTCGATGGTGGCGCGTAAACAGGTGACCCGCTGCCTGGAGACGGTAGGCGTCGAGGTGGTCGCCTTGAACGATGGGCGCCAGGCGCTGGATTACCTTCGGGCCATGCTCGACGAGGGGCGCAACCCGCACGAGGAGTTCCTGATGATGATTTCGGACATCGAAATGCCGGAAATGGACGGTTATACCCTGACCGCCGAAATCCGCGGCGACCCGCGCATGGCCAAGTTGCATATCGTGCTGCACACCTCCCTGTCGGGCGGTTTCAACCAGGCCATGGTCAAGAAAGTCGGGGCCGATGACTTCCTGGCGAAGTTTCGCCCGGATGACCTGGCAGGCCGCGTAGTCGCGCGTATCAAGGCCGCGAGCCCGATCTGAAAGGCAAGACAACACTGCTCAAGCCAGGGAGGCTGATGAGACACGTATAAGAAGAACATCAACAGAGGGCATACCATGTTGAAGTGCAATGAACTCAATCTGCAGGCGCCTGACGGCGAGGCAAAGCCCTTCTGGCGGGACGGTGCACCCTCAGAGGGGCCGTGCGCCCTGGGCTGCGGCGCTCCGCCAGCCACCCAGCCCCCAACAGCTGCTCCGGTCATCGCCGTCGTCCCCACCTCCATGCAGGACGAGTTGGTCGCCGCACAGGAAATCTGTAGCCGCGCCAAGGCCGCCGTGGTCGAAATGTTCGGCCATGCCCGCATGGGCCGGGCCCTGGAGCTTGAAGACGTCAGTGCACTGGTGGACGACATTTCGAGCTCGATCGCCCGCCATCCCAACGCCTTTATCAGCCTGGCACGCCTTAAAAGCATCGACGACTACACCTACATGCATTCGGTCGCCGTGTGTGCGTTGATGATTGCCCTGGGCAATCAATTGGGCCTGTCCTCCGCACTGATTCGTCGGGTCGGGATGGCCGGGTTGCTGCACGACATCGGCAAAATGGCCATACCAGGTGCCATCCTCAACAAGCCTGGCCGGTTGAGCAGTGACGAATTGCAGTTGGTGCGCACCCATCCACTGGAGGGAGAGAAAACCCTGCTGGCGGCCTCGCAGATGTGCGAAATGGTCGTGGATGTGTGCCTGCATCACCACGAAAAGTTCGACGGTACCGGCTACCCCCATCAGTTGGCGGGTGACCAGATCAGCCTGGTGGCCCGGATGGCGGCGGTATGCGATGTCTACGATGCAATCACCTCGGACCGTTCCTACAACCAGGGCTGGGACCCCGCCGTCGCCATCCAGCAAATGTCCACATGGGACGGACACTTTGATGATGAGGTATTTCGTGCGTTTTTGAAGTCCGTGGGTATTTACCCGATCGGTTCTATCGTTCAATTGAAAAGTGGCAGTATCGGCGTAGTCATAGAACAACATCCTGATTCTTTATTGACGCCAAAAATAAAAGTGTTTTTCCTGCCCGTTCTGAATATCCATGTAACGCCGAAAATAATAGACCTGAGTGATCCCGCACAACCCGACCGGATTGTCGCGAGGGTGCCGCACCAGCGTTACGGTTTTAAAAACACCGACCGTTTATGGCTCGATGAAGAGACGCCCAAAGAGCATTAAGCAACACCCAGCGCTGTACCGCATGTATATGCCTAAGCAGCCAATGATAAAACACTATGCCTTGTGCAAAGAAAGTACCGGAATGTCGACATTCGATGATGTTGGCGACTATTAGCATGGGCAGGAAATATCATGAAATTCAACTCACTGCAGACTCGAATTTGCTTCACCGCCGGACTTTGCCTGTTTATCTCCTGTGCGAGCCTGGTGCTGTATGGCCTGTATTCCTCGAACGCCAACCAGGCCTATGTAGGCACTGAAGTTTCAACCCTGATTGAAAGCGCCACTATCCGCGAAGTGCAAAACCTGGCTGAGTCGCGAGCCAATGCCATCCAGGCAAAACTGCAAAACGCCTTGGATTCGGCACGCACAATGGCCAATACCCTTGGAGCGAGTAAAAGTGCCCAGAGCCCGCTGACCCTGGGCCGCGAGCAGATCAATGCGATGCTGCTCAGCGTGCTCAAGGACAACCCCGACTTCAACGGCACGTATTCATGCTGGGAGCCTGATGCGCTGGACGGCCAGGATCAAGCCTTTCGTATCAATGAGGGCGGTAACAACCCGATGACGGGCCGCTTCACGCCTTACTGGACACGCAGTTCAGACGGCCATATCGCCGTGCAACCGCTGGTTGAGTACGATTCCGATGCCCGCCACCCCAATGGTGTGCTGAAGGGCGGTTGGTATTCCGGCCCGCGGGACACCCAGAAAGAAAGCGTGCTGGACCCACTTCCCTACGTGGTGCAAGGCAAAAATGTGTGGTTGACCACGCTGTCGGTACCGATCACCGCCAATGGCAAGTTCTACGGCGTGGTCGGTGCAGACTTCGACATTTCGTTTATCCAGAAACTCAGCGAGCAAATGTCCGCCGACCTGTATGGCGGCAAAGGCTCGGTGTCGATCCTGAGCAATCAAGGGTTGGTGGTGGCCGACAGTAAACGCCCGGAACTCATTGGCCAGTCATTGAAAGCGTTGTTGCCCGGCTCTTGGGAGAACGTGTTGAGCAATGTACAGAAGGGTCAGGGAGACAGCCGGTTCAACCCGGATTCCCAGGAAATCGAAGTGCAGATGCCGATCAACCTGGGCCGCACCGGCAAGCCCTGGGCGATCGTGATCCATCTGCCCAAGGCGGTGGTCATGAGCCAGGCCATTGCCCTGGAGCAGGAACTGCAGTCACGCGGTGTCAAGAGCAGCATCTGGCAGGTCTCGGTCGGCGTGGGTATCTCCTTGCTGGCATTGCTGGCGCTGTGGTTGGCCACGGCGAAAATCGTCGGCCCGATTCGTGAAGCAGCGGCCCTGGCCGCCAACATCAGCCTGGGGGATTTCTCGCGTCGGCTGGTGCAAAAATCTGAAGATGAAGTGGGCCAATTATCCTTTGCCTTGAACGATATGTCGGAAAGCCTGCAACGCCAGGTGCGCGTGGCCGAGCGAATTTCCGAAGGGGACCTGGATCTGGAAGTGCGCCTGTCCTCGCCCAATGACACCCTGGGCAAGTCGTTGGAAAAAATGGTCGGCAACCTGAACACCTTGATTTCCCAGGTGCAGGCCAGCGCCACGCAAATCACCGGCAGTTCCGCGCAGGTCACCGAGTTGAGCCAGTCGCTGTCCGACGGCGCGTCCAATTCTGCCTCGTCCATCACTGAAATCAGTGCGGTGATGACCCAGATGGCAGCGCAAACCACCGACAACGCCGCCAATGCGAAAAAGGCCGACGAGCAATCCCAGGCTTCCCGCGCCGACGCCGGGGAAAGTGACAAGTTGATGAGTGAATTGATCGCCGCCATGGCGGAAATCGACAACTCGGGCAAAGACATCACGGCCATTATCACCACCATCGACAACATCGCCGCTCAGACCAATCTGCTGGCGCTGAACGCGGCCATCGAGGCCGCGCGTGCCGGCGAACTGGGCCGTGGCTTTGCGGTGGTCGCCGATGAGGTCAGGAGCCTCGCCGCCCGCAGCGCCGAGGCCGCCCAGCAAACCGCCGCGCTGATTGCCGACTCCTCGACCAAGACCCAGCGCGGCATGATCATCGCAGGCCGTACAGCCGACTCGTTGAGAAATATCGTCAGCGGCACCAGCACGGTGTCCAGCCTGGTGTCGTTGATCTACCAAGCCTCCAGTGAACAGGCTTCCGGCCTGCAGCAGGCGAGCATCGGCCTGGAGCAGATCGACGAAGTCACCCAGCAGAATCAGGTCAACTCCCAACAATGCGCGGTGGCGGCCAAGAACCTCTCGGAACGAGCCAACGCCATGCAACAGGGCCTGAGCCGCTTCAAAGTCAAAGCCTCGTAATGCCTCACGCAAAGCCAGGGGGTACATCAACGTCCTGGCCCAGCGATATAAACCCACTCCCATTCATGAAATATTAAGAATCGTCTCCCTATACTCACCGATTGCGAGCCGTTCCCCCGAACGGCCTTCTGCCTCGGTAGCCAGACTCCATGACGCGCCCCGCCCCCCTGCTGCTCCTGCTTGCTGCTCTGTTGTTCTTCTTTGCCCTGGGTAACCACGAACTGCAAGGCTCCACCGAGGCCCGCGTCGCGGGGATCGCCATGGCCATGCACCTGGACAATGACTGGGTCGTGCCGCAACTGTTTCGTGAACCCTTCCTGGAAAAACCGCCCTTGAGCCTGTGGCTGGACGCCGGAGCGATTCGCCTGTTCGGCGGCACGCCTGGGGCGGTCCGCCTGGCCTCGGCATTTGCCGGTCTGTTCAGCGTGATGCTGTTCTATGGAATGCTGCGCCGGTTCGGGCGCCCGAAAACATTGGCCTTCAGTGCGGCGCTGATCCTGGCGACCATGGCCAGCTACTGGAGCAATGTGCGCGGCGTGGGGGAAGACTCACTGCTCAGCCTCGGCGTGACCACCGCGCTGCTGGCGTTCTACCAGGCGATGCGGCCTGAGTCCGAGCGCCAAGGCTCGACGACCTGGGCCTGGGCGCTGTTTACCGCCGGCATGGTGATCGCCACCTTGAGCAAAGGCGTACTGGGCCTGGCGATGCCGGGCATCGTGATTTTTGTGTACCTGGCCAGCACCAGCCTGATGGACAAGCGCCTGCGCCTCGCCGATTGGCTCAAGCCGGCGTTGTTCACCCTGCTGGCATTGGTGCCACTGATGATCTGGCTGGGTTTCCTGTTCCAGCGCGGCGGAATGCAGGCCGTGGGCGAAGTGCTGTGGACCAACAGCGTCGGGCGTTTCAGCGGCTCGTTCGTGGAGGCCGGGCATTACGAGCCGTTCTACTACTACATCGCCAAGCTGCCCGAGGCCTTCCTGCCGTGGAACATCCTGGTGTACCTGGGCCTGTGGCACTTCCGGAAAAGCCTGGTGCGTAACCGCTATCGCCTGTTTTTCAGCGTATGGCTGGTGGCGCAATTCACCCTGCTGACGCTGGCCTCAAGCAAGCGCACGGTTTACCTGATGGCCCTGACACCGGCCGCCGCTGTACTGGCTGCGGAATATGTGCGGGTACTGCTGAAATGGCTGAAGGATCACAAGCCGGCGTTGTACGCCTATCACCGCCGCGTGATTGGCGGCGTTTTCACCCTGGCAGTGGCGTGCTACCTGATCGCTGCTTTCTGGTTCGCGCCCAAAGCCGACGTGCGCCAGTCGTTCGTGCCGTTGATCAGTCAGATCCAGGCACTGCAAGCCGAAGGCAAGGAGGTGGTGTTGTTTCAGCCCAATGAGCGGATCGCCGGCGCCAGCGTGTTCTACACCCAGGCCTACCTGCCGATCCTGCAGACCGAAGCCGAGCTTCAGCACTTTTTGACCGCCAAGCCCGGCAACGTCGCGCTGCTGGACCATACCAACGACCTGACCACCAAGGTCACGGTGATCAAGGAGATAGCCATCAACCGCCAGCCCTACTACTTCATCGAGCAGTAAGGCCAGCGCGGGGCATCAGTGCTTGGTGACCTTGTCCAGGTAACCCATGGCGAACGCCGAGATCACGAAGGTCATGTGAATGATCACGTACCACATCAGGTGTTGCGGATCGACGTTCTTGGCGTCCATGAAGATGCGCAGCAAATGGATGGAGGAAATCGCCACGATGGAGGCCGCCACTTTCATCTTCAGCGACGAAGAGTCCATGGTGCCCAGCCAGTTGAGCTTTTCCTTGTTTTCATCGATGTCCAGCTGCGAGACGAAGTTCTCGTAGCCGGAAATCATCACCATCACCAGCAAGCCGCCGACCAGGGCCATGTCGATCAACGACAGCAGCACCAGGATCAGCTCGGACTCGGCCATCGAGAACACGCTCGGCAGCAGGTGAATCACTTCCTGGAAGAATTTCAGCGCCAGCGCCAGCAACCCGAGGGACAGGCCGAAATAGATAGGCGCCAGCAGCCAGCGCGAGGCGTACATAGCATTTTCGATAAAGCGTTCCATTGGATCTCACACAGCATGGCTAGAAATGGCGGCGAGTATACCAGCCGCTATAAGACACCTGTAACCACGAGAAAACTGACCTGGGCGGCATCTGTAAGAGAATTTTTCTGCTAGTGTCGAGCCCAATAACTCGGCTCGATGACGTCGGACAGGAAAAACTCAGATGATGGATGTGCGATCCCCTTTGGCCAGCGTTGGCCTGTGCGCCGCCTTGTTGCTGGCCGGCGGCTGTTCCCCAAGCGATGAGCAGAAACAGGCCACCCTCGAAGAGAAAACCGCGAAGTTCGAGCAGTCCCTCGACAGCATCCAGGATCCGAAACTGCGCGACGCCATTGCCGACCTCGGCGGCTCGCTGCTGCTGCTGGAACGGGCGCGGGTCAAGCTCGCCACCAAGCCCATCGAGGCCGAATACGGCGAGGACAGCCTCGCGCTGCTCAAGCACTACCCCACGCCGCAAGGGCTGGTGGACACCTACATCAATGGCTTGTTCGTACTGCGCAAAGCCTCACATTCCGACTACCTGACCGATCTGCAGCCGGTCTTCCCGTTCAACTTCAATGTGCCGGACCAGTTCCCCTTCCCCCACGGCCTGGAATGGCAGTCCGTCACCTTGAGCAACAACAAGGTCGTGCCGTTCCAGCCGGAATGGTCGGAAACCGATCCCGGCATCCAGTTGAGCCCCAGCAGCTCCAACCTGACCAACCCGGATGACCTGACGGTCACCTACCCGTTCATCGATGGCATCGAGACGGAAAACAAAAGCCAGCCGCAACCCGTTCGCCTCAAAGGCGCAGTGGAAGTGATCGCGCCGGGCAAGGTGCTGACCTTCGACTTGTCGAAAAAGGACGTCGGCCACAAACGCACCGAAGGCAATATCACCGTCAACCTGCTGCTCCTGGAAAAGAACTACGCCGAAATCGAACTGACCAACAGCCAACCACTGGCCCCCGAAGTGGGTGACGAATCGCCTAACCCCTTGCTGGTACAGGCGCGGGACAGCACCGGGCAATTCCTCACACGCTCGGGTTCGATCAACGAAAGCAGCGCGCAAGTCGAGTTCTACCAGAAGCAATTGGCCGAGATGCAAAAACAGAAGGCCTGGTCCGATGGGTTTGAAAAGCAACTGGTCGATGAGCAGAAAGCCTTCGAACACAAGCAGAGCAGCCATTACGCCAAGGTCTATTTCAATGGCCTGATCGACACCCTGCAGATCAACGTGCTGGATTTCTCCACGGCCACGGTCACCCGCAAGGACCTCGACCTGCCGGTCCTGCGCTTCGACAAGAACAGCCTGGAAAAAACCGTACAAGCCTTGCCCATGCCGGTCACCGTGTACGACGACGGCGCCGCCAGCTGGCTCAAGGACGCCTCGTTGACCGAGGAACAACTGAAGAACAGCGTCACCATCAGCCAGTCCGTCGAAGACGCCAGCGCCGCCCATATCGTGTTCGACCACCCATTCACCTTCAATGACGACTTGGTGGGCAGCGAGCGCAACAGCAGCGAATCACCGGTGACGTTCTTCACTGCCGATGAGAAAGGTGAACGCGGCGAGCCCATCGAATTGCCGACCGAGGCGTATGAATTGAACCCGGCCCGCGGCACCCTCACCTACGATCTCAACCTGTTCCCGGAAAACCCGGCGTTTGTGGTGGGTTCGATCCCGCTGTTCCTGGCGACTATCGAGAAAGGCGACATCGATGCGGCCAAGCTGCCCAAGGGTTTATCACTCAAGGACAACGCACTGATCGTCGACCAAAAGGAGTTCCCCGCCGACAGCTGGCGCTTCTACGCCAAGGACGCCAGCGGCAACTACCTCAAGGAAATCCTCGGCGTCAGCCATCGCGCCGAGGAATACGGCACGGCCTTGTTTGACGTGCATTACTTCTACGGCCAGCCGACGGCACTGGAAAGCTACCAGCGCACCGACCTCAGTACCGTGCAATACGGCTTTGAGGTCAAGCTGGACAAACCCGAGAGCAAATAACCGCGCCTACAGCGCCAGTTGCTCATGGCTGCCATTGAGCTGCCGCAGATGGGCCTGCATGTGCAGGCACCAGATCTGCGGGTCACCCGCCAGCTCATAGCCATGCAGGGTCAGGCTGTCGACGATCGATTGCAGCATGCTTTCTGCCACGAAGGGCCCATGAAACGGGCCCTGGGACTTGATTGTGGAAGGCTGCTCACCCGTCATTCCGGCGGCAAACAACAAGGTCCACATCCCGTTATCCCCCGCGAGCGGGCGAACGGAACATTCGATTCGGGTAACCAGGCCGAAGCACTGGCGGGTAAGGCAAAGGTTGCGCGGCATGGCGGCGACCCTCGGTAGATCGGTGTTCAGCCTCAACCTATGGCGAGGCTGTTTCTATCCAGCGACTCCTGTGGATATCCCTAAGGCTCAGAATAGAATAAAAACATGACAAACCAAGGCTGTAGGGACCAACGGACGTTGGCCCCTCGGAAGGACGTCAATTTAGTGACGTAACCAGATCCAAATGTGTGGGGGCTTGCTCCCGATGCAGTGTGTCAGTCGACATCTACATGACTGACCTATCGCAATCGGGAGCAAGCCCCCTCCCACATGTTTGATCCGGCCTGGCCTCAGAACTCAGGTGGGCTTGGCTTCGGCCAGCGCCTGCTGCGCCAGCTCCTTCTCCGCTTCCTTCAGGTCTTCCTCGCTGATCATCTCGGCAATCGCGCGCAAGCGCTCGACCACGCGGGCATTGACCGTGCCTTCCGGGAACTGCCCCTCGGCGTCCGGCTCACCGGCATCCTCGCCCACCAGAAGGCTCAATGCCTCGTCGGCCTGACGCACCGCGTAGATGTGGAATTGCCCGGCGCGCACGGCCTGCAACACCTTTTCATCCAGCATCAACGTGGCCACGTTCGCCTGGGGAATGATCGCCCCTTGCTCGCCGGTCAAACCGCGGGCTTCGCACAGGCGGAAGAAGCCTTCGATCTTCTCGTTGACCCCGCCCACGGCCTGCACTTCACCAAACTGGTTGATCGAACCGGTGATCGCAAAGCACTGCTTGAGCGGCGTCTTCGACAAGGCCGAGATCAACGTGCAGGCCTCGCCCAGGGACGCGCTGTCACCGTCCACGTAACCGTAGGACTGTTCCAGCGCGATACTCGCCGAGATCGCCAGCGGAAATTCCTGGGCATAGCGGCTGCCCAGGTAACCGGTGAGGATCATCACGCCTTTGGAGTGAATCGGCTGCCCGAGGTTAACTTCACGCTCGATGTCGACGATTCCGCTGCCGCCCGGGTACACCGTGGCGGAAATCCGCGCCGGCACCCCGAACGCCGAGTCGCCGACCTCCAGCACCGTCAGCCCGTTGCACTTGCCGACCGCCGCGCCGGCGGTGTCGATCAGGATCACCCCGGCGAGCATATCGTCGAGAATCCGCGCCGACACACGCCCGGTGCGCGTGGCCTTGGCCTTCAGCGCGCGCTCGATATGGCCCGCATCGGTCATCTCATCGCCTGCCAGGTGCCGGATAAAGTCCGCTTCGCTGACCAGCTGGAACAAATCCCCAATACGTGCCGACAAACGGCCCTGGTGCTCCGCCAGCCGTGCGCTGTAGGTGGCCAGCCGCGCCACCGCGTCCGAAGTCAGCGGCGCCATGCCTTCTTCCGAAGTGCGGGTCTTGAGCAACTGGGCGAACTGCTCCAGGCTCTCGTCCACCATCGGAATATCTTCGTCGAAATCCACCAGCACCCGGAACATCTCCTGGAAGTCCGGATCGGCGTCCTGCAGCGCGTAATACAACTGGCGCGAACCGATAATGATGACTTTGACCTGCAATGGGATCATCTGCGGGTTAAGGGTCACGGTGGCCAGGCGGCCCAGTTCGCCCAGGGGCGATTCCATCTTCAGCTTGCGCGACTGCAGGGAACGCTTGAGGGCGTCCCACACAAACGGCTCGCTGAGCATCTTCTCGGCTTCAAGAATCAGAAAACCGCCGTTGGCACGGTGCAACGCACCCGGGCGTAACTGCCGATAGGTGGTGTACAGCGCGCCCTGGTCGGTGCTGTATTCGATACGGCCGAACAGGTTGTCGTAGGTCGGGTGCGGTTCAAACACCACCGGCGCGCCACCGTTGACCGCATGGCCCACCACCAGGCTCGGGCAGTATTGCTCTTCGAGCAGCTTGCGGGCCTGGGCGTCGGTCTTGGCGTCGTCCACCAGTTGCTCGACCACGGTTTTCAGCAGGTACACCTGCATGGCCTGCAGGTAACCGCAGACACCGGCGTTCTCCGCGTACTTTTCCGACAGCGGTGCGAGCAAAGGCTGCAGGGCCAGGGTGATGGTTTCTTCGTTGAACTGACGCAGTTGGTTATTGGACTCGCGCTTCCACTGGGGCAGGCTGGCCAATTCCTCGTTGAGGCGTTCTTCCAGCTCGGAAATATCCGTGTGGAAACGCTCGCGATCCACTTCCGGCAGCTGGGAGAACTCGGCCTCATCCAGGGCCTTGCCGTCGAGCATCGGGGTGAAGGCGATATTTGAGCTGTCGCGGTACAGCGCCACGTCCTTTTCCAGGGCCAGGCGCTCGATCACGTCCAGGGCCTTGTCATAGCGCTGGTTGAAGGCGCGGTCGATGGCACTCTTGCGCTGCTGATAAGTCGGGTGTTCGAACACCGCCGGGAAGGTCGCGACGAGGTTGTCGACCAGGCCATTGATATCGGCAATGAACGCCGCCGCACCGCCGCCTGGCAATTCCAGGGCGCGGGGTTCGCGAGGCTCGTCAAAATTGTTCACATAGACCCAGTCTGCCGGGGTCTGCAGGCGCTTGCCCTCGGCTTTCAGGTAGCGTTTGACGAACGAAAAGCGGCCGGTACCCGGCTCGCCCATGACAAATACGTTGTAACCGGGGCGTGGCATGGCCACACCGAACTGCAACGCTTCAACCGCACGTTCCTGGCCAAGCACACCGCGAAAGGGCTCCAAATCATTGGTGGTCGAGAAGCTGAACTGTTCAGCGGAGAAAGGGCGAGTCAGCGCTTCGGGCGCTAGACGCAAGCTGGCAGCAACAGGATCAGGCATCGGGCTTCCTTACATCAGGCGGGGCAGATGACGGCATTCTGGCTCCCTGTTGCGCGCTCTGGCAAGGCGCGCCGTTGGGAAACCCTGGACACGGGAGGCGCCCTGCCAAAAAAATCGCGACAATGCTGATTGTTTTATAAAAACACACGGAACCCTTGGAACGTGCCTAAACTCCAAACTGCGCGGGTTGGACTAATAACCGATCCCTAGGGCGCTATGAAGTGCCTGAACCCTTGTCCATTGGTTTGCACACAAAGAGAACAAAGCTATGAAACGGATCCTTCTCGGTACTCTCTTCACCGTCGTCTCCCTCAATGCAATGGCTGAAGCACCAGGTGGCCCGAACTGCGGTTGGGGCAACATGTTGTTCGAAGGCCAGCGCGGTACTCCAGCTCACTTCCTGGCTTCCACCACCAACGGTACTTCGGGTAACGCCACCTTCGGCATGACCTCGGGCACCAACGGTTGCAGCACCAACAGCGCGCTGACCTACGGCGGCAAGTCCTGGATTGCCATGAATGGCATGATGAACGAGCTGTCCGAAGACATGGCCAAGGGTAATGGCGAAGCACTGACCACCTACGCCGTGGTACTGGGCGTTGCTCCGGAAGATCGCGAGCACTTCGCTGCCGTGGCTCACGAACACTTCCAGCAAATCTTCAGCAAGGCCGATGTGACCGCTGAAGACGTGCACAACAACACCCTGGCTGTACTGAAAGGCGATGCCCGTCTGGCGAAATACGCTACCCAGGCTTAAGCTCGTCCTGCCCGCGCCTACCCAGGCGCGGGTTTTATTTTTGGACCCGCCTCTCCTTGGGTCTCTCTAATTTCCGACTTAAGTTGCCCCTATGCTCAAACGCTTTGCCTGGATGGCACTCTTTGCCTGCGCCCCGCTGTACGCGGCACCGCATCTTGATGATCAACGTTTGCAGCAACTGGCCAATGATCCGTTCTGGCTTTCTCTGGGCCATTACGAAGCCGGCAAAGTCAGTGGCTGGCGCAGTTATGTCAGTGAAAAGAAATTCTTCCTCGCCGCCGATGGCGCCCACCACCCGGATGCAGAACTCAAGGCCACCGTTGAAGCGCTTTACGCTCCGGCCAGCCTGGGTGAAAAACACGCTCAATGCGTTTACCCCGCACGTACCCGCTGGCTCAAGGATCAGTTGCACCTCACTGACCTGCCCGCCGTGGACTGCAAGGAATTCAAGCAGTGGTTCAAGGACGTCGCCCCCCATAGCGCAGTGATGATCTTCCCGGCGGCCTACCTCAACAGCCCGTCGTCGATGTTCGGCCACACCCTGCTGCGTATCGACCAGGCCGACGTGCAAAGCAACAAGACTGCGCTGCTCAGCTACGCGATCAACTTCGGCGCCTATATCGAAGGCTCGGACAACAGCATCCTGTACGCCTGGAAAGGCCTGATGGGCGGCTACCCCGGCCTGTTCGCCCTGGTGCCCTACCAGGAAAAACTCTCCGAATACCGCAGCCTCGAAAACCGCGACCTGTGGGAATACCGCCTCAACCTCACCCAGGTCGAGACCGAGCGCATGGTCGAACACGTGTGGGAGCTCAAGCAGATCCAGTTCGACTACTTTTTCTTCGATGAAAACTGCTCCTATCGCCTGCTGGAGCTGCTGCAAGTGGCGCGCCCCGGCCTGCGCCTGACCGAGCAATTCCCGCTCACCGCGATCCCCACCGACACGGTCAAGGCCGTGAAGGACGCGGGCCTGGTGGAAAAGATCGACTACCGTCCCTCCCGCGAGCGCGAGTTGCTGGAGCGTGCCAAGCCGCTGAACAGCGACGAGCAACAATGGGTGTTGAAGGTCAGCGACGACCAGCAGCAATTGCAGGCGCCAGCCTTCAAAGCATTGCCTCGCGACCGCCAGGCCCTGATCATCGACGCCGCCTACCGCCTGGGCCGCTACCGTGCCAATGGCCTCGAGCGCGACACCGCACGCTCCCAACGCAGCTTCGAACTGCTGCGCGCGATCAACCAGAACCCCGCGCCCGACCTGACGATCACGCCCCCCGGCCTGCCCGAAAACGGCCATGAATCGCGCACCTGGCAAGCCGGCCTCGGCACCCGTGGCGACAAGGCCTTCGGCGAATACGGCCTGCGCATGGCCTACCACGACCTCAACGACAACGCCGAAGGCTTCCCCCTCGGCGCGCAGATCGAAATCCTGCAGATGAAACTGCGCCAGTACGAAGGCAACCACTGGCAACTGCAGCAACTGGACCTGGCCACCATCCGCTCCCTGACCCCGCGCAACGCCTTGCTGCAGCCGTGGTCCTGGCAAGTTACCGGCGGCCTGGAGCGGGTGCCCGGTAAACACGACGACGAAACCCTGGTCGCCCACGTCAACGGCGGTGCCGGTGGCACCTGGCAACTGCGCGACGACATGCTCGGCTTCGCCCTCGGCACCGTGCGCGTGGAACACAACAACGACTTCAACGAAGCCATCTCCCCTGCTGCCGGGTTCAATACCGGCGTGCTGTGGAAAAACCCCCTGGGCAACTTGAGCCTGGAGGCTAAAGGAGACTTCTTCACCAATGGTGAAGTGCGGCGCAGCATCAGCCTGAACCAGCAGTGGGAACTGTCCCGTAACCTGGGCCTGCGCCTGAGTGCACAGCGCGAGTACAGCCACTTGTCGACGCCGGTGAATGAAGTGATGCTTGAGGTGAAGTGGTATCACTACTGACCAACGCCTGGCGAACATCAAAAATGTGGGAGGGCCTTGCCCCCGATGGCGGCGGTTCAGTCCAGTATCGAGTGGCTGGCGCACCTCTATCGGGGCATGGGTCTCTACACAACTTTTCAGATCCTGAAAAATTCCCCTGTGGCGAGCGGGCTTGTCCCGCGTTGGGCTGCGTAGCAGCCCCAGTAAAGAAGAACGCGGTGTATCAGACACCCTGTAGAGGCTGGTTTTGGGGGGGCAGGGTCAGCGCCCACCGCTCGATCTCATCGTGCTCCACACCTTTCTCACACCCCTTTCACACCTCCCCGACAAATCCCTATCTAGACTTCTCCTATCAGCCGTGAAACGGCCAGGGAGCAAGCAATGTGGCGGTATGCAGTAATGCTGTGTGCGGTGGTGTGGCTATCGGGTTGCCAGTCAACCCATCAGGAATTGCTGGCTCGGGGCTATCCGCCCGCCTTTGCCGATGGTTTTGACGATGGGTGCAGCAGCGGCCGCCAGGCGGCGGGGGTGATCACCGGGGTGTTTCGCAAAAACGTGCCGCGTTACCTGAAAGACCGGGTCTACGCCGAAGGCTGGGAGGATGGTTTTCGCCAGTGCAAGGCCATGCGCGAGAACGAGGAGCTGCGCGACTACAAGGACAATCACTGGGATGACCGTGAACGCGCCTGGCAACAGGAGAAGAACCGGGATGCTGCGCGGGCCTATCGCTCGCAATAGGTCGCTTTCAGACATTCATCGAAACTAAAGCGCGGCGAACATGGCCCAAGCTCCATAGAGGGAGAACGTCATGAGCCGAGCTTTTGTAAATGAGGACAACGCCGCCGCCCAGGCCGATCAGCCGGTGGAGCGCCAGGTCAGTGAGCAGCCCAATCGCCTGACCGCCCAGGGGTTGGCGCAATTGCAGGCCAAGGTTGCGCAGCTACAGGCCGCCCACAGCGCCGAGTCCGCCAAGGGCGAACAGGCCGATAAGCAGCGCCAGGCCGACCTTGAGCGGGATTTGCGCTACTTCAACCAGCGCGTGCAAAGCGCCCAGGTGGTGGCGCCCGCTACGTCTACCGACAAGGTGCAGATCGGCAGCTGGGTGACGTTCGCCAATGAGCATGACGAACAGCAGCGCATTCAATTGGTCGGGGAAGACCAGGCCGATGCCGGCGCCGGCCTGATCAACTGGGGCTCGCCCCTGGGCCGTGCCTTGCTGGGCGCCCAGGTGGGTGACGAGGTGCTGTGGAAGCGCCCCGTCGGCGATCAGTTGATCGAAGTCCTGCGCATCGAGGCCGAGGCTTAGACGATGCCCTGGGCCAGCATCGCGTCGGCAACCTTGACGAAGCCCGCAATGTTCGCGCCCTTCACGTAGTTGATCCGACCGTTCTCTTCGCCGTAGTGCACGCAGGCATGGTGGATCGACTGCATGATGTTGTGCAGCTTGCTGTCCACTTCACCGGCGGTCCACAACAGGCGCATGGCGTTCTGCGACATCTCCAGGCCGCTCACGGCGACGCCGCCGGCATTCGATGCCTTGCCCGGCGCAAACAGAATGCCCGCCTCGATAAAGATATCCACAGCCTCAAGGGTGGTCGGCATGTTGGCGCCTTCGGCCACGCAGATGCAGCCGTTGCGCAGCAGCGTGCGGGCCGCTTCGGCGTCGAGTTCGTTCTGGGTAGCGCATGGCAGGGCAATGTCGCAGGCCAGTTCCCAAGGAGTCTTACCGGCGCGGAATTCCAGGCCGTAACGGCCGGCCAGTTCGCTGATGCGCCCGCGCTGCACGTTTTTCAGCTCCAGCAGCGCCGACCATTGCTCCTCGGTCAAGCCGCTTTCGGCGTAGAGCGTGCCTTCGGAGTCGGACAGGGAAATCACCTTGCCGCCCAGGTCCATGACCTTGCGCGCCGCATACTGGGCGACGTTGCCGGAGCCGGAGACCGCCACGCGCTTGCCTTCCACCCGCAGGCCATCGCGCTTGAGCATTTCTTCGGCGAAGTACACACACCCGAACCCGGTGGCTTCCGGGCGGATCAGGCTGCCGCCGTAGGTCATGCCCTTGCCGGTGAGCACGGAGGTGAATTGGTTGCTCAGGCGCTTGTACTGGCCGAACAGGAAGCCAATCTCCCGGGCGCCCACGCCGATGTCGCCGGCCGGCACGTCCACGTCTGCGCCGATATGGCGGTACAGCTCGCTCATGAACGCCTGGCAGAAGCGCATGACTTCGGCATCGCTCTTGCCTTTGGGATCAAAATCCGAGCCGCCCTTGCCGCCGCCCATGGGCAGCGAAGTCAGGGAGTTCTTGAAGGTCTGCTCGAAGGCGAGGAACTTCAGCACACCCAGGTTTACCGACGGGTGGAAACGCAGGCCGCCCTTGTAGGGGCCGATGGCGCTGTTCATCTGGATACGAAAGCCGCGGTTGACCTGGACCTTGCCGTGATCATCGACCCACGACACCCGAAAGGTAATCGCACGCTCCGGCTCGCAGATGCGCTCCAGGATGCCCGAGGCCAGGTAGTGGGGATTGGCTTCAAGAAACGGCCACAGGCTGCGTAGGACTTCTTCTACCGCCTGGTGGAATTCCGGCTGGTCGGGGTCGCGTTTTTTCAGGCGGGCGAGGAAGGATTCGACGGATTCGATCATGAAAAGTCTCGGCAAATTGATTGTTTTTAAATGAGATTGAGCCGGACTTTATCAATTCATGTCGCACCGCGACAGGGCAAAATGTCGCTTTTGTGAATTTAAATGGTGCATTAGATATAAATAAACCCAGGAAAAAGGGATTTATCGCACTTAAAAGGGGATTGCCAAGGCAGGTTATGCACCAGCAGGGAAAAAGCTATCGGGGGCAAGCCCCCTCCCACATTTGATCGGTGTGGGTCAGGAAAAATGTACAAAAAAAACGGAGCCCGAGGGCTCCGCTTTTTTCACACCAGCCGGATCAGGCCAGTTTTTTGTGCCGTACACGGTGCGGCTGGGCGGCAGCTTCGCCCAGGCGCTTTTTACGGTCCGCTTCGTACTCGGTGTAGTTGCCTTCGAAGAACACCGCTTGCGAGTCGTCTTCGTACGCCAGGATGTGGGTCGCGACGCGGTCAAGGAACCACCGATCGTGAGAGATCACAATGGCGGCGCCCGGGAAGTCCAGCAGGGCTTCTTCCAGGGAACGCAGGGTTTCAACGTCGAGGTCGTTGGACGGTTCGTCGAGCAGCAGGACGTTGCCGCCCTCTTTCAGGGTCAGGGCCAGGTGCAAGCGACCGCGCTCACCACCGGACAGGTCCTTGACGAACTTCTGCTGGTCGCCGCCCTTGAAGTTGAAACGGCCGACGTAGGTGCGCGACGGGATTTCATAGTTGCCGATGCGGATCTGGTCGGAACCGTCGGAAATTTGCTGGAACACAGTCTTGCTGCCATCCAGGTCTTCGCGGCTCTGGTCCACACAGGCCAGTTGCACGGTTTCGCCGATTTCGATGCTGCCCGAATCCGGCGTTTCCTTGCCCATCAGCATGCGGAACAGGGTGGATTTACCCGCGCCGTTACCACCAATGACGCCGACGATCGCGCCTTTTGGCATGGAGAACGACAGGTTGTCGATCAGCACGCGATCGCCATAGCCTTTGCACACGTTCTTGAACTCGATGACCTTGTCACCCAGGCGCGGACCGGCCGGAATGTAGATCTCGTTGGTTTCGCTGCGCTTCTGGAATTCCTGCGACTGCATTTCTTCGAAGCGTTGCAGACGTGCCTTGGATTTGGACTGGCGGGCCTTAGCGCCTTTGCGCACCCACTCCAGTTCTTCCTTCATGGCTTTTTCGTGGGCCGATTGCTGCTTGGATTCGGCGGCCAGACGGTCGGACTTGGCTTCCAGCCAACCGGAGTAGTTGCCCTCGTAAGGGATACCGGCGCCACGGTCAAGCTCGAGGATCCAGCCGGCAACGTTGTCGAGGAAGTAGCGGTCGTGCGTGATCGCAACCACGGTGCCGGGGAAATCGTGCAGGAAGTGCTCCAGCCAAGCGACGGAGTCGGCGTCCAGGTGGTTGGTCGGTTCGTCGAGCAGCAGCATGTCGGGCGCCGACAGCAGCAGGCGGCACAAGGCCACGCGACGTTTTTCACCACCCGACAGATGTTCGACCTTGGCGTCCCACGCCGGCAGGCGCAGCGCATCGGCGGCGACTTCCAGCTGGCGCTCCAGGTTGTGACCGTCGCCGGCCTGCAGGATGGCTTCGAGCTTGGCTTGTTCAGCGGCCAGCTTGTCGAAGTCGGCGTCCGGTTCGGCGTAGGCGGCGTAGACCTCGTCCAGGCGGGCCTGGGCGTCCTTGATCACGCTGACGGCTTCTTCGACCACTTCACGCACGGTCTTGGTCGGGTCCAGGATCGGCTCCTGGGGCAGGTAACCGATGTTCAGTTCCGGCATCGGGCGGGCTTCGCCTTCGAACTCGGTGTCGACGCCGGCCATGATTTTCAGCAGCGTGGACTTACCCGAACCGTTGAGGCCGAGCACGCCGATCTTGGCGCCGGGGAAGAAGGACAGCGAAATGTTTTTCAGGATTTCCCGCTTCGGAGGGACAACTTTTCCCAGCCTATGCATGGTGAAGACGTATTGAGCCATGGTGAACCTAGCGTCAGTGACTGATGAATTAAGCGGGCGAAGCCCGTGCCAGGCCATGCGCCGCGCGGGCCGTTGACTATCATCAATGCCAGCGAGCGGAAAAAGCCTGAATGTCTGGGGCTGGAACGCCCCCGCGTAACCGGCAAAGCTACCTGAATGCGCTTGGTCAGTCCAGCCAAGCAGGGCTGGCACTTTGCCACAAGTCAAGGCATGCTAGCCGCCCTTCGGGCGTCCGGCTTATAGTGCACGTCGCGCGCCAGTCCAGCCAAACCGCAGGATCACAGCTTGTCCAAAGTCACGCCGCCAACGCCCTTGCGCGCCGCTCATGTAGCGCCGGGAACGCCCCTGCACGGCACCCTCAAAGGCGCATTGGCGACGCTCGTCCTCCTGCTGCTCGCATTATTGTTCTGGCAACTGCTGGACCAGTTGCAGCAAAACCAGAAAAACCAACAGCAATACACCATCGACTACAGTGCCGACCTGGCTGAACAAATCAGCCTGAACATGGCCCTGAGCGCAAAAATTGCCCTGAACCTGCTACCGATGGTCGAGCCGCCACGCGACATCGAACAGCAACAGGCCTTGACGCGCACGTTGCAGCGCTCGCTGCCGGAACTGCGCAGTATCGCCCTGCTGGCGCCCAGCGGCGCGATGATCAGCGACAGCGCCAATGACAGCCAGGACAGCGCCTGGCTGGAAGAGTTGGTGCAGCGCAGCCACGGCCAACCCTATTACCTGAGCAATAACAACGACGGCACCCTCATCTATCTGCTGCTGCACCAGCCCAGCGGCGGCTCAAGGATGTACTGGGCGCTGCGCCTGGCACCCGAGTACCTGGTCAACCTGACCCGCCAGGACAGCCAGGGCCAACGGCCGATGTGGGCCATCGAGAACCGCCTGAACCACCGTGTGGTCAGCCGTGACAGCGGCATGCCGGCGCAATGGGGCGACGCCCTGACCCCGGATGACCTGAATAAAAGCGTGCTGGTCACGCCCCTGAGCAAAAGCGACTGGCAATTGCGTGGGATGTTCGACCGCGCAGCCGTGCTGGAACAACTGCTGCCGGCGTTTATCGGTAAATGCCTGCTGGGCCTGGCCTTCTCGCTGATCCCCGTGATCGTGTTGCTGAATATGCGTCGCCGCCAGCGCCAGGTGCATGAAGGCCGGCGTCGGTATCAGGATATTTTCGAAGGCACCGGCGTCGCCCTGTGCGTACTTGACCTGTCGGGCCTGAATGCATTCTTTGGCAAGGTGCACTTGCAGACCCGCGAGCAACTGCACGCCTGGCTGCAAACCTCCCCCGAGGAAT
The DNA here is from genome assembly GCF_001702295.1 of Pseudomonas sp. S3E12. NCBI lineage: Bacteria > Pseudomonadati > Pseudomonadota > Gammaproteobacteria > Pseudomonadales > Pseudomonadaceae > Pseudomonas > Pseudomonas sp. S3E12. Next base: position 118,102 of record NZ_MBDT01000004.1, read on the forward strand.
GCCGGCAGTTGCTCACCGAACTGCGCATCACCGAGATCAACCAGGTGGCGGTGAGCCTGCTCAGAGTGGGCTCCTGCGAGGAAGCGTGGGAGCGGCTGATCGATGATTGCCCGCGCAACACCACGTCCATCGGACATCAGATACTCGAAGCGGTCCTGACCCAACAGAATCAGCTTGAGTTGGAAATCCAGCTCAAGGATGTGGCCGGCAACGAACAGTACCTTTGGATGGTGATGCGCCTGCCGGAGCAGCAGGACGACTTCAAGGCGGTGATCCTCAGCATCAGCGACATCACCAGCCGCAAGCTGATCGAGCTGTCGCTGGTGGAACGCGAAAGCTTCTGGTCGGACGTGGTGCGTACCGTGCCCGACCACTTGTATGTGCAGGACGTGATCAGCCAGCGGATGATCTTCAGCAACCACCATCTGGGCCACACCCTCGGCTATACCAAGGCCGAACTGCAGCAAATGGGCGAGTATTTCTGGGAAATCCTGCTGCACCCCGAAGACGCCGAGCATTACCACGATTTGCGCCAGCAGCAACGCCAGGCCGGCTACGCGACGCAGTTGCACTGCCAGTTGCGCTTTCGCCATCGTAACAACCAATGGCGGCGCTTTGATATCCGCGAGCAGGCCCTGGCGCGGGACAAGTCGGCGCAAGTCACGCGCATCATCGGTGTGGCCAAGGACATCACCGACCAGATCGAAGCCAGCGAGTCCCTGCGCGACAGCGAAAAGCGCTACCGCATGCTGGCCGAAAGCATCAGCGACGTGATCTGCTCCACCGACAGCCAACTGGCCCTCAACTACATCAGCCCGTCGGTCAACGCCGTGCTGGGTTACGACGTGGACTGGGTATTCAAGAACGGCTGGCAGTCGATCATCGCCAACCCGCAGCAACTGACCGGCATCTATAGCTTGCTGGAACAGGTCAGCCGGGCGCTGGGCGATCCCGACGCGCTGAACAGACTCCGCGATCAAGTGCAGACCCAGTTGTTCCTGTTCGACTGCCTGCGCGCCGACGGCCGCAAGGTGCCGATCGAGCTGCGCCTGGTGCTGGTGTGGGATGAGCACGGCGCCTTCGAGGGTGTCCTCGGCGTGGGCCGCGATATCAGCCAGCAACGCCGCGCGGAAAAAGACCTGCGCATGGCCGCCACCGTATTCGAACACTCCACGTCGGCGATCCTGATCACCGACCCGGCCGGTTATATCGTGCAGGCCAACGAGGCGTTCAGCCGGGTCAGCGGTTATGCGGTGAGTGACGTACTCGACCAGTTGCCGAACATGCTCACCGTCGACGAACAACAGGAAGCCCACCTGCGCTACGTGCTCAAGCAATTGCACCAGCACAGCACCTGGGAAGGCGAAGTGTGGCTCAAGCGCCGTAACGGCGAGCACTACCCGGCCTGGGTCGGCATTACGGCGGTGTTCGACGACGAAGGCGACCTGGCCAGTTATGTGTGTTTCTTCAGTGATATCAGCGAACGCAAGGCCAGCGAACAGCGCATCCACCGCCTGGCCTACTACGACGCCCTGACCCACCTGCCCAACCGCACGCTGTTCCAGGACCGCCTGCACACCGCGCTGCAATCAGCCGAACGGCAGAAGTCGTGGGTGGTGCTGATGTTCCTTGACCTTGACCGTTTCAAGCCGATCAACGACTCCCTGGGCCACGCCGCCGGCGACCGCATGCTCAAGGAAATGGCGACCCGCCTGCTCGGTTGCGTGGCCGAAGACGACACCGTGGCACGCATGGGCGGCGACGAGTTCACGTTGCTGCTGCAACCACGGGTCAACCGCGAAATGGCGCTGAACCGCGCGATCCATGTGGCCGAGCAGATCCTCGCCAGCCTGGTGAAGCCCTTCGTGCTGGAGGGTCGCGAGTTCTTTGTGACCGCCAGTATCGGCATCGCACTCAGCCCCCAGGACGGCAACGAGCTGAGCCAACTGATGAAAAACGCCGACACCGCGATGTATCACGCCAAGGAACGCGGCAAGAACAACTTCCAGTTCTATCAGGCCGATATGAACGCCAGCGCCCTGGAACGCCTGGAACTGGAGAGCGACCTGCGCCACGCCCTGGAGCAGGACGAATTCGTGCTCTATTACCAGCCGCAGTTCAGCGGCGACGGCAAACGCCTGACCGGCGCCGAGGCGTTGCTGCGCTGGCGCCACCCACGCCGTGGACTGGTGCCGCCGGGGGACTTCATTCCGGTGCTCGAAGAGCTGGGCCTGGTGGTGGACGTGGGCGACTGGGTGATCAGCGAAGCCTGTCGCCAGCTCAAGACCTGGCACCAGAACAAGGTGCGGGTACCGAAAGTCTCGGTGAACATCTCCGCGCGACAGTTCTCCGACGGCCAACTGGGCACGCGCATCGCCACCATCCTCAAGGACACCGGCCTGCCGCCGGCGTGCCTGGAACTGGAGCTGACCGAAAGTATCCTGATGCGCGAAGTCAACGAAGCCATGCACATCCTCGACAGCCTGAAAAACCTGGGCCTGAGCATCGCGGTGGACGACTTCGGCACCGGTTATTCGTCCCTCAACTACCTCAAGCAATTCCCCATCGACGTGCTGAAAATCGACCGCACCTTCGTCGATGGCCTGCCCTCCGGCGAACAGGATGCACAAATCGCCCGCGCCATTATCGCCATGGCCCACAGCCTCAACCTGGCGGTGATTGCCGAAGGTGTGGAAACCCATGAGCAGCTGGACTTCCTGCGCGAGCATGGTTGCGACGAGGTGCAGGGGTATCTGTTCGGGCGGCCGATGCCGGCACATCGGTTCGAGGCGCAGTTCAGCAATGATGCGCTGTTCATGTTCGATTGAGCGGTGTGATGAGGCCGGCACAGTCACCGCCCATCTCGAGATGAGCCCCACTTGTCCGCGACATGATGTCCTTTCATATGCCATCTAAAACCCATTGGGTTAGAATGCCCTCCTTTTCTGCCCCCGATCCTTGAGGACCGCCATGTTCAGCCGTGATTTGACTATTGCCAAGTACGACGCCGATCTCTTCGCCGCCATGGAGCAAGAAGCCGTGCGCCAGGAAGAGCACATTGAGCTGATCGCTTCGGAAAACTACACCAGCCCTGCGGTGATGGAGGCTCAAGGTTCGGTTCTGACCAACAAGTACGCCGAAGGCTACCCAGGCAAGCGCTACTACGGTGGCTGCGAGTACGTCGACGTGGTTGAGCAACTGGCCATCGACCGTGCAAAAGAACTGTTCGGCGCCGATTACGCCAACGTCCAGCCGCACGCCGGCTCCCAAGCCAACAGCGCCGTGTACCTGGCCCTGCTGCAAGGCGGCGACACCATCCTGGGCATGAGCCTGGCCCATGGCGGTCACCTGACCCACGGCGCCAGCGTTTCCTCCTCCGGCAAGCTGTACAACGCCGTTCAATACGGTATCGATGCCAACGGCCTGATCGACTACGACGAAGTCGAGCGCCTGGCGGTCGAGCACAAGCCAAAAATGATCGTGGCCGGTTTCTCTGCCTACTCGCAGATCCTCGACTTCCCACGCTTCCGCGCCATCGCCGACAAGGTGGGCGCCTACCTGTTCGTCGACATGGCTCACGTAGCCGGTCTGGTCGCCGCTGGCGTCTACCCGAACCCTGTGCCTTTCGCTGACGTGGTGACCACCACCACCCACAAGACCCTGCGCGGTCCACGTGGTGGCCTGATCCTGGCGCGCGCCAACGCCGAGATCGAGAAAAAGCTGAACTCCGCCGTATTCCCGGGCGCCCAGGGCGGCCCACTGGAGCACGTGATCGCTGCCAAGGCGATCTGCTTCAAGGAAGCCCTGCAGCCTGAGTTCAAGACCTACCAGCAACAAGTGGTGAAAAACGCCAAGGCCATGGCCGGCGTGTTCATCGAGCGTGGTTTTGACGTGGTGTCCGGCGGTACTGAAAACCACCTGTTCCTGCTGTCGCTGATCAAGCAGGACATTTCCGGTAAAGATGCTGACGCCGCCCTGGGCAAAGCCTTCATCACCGTGAACAAAAACTCCGTGCCGAACGACCCACGTTCGCCGTTCGTCACCTCCGGCCTGCGCTTCGGCACCCCGGCTGTGACCACTCGTGGCTTCAAGGAAGCAGAGTGCAAGGAACTGGCCGGCTGGATCTGCGACATCCTGGCGGACCTGAACAACGAAGCCGTGATCGACGCGGTGCGTGAGAAGGTCAAGGCCATCTGCAAGAAGCTGCCGGTATACGGCGCGTAATACAAAGAAGCCCACTGTAGGAGCGAGCTTGCTCGCGAAAAACGTCAACGATAACGCGTGCATCTTGGGTGCACGCGTTGCCTGTGAGTTCTTCGCGAGCAAGCTCGCTCCTACAGGTGGGCTTTTTTATGCCTGATAGACCCGCTCAAAGCCTTCTCGGATCTTGTCCTCCGGCAATTCATCGGCAATAAACACGATCACACTCTCCCGCGCCTCACCCTCGGCCCATTCGGTATCCCAGTCGAAACCATAGAGCTTGAGCACGCCCTGGAACACCATGCGACGGTCTTCGCCGGCAATATTGAGTACGCCCTTGTAGCGCAGCAGCTGCTTGCCATGGTCTTCCAGCAGTTCGTTCATGAACTCACTGAGACGGTCGATATCCAGCGGCTGGTCGGTGCGCAGCACCAGGCTGGAAATACGGTCGATGGACGGCGCCTTGCTCACCGGGCGCAGGCTCATGCCGGCGTTGAGATTGAAGCCGCGCACATCGAGCAGTTCGGCCAGATCAATCTTGCCGTGCTCAACCACGCGAATCGGCGCGCGGCGGTTGATGCGTGTGAGGCGCTCACTGAGTGCCTCGAAGGCAGCGTCATCCACCAGGTCTCGCTTGCTCACCAGCAGCCGGTCGGCAAAACCGATCTGCGCCTGGGCGATGGTCTGGGTTAGGTGGTGCTCGGCGTGGGCGGCGTCCACCAGGGTGATGATGCCGTCGAGGATGTAGCGCTCGCGCAGCTCCTCATCGATGAAAAAGGTCTGGGCCACCGGCGCCGGGTCGGCCAGGCCGGTGCACTCGATCACCAGGCGGTCGAAGGCGATCTCACCGCTGTCCAGGCGCTCGAGCAACAGATACAGGGCTTTGGTCAGGTCGGTGTGGATGGTGCAGCACACGCAGCCGTTGGACAGGGTCATGACTTGCACCGGTTCTTCGCCCAGCAATTGGGTGTCGATACCGGCGTCGCTGAATTCGTTTTCGATCACGGCAATTTTCAGCCCGTGCTCTGCCTTGAGCAGATGGCGCAGCAAAGTGGTCTTGCCCGCGCCGAGAAAGCCGCTGAGAACGGTGACTGGAATGGGAGAGGACAAAAGAAATTCTCCTTAAAGGAACACAGAGACAAATGTGGGAGGGGGCTTGCCCCCGATAGCAGTGTGTCAGGCACTTATCTGTCACTGACACACCGCTATCGGGGGCAAGCCCCCTCCCACAGGGCGTTGCGTTAAATCAACAGCACTTGGGCCCACCCTTGCCGCCGTAACGGGCCTCCTGACGTTCCCGGAAGAACGCCTTGTAGTCCATCATCGGCTTGTCCGGGTGCTTGGTTTGCATATGCTCGACGTACGTGTCGTAGTCGGGCATGCCGACCATCAGGCGCGCGGCCTGACCGAGGTATTTACCGAGGCGACTGATGTCATTGAACATGGTTGCAATCCTCGATTATGCGTCCGGTACTGCCTGGAACGGGGCTTCTTTATCCGTACGCTCTTTGTTGCCCCAGGCGGCGACGCCGACCTTGAGCGCATAGAACAGGATGCTGAACACCACGAACAGGAACAGCACAGTCAGCGTTGCGTTGGTGTAGGCATTCCAGATCACGTGCTGCATCTGGTCCACGCTCTTGGCCGGGGCCAGGATCTGGCCGTTTGCCAGGGCATCACTGTACTTCTTCGCCAGCGACAGGAAGCCGATCGCCGGGTTGGCGTCGAACAACTTGATGAAGCCCGCGGTGGTGGTGCAGATCAGCAGCCAGACCGCCGGCAGCATGGTCACCCAGATGTAGCGCTGGCGCTTCATTTTGATCAGCACAACGGTGGCGAGCATCAGCGCGATACCGGCCAGCATCTGGTTGGAGATACCGAACAGCGGCCACAAGGTGTTGATGCCGCCCAGCGGGTCGATCACGCCCTGGTACAGCAGGTAACCCCACATGGCGACGCAACCGGCGGTCGCGATCAGGTTGGCGGTCCAGGACTCGGTGCGCTTGAGCGCCGGTACGAAGGAGCCGAGCAAATCCTGAAGCATGAAGCGACCGGCACGGGTGCCCGCATCGACGGCAGTCAGGATAAACAGCGCTTCGAACAGGATCGCAAAGTGGTACCAGAACGCCATGGTGTTTTCACCCGGCAGCACACTGTGCAGGATCTGCGCGATACCCACCGCCAACGTCGGCGCACCACCGGCACGCGCGAGGATGGTGGTTTCACCGATGTCATGGGCCACTGCCGACAGCGCCTCGGGGGTAATTGCAAAACCCCAGCTGCTGACGGTTTGTGCCACGGTCACCACGTCGGTGCCCACGATCGCCGCCGGGCTGTTCATGGCGAAGTACACGCCTGGCTCTATCACCGAAGCGGCAACCATCGCCATGATCGCCACGAAGGACTCCATCAGCATGCCGCCGTAACCGATGTAACGGGCGTGGCTTTCACTGGCCAGCAGCTTGGGCGTGGTGCCCGAGGAAATCAGCGCATGGAAGCCCGAGACCGCGCCACAGGCAATGGTGATGAACAGGAACGGGAACAGGCCGCCCTTCCATACCGGGCCGGTACCGTCGATGAACTGGGTCAGCGCCGGCATTTTCAGGTCGGGCATGGTCACCAGGATGCCAATCGCCAGGGCGATGATGGTGCCGATTTTCAAGAAGGTAGAGAGGTAGTCACGTGGCGCGAGGATCAGCCACACCGGCAGTACCGCCGCCACGAAACCGTAGCCGATCAGCATCCAGGTGATCTGGATCCCGGTGAAGGTGAAGGCCTTGGCCCAGACTGGATCAGCGGCGATCTGCCCGCCCAGCCAGATCGAACCGAGCAGCAACAGCACGCCGATGATGGAGATTTCACCGATACGGCCCGGGCGGATGTAGCGCATGTAGATGCCCATGAACATCGCAATCGGGATGGTCGCCATCACCGTGAAGATGCCCCATGGGCTCTCGGCCAGGGCCTTGACCACGATCAGCGCCAGCACCGCGAGGATGATGATCATGATCAGGAAGCAGCCGAACAGCGCGATGGTCCCCGGGATACGCCCCATCTCTTCGCGAACCATGTCGCCCAGGGAACGGCCATTACGACGGGTGGACAGGAACAGGACCATGAAGTCCTGCACCGCACCGGCCAGCACCACGCCGGCAATCAGCCAGAGCGTGCCGGGCAGGTAGCCCATTTGCGCCGCCAGTACCGGGCCGACCAGGGGGCCTGCACCGGCAATCGCCGCAAAGTGGTGACCGAAAAGGATGTGTTTGTTGGTCGGCACATAGTCCAGACCGTCATTGTTGAGCACTGCGGGGGTGGCCCGCCGTGGATCGAGTTGCATCACATTATTAGCGATGAACAGGCTGTAGTAGCGATAAGCAACCAGATAGATGGCCACGGCAGCGACCACGATCCACAAGGCGTTGATCGCCTCGCCTCGGCGCAACGCCACTACGCCCAGGGCGCACGCTCCTACGATTGCCAGCACCAGCCAGGGTAGGTGGCGTAGCAGGCTATTATTATTTTTCATTTTTATATTCCAGCCAGGGTGGACAGAAAGGACAGCCATCCGGAGTTTAGCGCTACTGGCCTTAAAGGCCACCCCCCTACGTTGGTCTAGAGCCTTGCAGAGGCAAAAAAAGCAGAAAAAACCACCCGATAATGGCGCAGGGCTACAATCCTTTTATCCACAGAGGGTTTCACCATGACCGAGCAAGCGTCTGATCGCCGTCGTTTTCGCCGGATCGCCTTTGATGCCAAGACCGAACTTCGGCAAAACGGCCAGGAGTGGCCCGTGCAATTGGTGGATTTGTCGCTGAAGGGCTTGCTGGTGCAAAAGCCCGACCCCTGGAAGGGGAATAAAGCCCTGCCGTTCGACGTCGACATACGCCTGGACCCCAAGGCTCATATAAAGATGCGAGTGCATCTGACCCACGAAGCGGATGGCCAGCTGGGATTTGTGTGCACAGACATCGATCTGGACTCGATCAGCCACTTGCGGCGGCTGATCGAGTTGAACCTGGGCGACCAGGAAGAGCTGGAGCGGGAGTTGGGCGCGTTGCTGGAGGTGTAAGGGCTCAGGGAAACGCCGTACGTGCGGGAAATTCGCTTTCCATGTCCCAGTAGCCCTTCTTCTGACTTGAGGCGCCGTGCCACTGCCCGTCGACAAACCGATAAGTCTGATAACGGGTGGCAAAGTCATCCTCACCGTCGCCGTCCATGAAGGACGACACCTGCAGCAGTTCATCCGCGCCGCCACTGGTTGGCGTCACGATCTTCCACGCCGCCTTGCCCGTATGCGCCAGGGTCAACGCCTGGACTTTGCCGTCGGCGCCCTGGTAACCCAGCGGCTTGAGTTGCTGTTTGCCAGGCAGCAACAGCTGCGTGGCAGGCCCGCTGTAGCTGCCCATGGGGGCGGTCTGGTCAATAGTCAAAAAATACACAGGTTCGGGCAGCCCTTTGAGCGGGGCTTTCTTGACCTGGGCCAAGGGGTAGCCGAGGTCTTCGTGGGCGATCACCTCACCCGTGGCCGAGACCAATCGCACCTGGGCGTCCAGCAGCGGGTTGTCGACCAGATCACCGGGCTCGTCGAACGAGTCTTCATCCAGCCCACTGCCCCAACTGTCCTTGTGCAGCTGGACGCTGATGCGTTGGTCTTCGAGCACCTGCAACACACTGCCGTCCTGTGTCACCAGCGTTTGCGCCAGGCGATAGCCCGTTGGCAGCTCAGCCCAGGCCATGGCGGGCAAGCCGGCCAAGGTGATAAACAGGGCGACGACGCCCCAGCGGTTTGATCGTTGCATGGCGTCCATCCCTGAGTTATTCGAAAAGTGCATCCAACGCCTGTTCCAGGCGCGTGACCCCAATCACCTGTAATCCTGGCGGCATTTCCTTCGGCGCATTGCCCTTAGGCACAATCGCGCGCTTGAAGCCGTGCTTGGCCGCTTCCTTCAAGCGTTCCTGACCACTCGGCACCGGACGCACTTCGCCGGACAGGCCCACCTCACCGAATACCAGCAGGTCGTGGGGCAATGGCCGGTTACGCAGGCTGGACATCACCGCCGCCATCAGCGCCAGGTCGGACGCGGTTTCCAGCACCTTGACCCCGCCGACCACGTTGAGGAACACGTCCTGGTCATGGGTCGGGATGCCACCGTGACGGTGCAGCACCGCCAACAGCATCGCCAGGCGGTTTTGATCCAGGCCCAGCGTGACGCGACGTGGGTTGGCCAGATGGCTGTCATCCACCAGCGCCTGGACTTCCACCAGCATCGGCCGGGTGCCTTCCCACGTCGCCATGACCACGCTGCCTGGGACTTCTTCCTGGGCACGGGTCAGGAAAATCGCCGATGGGTTGGAGACTTCCTTCAGCCCCCGGTCGGTCATGGCGAACACACCCAGTTCGTTCACCGCGCCGAAGCGGTTCTTCACCGCCCGCAGCAAGCGCAAGCGGCCATCGGACTCGCCTTCGAAATACAGCACGGTATCGACCATATGCTCCAGCACCCGTGGCCCGGCCAGCGCGCCTTCTTTGGTCACATGGCCGACCAGGAAGATCGCCGTGCCGCTCTGCTTGGCGTAGCGCACCAGCAACGCGGCACTTTCGCGCACCTGGGACACGCCGCCCGGCGCCGATTGCAGCTGCTCGGTGAAAATCGTCTGGATCGAGTCGATCACCATGACCTTGGGTTTTTCGATCCGGGCCGTGGCGATGATGCTTTCGATGCAGGTTTCGGTCATGACCCGCAGTTGGTCCTGGGGCAAGCCGAGGCGGCGGGCACGCATGGCCACCTGTTGCTGGGATTCTTCGCCGGTGACGTACAGCGCCGGCATGCGGCTGGCGATGCTGCACAGGGTTTGCAGCAGGATCGTCGACTTGCCGATGCCGGGGTCGCCGCCGATCAACACCACCGAACCATCCACCAGGCCGCCACCCAGGACCCGATCCAGCTCACCGGAGGCCGTCGAGAAACGCGGGATCTCTTCAACGCTGACTTCCGCCAGGGTCTTGATCTGCGCCTGCTGCCCGGTCCAGCCGGCGCGGCCGGTGGGGGCCGAGGCGCCGCCACTTTCGATCATGGTCTCGGTCAGGGTATTCCACGCACCACACTCGGTGCATTGGCCGGCCCACTTGGGAAAGGTCGCGCCGCACTCCGTGCAGCCGTACATGCGCTTGGCCTTTGCCATTTGAGAACCTCCAACCGAAAAACCGCGATGATAGCTCAGCGCGACGCCGGGGTCCGGATTTCACCGCTGGCCAATCGTGAAGCACTGTTGCCGGCCGGGTCTTCGGCGTTGAGATCGGCGCCCTTGGCCTTGAGTTCGTCGAGCAACTCGAGGCGCTTGAACAGGCCGGCGTACATGGCGGCCGTCTGACCGGCGCCGTTACGTTGGTCGGGGTTGCAGTCGGTGGCCAGCAGGCGCTGGGCAATGGTCAACTCACCCTTGAAGATCGCCCCCATCAACGCGGTGTTACCACGTTTGTCCTGCACACAGGCGTCGGCACCGGCGGCGAGCAAACGCTCCACATAAGGGCTTTCGCCGTGGTAGGCGGCGAGGATCAGCGCGGTATAGCCCTTGTCGTCCTGGGTGTTGAGGGGGAAGCCGGCGTCGATGAAGGTGTTGAGCATGTCGAGGTCGCCACGGCGGGCGGCGTCGAAGTAATAGTCCTGGAGCTGCGCCTTGAGCGCGACCGGGTCGGGCGACTCGGCATGGGCGACAAAGGCCAGCATGGTCATCAGTAAACCGATAGAAATACGCATGGGTTCTCTCCTGCCAGAGGTCGACGCCCGGGAGGGCGTCGACCGAAACCAACGTCAGTCAGTGAGTTTTTCGGCCAGCGCCTTCACGCGTGCCAGATCACCCTTGGCGACCTTGGCCACGCCAGTGCCGTATTCCGGATCGGCCTTATAGAGGAACGACAGGATGATGTGCTTGCTCTCGTCATCGGTAGTGGCCAATGAGCCGCCGAAATTGTCGATCAAGTCCTGACGTTCTTTCGGGCTGTAGGAGCGATACAGATCGCCGGCCTGCTTGAAGTTCTGCTCACGCTGGATCTTCGCCTGCTGGGTGCTGCCCGACAGCGCCGTCTGGCTGTAGCGCGCGGTTTGCGGCTCTTCACGGTTTTCCAGGCGGCTTGGCTGGTAGTTCACGCCACTGGTGGTCTTGCCGAAGTTCAGCGCGCCGTCCTGGTTACCGTTGTTGACGGTGACCCGTGGGGCGTTGATCGGCAGCTGCAGGGCATTGGCGCCCAGGCGATACATCTGCGTGTCGGCATACGAGAACACCCGGCCTTGCAGCAGGCGGTCTTCCGACGGCTCGATGCCCGGTACCAGGTTGGCCGGGGCCATGGCCACTTGTTCGGTTTCCTGGAAGACATTTGCCGGGTTGCGGTTCAGCACCATCTGCCCGACTTTGCGCTCGGGTACATTCGGCCAGATCTTGGTAGCATCAAGCGGGTCGAAATCAAACTTGGCCAAGTCTTCCGGCTTGAGTACCTGCACATACAGGTCCCACTTGGGGAAGTCGCCCTTGTTGATATGGGTGACCAGGTCATTGGTCATATGACTGTAGTCACGCCCCTGCACTTCGGTAACTTGCTTGGGATCGAGGTTCTTGATGCCTTGCAGGCTCTTCCAGTGGAACTTGACGTAGTGCACTTCACCCTTGGCGTTGATCAACTTGTAGGCATGTACGCCATTGCCGTCCATTTCCCGATAACTGGCCGGAGTACCGGAGTCGGAATACAACTCGGTAAGTGTGCGAGTGGCCTCGGGAACATGGGAGAAGAAGTCGAAGCGACGGGAGTCATCATCCAGGTTAGTGCGCGGGTCCGGCTTGAAGGCGTGGACCATGTCGGGGAACTTGATAGCATCGCGGATAAAGAACGTCGGGAAGTTATTACCCACCAAGTCCCAGTTGCCATCGGCGGTATAGAACTTGGTGGCGAAGCCGCGCGGGTCACGCAGGGTTTCCGGGGAATGATTGCCGTGCACCACGGCCGAGAAACGCACGAACACCGGGGTCGTTTCGCCAGCAGCGAAGACCTTGGCCTTGGTCAGGTCACTGAGGTTATCGGTGACGGTGAAGGTGCCATGGGCGCCGGTGCCGCGGGCATGCACCACGCGCTCGGGGATGCGCTCACGGTCGAAGCGCTGCAGTTTCTGGATCAGTTGCACGTCCTGCAGCAGCACCGGGCCGGTGGCGCCGGCGGTTTGCGAGTTCTGGTTGTCGCCGACGGCAGCACCGTTATCGCGGGTCAGGTTAGCGGCTTGTACGGAGAGGGAAAGCAGGCTGGCGGTCGCCAGTACCAGCACATGACGCGCCAATACCGGGCCGCGATTCATTGGATTCTTCATCAAGGTTTCCTCTGGTTTTTTAATGCACATTCAGTTGTGCTTGCCAGAGGCTAGTGACCCGCGAGTCAGAAGATAAATAGAAAAACACCACCAGGGCGATTAAGAAAATAATGTGGTAAGCCGCTGAAATAGCGGGTATTTCGCGCGCGATTGGTGGCACTTTGCAAACTATTTGCGATTTAATGTGTCGATAAAAACTGACAGTGTTAGCAGCTGTATCAGGCAAGCCGGTTACGACTGACTTACACTGAGCGGCACCCTTCTCATCTGTAACAAGGAATAACCTATGGGCGTGATCAGTGAGTTCAAGGCCTTCGCGGTCAAAGGTAATGTGGTCGACATGGCCGTCGGTATCATCATCGGCGCCGCCTTCGGCAAAATTGTTTCCTCGTTTGTAGGCGATGTGGTGATGCCGCCCATTGGTCTGTTGATCGGTGGCGTGGACTTTGGTGACCTGGCGATTACGCTCAAGGCGGCACAGGGCGATGTGCCTGCCGTGGTGCTGGCGTACGGCAAGTTCATCCAGAGCGTGATCGACTTTGTGATCGTCGCGTTCGCGATCTTCATGGGCGTCAAGGCCATCAACCGCCTCAAGCGCGAAGAAGCCGTGGCGCCTAGCCTGCCACCGACACCGAGCAAGGAAGAAGTGCTGCTGGGCGAGATTCGCGACCTGCTCAAGGCACAGAACGACAAGCCGCTTTAACCCGTACCGGCTTGGAAAAAAGGCGCCTCCTTGAGGCGCCTTTTCATTACCAGTAGTTTTCCACTGCCACCTGCCCTGGTCGGCGGCTAAGGCTCAGTTGCATGTCGCGCTGCTTGAGCAACTGGCGAGTGTCATCCACCATCTGCGGGTTGCCGCAAATCAGCACGCGGGAGTGTTCCGGGGTCAGCTCGACGCCGGCAGCACGCTCCAATTCTCCGTTTTCGATCGAGGTGGTAATACGCCCGCTCAATGCACCCGGATAATCCTCTCGGGTCACGATGGGGATGTAGGTCAGCTTGTGCGCATATTCTGCCAGGTACTCCCGCTCGCCCAACCCCTCGATCAGCGACTGGTACGCCAGCTCCCGGGCTTCCCGCGCGCTGTACACCAGGATGATGCGCTCGAATTTCTCCCAGACTTCGAAGTCCTGCAGGATCGACAAAAACGGTGCCACCCCGGTGCCGGTGCCTAACATCCACAAATCACGGCCATCGACGAAACGGTTCAGGGTCAGGAACCCGGTAGCCTGGCGCTCCACCATCAAGGTATCGCCCACCCGCAATCGGCTGAGCTCACTGGTGAATTCACCGCCTGGGACAACAATCGAGAAGAAGTCCAAGTATTCATCAAACGGCGAGGACACCACGGAATACGCACGCCACACCGTGCTGCCATCCGCCTTGGTAACGCCCAGGCGCACGAACTGACCGGCGGTAAACCGGAACCCGGGGTCACGGGTGGTTCGCAGGGTAAACAGGCTGGGGGTCAGGGATTGCACATCGAGCAAGGTCTGGCGGGTAAATTTCTCAGCACTGGCCGTCATGGGGGACTCCGTTCTACAGGTGCCCTAGTGTCCCTCAAACTCAAGCCCGGAAACACCTCTGGTTGGTAGTGGCATTATATAGGCACAAAATAATGGCAACCTAATATCAACTCTGATCAATTTGCTATTAGCTCCTTTATCCGCGCTACAAGCACGCTCTAAGTTGATCCGCTACAGCTGCTTCAACTGACTAAAAAATCGAAAAAAACCACTAAGCCCCTTACCTAAGCCCGCCGCGACCTTAGAGAAAATTTCTTAAACGCTGCCCTGCAAGAGCGAAAATTTTGTCTCGCGATGTAGCTCATGTCCTACACTAATTTCCGTGCAGTGGGAGTTCAGGACGTATCCCATGTCATGCAGAACCCCATGGAGAGTTACCAATGGTCAACTGGCGCAATACCCGACTTCCTAAACTGGAAGGCGAGAGCGAGGTTACGACTCTTTTCGAGATGGCTGTCAACCACACCTACGCGCTCGGCTTCCAATACTGTTCTTTCACGATGAGCTCTCAACTACCTAACAACCAAACGAAACCTGTTCGCCTCAACAACTATCCAGATGAATGGAACAAACTGTATAACCAGGCCCACTTCTTTGACGCTGACCCCGTGGTGGAACATTGCAAACGTTGTGTACTGCCCCTTGTCTGGGAAGAAAAAATCTTTAAAGACTCACCCAACCTGTGGTCTTTAGCTCAATCCTTTGGTGTGCATTTGGGATGGACCCAAGCCGTGCATGATTTCCAGGGTGTGTTCAGCATGCTGACCCTGGGTCGCAGTGCGGGTGAAGTGACCCCGCAGGAGCTTTATGAAAAAGCCGGCCAGGTCCTGTGGCTGTGCCATGCGATGCATGCGGTAGTCGCGAAGACTTACGCACACAAGCCCAGCATTAACCCTGCAAACAAATTGACCCCGCGCGAAACCGAAATCCTCAAGTGGTCAGCCATGGACAAGACCGCTGCGGACATTGCCGCCATCCTGTGCCTGTCCGAGCGTACGGTGGGCTTTCATATCTGCAGTTGCTTCAAAAAGCTGGGAGTCAACAACAAGATCGCCGCCGTGCTCTGCGCCTCGAAAGCGGGGTTGTTTTAATCAGCGTTGAAACACCGCATGTAATCCCTTAGGAAAAAAAGTAACATTTACGACCCATTCTGAGTGCTGGGCTGTTCCCACGGGGTGCCGCCCGCTGTTCACTCAGACGGTTCCGCAGCCGACTGCCGAACACCCATCGATGACCCAGAGCCTCCCTCGCCATGCCCCTGCTCGAAAGCCCCTTCGCCCAGCTCGATCTGATCCGCCAGCCAGAGCAACATAACGATCCGCTGCAAGCCTTCGACGCCGCCGACGAGTACCTGCTCAACTACCTGGCGGAACAGCAACCGAGCGCTGCGACCCGCGTGCTGGTGCTCAATGACAGCTTCGGCGCCCTGGCTGCGAGCCTGGAAGGCCGGGTGCAGGTGACCTCCAGCGGCGACTCGTTCCTGGCCGCCCTGGGCCTGGATAAAAACCTGGTGCGCAATGGCAAGGCCTTTGACGCCGTGCCGTTCATCCCCGCCAGCGAGGTGCCCAGCGGGCCGTTCGACCGGGTGCTGATCCGCGTCCCCAAGACCCTGGCATTGCTGGAAGAACAGCTGATCCGCCTGCAAGGCCAACTCGCGCCAGGCGCCGAAGTGATTGCCGCAGCCATGGTCAAGCACCTGCCCCGGGCGGCCGGTGAGTTGCTGGAGCGCTATATCGGGCCGATGCATGCATCCCTGGCGGTGAAGAAGGCGCGGTTGCTGATTGCGACACTGGCCGACCGCCCCGCGGCGGTCTCGCCCTACCCGACGCGCTACACCCTGGACGCGCCGGCCATCGAACTGCTCAACCATGCCAACGTGTTCTGCCGTGAAGGCCTGGACATCGGCACCCGCGCCTTCCTGCCGCACCTGCCCAATAACCTGGGCAGTGCCCGCGTGGCGGACCTGGGTTGCGGCAACGGGGTATTGGCGATTGCCAGCGCACTGCAAAACCCCGACGCCCGGTACACCTTGGTGGACGAGTCCTATATGGCCGTGCAATCGGCCCTTGAGAACTGGCAAGCCGCCCTCGGCGATCGGGAGGTGACAGTACGTGCCGGGGACGGCCTCGCAGGCCAGGAGCCGGACTCCCTCGACGTGGTGCTGTGCAACCCGCCGTTCCACCAGCAGCAGGTGGTCGGCGACTTCCTCGCCTGGCGTATGTTCCAGCAGGCGCGGGAGGCGCTGGTGGTAGGCGGCGCCCTGTATATCGTCGGCAACCGTCACCTGGGTTATCACAGCAAGTTGGCGCGCTTGTTCCGTGGCGTAGAGCAGGTCGCCGCCACGCCCAAGTTCGTGATTCTCAAAGCACGCAAATAAAAAAGCCCTGCCCTTCCAAAAGAAGAGCAGGGCTGAAAACCGGGCGCGAAGCCCGGATCGGGATGTCAGTGGGTGGTCAGGCCGGCCGCATTCATGAACATGCGCATCAGGCTGGCCACCACGAACAGGGCCAGCACACTGCCGGTCCAGATCATCGCCAGCCAGCCGAGGCGCCGCCAGAGCGGCTGTTTCTCGGCCTGTTCGATCTCGTGCAACGTAGGTTTGCCGGACATGCAACGACCCTCCTAGTGATAGCCGTCTTCGTGGGTGACCTTGCCGCGGAACACGTAGTAGCTCCAGAAGGTGTAGCCCAGGATGAACGGGATGATGAACAAGGTGCCCACCAGCATGAAACCCTGGCTCTGCGGCGGCGCAGCGGCATCCCAGATCGACACCGAGGGCGGGATGATGTTCGGCCACAGGCTGATCCCCAGACCGCTGTAGCCGAGGAAGATCAACACCAGCGTCAGCAGGAACGGTGTGTAGTGGGCATTACGCGCCACCGCGCGGATCAAGCCGTACATGGTCACCAGCACCAGGATCGGTACCGGCAGGAACCAGAACAGGTTCGGCAGGGTGAACCAGCGCGAGGCGATTTCCGGGTGCGACAGCGGCGTCCAGAGACTCACGATGCCGATCACGGCCAGCACCACGAAGGCCAAAGGCCGCGCCAGGTTATGCATCTTCTCCTGCAACGGGCCTTCGGTTTTCATGATCAGCCAGGTGCAACCGAGCAAGGCATAGGCCACGATCAGCGCCACGCCGCAGAACATCGTGAACGGCGTGAGCCAGTCCAGCGAGCCGCCGGCAAACTGGCGATTGACCACCGGGATCCCGTCGATAAACGCCCCCAGCGCGACGCCCTGGAAGAACGTGGCCGCCAGCGAACCGCCGATAAACGCCTTGTCCCACAGGTGACGCTTGTGGTCCTTGGCCTTGAAGCGGAACTCGAAAGCCACGCCACGAAAGATCAGCCCCACCAGCATCAGGATCAGCGGCAGGTACAGCGCCGACAACACCACCGAATAGGCCAGCGGGAACGCGCCGAACAACGCCGCGCCGCCCAGCACCAGCCAGGTTTCGTTACCGTCCCAGACCGGGGCCACGGTGTTCATCATCACGTCACGGTCGGTCTTGCCCGGGATAAACGGGAAGAGGATGCCGATGCCCAGGTCGAAGCCGTCCATGACCACATACATCATGATGCCGAAGATGATGATCACGGCCCAGATCAGCGGAAGATCAATACCCATCTCAATTCCCCTTGTGCTGGATGTGGGCGTGGTCGTCATCGCTGCCATCATCGGCGGCGGACAACGGACGGGCCGGTGTGCGTTTCTGGCCAGGGCCACCGTGGGTCGGTTCCGTGCCTTCGTGGGTCACCGGGCCTTTGCGCACCAGGCGCATCATGTAGCCCAGGCCGGCGCCGAACAGCGCGAAGTACACCACCACGAACAACACCAGGGTGATCGTCATCTGCGCCAGGCTATGCCCGGAAGAAGCATCCGCCGTGCGCATCAACCCGTAGACCACCCACGGCTGGCGGCCGATCTCGGTGGTGAACCAACCGGCGAGAATCGCGATCAGCCCGGACGGCCCCATCCACAGCGCCAGGTACAGGAACGGCCTGGACGTGTACATTTTGTCGCCCCGGCGCAGCCAGAGGCTGAACAGGCCGGTGAAGATCATCAGGAACCCCAGGCCGACCATGACCCGGAACGACCAGAATACGATGGTCGAATTCGGCCGGTCTTCCGGCGGGAACTCCTTGAGCGCCGGCACCTGTTTGTCCAGGGAGTGGGTCAGGATCAGGCTGCCCAGGTACGGAATCTCCACGGCGTATTTGGTTTTTTCGGCCTTCATGTCCGGCCAGCCAAACAGGATCAGCGGCGTTGGCTCATTGCCTTTGTTTTCCCAGTGGCCTTCAATCGCTGCGATTTTTGCCGGCTGATGCTCGAGGGTGTTGAGGCCATGGAAGTCGCCGATCACCGCCTGGATAGGCGCCACGATCAGGGCCATCCACATCGCCATCGACAACATCTTGCGGATCGCCGGGTTGTCTTTGCCGCGCAGCAAGTGCCAGGCCGCCGAGGAACCCACGAAGAACGCGGTGGCCACGAACGCCGCCGTCGCCATGTGCATCAGGCGGTAAGGGAACGACGGGTTGAAGATCACCGCCAGCCAATCAGTAGGAATCACGCGGCCGTCGATGATTTCAAAGCCTTGCGGCGTCTGCATCCAGCTGTTGGACGCCAGGATCCAGAAGGTCGAGATCAACGTACCGACGGCCACCATCACGGTGGAGAAGAAGTGCAGCTTGCGCCCCACCTTGTTCCAGCCGAACAGCATCACACCGAGGAAACCGGCTTCGAGGAAGAAGGCCGTAAGCACTTCGTACGTCAGAAGCGGCCCGGTCACGGCGCCGGCGAAGTCCGAGAAGCGGCTCCAGTTTGTGCCGAACTGGTAGGCCATGACCAGACCGGAGACCACGCCCATGCCGAAGTTGACGGCAAAGATCTTCGACCAGAAATGGTAGAGGTCACGGTAGGTATCGTTGTGGGTCTTGAGCCACAAGCCTTCCAGCACCGCGAGGTAACTGGCCAGGCCGATGGTGATCGCCGGGAACAGGATGTGGAATGAGATGGTGAACGCGAACTGAATTCGGGCGAGATCTAGCGCCTCCAAACCGAACATAAGTCTTCCTCTGTCAGGTAATACCGGCTGCTGGCGGGAGCCTGCACCCACTGCCCCCACGGATATGGAGTCTGGCGAATTTCAATTCGTTTCTTTTTTAACCAACCACGTAGGGAGTCGGGCCTTGCGGCCACCAGAACAAATTCTGAAATGACTTTGATCTGGATCAATCACAGTGAAAAGAGTAGTCCCATTTTCGCGGTTGGCCTGTGTGGTCTTTTGCCGCGTGACAGCTTGCCTCAGCCTTCTTCTTGCAACCAATTGTTACAGCTTGATGCTAATCTGCCCCTTCCCTCCGGCCTTGACCTGAATTTCCGATGCCCAGTGAACCCACGTTGCTGTTACGTCACCACCGCCCTTTCATCGCGTTCTGGCTGGCACGGATCTTCACCGCCAGCGGCTTCCAGATGCTTACCGTGGCCATTGGCTGGAACCTCTACCAACTCACCGGCAACGTGCTCGACCTGGGGCTGGTCGGCCTGGTGGAGTTCGTGCCGCGCGTGCTGTTCATGCTGCACACCGGGCATGTGGCCGACCGCTATGAGCGACGCAAAGTCGCGGCCATCTGCCAGACCGTGCAGGCGCTGATTGCCCTTTCCCTGGCCATCGGCGGCCTCACCGGCAACGTGACCCGCGAGATGATCTTCATCCTCGCCTTCCTGCTCGGTGCCGCACGCTCGTTTGAAATGCCCACCACCCAGGCCCTGCTGCCAAGCATCGTGCCCAGTGCGCTGTTCCCGCGTGCGGTGGCCTCGTCGCAGTCGGCCCAGCAACTGGCAACCATCGTCGCCCCGGCCCTCGGTGGTTTGCTATACGCCTTCGGCAGCGTCTGGGTGTATGGGCCCACGGTGGCGCTGTACCTGATTGCCTGTGTACTGACCCTCAACCTGCCCGCCCGCCAGACCCCGCTCAACAAAGGCAAGGCCACCCTCGATTCACTGCTGGCCGGCATCCGTTTTATCCGCAGCCGCCCGGACATCCTCGGGGCGATTTCCCTCGACCTGTTCGCCGTGCTGCTGGGCGGCGCCACCGCGTTGCTGCCGGTGTTCGCCAAGGACATCCTGTTGACCGGCGCCTGGGGCCTGGGCCTGTTGCGCTCGGCGCCGGCGGTGGGCGCGTTGTTGATGTCGTTGTGGCTGGCGCGCTTTTCGGTAGATCGGCAGGTGGGCCGGGTGATGTTCACCGCCGTCGGCGTATTCGGCGTGGCGACCATCGCCTTCGGCCTGTCCACCTCGTTCTGGTTTTCCCTGGCGGTGCTGGTGGTGCTGGGCGCGGCGGACATGATCAGCATGGTGATCCGTGCGTCCTTCGTGCAGCTGGAGACGCCGGATGAAATGCGCGGACGGGTCAGTGCGGTCAACGGTCTGTTTATCGGTGCCTCCAACCAATTGGGCGAGTTCGAATCGGGGATTACCGCCCATTGGTTCGGCACCGTGCCCGCCGTGGTCATGGGCGGCATCGGTACGCTGGTGGTGACCGGGGTGTGGATCAAACTGTTCCCGACCCTGGCGAATCGGGATCGTATGCATGTGCCGGTAGATGAAAGCATCAAGCCCGCTGCATGATCCAATGTGGGAGGGGGCTTGTTCCCTCCCACATTTGGATCTTCAGTGTTTGCTGGACCGCGTCAGAGCACCTTATCCAGGGTGATCGGAAACTCTCGCACCCGCTTGCCGGTGGCATGGTAGACCGCATTCGCTACCGCCGCCGCCACCCCGACAATGCCGATCTCTCCCACGCCCTTGGACCCAAGGGCGTTGACGATCTCGTCATGTTCCTCGACAAACACCACGTCAATCTCGCCGATATCGGCATTTACCGGGATGTGGTACTCGGCCAGGCTGTGGTTCATGTAGCGGCCCAACTGATGGTCGATCTGGGTCTCCTCATGCAGGGCCATGCCGATGCCCCACACCACCCCGCCGAGGATCTGGCTGCGGGCCATCTTCGGGTTGACCACCCGCCCGGCCGCAATGGCGCTGACCACGCGGCTGACCTTGATCGTGCCCAAGTCTTCATCCACCCGCACTTCGACGAACACCGCCGAATGGGTGGCGGTGGCGTAACCCTCGCGCTTTTTGTCCGGCTCGCTGTCGACCTGGACTTCCACGCTCTCTTCACCGCTGTCCTTGACCAGCTGTGCCAACGACACGCTCACGTCGCCGGTGTGCAGTTGGCCGTCTTCAAAACGCACGGACTCGGCATCCTTGAACACCGGGTAAGTCTGCCGGGCAATGGTCAGCAGCCTCGCGCTCAACGCTTCGCAGGCTTGCTGCACGGCGGTGCCGACGGACGACACGGTGAACGAACCACCTTGCAGCGGCGCGGAGGGCAATGAAGAGTCGCCGAGCAGGAACACCACGTCCTCAACCGCCACGCCACTGGCCTGCGCCGCGATCTGGGTCATCACCGTGTAGGTGCCAGTGCCGATGTCCGTGGTCGCACTGCTGACGGTCAGCTTGCCCTCGGCGTCGATGCGCGCCTTGGCGCTGGCCTTCATCTGCATGGCCTCCCACACGCCACCGGCCATGCCCCAGCCGATCAACTGGCAGCCGTCGCGCATGCTGCGCGGTTCCGGGTTGCGCTGGCTCCAGCCGAAGCGCTCGGCACCTTCGCTGTAACACTCGCGTAGGGCCTTGCTCGACCAGGGTTTGTCTTCGTTCTGGTTGCGCTCGGCGTAGTTGACCAGCCGCAGTTGCACCGGGTCCATGCCCAAGGCGCTGGCCAACTCGTCCATGGCGCACTCCAGGCCGATCACGCCCAAGGCAGCGCCGGGCGCGCGCATGTCCAGGGGCGTGAATACATCCAGCGGCACCAGTTTGTAGGTCAGTTGCACGTTGTCGCAGTGATAGAGCATGCCGCTCCACTCCACCACGTGCTCGCTGAAGTCTTCGAAGCGCGAGGTCTGGCCAATCGCCGTATGCCCCAATGCCAGCAGGCGACCATTGGCGGCGGCGCCCATCTGCAAACGCTGCAAGGTGCGCGGGCGGTAGCCGAAGGTGAACATCTGCTGGCGGGTCAGGGTGACGCGCACCGAGCGCTTGAGCGCCAGGGACGCCATCACTGCCAGCGGCAATTGATACTGCGGGCGCAAGCCCGAGCCGAACGCACCACCGACGAACGCGGCGAAGATCCGCACCTGGCTTTTATCCAGGCCGAACACCTCTTGCACATAGGCCTGGCAGTTCTGCGGGCCCTGGGTCTTGTCATGGATATGCAAGGTGCCGTCCGGCTGATACAGCACGGTGCTGGCGTGGGGTTCCATGGGGTTGTGGTGTTCGATGGGAGTGCTGTAGTGCAGGTCGAGGCTGACGGCGGCAGCGGCCCACTCGGCCTGGAAATTGCCACGCGGCTTGGGCGGCGCCTGCGGTGAAGCATGGGCCTGTTCCTGCTGGGCGAGCAGGTCGGTCTCGAAGTCTTCCCGTGCGTAGTCGATCGCTACCAGCGAGCCGGCATGCCGCGCCAGCTCCAGGTTGTCGGCGATCACCAGGGCCAAGGGTTGGCCGCTGTACAGCACACGGTCGTTATACAGCGGGCGAAACGGTGAGCCATCCGCCGCATCGTCATCCTGGAAGGCATCGTCGTAACGGGCGATTGTCGGCCGGTTGAGGTGATGGATAACCGCCATCACGCCCGGCAGGGCCAGAGCCCTGGACGCATCGATCGCCAGCACACGGCCCTTGGCGATGGTGCTGGACACCACACTGCCGTGGAGCAGGCCGTCCTCGGGAAACTCACCGGCATAACGCGCCTGGCCGGTGACCTTGAGCAGACCGTCGACACGGTCCAGGGGTTTGCCAATAGCGGTCATGGGCGATCTCCTGCGACGGCGGCGTCGCTCAGGGCGCGGATGATTGCGCGGCGTGCCAGCTTGATCTTGAAGCCGTTGTGTTCCAGCGGCTCGGCATCTTGCAGCACCGCGTCGGCGGCATTGCTGAAGGTTTCGCGGCTGACCGCCCGGCCGATCAGCGAGGCTTCCACCGCACGGTCGCGCCAGGGTTTATGGGCCACGCCGCCGAGGGCCAGGCGCGCGTCGACGATTCGATCGCCGTCCAACTCGAGAGCGGCGGCCACCGACACCAAGGCAAACGCGTAAGACGCGCGGTCGCGGATTTTCAGGTAATGGCTGTGACGGGCCAGGTGGTCGGCGGGCAATTCGATGGCGGTGATCAGCTCATCGTCTGCCAGTTGGTTGTCGCGTTGGGGCGCATCACCGGGCAAGCGGTGGAAGTCGGCAAACTCGATAACCCGCGCGCCACCACGCCCTTGCACATGCACCCGCGCCTCCAGTGCCGCCAGGGCCACGCACATGTCCGACGGGTGAGTTGCCACACACTGCTCGCTGGCACCGAGGATCGCATGGATACGGTTCAAGCCAGTGCGCGCCGGGCAGCCGCTGCCGGGTTCCCGCTTATTGCAGGGCACGCTGGCGTCATAGAAGTAGTAGCACCGGGTGCGTTGCAACAGGTTGCCGCCGGTACTGGCCATATTGCGCAGTTGCGGCGAAGCGCCGGCAAGGATCGCCTGGGACAGCAACGGATAACGTTGTTCGATCAGCGGGTGCCAGGCCAAGTCGGCATTGCTCACCAGCGCGCCGATGCGCAGGCCGCCCTCGGCGGTTTGTTCAATCTCATTGAGCGGCAGGCCGGTGATATCGATCAGGTGCTCGGGGCGGCTGATGTTTTCTTTCATCAAGTCCAGCAGGTTGGTGCCCCCGGCAATAAAGCGCGACGCCGCGCTGCTCAGGTGCACGGCTTCGTGGACATCGGCCGGTTTGCTGTACTGGAAGGGATTCATTGCTCACCTCCCTGGGCGCGGCACGCCGGCAAAGCCTCTTCGATGGCATCGCGGATATTGCTGTAGGCGCCGCAGCGGCACAGGTTGCCGCTCATCAGCTCCTGGATCTGTGCGCTGTCGTGGGCACGGCCTTCATTGGCCAGGCCAACGGCGGAGCAAATCTGACCGGGCGTGCAGTAACCGCACTGGAAGGCATCGTGCTTGATAAAGGCTTGCTGCATTGGGTGCAGCTGGTCGCCGTCGGCCAGGCCTTCGATGGTGGTCAATTCGGCACCGTCGCACATCACCGCCAGGGTCAGGCAGGCGTTGATGCGTTTGCCGTCACGCAATACTGTGCACGCACCGCATTGGCCGTGGTCGCAGCCTTTTTTGCTGCCAACCAGGTCCAGTTGCTCGCGCAGCAAATCCAGCAACGTGGTCCAGGGCAATACGTCGAGTTGGCGGTCCTGACCATTGAGGGTCAAGCGTATGGAGTGGGCGACGAACGGCTGGGCCGCCGCGCCATTGGGGGTCGCGCTCATAAACACCTCACGGGTTGGTGTACGTCCGCGGCGTTCAGGAAAGTCGCCGTCTCAGGGGTACGACTTCCCGGGGTATTGAGCGTTCAAGGTGATTGATCAGCGGATATTGAGCAGGGTCTTCAAGGTATTCCGCGGGCCGTTGATCGACGAGTTGCTGTATTCGAACCAGCCTTGGGCCTGGACATTCAGGTCAAATACATAGATGTAGCCCATCAGCGTGCCTGCCCCGCTGCAGGCCTCGCTGACGCTGCCGACCTGGCACACGGGCGTACGTTGCCCGTTCAGTTCGGCACCATTGAAGCGCCCCATCGGGTTGTTACCCAGGCCGACTTCCATCACCGACACTTGGGTGGGCCCACGGTGCGTGCACATCTGGGTGCTTTGCGCGCGTTCCGGGATGGTTTCCGTGCAGTGCGCCGATTCGACCTTGAACACGCGCACCTCGCTCAAGGGCGGTGCAGTCGCGCCCCACACCGGTGCCGCGCCCAACCACAGGCCGAGACAGGGGATCAGGGCTAGACTCCACGCGTTGGCTTTTTTCATGCTGTCGATGACCCGCTGTTGAACGTCGCCGCAGTATGCCTCAAGGCCATGCGCCACACAGCCTCGGCTGCTGGTATGATGCGCCGCTTTTTCCGATCCTCTCTGGAACCACAGGCGCTTGGCGCAGTTTGTGCTTTGACTTAGAGGTCAACAAATAACGACGCAACCTAGCGTCACAGGGAGCAGGCATGCTGGAAAAGCTGTTTCAACTCAAGGCACACAACACCAACGTGCGCACCGAGATCCTCGCGGGCATCACGACATTCCTGGCCATGGCCTACATCCTGTTCGTGAACCCGAGCATCCTCGGCGAGACCGGCATGGACAAGGGCGCGGTGTTTGTCGCGACGTGCCTGGCGGCGGCCATCGGTTCGACCGTGATGGGCCTGATCGCCAACTACCCGATCGCGCTGGCACCGGGCATGGGCCTCAACGCCTTCTTTACCTACACCGTGGTGTTGCACATGGGCCACACCTGGCAGGTTGCGCTGGGTGCGGTATTCATTTCGGCGGTGCTGTTCTTCCTGCTGTCGATCTTCCGTATCCGTGAGTGGATCATCAACAGCATTCCCCTGCCCCTGCGTTCGGCGATTGCCGCCGGTATCGGCCTGTTCCTGGCACTGATCGCCCTGCACAACGCCGGGATCGTGGTCGGCAACCCCAACACCCTGGTGGGCATGGGCGACCTGACCAAGCCGGCGCCTATCCTGGCCATCCTCGGCTTCATGCTGATCGTTGCGCTGGAAGCCCTGGCCGTACGCGGCGCGGTGCTGATCGGCATCCTGGCGGTAACCATCGTTTCCATTCTGCTGGGCGTCACCGCGTTTGGTGGCGTGATGTCGATGCCGCCGTCCCTCGCCCCGACTTTCCTGCAGCTGGATATCAAGGGCGCGCTGGACATCGGCCTGGTCAGCGTGATCTTCGCCTTCCTGTTCGTCGACCTGTTCGACAACTCCGGCACCCTGATCGGCGTGGCCAAGCGCGCCGGGCTGATGGGCAAGGACGGCCACATGCCGAAAATGGGCCGTGCGCTGATCGCCGACAGTACCGCCGCCATGGCCGGTTCGCTGCTGGGTACGTCGACCACCACCAGCTACATCGAATCCGCTGCGGGCGTGAGCGCCGGTGGCCGTACCGGCTTGACCGCCATCGTGGTGGCGATCCTGTTCCTGCTGGCACTGTTCTTCTCGCCGCTGGCCGCCAGCGTACCGGCCTTTGCTACCGCGCCGGCGCTGCTGTTCGTCGCCGTATTGATGACCTCAGGCCTGGCCGAAATCGACTGGGATGACATTACCGTTGCAGCGCCGGTGGTGATCACCGCCCTGGCGATGCCCTTCACTTACTCCATCGCCAACGGCATTGCCTTCGGTTTCATCGCCTGGACCGCCATCAAGCTGCTTTCGGGCCGCTACCGTGAGCTCAACCCGGCACTGGTGATTCTGTCGATTCTGTTCGTGATCAAGCTGGGCTGGTTCAACGCATGACTTTTGACGCCGCACTCTACACCGCTCAACTGCAAGACAAGGTCACGCGCTTGCGTGACCTGTTGGCACCGTTCGACGCACCCGAGCCGCAGGTCTTCGAGTCGCCGCTGCAGAACTTCCGCCTGCGGGCGGAGTTCCGCCTGTGGCGCGAAGGCGGTGAACGCCACTACGCGATGTTTTCCCAGGACGACAAGCGCACGCCGATCCTGATCGAAGCGTTCCCCATCGCCAGCACACGCATCAACCAACTGATGCCCCAGCTCAAGGCCGCCTGGCAAGCCAGCGCTGCCCTGAGCCACAAGCTGTTCCAGGTGGAGTTCCTCACCACCCTGGCCGGCGACGCGATGATCACCCTGTGTTATCACCGCCCGCTGGACGAGCACTGGCACACGGCGGCGAATAAGCTGGCGGCTGATTTGAATGTCAGCATCATCGGCCGCTCCAAGGGCAAGCGCGATGTGATCGGCCACGACTACGTGGTGGAAAAACTCGACGTGGGCGGCCGCACTTTCAGTTACCGCCAACCCGAAGGCGCCTTCACCCAGCCCAACGGCACGGTGAACCAGAAGATGCTCAACTGGGCATACGAAGCCTTGGGCGATCGCCCGGATGACTTGCTGGAGCTGTATTGCGGCAACGGCAACTTCACCCTGCCCCTGGCCACCCGTGTACGTAAAGTGCTGGCCACCGAGATCAGCAAGACCTCGGTGAATGCGGCCCTGAGCAACCTCGATGAAAACGCGGTGGGTAACGTCACCCTGGTGCGCCTCTCCGCCGAAGAGCTCACCGAAGCGCTGAATGAAGTACGCCCTTTCCGCCGCCTGCACGGCATCGACCTGAAGAGCTATGAATTCGGTAGCGTATTCGTCGACCCGCCCCGCGCCGGCATGGACCCGGACACCTGCGAACTGACCCGGCGCTTCGACAATATCCTGTACATCTCCTGCAACCCGGAGACGCTGGCGGCGAACATTGCGCAACTGCATGACACCCACCGCATTACCCGGTGTGCGATGTTTGACCAGTTCCCGTGGACGCACCATATGGAATCCGGGGTGTTATTGACCCGGCGGTAATTCAGCGTCCTCAGGTTCCTTCTTGCGTGGCCGGCCGCCCTTCTTGCCATTGGCGCGGGCGGCGGCGGATTTGGCGGCGCTGCTCTTGCGACCGTTGCGTGACGCTACCAGGCTGGTGGCCAGGTCCATCAGCGGCTGGCTTGTGGCGATCAGGCCCGTGATCGAAACATCCAGATCCTGGGCCTCACAGCTAATGGCCTTGCCACCGAAACTGACTTCCAACTGCTGGAAATCTTCCTCTGAAAACCCTTCGAACTCCGGCAGGCCGGCCACCGGCAACATGACGCGGCTGCCGTCGCTGAAACCGATGGAAATGCAGTCGTCTACATAACGCACATTGCTGGCGTTGGCGTACAGGCGCTTTAGCCTACGGCCACGGGCGATTGCCTTGTCGATGTCGGCGTCAGTGAGAGGTACATAAGGTATGACTTTGGCTTTTACGATTTTCATAAATTAATCCCCACGCAATCTGGCGCTCTTACCAGATTCAAAATAGTCCGTTGCGCTACAGCGTCGTGCCAGGCGCTTGCGATGACGTAGACACCACGTCGAATGACTAACCCTGGAACCAATTCACTGGTGTCCCAGTTCCAGGAATGATTCTCCAGGCAAACCGTTTGCAGTTTTTCCCACCAAATCTTGCGTGCCCGTGCCAGATAATGTCGCTGCATGATTACCTCGCGTATTTCCTTCAGGACCGCAGTGGGTGGCCGCCTCCGTTCAGGCTCTACGTCCCACAATTCAACGTCCCCATCCAAAAAACTGAAACGAAACCGCGCATCCCATTCCCTGCCCCTGACATGTACATGAGGCGGACAATGCTCGTCCCTGATAAACACCGAGATGACATATCCCTTGTAAGCACCTACTTTCATCGTAACCCATCCGTTAGGTTATTTTCCGCCAGGTAACAATTTCCCCCTGCAACCCGACAACCGGCTCCCAATTCCCGAAGCTGTTTCACAGATTAGTAACCACAAAAAACCCGGCGAATGCCGGGTTGTAACCACTCATGCCGAAGGCTGGAAGTACCCCGCCAACGCCCGCAAGTCCTGCTCGCTCAGCAACCCCGCGTAATACTTCAACTGAATCCTGGCCAGCAGATACGCATGCCGCGCATTGGCCAAGTCGCGGCGGGCAGTGAAGAGTTGTTGTTCGGCGTCGAGCACGTCGAGGTTGACCCGCTCACCGCCGCTGACGCTCTTTTTGGTGGCGATGACCAGCGCGGTGGCTGAGCTGACGGCCATCTCGTAGGCACGCACTTTCGCCGCGCCACTGGTGTTGAGGTTGAATTGCTTGCGCAGCTCCACCAGCGTCGCCGAGGTGTGTGCGTCCAGCTCGTATTGGGCCTGGGACAGTTGATTGGCCGCCTGGCGCGTGGAGGCCGACACCGACCCGCCGGCAAACAACG
This sequence comes from Pseudomonas sp. S3E12, assembly GCF_001702295.1. NCBI lineage: Bacteria > Pseudomonadati > Pseudomonadota > Gammaproteobacteria > Pseudomonadales > Pseudomonadaceae > Pseudomonas > Pseudomonas sp. S3E12. Next base: position 147,085 of record NZ_MBDT01000004.1, read on the forward strand.
GCAGGCTGATCTGGATGCCGACGCTGTGGGTGTCGTACCTCTGGTTGTAGCTGCTTTCCGAATCGGAGCTGGTCTGGCGGCTGCTGGCGTACAGGCTGACCTTGGGCATGTGCCCGGCGCGTTTGCGCTCCACTTCGTAGGACGCCACGTCCAGCGCATGGTGCTGGGACTTGAGTTCTGGATTGTTGGCCATGGCCAGTTCACGCCAGGTTTCGAAGCGATTGGGCTCCAGCGGCGGGATGTCGAATTGACGGGTCAAAGGGGCCAGCTCTTCGATCTGCAACGGTTGGCCGACAATCGCTTCCAGCTCGCGCAAGGCGCTGTCCTGGGCGTCCAGCGCCTCGATTTCCTCCGCCTGGGCCAGGCTCAAGCGCGCCTGGGTTTCCAGTACATCGGTACGGGTGCCTTCGCCGCCTTTGAGCAAGCGATCATTAAGTTGCAGGCGTTCGGCAAATGCTCGCTTCTGCGCGCGGCTCAACTCAATACGCTCCTGCGCCAGCAGCGCCTGGCTGTAGGCACTGAGCACACGCACGGCCAGCTTCTGGCTCTTGCCGCGAAAGCGCTCATCGGCCATCAGCGCCTGGGCCGTGCCTTGGCGAAAGCGCGCATAGGCTTCGTAGTCCAGCAACGGTTGCTGCAAGGTCAGGGTCGAGGCATAGCTGCGGTAATCACGGTCGCTGGTGACATCGCCAACGGCGGTGCTTTGGGTAACTTCGGATTCGTTGCGCGAGTTGTTATAGCTCCAGGACAGGTTCGGCAATAACGCTGCACGGCCGATCACGCGGTTCTCTTCGCCGGCTTCGCGCTCCTGGATGGCGGCCTGAAAGGTCGGGTCATTGCGCAGGGCGAGGTCGTAGGCGTCGAGCAAACCCAAGGCATGTACCGCCGGTGTAACGCTCAGGCACAGGGTAAAAAACAGTGCCTTCATTCTTCCACCAGGGCCATGTGGGTACGGTCCAGCAAGGGTTTGAACAGGTAGTTGAGCATCGAACGCTCACCGGTCTTGATGAAGGTTTCCACCGGCATGCCCGGACGAATCCGCACGCCGTCCAGTTGTTGCATGCCCGCTGCGCTGACCTGGGCACGCACGGTGTAATAAGGCTCGTCGGTGCGCTCATCGACCTGGCGGTCGGCGGAGACCAGCGTCACCTCACCGGCCACCCGTGGGGTGGTGGCCTGGTTGAACGCCGAGAACAGCAACTCCACCGGTAGGCCCGGATGCACCTTGTCGATCATTTGCACCGGCACCCGCGCTTCCACCCACAACGCTTCGCCCTGGGGCACGATGTCCATCAGGGCCTGGCCGGGCTTGATCACGCCGCCTTCGGTGTACACCTCCAACCCGACCACCACCCCCGAGGCCGGCGCCCGCACCAGGCTGTTGGCCAGTTCGAACTCGGCCGACGCCAGGCGGTTACGCAGGTCATCGCTGCGGGTGCGGGTCTCGGCCAACTGGCCGCGCAGGTCTTTCTGGAAGTCTTCGCCGAGCTGGCGGATGCGCAGGCGCAATTCCAGAACCTGGCGCTGCAACTGGCCGATGCGTCCGTAGTCTTCGGCAATCGCGCCGTCGACCTGGGCGTACAGGCGCTCGCTGTCGAGCAGGCGATTGCGCGGGATATAGCCATCGCGCGCCAACTCGCGCAGCCCTTGCAGTTGCTCATTCAACGCCGCGCGTTGCTGCAGCTTGCTCGCCTGGGAATCCCGCGTGCCGCGCAACTGCGCCTCGGCGCCGGCGATGGTTTCGCGCAGGCCTTGCTGCTCGGTGGCCAGCGCCTGGGCGCGGCTGGTGAACAGTTGCCGTTGCAGGTTCAAGGTGTTGGCGGCCTCCGGCTCGTTGAGCAATTCAGGACCGAAGGTGATGGCGGGCAGACCTTCGCTAGCGCGCCTCGCTGGCCAGGGACGCCAGGTACTGGCTGCGCAGCGACTGCATCTGCCCGCGCAAGGGCGTCTCCTTCAAGCGCAACAGCACCTGGCCGGCGTTGACCACATCACCGTCACGCACCTCGATACGCTCGACGATGCCCCCGGCAGGATGCTGTACGGTCTTGCGATGGCCAGAGACAATGACCTTGCCCGACACCGCCACGCCCTTGTCCAGCGGCGCCAACGCGGCCCAGCCGATAAATCCGGCAAAGCCGCCGAGCACCAACAACCAGCCCAGGCGCGAATATTTTTTGTCATCCAGCGCCAACACCGTGTGAGGGCGGTCGCTGACCAGCACCGGCTTACTCATGCTCATGCCTGTTTTCCTTCGCCGAGGCGATAGCTCATGCTCAGGGTCGACACCGGTTTGGAGGCTGCCGGTTTCTGCCGCGCCTCCAGCACCCGCGCCGTCGGACCAAAGGCCTGCAACTGGCCGTCCTTGAGGATCAGCAACTGGTCGGTCAGGCTCAGTACATTGGCTTTGTGGGTAATCAGGATCACCGTGCGGCGCTGCTGCTTAAGCTGGGTGATGGCCTGGAGCAGCGCCTGCTCGCCCACTTCGTCGAGGTTGGCGTTGGGCTCATCCAGCACGATCAACGCCGGCAGGCCGTACAGCGCACGGGCCAGGGCCACGCGTTGCTTTTGCCCACCGGACAACCCCGCACCGCCCTCCCCCAACTGCGTGTCGTAGCCTTGGGGCAGTTGCAGGATCAGTTCATGCACGCCGGCCATTTGCGCGGCAGCGAGGACTTTGTCGGCCTCCAGCTCGGCAAACCGCGCGATGTTGTCGGCGATGCTGCCGGCGAAAAGTTGAATGTCCTGGGGCAGGTAGCCGATGTGCGGGCCGAGTTGCTGTTTGTCCCACTGGGCCAGGTCGGCACCGTCCAGCCGCACCTTGCCGGCCAGTGGTGCCCAGGCGCCCACCAGCACCCGCGCCAGGGTGGATTTGCCGCAGCCGGAAGGTCCGATCACGCCGAGCACGTCCCCCGCTGGCAGGTTGAACCCCAGGTTCACCAGTGCCGGACGACGGCTGCCGGGGGCGCAGGCGCTGATGTGCTCGACGCTCAACTGGCCCTTGGGCACCGGCAGGTTCATGCGCGGCGGTCGCGCCGGGTTGGCCGCCAGCAGCTGCGACAAGCGCTCGTAGGCCAGGCGCGCCGAGCCCCATTGTTTCCAGACGCCGATCAGTTGGTCGATGGGGCTCAGCACCCGGCCCATCAGGATCGAGCCGGCAATCATCATTCCTGGCGTGATATCGCCCTGCACCGCCAGCAACGCGCCCAGGCCGAGTACCAGCGATTGCAAGGCCAGGCGCACACCCTTGGACCAGGCGGTGACGGCGGCGGTCTTTTCACTGGCCAGGTTTTGCTCGGCGAGGAACGCCTGGTGCTGGTGGAACCAACGCCCGCGCAAGGTGGCGAGCATGCCCATGGCCTCGATGCTGTCGGCATTGCGCAGGTTGGCCGTGGCCTGCTGGCTGGCGTGGATGGACAGTTGGCTGGCCTCGGCCATCGGCGCCTGGCTGACATGGTGGTTGATCCACGCCAACGCGATCAGTATCGCCGCGCCGCCCAGCGCCAGCAGGCCAAGCCAGGGGTGGAACAGGAAGATCACCAGCAGGTACACCGGAAACCACGGCGCATCGAAAAACGCGAACAGCGCCTGGCCGGTGGCGAACTGGCGCAAGGTGGTCAGGTCATGCAACGCCTGGCCTGCCGCCTGGGTGCCGCCCTTGAGTTGCGCTTCGAACGCGGCGTCATAGACCCGCTGGTTCAGGCGCATGTCCATCTGCGTGCCGAGGCGGATCACCACCTGGCTGCGCACCCACTCTAACGCGCCCATCAGGCCGAACAGGCCGAGGATCATCAGCGTCAGCATCAACAGGGTCATCTGATTACCCGAGGCCAGCACCCGGTCATATACCTGCAGCATGTACAGCGCCGGAGCCAGCATCAGCAGGTTGATCACCGCCGAGAACAGGCCGATGTTGAAGAAGCCACTTTTATAGGCCGTGAGGGCGGCCAGGGTTTCGTTGCCGACGTGGCGCATCTGGGGATTCTCGTGGGGTTGAACGTGCAGCGTCGCCGCGTTGACAGCCGATACGGCGCTGCGCAGAATTCGGCACCGCCGTCGCCGGAAGAGTTAGAAGGCTTGGGCGACGGCGGTGTAATACGGCGAATGGGAGAGCGATCTTCCATTCGCTTTTTTCAGGCGGCAGCAGGTTCAGGCGGCGAGTGCCCAGTCCTGTGCCACGTCCTGCACGCCCACCAGGGCAACGTCGGTGGACACTGCGCTGGCGTGTGCCGCCAGGCCCGCCGACACTTCGTCGAAGGTGCTGGCAGTGGACAGGCCGAAGTCGTCGAGCAGGTTGTTGAGCACGGTTTCCAGCGCGGCGGTGTTGCCCTGCATCAAACCGTAGATCACGCTTTGTACTTCGTTGCCAGCCCGGCCGGCGCCCTCGGCGGCGCTCAGGTCGAGGCCGTTGAACGCGACCTTGAAGTCGCTCAGGGAGAAGTCGCTGCCATTGCCGCCGCCCAGGCCTGTGCCCAGTTGCACGTTATCCAGGTCGCCCCACAGGTAGTGGTTCAGGTTGCTGCTGGCGGGCAACGACGGGTTGAACACATAGTGCAGGCCATTGCTGGTGTCGCTGTCGGCGATGAACGCGTACTCGGAGTTGTTGGCGCCGTGGGTCGAATACTGGTCGCCGCTGAGGGTGCCGTTGCTGAAGCCGCCGGTGTTGCTGGTGCCGTGCCCTGCGGTGTTGAACCCCACTGCCCAGGAGCTCAGGTAGTCCGATACCGACAGAGAACCCAGGCCCGAATCGTAGCTAACAGAAATAGTCATCGCTAAACCTCGTTAAACAACGTTGTTGATGAGCACGCCGGTGCGGCGCGCCTTTTTGCCCACCCATGGGCAAAACCGTTGATCAAGTGCCTGCGCACGCTGATCAGAATTTGTATTCCAACATGCCGCTCAGGGTTCGCCCGCGCGCCAGACTGAGGTTGTTGGCGTCGCCCATGGCGACGAAATAGGCTTCATCGGTGGCGTTTTCCAACGCCAGTGCAATGTTCAGTTGATCCGTCATCCAGTAACTGGCGTACAGGTCATAGAGCGTGTACTTGGGCCACATCGCCTGATCCATCAACTCGTAGCCCTGCTGATTGAGGTTTTCGCCGTTGCCCGAGCTGTAGCGCACACGCACACCCGTATCCAGGCGTTTTTCCAGGAAGCGCGTACCCAGGGTCAGCGAGCCGCGATCGGCTGGCATGTACGTGGCGTTCCCCATGATTCGCCCGCAGCTTTCCTTGTTGTTGGCGACGTCGTCATCCAACACTTCATAGGTGGTGACCGGCCGTATGCTGATGCGCCCATCCGGCAGGGTGAAACGCTCCAGGCGAGTAGTCCTTGGCCCGGTGGTCTTGGCACCGCCCATGTAATAGTTCTTCGAGCAGAACTCATTGCTGCCGATCATGTGGGTGTAGCTGAGGTTGGCGTACGCGCGGCCCATGTCGTAATTGAGCTGGTATTCGACCCCGCGAAAACGCGTCGGGTTGGTGTTATTGACGTAAGCCATGGTCCCGAGGAATCCACCCACCTGGGTTTCCGGCAAGCTGACGCTGGTGTTGAGGAAAGAGAAGTTTTCGATCCGGGTATCGAAGTACGCCACCTTCATGCCGAGGCGATCGTCACTGAAAAACAAGCCTTCCTTGAAGACATTCATGCCCACTTCCCAATCCCGTGATTCTTCAGGCTTGAGGTAGGGGTTGGGAAATACGCGCTCTCCCGAACCGCCACCGTGGGGCCGGCCGGTCATGAAGGTTTCGGTCACCGCCGGTGGCCGCCAGCCCTTGCCCCACCGGGTATAGAGTTGCAGCCAGTCCACGCCCGGCTTCACCGCAAGACCGAAGGTGGGGGAAAACTGGCCTTCTTCACGGTCGACCTCGATCACTTCCGAGACACGCCTGGCACCGACAAGGCTGTTGTAGAAGCGATCACGCCGGTACAGGGTCATGCCGGTTTCGCCTTCGAGCCGATAGCGGTCATAACGCAAGCCCGCATCCAGGGTCAGCCAGCCGCCATATTCGTACTGCGCGTTGTTGAACAGGCTGGCGATGGTGCGTTTGCCCCCTGGCGTGCTGCCCTCTGCGTAAGGCAACAAGCCCAGGTTGTTGGTGGCTTCAACTTTGTTGGTGCGGGGCTTGAACTCGTCCTGATACAGCTCCACCCCGTAGTTCCAGGTGACATGCCCCTGTTCGCCGAAATCGAACCGTGAGGTGTTGTCCCCCTGCAGGCCCCAGGTGTCGGTCTGGAAGTGATCGGTGTAGGCGCCGACGTAGTTACCGGTACCTGGCGACGACAGGTTGGGGGCGTTGCTGCGATCCATCTGGGTGGTGACGTAATAGAGCTTGGCCTTGAGATCGATCAGCGGGTTATCCGGGCTGTAGCTGTAGTCCAGCGCGACGTTTTTGGCGTTGAGGTTGTTTTTGCTGGTGCGTACGTAGTAGGTGCTCTGAAGGTCGTTGGCGATATAGCCCCAGGCATCGTTACTGTCGGTGTCGGTTTCCAGGTAGCTCAACTGCACGCGCTGGTCGTTGGGCAGGTTCAGGCCGAACTTGACGATCTGCGAGCGGGTCACGCTGCCGGTGTCGCCGACTTCGCTGTTCAACCAGTCGTCGAAGGCCGCAGGGGCAGATGACCTGGCGCGCAGGTTGGTGCCCAGGTTGTCGTCGTTGTGCCGGCCGGCGCGGTAGTTACCGAAATGCCGCTCGCTGTAGCCCAGCACGACATCGCCGCGCTCATCACCAAAGGCAAACACGCCACTGCCGTTGAAGTCGGTGCCGTTACCCAGCTCACCGATGCCACTGCCGGCGCGAAGGCGGCCGCCGTAGTCCTTGCCGTCCTTGAGGAACTCACTGGCATCCAGGGTCTTGAACGAAGCAATGCCGCCCAGCACGGCCGCACCGCCCTGCCCCGACTGGCTGCCTTTGTCGATCTCGATGCTGGAGATGAACTCCGGGTCGATCAGCATGGTGCCGTTGCGCTGCTGGTGGCCGTTGACGTTGAAGTTCTGGCGCATGCCGTCGATGTTCATGTTCACCCGGCCATAGTCCTGCACACCGCGAATATTCACCGACAGGCCAGGGTCGCGCTGGTTGACGGCGGTGTAGACGCCGGCGGTTTCTTCGAGCATGTCGGCGGCGTGACGGGGCGGACGTTTATCGATCATGTCGCGGCTGATCACCGCCACGGACTTTGGGGTCTGGTACACCCAGTCGCTGGCCTGGCCGTTGGTGTTGCCGGTGATGGTGGTGGTGCCCACGGTCATGGCGCCGTCGTGGTCGTCGCTGACACGGTTGAGGGTGACCTGGCGCTCACCGGTAAAGCGGTACTCCACCGGCGTGGCACCGAGCAAACGGCCAAGGCCTTCCTGCACGCTGAAGCTGCCTTTGAGCGCGGTGCTGCGCAAGCCTTGCAGGCGCGGGCTGTCGAACAGCACCTGCAGACCGGCCTGGTCGGCAAAGGCCAATACGGCACTGCCCAAGGATTGCGCCGGGACATCGAACACCCGCACCGCCGACTGGGCAGCGTCCACCTGAGGTTGCACCGCATACACGGGAGCGGCCGCGGCGAACAGACCCAAGTGGATGGCCAGGGCTAACCGGCTACCGGTGATACGCCCCTTGGTGAGTGCTGACATTTCTGGTTTCCCTGCGCTGATCGTATGTTTGTTTATGCGAATGCTTCTCACCTAGCAAGACGTACGAGGCGCAGGAAGTCAGTAAGGTTTTTTAAAAAGTTTTTGCGCAGGGGGGGTTAAGCGGGTGAGAGCAGGCCTCCCACCGGGTCATCAATAGATCAGGCTGAGGCCTGCCAGGTCCAAGCGTTGCACTTGAAGTTCCTGGGTGAGCGTTCCGAGGGCGCTGTCGAGCATGTCGAGACGGAAGACGCCGCTGACTTCACGCTCACCCAAATCGGAATGGGTCAACACCACCCGCCCCGGACGGTAGCGATTGAGCTGCTCAATAACCTTGGCCAGGGGCTGGCGATCAAAGATCAGCACGCCGCGTCGCCAACTGGTGGCACGGTCTACATCAAATTGATCCAGGGGCACCACCCCCTCCTGGGCGTTGTAGCGCGCAGCCTGGCCCTCCTGGAGCACCCGATCGCTGGGGCCTTTTTTCGGCGAGGCGTGCAAAGACACTTCGACGCTGTGCTGCAACACGCCCACCCAAGCCCGGCGGTCGGCCTCGCGCTCCACCACAAACCGCGTGCCCAACGCCCGCGTCTGCCCGCCGGCGCTCTGCACCACGAACGGACGGGTCTCCTGACCCACCATCGGCGCCACATCAAAAATCGCCGAGCCCTGGATCAGGCTGATACGCCGCTGCACGCCGTCGTAATCCAGGCGGATGGCACTGGCGGAATCCAGCTCCACCGTGCTGCCATCGGCCAAGTGCACGGTGCGTACCTCGCCCTTTTGGGTGACATAGTCGGCCTGCATGCGCAGCCAGGCGTCCGGCCCGCGCAGCCAGCCGACGCCAGCCACCACCACGACCAGCGCGACCGCCGCCGCACGTTGCCAGGGCCTGCGCCGCAGGGAGCGACGCGGGGGCAGCGCTGCAGTCGCAGGGCGCTGGCGGTGAACGGTCTCGTCCTTATGCACCTCGCCCAACGCCGCCCAGGTCTGTTCGGCAAAGCGCAGCGCCGCTTCGTGGCGGCTGTCGCAGGCGATCCACTGGCGCAACTCGGCCTGCTCCTGGTCGGTCAGGGCACCGGCGTGCAGGCGCACCGCCCACTCGGCGGCCTCCTCGGTAATGCTGTGCTGTTGCGGACCCTGGCTATTCACGTGTGAATCTCGAATTTTTCGTTATATGACGCTGTGACGTCTGAGCGGAGGTTTTTCCGTAATTCATTCGTCGGCTGGCTCCACCTCGCCGTCCTGCAAGCGCTGCATCACATACGCCAGCGCCTTGGCCAGGTGCTTTTGCACGGAGCTGTCGGAGATATCCAAATGCCGGGCGACCTGGGCGTGGGTCATGCCCTCTATACGGTTCAGACGGAAGATCTGCTGGGTGCGTTCCGGCAATTCCGCCAACGCCTGCTTCAATGCCTGTCGCTGTTGCTGCGCCATTGCCTGAGCCTCCAACCCGGCCACTTCATCTTCAATCTCGGCCAGCGCCTCATGGGGCACGGAGTCTGTCTTGCGCCGCGCTTCCTGGCGAATATGGTCGATCAGCAGATTGCTCGCCGTTCGATAGAGATAGCCCTGGGAGTTGTCGATACGCTCGCCGGCGGGTTTTTCCGCCAGGCGCAGGAAGCTCTCCTGCACCAGGTCGGCCGCCAACTGCGGGTCCCGTACCTTGCGCGCCAGATACCCGCGCAGGGTATCGGCGTGCTTGAGAAACAGGCCTTTGAGATCCACGTCCGACAAACCGACTCCCTGGAATGTAAAGGAAACAGACGGGCATCTTAAGCGTTGTCGAGAATGATTTTCAATTGATATATAATCCGATTCCAGCGCCGGACTCGCCTGATTAACGGTTCGGTAATCGAACACATCTGCCGTCATCAATTGACCAAATTAACTAACCAGTACATTTTATCCCCACAACCAACAAGAACTGTGGAGATCCCCCGTATGCCGCCCATCGTGCTGGTGCTCAACGGCCCCAACCTCAACCTGCTCGGCACCCGCGAACCCGCGACCTACGGCCTTGAAACCCTCGCGGACGTCGCTGCCCTGTGCGGCCGCAGCGCCGAACAACTGGGGCTTAAAATCGAATTCCGCCAGACCAACCACGAAGGCGAACTGCTCGACTGGATCCACGGCGCCCGCGCCCGCTGCGCCGGTATCGTGATCAACCCGGCAGCGTGGACCCACACCTCGGTGGCGATTCGCGACGCCCTGGTGGCCAGTGAAGTGCCGGTGATCGAGGTGCACTTATCCAATGTGCATGCGCGCGAGGCGTTTAGGCATCACTCGTTTGTATCGCCCATCGCCAAGGCGGTGCTCGCAGGCTTTGGCAGCCATGGCTACCACTTGGCCCTGGAACATTTCAGCCAGTTGTTGAAGGGGTCGGCCCGATGAAACCGCGCATCCTCGCCGGCCTGATCGGCGCCGGCATCCAGGCCTCCCGCACCCCCGCCTTGCATGAGCAGGAAGGCGACGCCCAAGGCTTGCGCTACCTGTATCGCCTGATCGACCTTGAGCCCCTGCACCTGGACATCAACGCCCTGCCCGACCTGCTGGACGCCGCCGAGTTGATGCACTTCACCGGGTTGAACATTACCTACCCGTGCAAGCAGGCAATCCTGCCGTTGCTCGATGATTTGTCCGACGAGGCCCAAGGCATCGGAGCAGTGAACACCGTGGTGTTCAAGGACGGCAAGCGTATCGGCCATAACACCGACTGCCTGGGGTTTGCCGAGGGCTTTCGCCGCAACCTCAACGATGTGCCGCGCCAACGCGTGGTGCAAATGGGTGCGGGTGGCGCCGGTGCCGCAGTGGCGCATGCGCTATTGGCAGAAGGTGTGGAGCACTTGAGTATTTTCGACGTGGACCCCAGCCGCGCCCGCGACCTTGTGGATAACCTCGCCCAGCGTTTCGGCGCCGGTCGCGCCCAGGTCGGCACCCACCTGGAGAACGCCATGGCCGAGGCGGATGGCCTGGTCAACACCACGCCCATGGGCATGGCCAAGCTGCCCGGCACACCGGTGCCCGCGGCCCTGCTGAGAGCCGAACTGTGGGTGGCTGAAATTGTGTATTTCCCACTGGAAACCGAACTGCTGCGCGATGCCCGCGCCTTGGGCTGCCGCACCCTGGATGGCGGCAACATGGCGGTGTTCCAGGCGGTAAAGGCGTTTGAACTGTTCAGTGGCGAGGTGCCGGATGCGCAGCGGATGCTCGCGCACTTCAAGAGCATGAACAGCTGAAAAGTGGGAGGGGGGCAAGCGCCCTCCCCCATTGGGTCAGGCGGTGTACTCAGGCCTGCAGGTAGCGCAGCACCGATTCGCAAATCATCTCGCGATGCCGTTGTTTAACCGCCTCATCCGACAGGTCGATCTGAAAGATCTCACTGAACGTATGGCGGTTGGATACCCGGTAAAAGCTGAATGAGTTGATCAGCAGGTGCACGTCCAACGGTTCCAGCCCTTCACGGAACAGTCCCATCTCGGCGCCCCGGCGCAAGGTCACGCCCAGCCCCTCGAGGATTTTGCTGTTCATCGCCTTGATGGTTTCGGTGCGTTTGACGTACTCGGCATTGTGGATATTTTCGATGCTGACGATACGCACGAAATCGACGTTCTGATCGTGGTGATCGAAGGTGAACTCCACCAGCCGCCGGATCGCCTCACGCGGTTCAAGGGCGGTGAGGTTCATCCGCGTTTCGGTGTTGCGAATATCGCCGTAGAGCTTCTCCAGCACCTCGACGTACAACTGCTCCTTGCTGCCGAAGTAGTAATAGATCATGCGTTTGGAGGTATGGATGCGCTCGGCGATGGCATCCACGCGAGCGCCGGACAGGCCCTGCTGAACAAACTCGACGATGGCTTCCTGGAGAATGTTCTCGCGGGTCTTTTCCGGGTTGTTCTTACGACTCTTGCGCGGTGCGTCTGACACCGCGGGGAGTTCGGGACTTGAGGTCATGGTGCGCTCACGGCCATTTTTGTTGTGCAGGCCGCGATTATGGGCCGAGGCGTCCTACGAAGGAAGCACCTGGCCCACCGTTATAAACGCGCCTGGCGCACCGCGCCGCTGCGGGATTTGGCCATCGCCGCCAGGCGCACCGCTACGTTGGCCGCGCCGTAGCCGGCGTAACCGTTCTTGCGTTGGATGATCTCGAAGAAAAACCGTCCTTCGAAGGGCTCGGTGTACACATGAAACAACTCACCGCCCTGGGCGTCACGGTCGTACAACACGTTGTAGTACGCCAGTTCGCTGAGGAACTCATCATCGAAATCAAAGCGCGCGGCCAGGTCATCGTAGTAGTTGAGCGGGATATCCAGCAGCGGCACCCCGGCCTCCTTGGCACGGCGCACTTCGGCAAAAATATCCGCGCAGTCAAAGGCAATGTGATGCACACCCGAGCCGCGATAGCTCGACAGCGCGTGGGAAATCGCGGTGTTGCGGTTCTCGGAAATATTCAGCGGCAAGCGAATCGAGCTGCAACGGCTGCGCAGCGCACGGCTTTTCACCAGGCCGTAGGGGTCGGGCAGCACCACTTCGTCATCGGCTTCGAAATCCAGCAGGCTCTTGTAGAACAGCACCCAGCTGTCGAGGCTGTCAGCCGGCAAGGCCATGGCCATATGGTCGATGCGCAGCAAACCACCGCCGGCAGCGCTGGACGCTTGCAGATTGAAATCGGTGTCGTAGATCCCCCCCTCACTCTGATCCACCAGGTAGATCAGGCTGCCGTCCGGCGCACGTACTGCTGCCAGCTCCAGCTCGTTGGGCCCGACCAGGCCGCGGTAGGGCTGGCCTTTGTAGGCCACCGCCCGTTCCAGGGCCTTGGCGCTGTCCTTGACCCGAATCGCCGTGGCGCACAACGATGGCCCATGGGCCTCGAAAAAGTTATGCGCAAAGGAATAGGGTTCGCAGTTGAGGATCAGGTTGATGTCGCCCTGGCGCAGCAGGCTCACGCTCTTGGAGCGGTGCTGGCCGGCCTTGACGAAACCCAGGCGTTCCAGCCAATGGGTGAGCTTGGCGCCGAGGTTTTCATCCACGGCGAATTCGAGGAACTCGATACCGTCGTACTCGCTGGCCGCCGGGGTATCAAACAGAATCTCGACAGGTTGCGCGGGCGCCTCCTGTTGCAGGCGCTCGCGGGTTTTCTCTTCCAGGTACAGCAGGGAGCGCAGGCCATCCGCCGCATTCGCGCGGGTTGGCGCGGCGCGGAAGCCATCGTTGAAAATTTCCAGGGACAACGGCCCGGTGTAGCCGCTCTTGATGATCGGCGCGAGGAACCCCGCCAGGTCGAATTCACCCTGGCCGGGGAAGCAGCGAAAATGCCGGCTCCACTCCAGCACATCCATGGCCAGGATCGGCGCGTCGGCCATCTGCACGAAGAAAATCTTGTCGCCGGGGATCTGCGCGATGGCGCTCGGATCGCCCTTGAGCGACAGCGTGTGGAAGCTGTCGAGCAACACCCCAAGGCTCGGGTGATCGACCTGGCGCACCAGGTTCCACACCTGCTGCCAGGTGTTTACATGCTTGCCCCAGGCCAACGCCTCATAGCCAATGCGCAGGCCGCGACGACCGGCGTGTTCGGCCAACAGGCCGAGGTCGTCGAGCAGGATGCGTTCATCCCCGACGCAATCGGCCGAGGCATTGCTGCACACCAGCACCAGGTCGGTGCCCAGTTCCTGCATCAGGTCGAACTTGCGCTCGGCGCGCTCCAGGTTGCGCGCCAGGCGATCGCGGCGGCAGCCTTCAAAGTCGCGAAACGGCTGGAACAAGGTGATGGCAATGCCGAGGTCGGCGCACATCTGCCTGACTTCACGGGGGCTGCCGTCGTAATACAACAAGTCGTTTTCGAAGATCTCGACCCCATCGAACCCGGCGGCAGCAATGGCTTCGAGCTTTTCCGGCAGAGTACCGCTCAAGGACACGGTGGCGATGGAACGTTGCATGGGCGACTCCCGGCAATTGTTGTTTGTGGCAAATTATTCGCCCCCAGACTACCCGCAGCAATTAAAATGTACGAACCGGTTAGTTTTTGGTGCGATTATCGAACACTAAGCCTCTTTGGCGAATTGACGATTTTTTAGCCACTGCGCACCATCAATCACGCAGCGACACCCAAAAGAAGACCCACAACACCTCATAAAAATTTCAAAAAACGGGTACAACCACATGCCTTCGCAAAACTCCGCCCTGGCCGCGCGCCCGGGCACCCCGCACGCCGGCATCGGCGACAAGATCCGCGGCGCCCTCGCCGTGGGTAAAACCCGCTGGGGCATGCTGGCCCTGGTGTTCTTTGCCACCACCCTCAACTACATCGACCGCGCCGCCCTGGGCGTGATGCAACCGATCCTGGCCAAGGAAATGAGCTGGACGGCGATGGACTACGCCAACATCAACTTCTGGTTCCAGGTCGGCTACGCCATCGGCTTTGTGCTGCAAGGCCGGCTGATCGACCGCGTGGGCGTCAAGCGCGTGTTCTTCTGCGCCGTACTGCTGTGGAGCCTGGCCACCGGTGCCCATGGCCTGGCCACTTCGGCCGTCGGCTTTATGGTCTGCCGCTTTATCCTCGGGCTGACCGAAGCCGCCAACTACCCGGCCTGCGTGAAGACCACGCGCCTGTGGTTCCCCGCCGGTGAGCGCGCGGTGGCCACCGGTATCTTCAACGCCGGTACCAACGTCGGCGCGATGATGACGCCGATGCTGCTGCCGCTGATCCTGCATGTGTGGGGCTGGCAGGCGGCGTTCCTGTGCATGGCGTCGCTGGGCGCGATCTGGCTGGTGTTCTGGGGCTTGAAGTACTACAACCCGGAAGACCATCCGAGCGTTAAACAATCCGAACTGGACTACGTGCAACAGCAAGTCGAACCGGAACAACCCGGCGTCCCCTTCAGCCGCATCCTGCGCATGCGCGGCACCTGGGCCTTCGCCATCGCCTATGCACTCACCGCACCGGTGTTCTGGTTCTACCTGTATTGGCTGCCGCCGTTCCTGAACCAGCAGTACAACCTGGGCATCAACGTGACCCAGATGGGTATCCCGCTGATCATCATCTATCTGACCGCCGACTTCGGCAGTGTGGGCGGGGGGATTCTGTCGTCGTTCCTGATCGGCCGTGGGATGAACTCGATCAAGGCGCGGTTGCTGTCGATGCTGCTGTTTGCCTGCTGCATCGTCGGCGTGATCATGGCGGCCGGTTCCAGCCAGTTGTGGGTCGCGGTGTTTGCCATTTCCCTGGCCATCGGTGCGCACCAGGCGTGGACCGCCAACATCTGGAGCCTGGTGATGGACTACACGCCCAAGCACATGATGAGCACGGTGTTCGGTTTCGGCGGCATGTGCGCGGCCATCGGCGGCATGTTCATGACCCAGATCGTCGGCCACATCCTCACCGTCACCAACAACAACTACACCGTGTTGTTCACCCTGATCCCGGCGATGTACTTCATTGCGCTGACTTGGATGTACTTCATGGCACCGCGCAAGATTCCGACCGTAGACGCCTGATCACCTGCGCCGCTGCTGCCAGGCAGCGGCCAGACCGCTCATGCAGATCACCCCGATGCCGACCACCGTAGTCACATCGGGGGTATGGTTGAACACCAGCCAGCCCAACAACCCCGCGAAGACGATCTGGCAATAGCCGAACGGCGCCAGCAAGGCCGGTGCCGCGAAGCGGAACGCCTGGGTCAGCATCAAGTGGGCAGTCATCCCACAGGTGCCCAGCGCCAGCATCAACACCCCGTGCCACAGCGTGGGCACCTGCCAGAAGAACGGCACCATCGCACTCATCACCAAGGTATTGCACAGCCCGGCGAAGAAGTTGCTGGTGGTGGGCGTGTCGTATTGGCTGAGGATGCGCGTGAGCAGTTGGTAGAAGCAGAAGAACAGCGCCGAACACAGCGGCAGCAACACCGCCGGCGTAAACAACTCACCGCCTGGGTGAATGATCACCAGCACGCCGACAAACCCGCAGATCACCGCCAGCCATTGGCCGCGTGTCACGTGTTCGCCAAGCAGCGGCACCGACAGTGCCGTCACCAGGATCGGCGCGAGGAAGTTCACCGCCGTGGCTTCCGCCAACGGGATGTAATGCAGCGCCGTGGTGAAAAACAGGCTGGTGCCCAACAGGCACAAGGCCCGCACCACCTGCATCCCCGGTCGCTTACTGCGCAGCACCCGCAAACCCGATTGCGGCAGGAAAATCCCGGCCATCAGCAAGGTGTGCACCACGTAGCGCACCCACACCACCATCACGATCGGGTAGAACCCGGCCAGGTATTTGGACAAGGCATCGTGGCTGGAGAACAGGAATGTCGCCAACACGATCAGCAAAATGCCTTTGAAGGGATGGTTGACGCCGGATAGGGGGGTGCTGACAGTCATGGAATTCTCTTGCGTGGCGAGCGGAACGCTGAGCACTGAACGAAGCAGCGCTCAACCCGGTAATCTAGCAGCCGGGCTGGCGCCTGCCCCAAGAGCATAACCAAACAGCGGGCGAACAGCGCACTAAATCACTGGATTCGAGTCCAACGCAGCACCTTAGCCTGCGCATTGCATACTTTTTAACCAAGGCCTCGTCGCTATGAAAAAATTCCTCTTTGTTCTTTCTGCCCTTGCCCTGCTGACCGCCTGCGACCAGGCGTCCAAGCCAGCGCCCAAACCTGCGCCGCCTTCCGTGCAGGCCACCCTGGTGCCCGAAACCCCGCCCACGGATAAATGGGTCGGCAAATGGATCGGTGTCGAAGGCCTGCACCTGACCATCGCCAAGGACGACAGCATCGGCCGTGGCCATTACCTCCTGACCATGCAATACGGCCTCGACGCCGACGACTCGGGCACCTTCAAGGGTGAAGCGGCCGAAGACGGCATCGCCTTCACCCGTCCGGACGGCCCGCAACTCCTACGCGCCGGCGACGGAGAAGCGACCGGGCTGAAATGGCTGGCGGATAAAAAAGACTGCCTGATCGTCGCCACCGGCGAAGGCTATTGCCGTTAATACCGACCATACTCAGACACTAAATTAGTGTAGGAGCGAGCTTGCTCGCGAAAATCGTTAACGATAAAGCGGGCAATCGGGTTAAACGCAGTGGTTGTGCGTTTTTCGCGAGCAAGGACTAGGCGTCCCCCTCGCTCCTACAGAAGGCTGATCAAGAGGATTGCCCCATGCTATGGAAAAAAGGTCGACGCAGCGACAACGTGGTGGATGCCCGCGATGACAGTGGCGGCGGCGGTGGCGGGATGCGCTTTGGCGGCGGCAAGGGACTGAGCCTGACCGCGATTGTGCTGATCGTCGGCATCGGCTGGCTGACCGGCCAGGACCCGATGCAGATCCTCGGCCAGTTGACCGGCCAGATGGAACAGGCGCCCTCGGTGAGCACGCAGTCACGCCAGGCACCGCCGGCCAACGATGAGCAGGCCGACTTCGTACGCGCGGTGCTGGGCGATACCGAAGACACCTGGAGCCAGGTGTTCCAGGAAAACGGCCTGGCCTACAAGAACCCGAAGCTGATTCTGTTCCGTGGCCGGGTCAATTCCGCCTGCGGTGGCGCCACCTCGGCCAGCGGCCCGTTCTATTGCCCGGCTGATCAGCAGGTCTATCTGGACCTGGATTTCTTCCGGGAAATGTCCCAACGCTTCCAGGCGGCCGGCGATTTCGCCCAGGCCTATGTGATCGCCCACGAAGTCGGGCACCACGTACAAACATTGCTGGGCATTTCGTCGAAGATCCAGGCCGCACGCCAGCAAGGTCGGCCGATGCAAGGCGACGGTGGCCTGCTGGTGCGCCAGGAGCTGCAAGCCGACTGCTTCGCCGGTGTGTGGGCCAACCGTGCGCAAAAGCGCCTGAACTGGCTGGAGCCTGGCGATATTGAAGAAGCACTGAACGCCGCCAACGCCATCGGCGATGACCGTTTGCAGCAGCAGGGCCAGGGGCGCGTGGTGCCGGACTCGTTTACCCACGGCACCTCGGCACAGCGGGTGCGCTGGTTCAAGATCGGCTTCGCCCAGGGCCAGATCACTCAATGCGACACGTTCGCTGCCAAGAGCCTATAAATGAATCAACGATTGGGACTGCTGTTGGGCCTGTTGCTCATCTCGTCATCCGCCTGGGCCGCCGAGCATGGCGTCAAGGTGGTCAGCCCCGAGCGTTTTCATCTGGAAGCCGGCGATCTCAGCCTCGGCCTGAGCCAGGACTGGCGCCAGCCACTGCCCGACGTCACCCGCGCGTTGATCATCGTGCACGGGCGCCTGCGCAATGCGCAGACCTACCTGCAAAGCGGAATGGATGCCGCCGAACACGCAGGCGTTGGCCCCACCACCTTGGTAATCGCGCCGCAGTTTCTCAATGGGGCCGACGTGAAGCGCAACCATCTGGACAATCAGTTGCTGCGCTGGAGGGGCAATGACTGGATGGCCGGCGATGCCTCCACCGGCCCGGGCCAGATCAGCTCTTTCGGCACCCTCGACCAGATCATCAAGCACCTGGGCAACCGCACGCTGTTCCCGGCGCTGAAGGAAATCGTGGTCGCCGGTCAC
Source organism: Pseudomonas sp. S3E12 (assembly GCF_001702295.1). Classification (NCBI taxonomy): domain Bacteria; kingdom Pseudomonadati; phylum Pseudomonadota; class Gammaproteobacteria; order Pseudomonadales; family Pseudomonadaceae; genus Pseudomonas; species Pseudomonas sp. S3E12. The sequence continues at coordinate 165,227 of NZ_MBDT01000004.1, forward strand.
TCCGGCGGTGGCCAGGTGGTGCAGCGCTTCGCCCTCACCGGCCACGCGCACCCGACCCTGCAAACCGAGGGCATCCGCCTGCGTTATGTGGTGGCCAACCCCTCGTCCTATGCCTACTTCAGCCCACAGCGGCCGGTGAAGTTCGATACCACCAGTTGCCCAGGCTTCAACACCTGGAAGTACGGCATGCAGCACCTGCCGGCCTACGCCAACGGCCAAAGCGCCGAGCAGCTGGAACAAGCCTACGTATCACGCACCATCACTTACCTGCTGGGCCAGCAGGACACCGACCCGAACCACCCGGCGCTGGATAAAAGCTGCGAAGCCGAGACCCAGGGCGCGTATCGGCTGATTCGTGGGCACAACTACTTTGACTACCTCAAGCAGCGCCATCCGCAATTGCGCCAGACGCTGGTGGAAGTGCCGGGGGTGGGGCATGACGGGGATGGGATGTTTACGTCGCCCGAGGGCCAGAAGGTACTATTCACTCAGTAATACCTGACGAAACAGTCTCAAAATGTGGGAGCTGGATCATCCGGCGCAATGCAGCGCAATCTGCAGCATGCCAATCCGCCAGCTCCGGCCACGGGTTCTCCGGCAGGTTGACCAACACCGTCCGCGCCCCTGCCGCCCGGCCGCAGTCCAGGTCAAAACGGTAATCGCCGACCATCACCATCTCGCTCGGCGATACATCCCACGCCGCCGCCAATTTCAATAACCCACCCGGATCCGGCTTGGGCGGCGCATCGTCGCGCCCCAGCACGTCGTCCACGGCAAAGCAGTCCGCCAGGCCGATCGCCTCCAGGGTGATATGCGCCAACTCCCGCGCATTGCGGGTCAAAATGCCCAGGCGATAACCGCGCCCGGCCAGCTCGCGCACCAGTTCCACCGCACCGTCCGCCGCCACCGACCCCAGCGCCAGCTCGCGTTCATGTTCCAGCAACCAGGCGTGCTTGGCCGCTGCGACGTCCGCCGGTAATGCGGCAAGGTGAGTGAGGATGTCGTCCTCGGAGGGAATATCCAGGGCCACGCGAATCGCCGCAAAGTCATGCACCGCCACCGTCAGGGTGCCGTCCATGTCGAACACCCAGTGCTTAATGTTCGTCAGGCTCATGCCCAATCCTTGCGATGGCGAATCAAGCCTTCCTGGGTCACCGACGCCACCAGTTGCCCGGCGCGGTTGTACACGCTGCCACGGGAGAACCCACGGGAATTGCCGGCCCATGGGCTGTCCATGGCATACAGCAACCAGTCATCGGCACGCAGGTCGGCGTGGAACCACAACGCGTGGTCGAGGCTGGCGACCTGCATGTCTTTCTGCCACACAGTCTTGCCGTGGGGCAGCAACGAGGTGGTCAGCAGGCCGAAGTCCGAGGCGTAGGCCAGCAGGTATTTGTGCAGCGCCGGCGTATCCGCCAGGGCACCATCGGCGCGAAACCACACGTATTTGACCGGGTCGGACGGCTGCGGGTTGAACGGGTCTTTTTCGGTGACCGGGCGCACTTCGATGGGCTTGGGGCACAGCAGCTTGTCGCGCATATGCTCGGGGATCAGGTGCGCGCGCTGCTGGGTCAGCTCCAGCTCCGACGGCAGGTTTTCCGGGCCGACCACCACGGGCATGGTGGTCTGGTGCTCGAAGCCGGCCTCGTCGTACTGGAACGAAGCGCTGCAGGTGAAGATCGGATGGCCCTTCTGGATCGCCGTCACGCGGCGCGTGCTGAAACTGCCGCCATCGCGTACACGGTCCACCGAATACACCACCGGCAACTTCGCATCGCCGGGGCGCAGGAAATAGCCATGCAGGGAATGCACGTGGCGCGCTTCTTCGACGGTCTGGCTGGCGGCCGACAGCGACTGGCCGAGCACCTGGCCACCGAACAGTTGGCGAAAACCCAGGTCCTGGCTGCGGCCGCGAAAGAGGTTTTCCTCGATCGGCTCCAGGGTCAGCAAGTCCACCAGATCTTCCAATACTTGGCTCATTCAAACTCTCCTCAGAGCAAAACGGTATCTACCTGTAGGAGCGAGCTTGCTCGCGAAGATCGTTAACGATAACGCAGCGCTTCTGGTTTACAGCAGCGCTCTTGCGTTCTTCGCGAGCAAGCTCGCTCCTACAGGGGGTCTATTGGGCATTCCGGGCTGCTTATCCGTGCAGCGTGTCCAACCATTGGGCGCGGGTGATGCGGTACAAAACGTGGGGGCGCAGCGGGTCATCGGCTGCGACCTTGGGGTGTTCAAAATCTGCCTGGGGATCGTAATGCATACCGATGGCCTGCATGACTTTTTGTGATGGCAGATTGGCTTGAGTGGTGAAGGCGACAATTTCGTCCAACTGCAAACGGTCGAAACCACAGCGCAGCGCGGTCCAGGCCGCCTCGCTGGCATAACCCAGGCCCCAATGCTCACGGGCCAGGCGCCAGCAGATTTCCACCGCCGGGGTAAAGCCCGCTTCGAAGCTGACGTTCTGCAACCCGGTCAGGCCGATGAACTCACCTGTGTCCTTGCGTTGCAGGGCCCACTGGCCAAAACCGTATTCGGCGAAGTGGCCGCGAATCCGGCCGATCAGGGCGGCGCTTTCCAGGTGGCTCAATCTGGCCGGGAAATAGCGCATCACCTGCGGGTCGGCACACATGCGCGCAAATTCCGTCAGGTCGGCATCGCGCCATTGGCGCATGACCAGGCGCGCGCTTTCCAATTGCAATATCTCCTCCATGGGTCCCCTCCCCTTGCCATGTGCGTGAGTGTACAGCGCTGTTAAGATCCTTCGCAGATCCCCGTCAGAAAATCCCATGCCTTTGCCATTGATCTACCACGATGACTACAGCCCTGAGTTCCCGGCAGACCACCGGTTCCCCATGGACAAGTTCCGCCTGCTGCGTGACCACCTGGTGGCCAGCGGCCTGACCGAAGACAGCCAATTGCTGCGCCCGTCGCTGTGCCCACCGGAGATTCTGGCCCTCGCCCATGAACCTGGGTATATCGAACGCTACATGAGCGGCGAGTTGTCCCGCGAGGACCAACGGCGTCTTGGCCTGCCCTGGAGCGAAGCCCTGGCCCGGCGCACCGTGCGCGCGGTCGGCGGCTCGATCCTGGCGGCGGAGCAGGCGCTTGAGCATGGCCTGGCCTGCCACCTGGCGGGCGGTACCCACCACGCCCACTACGACTACCCGGCGGGCTTTTGCATCTTCAATGACTTGGCGGTGATCAGCCATTACCTGCTGGCCAGCGGCCGGGTCAACCGCGTGCTGATCTTCGACTGCGACGTGCACCAGGGCGACGGCACCGCGCGCATCCTCCACGACACGCCGGAGGCGATCACCGTGTCCCTGCACTGCGAAAAGAACTTCCCTGCGCGCAAAGCCCAGAGCGATTGGGACATCCCGCTGCCCATGGGCATGGGCGATGCCGACTACCTCACGGTGGTGGACGACGCCCTCAACTACCTGCTGCCGCTCTACCAGCCGGACCTGGTGCTGTACGACGCCGGCGTCGATGTGCACAAGGATGACGCCCTCGGTTACCTCAAGCTGACAGACGCAGGCGTGGCCGCCCGCGATGAAAGCGTGATGCGCCATTGCCTGGGCCGCGACATCCCGGTGATGGGCGTGATCGGTGGCGGCTACAGCAAGGATCGCCCCGCCCTGGCCCGCCGCCACGGCATCCTGCACCACAGCGCGCAGCGGGTGTGGACGTCATCAGGGTGTCATTGAAGTGTGGGCGTTACCCACAATGCCTGTGGAACGGCCTGTGGATAACTTGAGCGTAAGCGTCTAAGAGCCCGTAGCTGTCTAGCCTGTAGGAAGCTGTACATTTTTTGATCAGGCAACGCCGCGCGCCTCGGGTAGAATGCCCGGCTTATTTCCGCGATCGTAGCCCTGCCCATGTCCGACATTTCCTCTCGACACGTCACCATCATCGGCGGCGGCCCTGCCGGGCTGATGGCCGCCGAAGTCTTGAGCCTGGCCGGGGTGCGGGTAGACCTGTACGACGGCATGCCGTCGGTGGGGCGCAAATTCCTGCTGGCCGGCGTGGGCGGCATGAACATCACCCACTCCGAAGCGTACCCCGCGTTCCTGTCGCGCTACGCCGAGCGAGCCCCGCAAATAGCACCGTGGCTGCGTGAGTTTGGTGCCGAAGCGTTGTGCGAATGGATTCATGGCCTGGGCATCCAGACCTTTATCGGCACTTCCGGCCGGGTGTTTCCCACGGATATGAAAGCCGCCCCACTGCTGCGTGCCTGGCTCAAGCGCCTGCGCGACCAGGGTGTGGTTATCCACACCCGGCACCGTTGGGTGGGCTGGAATGCCGAGGGTGATTTACTTATCCACAGCCCGGAAGGCGAAAAAGTTGTCCACAGCGATGCCGTGCTCTTGGCCTTGGGCGGCGGCAGTTGGTCGCGCCTGGGTTCCGACGGCGCCTGGCTTAAGCTGCTGGAAGACAAAGGCGTGCCCTATGTCCGCTTGCAACCGAGCAACTGTGGTTTCGAAGTGTCGGCCTGGAGCGACTTGATGGTCAGCAAATTCGCCGGCGCACCGCTGAAAAACGTCGCCATTGGGCTGGGGGATGACAAGCCGCGACTCGGCGAATGCGTGATCACCGCCACCGGTATCGAGGGCAGTTTGATCTACGCGCTGTCGGCGCCGATTCGTGAGGCGATCAACCGTAATGGCTCGGCGACGGTGCATATCGATTTGCTGCCGAGCAAGCCATTGGACAAGGTCCAGGCCGCCTTGACCAAGCCGCGAGGTTCGCGCTCGATGAGCAAGCATTTGCACAGCCAATTGGGTTTGGATGGGGTCAAGGCGGCGCTGTTGCGCGAGTTGGCACCCGCCGAACACTTCAATGACCCGGCGCAATTGGCGGTGGCTATCAAGGCGTTGCCGCTGACAGTGGTGAAGACACGACCGATGGATGAAGCCATCAGCACCGCAGGCGGCGTGCCGTTTGAGGCGTTGGATGAGCGGCTGATGCTCAAGCAATTGCCGGGGGTGTTTTGTGCGGGGGAGATGCTCGACTGGGAAGCGCCCACCGGGGGGTATTTGCTGACGGGGTGTTTTGCCAGTGGCAGAGCGGCTGGGCGGGGGATGTTGGAGTGGCTCAACCGCTGAGATCTGCGGTGAATTCAAAGCCGCCATCGGGGGCAAGCCCCCGATGAGGCCCTTGGCAGCACCTCAAAACTTACTTCTTCTTACGCGGCCCGGTATTAAACACCGGCACCTTACGCACCGGCTTGATCGAAGGCTCCACCGGCGCCACGTCACCACTGTCCACCCACTTGCCGAGGTTGCGCTTGCCACCGCCACCACCGGACGCCTTGGGCTTCTTCGGTTTTTTCGGCTTCTTCACCACCTGACCGCTGGCATCGGTATCCGGCACGCGGTGTTCCGGCTCGAAGTCCTGTTCCATCTTGCGGGTCAAGGTCTGGCGGGTCAGCATCTCGATGGCCGACAGCATGTTGACTTCATCGGCGCACACCAGGGAAATCGCCTCACCGGTGTTGCCCGCGCGACCGGTACGGCCGATGCGGTGGATGTAGTCTTCGGCCACGATCGGCAGGTCGAAGTTGACCACCAGCGGCAGGTCTTCGATATCCAGGCCACGGGCCGCTACGTCGGTGGCGACCAGGATCTGCACTTCGCTCGATTTGAAACGGTCCAGCGCACGCTGGCGTGTGGCTTGTGGCTTGTCGCCATGGATGCCGTCGGCGTTGATGCCCAGGCCCTGCAACTTATCCACCAGCGCATCCACGCCGTTACGGGTCTTGGCAAACACCAGCACCTGCTTCCAGCGGCCTTTGCGCATCAGGTGCACAAACAGCTCCGCCTTGCGCTTCTTGTCCACCGGCACTATCCATTGCTTGACGGTGTTGGCGGCGACGTTACGCGGGCTGACTTCGATGCTCAGCGGGTCGTTGAGCATCTGCCCGGCCAGCAGGCGAATGTCATCGGAGAAGGTCGCGGAGAACAGTAACGTCTGGCGCTTTTTCGGCAGCATGCGGTAGATGTTCGCCAGTTCTTCGGAGAAGCCCAGGTCGAGCATGCGGTCGGCTTCGTCCAGCACCAGGGTTTGCAGCTGGTTGAGTTTCAGCGCGTTCTGGCGGAACAGGTCGATCAGGCGGCCCGGCGTGGCGACCAGGATGTCGACGCCCTTGCGCAACTTCATCATCTGCGGGTTGATGCTCACGCCGCCGTACACCGCGTAGGTGGTGAGCGGCAGGTGCTGGGCGTATTCGGCAACGCTGGCGTGAACCTGCTCGGCCAGCTCACGGGTCGGGCACAGGATCAGCGCGCGCGCCGAGTTGGCGGCGACTTTCGGCCCTTCCAGGGTCAGCAGTTGCAGCAGCGGCACGGCGAAACCGGCGGTCTTGCCGGTGCCGGTCTGGGCCGCGGCCATCAGGTCGCGACCGGCGAGCACCGCCGGAATGGCTTGCGCCTGCACCGGCGTCGGGGTCTGGTAGCCGAGCGTCTCAAGGGCGCGCAGCAAGGGTTCGATCAGGCCAAGTGTGGCGAAAGTCATGTAGTTACCGTAGGAAAAATTCAGCGCAAGGGCGTAATGCGCGGCAGTTTACCTTATTTCCGGCTTGGGCTTTCGCCACTGGGGCAGGCTGATCAACAGCACGGCGCTGATAATCACCAGCATGGCCAGGGCCTCTTCCAGACCGATGGTCTCGCCGATGAACACAATCCCCAGCAAGACTGCGACGGCGGGGTTGACGTAGGCATAGCTGGTCGCAGCTGCCGGGCGTACGTGCTTGAGCAGGTACATATAGGCGTTGAAGGCGATGATCGAGCCGAACACCGTCAGGTAGGCCAGCGCCAGCCAACCCTCCAGCGGCGGCATGGCCTGCAGGTGCTCACCGGAAAGCGCGCTGCCGATCAACAATGTCACGCCCGCCACCAGCATTTCCGCAGCGCTGGCCATCGCGCCCTGGGGCAGCGGCAACTGCCGACTCCACACGGACCCGAATGCCCACGATGCCGCCGCGAACAACAACAAGGCGGCGCCCACCGGGCTCGATTGCAGGGTGCTGCCCATGTTGAGCATGGCGATGCCCACAATCCCCAGGATCACCCCGGCCCATTCCAGCCGCGTATTTCGCGCCCCCCAGAAAAACCCGCACAGCAAGGTGAACAGCGGCACGGTCGCCACCGCCAGGGCAGCCACGCCGGACGACACGCCCGCATGTTCGGCCAACGTGACGCCGCCATTACCGAAGGTGAGCAGCAAAATGCCGATCATCCCGGCGGCCTTCCATTGTGGCCACGTCGGCGCTGGCACCCCGCGCCATCTGAGGTAGCCATACATCAGCGCACCCGCTGTGCAGAATCGAATCCCCGCCAGCAGCAACGGCGGCCAGTAGTCCACGCCGATGCGAATCACCAGGTAGGTGGAACCCCAGATCACATACAGTGCAAAAAAGGCGGCGATCAACGGTAAGGGAAAGCGACGTGTGCCAGGCATTGGGCGGCTCGAAGGCAGAGATAAGAGAGGCTTATTCTAAAAAGACAGGCCGTTAAACATAAGTTACAAAACCTGTTTAAACCGCCAGTACACTTTCCAAAGCATGGTTATGAAGGCTATAAATCGTGTTTTCGAAAGCCATCCCCGACTAGAGCCTTATCATGGACAAATACGACCGCATGCTCCTCAGCGCCCTGCTCGAAGACGGCCGCGCCTCCTACGCGCAACTGGCCCGCACGGTAAACCTCTCCGCCCCCGCCGTGGCCGAACGGGTGGCCAAGCTGGAAGCCAGCGGGGTGATCACTGGGTACCAGGCCAAGGTGGATCTATCGAAAGTGGGCCTGCCGATTCAGTGCGTGATCGAACTGCGGTTGACCAACCACGGCAACCAGAAGGTGTATGACGCATTGGCCGAAATCCCGGAACTGACCGAATGCCACCGGGTGACGGGCGATCCGTGCGTGATCATGCAAGCAGCGGTGGGCTCGATGCCGGAGTTGGAGAACTTGATCAATCGGCTGGCGAAGTTCGGGTTCAGCAAGACCTCGATTATTTTGTCGAGCGCGATCGAGCGACGGGTGCCGTTGGGGCAGTTGGAGGGCAAAAATGATGGATAAGCACAGCAAGGTCTTCAGCCTCAGCCACCCGATCACCCCGCGTATTCCGCTGTGGCCGGGGGACCCGCCGGTGACGTTTGAAGACGTCGCGTCACGGGATAAGGACGGCTATTTCCTAAGGCGTTTCAGCATGGGCGAACACAGCGCCACGCACATGAATGCGCCGAACAGTTTTTATGCCGACGGGATGGGGATTGATGGTTATCAACCCGAAGACTTGGTGCGACCCGCTGTAGTGATCGATGTGCACGGTAAAACCCAGAGCAATCCAGATTACGAAATCAGCCCACTGGATATTGAAGCGTGGGAACGTCAGCACGGGCTTATCGAACCTGGCTCGGTGGTGCTGATGTACACCGGCTGGCAACACCTCTGGAACGACCCGATAGCGTTTTTTGGGCAGGACGCGCAAGGCTCACACTTCCCTGGGATTGGTGAAGCGGCGATTCGGTTTTTACTCGAACAGCGCCAGATTGCCGGGGTTGGCATTGATACCCACGGGGTCGATCCAGGGCAAAGCACCGCCTTCGCGACAAACCATGCCGTGTTGGCGGGAAACGGGATTGTGCTGGAATGCCTGACCCACCTCGACCGGCTTCCGGCCAAGGGCGCCACGTTAGTGATAGGTGTACTGGGACTGGAAGGCGGTTCGGGATCACCAGCCTCGGTGATGGCGTTTATTCCCTGACTTGCAGGTAGGCCCTACCGACGCCATCGCAGGCAAGCCAGCTCCCACACTAGACCGCATACAGTCCGGGCAACTCGTCACCTGTGGCGAGCGGGCTTCCCCGCGACGACGTCGGTTGCTTCAACACAGCTGTGAGCGTTGAACAATCAAATCGACCACTTGCTCAATGGTGGTGATGTGATCCCAATCTTCCTGGGTCGCTTGCAAGTTGAATTGCCACTTGATCTGCATGACAAAGCAGGTCAAATCATCATCAATAATCTTGAAGTCATGGATGAAGTCCGTTTGCTCCGTGACCTGACTTCGGTCGATGAAACCGATGATATCGACGAATAGCTGAATCACCTTTTCGCTGATCTCGGCTCTAGTCGGGCTACCTTCCATTTCTTGCCTCATAGGCACACTTACCAATACTGATTAGATCAAAGACAGCCAACCCCGCAGCAACGAAAGGAATGCCTCGTCCAATAATGCCAAATACCCGGACGGTGCCAAACGTTGCTTTCGCCATTCTGGCCACCGTGGGTTGCCTGATCAATGTACGAGGGAAAAAGCGCATTCCAATGAGACTCGCCAGGTTCGTCGTTTTGCTGGAGCCAACATGAACCCAAGTGCCCACGGCAATTTTGCTTATAGGTATGCCCGCGGCGCCAGTGAGAACCGTTGCGGCCGTCAAGCCATAGTGTTGCTGTGTACATTTCCAGAGTTCGTCAAACGTGGTGTTCGGCACCGAGGAGTCAGCATGAACGGGCTTGAGTAACTGGTAACTGGCGCCATGGGTCCAGCCTGGCGAATTAGGTAAAACCATGACTGCCGGGCAACTTGTCATCGTGTTTCCTAAATGAAACGCCATGCTTGAAGTTGAGCCGAAATCAATTCCATTGCGTTGGAGCTCAAACTGGCTGTGCATGATTGCTGTGTGAAGATCGATTTCCTGCATGACGTAATCCTTTTACGTAAATGACAGGCGGGATGTTAGGTGGCCGCGCAAGGCGATAGGCGGCAGAAGGGAAAATCCAGAAAGGTCCGACGAGCCAGTAGGGCTAAGCCTACTGGCTATTCAGAAAGCAGCTAAAAGCTCCCCAAAAAGAGCTGTTGTTTCATGGCCAGCAAAACCGATCCTTTTCAGTTGCAGGACGTTTCCTAGAGAATCCAACGGCCTTGTTTCCGTCGGCTCAGGTAGCCAGTCTCGCTCCGCCATCGAATGTTCGGTGACCTGAGGGGGCTTGCCCCCGATGATGCCAGTTGCCGCACTGCCGAGGGACCCGCTTGTTCTCTCCCTTGGGATTTGGAATGTTCAGGGGAAGACTGGCACTTTACCGAATCAAAAAGTCTATTCAGGATTTCCTCCAGTAACTACGCTGGGGGGTTGGTCAACAGGTAGACTAGGGCTTTAGGCGCCGGTCTGGAGATCTCATGGGCACGCAGAAAAATATGGCGAGTGCCGGAATAAATTCGCTTCGGCTTTCGCGGTTGCGGCTACGTGATTTCCGCTGCTTCGAAACAATGGATATAGACTTCCATCCGCAGTTGACCGTGCTGGTTGCGGCCAACGGTACGGGTAAGACGTCCATCCTGGACGCCATCGCTGTCGCCTTCGGCCCCTACGTGGGAGCGTTCGATGAGGCGGTAGGCAAACACCTTGAACCCAGCGATATCCGCCAGTTTCGTGCCAGGCGAACCACAACCAACGAAATGGAATACGCGCCCCAAGGGGCTCGGATCGAGGCGACAGGGGTCATTCCTGGAAGCTTGATGGATCAGTTGTCCGATGATCTATCGACCATTTGGCGCCGTCATTTATCAAGCACGACCAAGACCAAGACCTCGATCAAGGATGCCAAGGAGCTGGTGAGCTACGGCAAGCGCATGCAGGAAGCGGCGCGCACTCCGGGCACCGAAGTTGTTCTGCCACTCATCGCGTACTACGGTACGGGGCGACTGTGGCAGCAGAAGAAACTGACAGACGCAAAGAACATTCAACGCACCTCCAGAACCGTGGGCTATACCGATTGCCTGGATCCGGCCTCTAGCTATAAATCGTTTGTGCAGTGGTTTCGCTACTGGAGCCTGAATGCCAAGGAGGCCCAACTCAAAGCTCTTGAAGCTGGGACCAGCATTGCCAAAACTGAATTCGACGACTACATCCAGTCAGTTAGTCGCGCGGTGAATGCGTGTATCCAACCAGCAGGTTGGAGCGGCATTCAATATTCGTTCACTCGTGACGCATTGGTCGCTCGCCATGAGCAATTTGGAGAGTTGCCGGTCGAGTGGCTTAGCGACGGCATTCGCAACATGATTGGCATGGTTGCCGATATCGCGTTCCGTGCGACCAAGCTCAACGGGCACCTTGGTGCACAGGCAGCTCAAGAGACTCCCGGCGTGTTGCTGATAGACGAAGTCGACATGCATCTGCATCCGGAATGGCAGCAAGTGGTGCTGCTCAACCTGACCGAAGCATTTCCGGCCATGCAGCTTATCGTTACTACCCACAGTCCTCAGGTGTTGAGCACCGTATCCTCGGACAGCGTCCGAATCTTGCGTACCGAAATCGATCCTGAGACCTCTAGTCGAATTACCAGCGTCAGCGAGCCACAGTGGCAGACCCGAGGGGTTGCCAGTTCCGACCTGCTCGCTCGTATCATGGGTGTGGACCCCGTTCCTGATGTGCCTGAGGCATCATGGGTTTCTGACTATCAGGCACTGATTCAGCAAAATCTCCACGAGCAGACTGCCGGACTCGCGTTGAGAACAAAGCTGGAGTCTCATTTCGGCGCTGACCATCCAGTTATTCGCGAATGTGAGCGGCAAATTCGATTGCAGGTCATTAAGCAGCGTCTTCCGCGCGACCTCGGCAACCGGGAGTATTGAGATGCGTCGTCTACGTCGGCAGGATGAACCTCCCTCGGAGCTGAAGCGTTACCGACACGGCCGAGACAGATGGACTCGCACATGCCCAACGCAAGAGGAACGCGACGGTATTTGGGCATCTTTAGAGCTCATGCAAGGTCCACGGTGCGCCTACTGTGAAGGACCGATCAGCCCAGGAAACCGTCATATTGAGCACTTCCGCCAACGGGATCGGTATCCGCAAGGTACTTATGACTGGAACAATCTGTTCGGCTCATGCGAGCGCGCCGGCACCTGCGGGAAGGCCAAAGACCGATGTGGAATCTACCCACCGGACGTTCTGATTAAACCGGATATAGAAGACCCCGATGCTTTTCTAGTATTCACACCCGGTGGAACGGTGGAACCACGGGCAGGCTTGAGCGCACGCGATCATCTTCGTGCACGCGAGACAATCCGTATTCTCGGTCTGGACGGCGCGCTGAATGAAATTCGGCGCGCGGAACTTAGCGGCTACCTCCAGACCATGGATTATTTTGTTGAAATCGCCGAAGCATTTCCCGAAGACGAGGAATGGATACAGGAGTTACAGCAGGAGGTGAGTAACGCTGCACACTTACCGTACGCGACGGCGATCAGACATGTTCTTACTCGACAGAGTGAATAATGGAAAAGACTGTGCCGAAGGGTCTGACGGAGCGATAAGACTCAACCTACTGACTACTCCGAGAATTTGTAAAACCCCTCTCAAAGGTCTGACTTTTAAGTGGCCAGCAAGACCGGTCCCTTTCATTTGCGGGACGTTTCCGAGAGAATCCCACGGCCTTGTTTCCGTCGGATCAGGTAGCTAGTCTCGCCCAGTCATCGAATGTTCGATGACCGGACGTGCAAGTCCGATCAGTGGAAAATGCGCAAAAGCCTTACCGTCCTATGCCAGCTTTTCAGGCATTGGCATGCTATGGCAGTTGTGCGCGGGAGGCCATTCGGCCTGCTGGGTTTTCCGCCCCGGTCTTGCACACCCGCGTACTGCTGCCACCCTAATTCGTGTGCAAGCGAACGGTTGCAGCTTCAAACCTAGCGGAAGGATTTACAACATGGTCAAAGTCACCCCCGATCCACCCAGTTTCCTCAGCGAAGACGCCCTGCTCAATCGCCGAGCCATCGACTACTACCTCAAAGCCTGCGCCCCGGATGCACCCACCTTCATCCTGAATGACAACCTGAGCCTCGAAGACGCCCTCGCCCATGCGGCGGATTTGCTGCATTGCGCGGTGGGCACTGCGCACGCGTCGGGTGAGGGGATGGATGTGCAGCAGCGGGCGGCGATGCATTTGGTGGAGATGGCGAAGGGGGGGGGGGTGGATCGGGCTTTGGAGTGTGTGCAGCCTCGATGAACGACAGATAACCAATGTGGGAGGGGCGGTGCGACGATTCGACTTGCCCCCGATAGCTGAGTGTCAGTCACCAGATGTACTGGCTGACACACTGCTATCGGGAGCAAGCCCCCTCCCACATTTTTTTGAACGGCGTTGTTCTATCAGAACCCGCGATGTTTCTTCAGATGCTCATTGATCTTCGCCGCCGGCACTTTCTGCAGGGTGCACAGCAGGTCGTGGGACAGTTCGCGCAAGCCATGGGTACGCCGCAGTTCCTGGGCCAGGTGCGCCGTGAGGTTGGCGGCCATTTCTGCATCCGCCAGCGCGCGGTGGGCCTGGCCGGTGTGGGGCAGTTTCGCGTAGGCGTTGAGGGTGCCGAGCTTGTGGTTGGGCGCAGCCGGCATCAGGCGGCGGGCCAGCAGCAGGGAGCAGGCGAATTTTTGCAGGCGGGTGCGGCGGATCAAGCCCAGTTCGAAATCCCAGAACTTCTGGTCGAACGCGGCGTTGTGCGCCATCAGCGGCGTGGTGCCGACGAATTCGTTGACTTCGTTCATCACCCGCTCGGCCGGCGGGGCGCTGCGCAGCATGGCGTTGCTGATGCCGGTGAGTTGCTCGATAAAACCGGGCACGCGCACACCGGCGTTCATCAGGCTCTGGTAGCGGTCCACGATCTGGCCGCGTTCGAGGATAACCACCGCGATTTCCGTGGCCCGGCAGTGGCTGCTCGGGGTGATGCCGGTGGTTTCAAAGTCGATGACCGCTATACGTTCCAAACCTGTTCCAACTCCGTCTAACCCTTTATTTATTAAGCCGCCGTGCTTATTTGAGCAGCAACGCGCCTTCGATCGGCACGTAGCGGCTGGCGGCACGTATCAATGAGTTGGCCGTCAGCCCCGGTACACCGTAGGCCACGGCGTCGACGCCGTGCTTGTGGATGATGCGGTCGAGCAGCATGTCGAAATCGCCGTCACCCGAGGCCAGCACAATTTCGTCGACGTGGTCGGCGGCGTCCATGATGTCGATGGTGATGCCCACATCCCAGTCGCCCTTGGCCGAGCCGTCGCTGCGCTGGATATACGGCTTGAGTTTTACCGTGAACCCCAGGTTGCGCAGGATCTGCTGGAACTGCTGCTGCTTGCTGTCACCGCGGTCGATGGCATACGCATAGGCCTCGACGATCTGCCCACGCGAGCTGATATCAGCCCACAGGGCGGCGTAGTTGAAATGGCAGCCATAGGCCTGGCGGACGGTGTAGTAGAGGTTTTGTACATCGGCGAACACTGCAATTTTCTTCACCGCACTTCCCCATGACAGCCAGGCGCCAGGGCCCGGAAAGGGTGCCAGTATGCCAGCCGCGAGAAGGTTGCCGGGAAAAATCAGACCGGGGCGGCTCAGCGCCCCGGGCCGGGAGGGTCAGACGAAGGAATCGTCGTCGCCGAAGGAAGAGGAATCGTCGGAATAGTCGCTGTCGGCAAAGCTGTCCGAGGCATTGTCGCTGCCCCAGCTGTCATTGCCGGCGAACTTCTGGTCGTCGTTGCCCCAGTTGCCGTTGTCACTGGCGGGCGCCGGCTCTTCACGGATGATCTCTTCCACCACCTGCGGCTGTTGCGAGTTGTGGTTGAACAGGCTGCTGATGCCTTCGGCCAGCAACACACCGCCGGCCACGCCGGCGGCGGTTTTCATCGCTCCACCCAAGAACCCGCTGCCAATGGGGGCGGCGGCCGGTTGCTGCGGCTGTTGATAGTTCTGTTGCGGCGCTGGCTGGCCAAAGGACGGCCGCGCCGGTTCACGCCAGCCACCGCCCGACGATGCCGGAGCGCTCTGGGCCGGTTGCGGGTCACGGGAACCGCCGCCAAAGATGCTCGACAGGAAACCACCGCTGCTCGCCGGGGCCGGTTGCGCCGACTTGGCCCGCTGCAACTCATCCTGCAATTGCTGGATCTGCTGCGCCTGTTGCTTGTTCTGCGCGTCGAGACTCTTGAGCGCGTGTTCCTGAACAAGGATCGACTGGGTCATGTAGTACCCGGCGGCCGGTTGGCGAGTCATATGCTCCTTGATCCGCGCTTCGGCCTGGGCGTCGCGGGGGGCTGAGTCCGTTTCGGCTTGCTGCAACCGTGAAAACAGTCCATCGATCAGGGTTTGCTCTTCGCTGTTCATGGCGACCTCGTTAGATTGCCGGTAGAAATCGTGGCCTTGCCTGTGATCAGGCCAGGTGCTTCACCGTTATGGGGGTGTTACGAGTTGTTTCAATGGTCTTTACTCAAGGTTTACATTTGCTTACCGCTGGCCATGATCGGTTAAAGTGTTGCCCTTGCTTTCAGGCCTGCGATGAACCCGATGAATCCGTTAGACGTATTGCGCGACTCCTTCCGTTTTACCCGAGGCAACCTGGGCGCAATCGTCCAACTGTGCCTGCCATTGGTGATCCTCGAAGCCCTGCTGCAACAGTTGCTCGACCACACGCTCGGCGCGGATGCGTTCCCCGGCTACAGCGTGGTGGTGGGTTTGCTGGTGTACCCGCTGTACACCGGTGCCTTGATCCTGTTTCTCGACGCGCGCACCCGTGGCGAGTCGCCGCGCACCAAGGACATCTGGGCCATGGCCCTGACCCTGTGGCCCCGCTTCGCCCTGCTGACCGCCATGAGTACCCTCCTGATTCTGCTGGGCCTGTCGCTGTATTTCCTGCCGGGCCTGTGGCTGATGGTGGTGTTGGCGTTCGCCGAGTACCTGCTGGTATTGCGCGGCATGCCGGCGCTGGAGGCGATGAAGGAGAGTTTGCGCCTGACCCGTGGGCATTTCTGGCGAATCCTGGTGTGCCTGCTGTGTGTCATGACGCCCCTGTGGCTGCTCAAGGGCGCCAGCGTCGCGGCCTATCCCAACCCAGCGCCGTTGCTGGGGCTGTTGATGGACAGCGCCCACAGCTTCCTGCAACTGTTCACCAGCGTGGTGCTGTTCCGTTTATTCATGCTGATCGGTGGCGATGCCGACGCGCGGTGATATGCTCCACGCCACTCCTGAAACGCCATAAGCCGAGCCGATGACCCGTTTATTGCGCATCACCCTGCTGGGCCTGCTGATCGTCGCAGGCCTGCTGACGGCCCTGATCTACAGCCTGACCTGGCGCCCCGCCGCCAAGGAAACCCTGCCCGTCAGCTGCGTCGCGCCCCGAGCGCCAACCCTGTTGCCCGGGCAGGCGCTCAAGGTCATGACCTGGAACGTGCAATACCTGGCCGGCAAGAACTACGTGTTCTGGTACGACACCGCCGACGGCAGCGGCCCGGACGACCGCCCTACCGTAGAGGACATGGCCGCCAGCCTCGACGAAGTGGCGCGGGTGGTTCGCGACGAACAACCCGACATCCTGCTGTTGCAGGAACTCGACGAAAACGCCAAGCCTTCCCACTATCAGGACCAGCTGGCGCTTTTGCAGGAGCGCCTGGTCGACCTCTACCCGTGCAGCGCCCAGGCCTTCGACTGGAAAGCCGACTTCGTGCCCGACCGGCATATCTTCGGCAGCGTCGGCCGCAAGCTGGCGACCCTGAGCCGCTACCAGATCGAACACGCCGAGCGCCTGCAATTGCCGGCGCCGGACGCCAACATCCTCAGCCGCCAGTTCCAACCCAAGCCGGCCTTGCTGCTGACCTACCTGCCCCTGAGCGATGGCGGCCAACTGGCGGTGCTCAACACCCGCCTGGATGGCGACGCGCCGGGGCGCAGTGCGGTGCAGGAGCAGGTCATCAGCACGGTCAAGCTGTTGGATAAATTCGAAGGCCGTGGCACGCCCTGGCTGATCGGCGGGGATTTCAACCTGCTGCCCCTGGGGCAATTCCTGCGTTTGGAGGCGGGCAAGCGCGGGCAGTATTCGCCGGACAGTGAGCTGCATTTACTGTGGGACAAGTACCCGATGATCCCGAGCAACAGCCAATCCAGCGGGATTGATCGTGAGAAATGGCTGACGTATTTCCCCAATGACCCGAGCCTCGATGGTCCGGATCGCACCGTCGACTACCTGTTCTACAGCCCGCGAATCAAGCGGGTGGAGGCGAAGGTGAGGCAGGAGGATACGTTGCGTATTTCCAACCATCTGCCGGTGATTGCACGGTTCCTGCTGCCCGCGGCGCAATAACCCACACAACAGGATTAATGTGGGAGGGGCGGTGCGACGATTCGACTTGCTCCCGATGGCGGTGTGTCAGTCAGCTCATCTGTAATGGATCCACCGCCATCGGGAGCAAGCCCCCTCCCACATTTGGATCTTTGGCGTTACGACTTCCGGGGTTTGATCCGCGCGGTCGGCTCGGCTATCAGCGGATCATCCGGCCAGTAATGCTTGGGATACCTGCCCTTCAGATCCTTCTTCACTTCGGCGTAGGTACTGCGCCAGAAGTTCGCCAAATCCTGGGTCACCTGCACCGGCCGCCGTGCCGGGGACAACAGGTGTAACTTCACCACCTGGCGCCCGCCGGCAATGCGCGGGGTGTCGGCCAGGCCGAACAGTTCCTGCAAGCGCACCGCCAGGATCGGTGGCTGTTCGCTGTAGTCCAACCGCACCGATGAACCCGATGGCACCTTCACATGCTGCGGCGCCAGTTCGTCCAGGCGCTGGGGCAGCGGCCAGGGCAACAGGTTGTGCAGGTAGCTGGAAATATCCAGGTTGGCGAAGTGACTCAGGCGCGAGACTTTGCCCAGGTAGGGCATCAGCCAGTGCTCCAGGCCGGCGAGCAAGGCGCTGTCGCTGACATCGGGCCATTCGCTGCTTTTGCCGGCGTCCAACTGGCGCAGCAGCAGGACGCGGGATTGCCATTGGCGCAGTTCAGGGGTCCAGGGCAGCAACTCCAGACCTTTGCGCCGCACCAGGTTGACCAGCGCCTGGCTGCGTGCGGATTCGTCGAGACCGGTGAGCGGTTCGCGGCTGAGCACCAGCTCGCCGACTTTGCGCTGGCGTTCGGCGCGCAGCACGCCTTCGCGTTCGTCCCAGTCCAGTTGATCGACGTTGCGCACTTGCTCGGCGAGGACCGTGTCGAACAGCGTCGGGTCAAAATCTGCCGCGAGGTAGATGCGTTCTTCGCGCTGGCCCTGGCGGCTGCCGAGGTCGGCGATCACCAGCCAAGGTTGTTTCATCAGGCTGTCGGCCTCGGCGAACAGCGCGGCGCGGCCGTTGGCCAAACGGTATTCGGCACCACCGGGGCGGCGTTGCTGGGCGACACGGTCCGGGTAGGCCAGCGCCAGCAACGCACCGAGCCAGCGCGGGTGGTCGGGGTCGGCCACCGGCCGGGTCGCCTGGCCTCTCAAATAGCCACGGTATTGCCGCGCCAGTTGCTTGGCGCGTTGCACGCCGCCTTGAGTACCGCGTGCACGCTCTTCACCGGACATCAGCGCCAGGCGGCTGTGCAAATCCGCGCCGCCACCACGCAAAATATCGCGCTCACCCAACAGTGCCGCGACATCACAGGCCGTGGCCGCCAGCCCAAGGTCTTGCCCGCGCAGCAACAAATGGGCGATGCGTGGATGGGCCGGAAGCTCGGCCATCTTCTGGCCATGTGCCGTGAGTTTTTCGTCATTCAAGGCCCCGAGGCGTACCAGCAAATCCTGGGCCTGGGCATAGGCGGCGGTGGGTGGCACATCGAGCCAGACGAGCTGTGGGGGCGTGACGCCCCAGCGCGCCAGTTGCAAGGCCAAACCGGCGAGGTCTGCGGCGAGGATTTCCGCACTGCCGTATGCGGCCAGCCCTTCATGCTGGTCTTCGGACCACAACCGATAACACACCCCTGGCTCCAAGCGCCCGGCCCGGCCCGCGCGCTGGGTGGCGCTGGCGCGGGAGATGCGCTGAGTGTCGAGGCGGGTCATGCCGCTGCCGGGGTCGAAACGCGGCACCCGCGCCAACCCGGCATCGATCACCACACGCACGCCGTTGATGGTCAGGCTGGTCTCGGCGATGTTGGTGGCGAGCACCACTTTGCGTTTACCGGCCGGTGCCGGATCGATGGCCGCGCGCTGGGCGTTGAGGTCCAGCTCGCCATGCAGCGGGCAGAGCAACACGTCAGGGCTGTTCCCCAGGGCGTCGGCCAGTTGCTGATTGACCCGGCGAATTTCCGCCTGGCCCGGCAGGAACACCAGCACGCTGCCAGTTTCATCGTGCAGGGCTTCGAGGATGGTTTGCACCACACGCGGCTCGATAAATTCACCGGCCTGGTACGGCCGCCCCCAACGCATCTGCACCGGGAACATGCGCCCCTCGCTGCGCAGGATCGGCGCGTCGTCCATCAGGCTGGCCAGGCGCTCGCCTTCGAGGGTGGCGGACATCAGCAGGATTTTCAGCGGTTGCTCGTCGCGAAACAGGTCGCGGCCGTTCAGGCTCAGGGCCAGTGCCAGGTCGGCGTCGAGGCTGCGCTCGTGGAATTCGTCGAAGATCAGCAGGCCGACACCGTCCAGTGCCGGATCGTCCTGCAAACGACGGGTGAGGATGCCTTCGGTGACCACTTCGATGCGCGTGTTGGGTCCGACCTTGCTGTCGAGACGGATGCGATAGCCGACGGTTTCACCGACTTTCTCCCCCAGTTCGCTGGCCAGGCGTTCCGCGGCGGCGCGGGCGGCCAGGCGCCGGGGTTCGAGCATCAGGATGGTCTGCCCGGCCAGCCAGGGCTCATTCAACAAGGCCAAGGGCACGCGGGTGGTTTTACCGGCGCCGGGCGGCGCTTCCAGCACGGCTTCATGGCGATTCGCCAAGGCGTCACGCAGGGCGGGTAAAACATCATCGATCGGCAACGAATTCATACTGGCTCCAAAGCAGAGCGGCGAGTATAACGGCGAACTGCCGGATGCCGACGCTGGTCTCAATGGCAGTGCTATATAGTCCCGTATCAACCGTGTTCAGGAGAGTCTCCATGCGTATCGCTTCCCGTGTCATCGGCGGTGTCCTCGCCGTCACCCTGCTGAGCCAACTCACCGCCTGCGGGTCGATTTTCTACCCCGACCGCCGTGGCCAGATCGATGGCAAGATCGACCCGACCATTGCCGTGCTCGATGCCGTGGGCCTGTTGTTCTACGTGATCCCTGGCCTGATCGCGTTCGGCGTCGACTTCGCCACGGGCGCGATCTATTTCGAACCCGGCAAGACTGCCCAGGTCGACCCGGAAAAACTCCACGAAGCCATCGGCGCCGACGGCAAGGTCGACAACGCCAAGCTGCAAAGCATCATCCAGAAGGAAACCGGCCGCACCCTGCCGCTGGACGACCCACGCATGATCCAGTTCAAGGGCAGCGTGCAACAACTTGCGCTCCTGGGCCTGAAACCCGCCGCCTAAGGAACGTTTATGACCAGCAGTCCCGAACACGCCCGGCTGTTGCGCCTGGCCACCCGCGCCTCGGTGGGCGTGGCCTGTGCGTTGATCGTCACCAAGGCGATTGCCTGGTGGCTCAGCGGCTCGGTGAGCATGCTCGCCGGGTTGACCGACTCACTGCTCGATGGCGTGACCTCGCTGCTGAACCTGCTGGCCGTGCATTACGCCCTGCGCCCGGCCGATGACGATCACCGTTACGGCCATGGCAAGGCGGAGTCGCTGGCGGGCATGGCCCAGGCGTTGTTCATTGGTGGCAGTGCGGTGTTGATCGCCTTGCAGGCCTACGAGCGCCTGCAGCATCCGGAACCGGTCGGCGCGCCGTGGCTGAGCATCGGGGTGATTGTATTTTCCCTGGTACTGACCGTGGCGCTGCTGATGCTGCAACACCGGGTTGTGCGCGAAACCGGTTCCAATGCCGTGCGGGCAGACTCGTTGCACTACCGCTCGGACCTGCTGCTCAACGGCAGCATCCTGGTGGCGCTGGTGCTGGCGGGCATGGGCTTTCATCAAGTCGACGCCTGGTTCGGCCTGGGCATCGCTGCCTACATTTTGTGGAGCGCGATCCAGATCGCCAGGGAAAGCTTTGCGGTGTTGATGGACGAGGAACTGCCGCCGGACGTCAGCCAGCACATGCTGGAACTGGCGCGAGGCGTACCGGGGGTGTTGGGTGCCCATGACCTGCGCACGCGCATCTCCGGCAACCATTGGTTCGTGCAGTTGCACCTGGAACTGCCGGGGGAGTTGACGCTGTCAGTGGCCCACGGCATCAGCGACCAGGCCGCCGATGCCATTCACGCAGCCTACCCGCGGGCCGAAGTGCTGGTGCACGCCGACCCACGGGAAGTGGTCACGGGCGCCAAGGCCTAGTACTGCACCTGATACCCGCGACTGCTCAGGCAGTTGCCCTGGGCCTGGCGGTAGGTTTGCACCACCGCCGGGTCAGGGGCGTAGGTGACCGCCTGCGGGTCGAAGCCGCTTTGTTGCACTGCCCAGCGATAACAGTCGTAGCCGTCCTGCTGCACTTGCGCCGGTGACTGCCCGTTGGCGGGATAGGCCACCACGTCATAGCCATTGCCTTGGGGTGCTGGCTGCGGTGCCGGCACTTGCGTCGGCGGTTGCACCACCACGTATTGCTGGGTGCTTTGTTCGTAGGCGTAGTAGGCGCCAGCGGCCAGGAACAGCAGCGAGCCACCTACCCACACTTCACGCGCATAGTCCGGCAGGTAATGCACGCGGATGCCATACGGCGGCGCCACGACCACATAGCGTGGGCCTTGGGGGCGGTACCAGTAGCCGCCGGAGAAGAAGTAATCCTGGCCACGGTACGGCACCCGGTAGTTGCGGTCGGGGAAGCGGTCGACAACATAGCCAGGCCGATACTGGGGGCCGGGGCCCCAGCCGTTGCCATGGCCGTCGGGGCGACCTGGCCAGCGGTTATCGTTGGGATGCCCGTTGTAGCCAGGCCGCGAACCTGGGCCGCCGGCCTCCCAATTGCGGTTGTCGTCGTTGCGTCGAGGAATGTCACGGTAGTAACCCTGACGCGGTTCCTGGGTCTGGCGCACGGTATCGGGGCGACTCTGGATCGGCAGGTTGTTCGCAGGCTGCGGGGCTGGCCGAGGCTGTTCGGCACCTTGCGGGCGACCTTGCCACTGCCCGCCACCGTGGGGCGATTGCTCGGCGCGATCAAAATGCGGGTTCTGTGGACGTGGCTGATTATTTTCCGGCCGGGGTTGATTGTTCTGGGGCTGCGGGCGCGGTTGGTTATTCTGCGGGCGCGGCTGTTCGTTACCTTGCCCTTGCCGACCGCCCTCCGGCCCTCTTTCATGCTGGCCGCCACCCTCAGGGCGCGGCTCGTCGGCCATCACTTGCGTGCCGAAGGTGACCATCAGCAAACCTACACCTGCCATACGCCAGATGCGCTTCATGCTATTCCTCACTGCGGATAAGGGCCTGGAAGGTCCGGCCTCATAGATGAGACTGGAAAAGCCCCGCCCGGTTCTGAGACAGGTTATCAGTCACAGGAACAATTTTCTTAAGGCAAAAGAAAAGGGGTGACCCGTCGGCCACCCCTTGAGAACTTCGTCCATGCTCAACGCTTTTGACGTTGGCTCACCTCACGCCGTCTTGTGGACAGTGTGCAGCCTGGAGGCCGGCTCGACCCTGCTGGGGTGGCGGCCGCAGCAAGCCTGATTGGGCGAGCTGCTGTGGACTGTTGTCCAGGCGGTGATTCTGTTGATAACGATACAGGCCAGCGCCGGACAGATGATTGCGAAGATTGCGTCAATAAACAGTGCTTGCGCAATTTTTAACCCTTCATGGATAATTCACCGCAATAGTTACGACAAAGGCCAACCCAATGAGCAAGCTTGACCGATACGACCTGAGTATTTTGGCGGAATTGCAGCGCGACGCGAGGATCTCCAACCAGGAGTTGGCCGAGCGTATCGGCCTGTCGCCTTCGCCCTGCTCACGCCGCGTCAAGCAGTTAGAGGACGACGGCTACATCGCGCGCCAGGTCGCCCTGCTCGACCGCAAGATGCTCGGCCTGAGCCTCACCGCCTATGTGCTGATCGGCATGGACCGCCACACCCCCGAGCGTTTCGAGAACTTCGAAGCGGCCATCCGCACCCTGCCCCAGGTGCTGGAATGCAGCCTGGTCACCGGGATGGATGCGGACTATCAGTTGAAAGTGGTGGTGCCGGACATGGACCACTATCAGAAACTGCTGCTGGGCCACCTCACCCGGATCGAAGGCGTGACCAGCGTGCGCTCGAGCTTTGTGCTGAACCAGGTGCTCAACAGCACCGAGCTGCCGCTGACCCACCTGCGCACCTGATCCCATGAACAATGAAGATCAAATGTGGGAGGGGGCTTGCCCCCGATGGAGTATCAGTCACCAGATACACAGCCTGACACACCGCTATCGGGGGCAAGCCCCCTCCCACATTTGGCCCGTGTTTCAACAGTGAAGTCTGCGTGCGACGCACCGACGCAGGTCAATGTTGCGCCTGTGCCACTGCCGTATACTTGCCGCCTGCCCCGTTGGAAGAGCCCATGAACAACATCGACCCCGCCCTGTTCGAAGAATGGATGATGACCGGCCTGGTCACTATCCTGATCATTTTCATGGGCTTTATCGTCTGGGACCTGGCGAAGAAATCCAAGGCCGGGCGCTTTGGTTCGTTCATCCTGTTTTTCGTACTGGGCCTGGGCGTGGCCGCGTTCATCATCAAGAGCGTAGTGATCGGCCTCATCGAATCCGGCGCTTTATAAACGCGCCGGCACTTCCTTCCATTGGCCTTGGTCCAGGCCGTCGATTGTCCAATCGCCAATACGCACCCGCACCAGGCGCAAGGTCGGCAGGCCCACGGCGGCGGTCATGCGCCGAACCTGGCGGTTACGCCCCTCTCGAATCACCAGTTCAAGCCAGTACGTCGGTAGGTTTTTGCGAAAGCGCACCGGCGGGTTGCGCGGCCATAACGCCGGCTCATCCAAACGCCGGGCCTCGGCGGGCAAGGTTTTGCCGTCGTTGAGCTCTACGCCGTCGCGCAGGCGTTGCAGCAATGCTTCGGTGGGTTCGCCCTCCACCTGCACCCAGTAGGTTTTCGCCAGCTTGTGCTTGGGGTCGGCAATACGCGCCTGCAGCTGGCCGTCGTTGGTCAGCAACAACAGACCTTCGCTGTCACGGTCCAGGCGACCTGCCGGGTAGATGCCGGGGATGTCGATAAAGTCCTTGAGCGTCGCGCGCCCGCCTTCGTCGCTGAACTGGGTCAGCACATCGAAGGGTTTATTGAACAAGACCAACTTCGGCTCGGCCGGTGGCGCCTTGGCAACACGGCGCGCGGCAGAATACGGAGGTTTCACGCCAGGGCGGCGCGAATCGGGACGGGTGGGACGGGACATGGTAAAGGAACATCTAACGGTCAGGACCGACAATGCTAGTGGCCTGACCGCTAAATGACCATCCCAACCGCTTAGCGGAACGGCGGTTCGTCGAAGCTGCGCAGTTTGCGCGAGTGCAGCGAGTTGAGTTCGGTGCGCAACAGGTCCACCGCCTCGATACCGATCTTCAAGTGCTGGCTGACCGCACGTTCGTAGAACGCGTTGGCCGAGCCCGGCAGCTTGATCTCGCTGTGCAGTGGCTTGTCCGACACACACAACAACGTGCCGTACGGTACGCGCAAGCGGTAGCCCTGGGCGGCGATGGTGCCGCTTTCCATGTCCACCGCCACGGCGCGGGACAGGTTGATCAACGGCCGTTCCTGAGCCCAGCGCAGTTCCCAGTTGCGGTCGTCGTAGGTCAGCACGGTGCCGGTACGCAGGCGTTTTTTCAGTTCTTCGCCTTTCTCACCGGTAACATTCGCCGCCGCCTGCTGCAAGGCCATCTGCACTTCGGCCAGGGCCGGGATCGGGATGTTCGGCGGTACCACCCGGTCGAGAATCCCATCGCGGCGCATATAGGCGTGGGCCAGTACGTAGTCGCCGATGGTCTGGGATTGGCGCAGGCCGCCACAGTGGCCAATCATCAGCCAGCAATGCGGACGCAGCACCGCCAGGTGGTCGGTGATGTTCTTGGCGTTGGACGGGCCAACACCGATGTTCACCAGGGTCACGCCGTGGCCATCGCTGGCCTGCAGGTGATAGGCCGGCATCTGGTAGCGGTGCCACACTACGCCGGCGGCAATCGCCGAGGCTTCGCCGTGGTCCATGCTCTTGTCGATGATGACGTTGCCCGGCAGCACCATGCGGATAAAACGCGGGTCGCTGCGCAGTTGTTCCAGGCCATGCAGGATGAACTGGTCGACATAACGGTGGTAGTTGGTCAGCAGGATCCACGGCTGCACATGGCGCCAGTCGCTGCCGGTGTAATGCACCAGCCGACGCAGGGAAAAGTCCACGCGCGCCGCATCGAACAGGGCCAGGGGCAGCGGGTCGGTGTTTTCCCAGTCGTAGAGGCCATCGGCGATGCCATCGGTGGCGGCCGACAGGTCGGTGCTGGGGAACACGCGCGCCAAGGTCGCGGCGGTCACTCCGGAGCCGGCCAGTTCGTCGCCCTGCTCCACCACGTACGGATAAGGAATGTTCTGCTGGCTGACGCCCACTTCCACGGTCACGGTGAAGTCGTGCATCAGCGGCACCAGTTGTTCCAGCAAATACTTACGGAACGCTGCCGGATGCGTGACGGTTACGCTGTAGGTCCCGGGTAACTGGACCTTGGCATACGCCCGGGTAGTCTGTGGGACTTCGCCGTGGCAGTGGTAAGTCAGGCGCAGTTCCGGGTAGCGAAACAGCGCGCGTTGTTCGGCGTCGGGTTCGACGCGGTCCTTGAGGTATTGCTTGAGGGCTTGATTGAGCGCGCCGGTAGCCCGCTCATGCAGGGCCGCCAGCCGATCCACGGCTTCTTCGGCGGTTTGAACGACAACAAAAGCTTCGGTCACGGTAAGCATCCTGTGTTCTGACTTGCAGGCCTTTATCTTGCCTGTATCCCTGTCAGACGCAAACCTTGAATTGGAGTGCCCTCTCAAGAGGGCTGCAATCCCTGTGGGAGGGGGCTTGCTCCCGATAGCGGTGGGTCAGTTTACAGATAGGCTGACTGACACTCAGCCATCGGGAGCAAGCCCCCTCCCACATTTGGACCGTGTTTATTCAGATACATTGGGGCTTGAGCGCGCGACGATGGCCCCGACATCGACGCCACGCGGCAAAGTGCCGTAGACGCGGCCAGACGACTGGCCCAAACGGCTGGCGATAAAACCATCGCTGACCGCCGCATGACCGGCCTCCAGCAACAGCTTGGCCTGCAAAGCCACGGCAATATCCTCGGTCAACTGCCGCGCGCGGTACTGGATGTCCTGGGTGTCCATGAACGCCGACTTCAGGTGTTCGATATGCCGTGCCAGTTGCTTATCGCCATGCCCGTCACCGAGTTCGACAAACAGCGCTTCCAGCACGCCGGGCTCCTTGGACAGTACGCGCAGCACGTCCAGGCATTGCACATTGCCGGAACCTTCCCACGTCGAATTCACCGGCGCTTCACGGTACAGGCGCGGCAGAATGCTGTCCTCCACATAGCCCGCGCCGCCCATGCACTCGGCGGCTTCGTTGATCATCGCCGGGGCGCGCTTGCAGATCCAATACTTGCCCACCGCCGTTACCAGCCGAGCGAACTTGGCTTCGCGCTCATCGCCCAGGTTGTCCAGGGCGCAGCCCATGCGCATGCTCAAGGCCAGCGAGGCTTCGCTTTCCAGGGCGAGGTCGGCCAGCACGTTTTGCATCAGCGGCTGCTCGCTGAGCACACGGCCACCGACCCGGCGATGAGCACAGTGATGGCTGGCCTGGGTCAGCGCCTGGCGCATCAAGGCACTGGAACCGACCATGCAATCGAAGCGGGTCATGGCGACCATCTCGATGATGGTGGGCACGCCACGCCCCTCTTCGCCGATCATCCAGGCCAGGGCCCCACGAAACTCCACTTCACTGGACGCATTGGAGCAGTTGCCCAATTTGTTTTTCAGGCGCTGGATATAGAACTCGTTGCGGGTGTCATCCGGGCGGTGCCGGGGCAGCAGGAAACAGGTCAGGCCTTTGTCGGTCTGGGCCAGGGTCAGAAAGGCATCGCACATCGGCGCCGAGCAGAACCACTTGTGACCGACCAGCTCATAGGCTTGCCCTGGCCCGCCGGCGCCCACCGGATAGGCGCGGGTGGTGTTGGCGCGCACGTCGGTGCCGCCCTGCTTCTCCGTCATCGCCATGCCGATGGTTGCACCGGCCTTGTGGGCAATGCCGACATTGCGCGGTTCATAGTGGGTGCTGAGGATTTTCGGCAGCCAGGTCTGCGCCAGGTCGGGTTGCAGGCGCAGGGCCGGGACGCAGGCAAAAGTCATGGTCAGCGGGCAGCCGGTGCCGGCCTCAGCCTGACTGTGCAGGTAGGTCATGGCCGCACGCGCCACATGGGCACCGGACTGTGGATGGGCCCACGGCAACGACGGCAGGCCATGCTCGACCGCGGCGCGCATCAGCTCGTGGTAGGCCGGGTGAAACTCCACCAGGTCGATGCGATGCCCATACCGGTCATGGCTGCTGAACACCGGTTTGTTCTGGTTGGCCAGGAACCCGGCCGCCATCAGCGGCCCGCCGGCCAACGCCCCGTACGCATCGATGCGCGCCTGCGCCCAGCCGGCGCCAAAGCGCCGCGACCAGTCTTGCAGGGGCACGTCGATGCGGTACAGGTTGGTGCCGTCCAGGGAGGGCGGCTGGTTGGTGACGTCGTGGGTTTCGGCGAACTGATGCAGGTTCATGACGGGCCTCCTGGAAAAAGGCCCTGTCGAATGCGCACCTACCCATAAAGAAAGGCGCAGATCGATTGAGGCCGGTTTTTTCAGTTAAGCACCGTCATCCGGGTTAAAAAAGTGGCATACCCGCCGAATGCCCGGCGCTTTCGCCCTCGAGCGCGCTCAACAAGCGGCGCTCCAGTACCGACTGCAGCGCCTCGAAGCGCACCGGCTTGGCCAGGCGGTCGGTGATGCCGATGCCATGACCGCGCTCGCGCTCGGACGTATTCAGCGACGTACTCAAGGCGATCACCGGCAATTCACCGCAGCCCGGCAGTGCACGGATCTGACAACACAACGAGAAGCCGCCTTCGGGCACATCCAGCAAGACCGCGTCGAAGCTTTGCCCCTGCAAGGCCGCCAACGCCGCCGGGCCACTGTCAACGGTTTTCACCCGGTAACCCAGCTTGAGCAACATGCCGCGCACCGCCAACTGGCCGACGCTGTTGTCATCCACCAGCAATACCGCGCAATCCTGGGGCGCGCGTTGCCGGCCGGGCGCCGGTTTTGCCTCGATCGGCACCGGGCTGACGTTCACGTCCAGCTGGAAGCGGCTGCCCTTGTGCGGCTCGGAATGATGGGTAAGGCGCCCGCCCAACAGCTCGATCAATTGCCGGCAGATGGCCAGGCCGATGCCCAGGCCGCCGTATTCGCGGGTCATGGAGCCATCGAGTTGGAAAAAGCGCTGGTACAAGGTCGCCTCGTCAAGGAAGGCGAAGCCAATACCGGTGTCGGTCACAATGAAGCTCAGGCGCACATCGCCGTCACTGTGAGTCACACCCACCACCCGCAGGCGCACGGAACCTTCGCGGGTGAACTTGAACGCATTGTCCAACAGGCAATCCAGGCACTGGAGCAGTTTGTCGGCGTCGCCCACCATGCGGTCCGGCAGCTCATCGGCCACATCGATGGAAAACGCCAGGCCTTTGCCTTGGGCACTGGTGGTGAATTGCTGGCGCAGGGTGTCGAGCACGCCCCGCAGGCTGAATACCCGAGGCTGGGCACTCAGGCGCCCGGCCTGCAATTCGGTGAGGGTGAGGATGCCATTGACCATGCGCATCATGTCCCGTGCCGAACCGGCGGCCGTTTGCTGGTACTGCGCCAGGTCGTCGTCCAGCGGCACCGTTTGCATCAGCTCAAGGGAGCCGATCACACCGTTCATGGGCGTGCGCAGTTCGTGGGTCAGCGTCGCGAGGAATTCATCCTTGAGACGGTTGCTGCGGGCCAGTTGCTGGTTGAGCACTTCGAGCTTCTGGCTGGCATCGAACAGGATCTGTGCCTGTTGTTCACGCATGGCATTGATGCGGTCGGCGAGGGCCAGGGATAACAGCGCCACTTCAATTGCCGAGCCGATCTGGCTGGCGTACATGGTGAGGAACACATTGGGCAAGTAGCCCAGCACCATCAGCGTGTTCACCACCCCGCCCAGCAGGAACGCCGACCAGGCGATGATGAAATACCGCGCCACTCGCTGGCCGCAGTACCAGGCCTTGATGGCGGCGACGAAGATGGTCACGGTGAATACCAGCGCCAGGCCGGTCGCCAGGCGCAAGGCCAGGGCGTAGCTGGTCAGCAGCGCCAGCGCCATCACTACGCCGCCGCACATCGCCAGTGCCAGCAAGAGCCGGTTGAGCCAGCGGCTGTGCTGCGCGGTATGCAGGAAGCTGCGGGCGAACAGGCTGCCGAACAGCGCCGCCGAACCGATCAGCAACGGCACCGCCGCATTCGCCCACCACGGGCTGTTCGGCCAGAAGTACTGCACCGCCACGCCATTGACCGACAGTTGGTACAGGCCAAACGAGGCGATATAGAGGATGTAATACAGGTAGCTGGTGTCGCGCACGCTCAGGTAGATGAACAGGTTGTAGACCAGCATCCCCAGCAGGACGCCATAGATCACCCCCAGCACAGACAGGCGCAGCGGTTGTTGCTCCAGGTAAGCGGTGCCGGCCCAGAGCGTCAACGGCGCCTGGATCGAGCCCTCGCTTTGCAGGCGCAGGTAGAGCGTTTGCTGCTGGTCGGGCACGAAATTGAGCTTGAACAGGTAGTTGCTCTGGCTGACTTCACGGCTGGAAAAAGGCAGCGCACTGCCGGTGCGGCTGGCCAGCCGATAGTTACCGGTGCCATCGTTCTGGTACAGGTCCAGATGATTCAGCGGCGGGTAAGCCAACTCCAGGAACCAGGTGCGGGGGGCACGGGGGTCCCTGGCCACGTAATGCAGGTCGACCTTGAGCCAGAACACGGAGCGCGAATAGCCGGCGTTGAGGGTGGCTTTGTCATGGTGCTTGAATTGAGCGGCGTAGGCGGGGGAGCTTACTTCGGCGATGGTGAGGGCATCGGTGGGGTCTTCGAGCACTTGCATGGCTCGGCCCAGCGGCAGGCTTCGGGTGTCCTGGTTGAACTCGATGGCGCTGGCGAGCATCGGTAGCCCGCACAACAATAAGATCAGCAAATAGCGCATGCGAGCCCCAGCGTGGCCTGTCCGGTTATGTCAAAAGCCCCCCATTCCTTTTGAGAAGACGTACACCGGCGGTACAGTTAAGTTGTTTGAATCCACTTTAGCATAGCCGCTAAAGGCCATTGGACACCATTGAAATAATTTTTTGAAAGGCTCTAGAACAAGGCTTTCAGAGCGTTTTCGCAGCCGAGCACACGCCAAAAAAGCGGCGTTTGCGCGACAACATTCAACCATCGCCCGAAGGCCCCGCCAAAAGCGTTTGGTGGTAAGCTCGCGCACCATGAATATCTACAGCTCTCGCCCCGTTGTCCTCTGTCTCTCCGGCCATGATCCCAGTGGTGGCGCCGGCTTGCAGGCAGATATCGAAGCCCTCCTCGCCCAAGGCTGCCATGCGGCCCCGGCCGTCACTGCCCTGACCGTGCAGAACACCGTCAATGTCAGCGATTTCCGCGTACTGGACCGTGAGTGGGTAATGGCCCAGGCCAATGCCGTCCTCGGTGACTCCGACGTGGCGGCGGTCAAGCTGGGCATGCTCGGCTCCACCGCGATGGTCGACACCGTGGTCGAACTGCTGCAGGCGCACCCGCACCTGCCGGTGGTGTGCGACCCGGTGCTGCGCGCCGGCGGCGGCGGCAGCCTGGGCAAGGACGAAGTCGGCTATGCCATGCGCGAGCGGCTGTTGCCGTTGTCGCTGATCGCCACGCCGAACCTGCCTGAAGCCCGTATCCTCGCCGAACTGCCCGAGGGCACCGCCGACGAATGCGCCGAGAAGCTGTTGCCGTTTATCAAGCATCTGTTGATCACCGGCGGCCATGGCGATGAGCACGAAGTGCACAACCGTCTCTACAGCCGTGATGGCACGCGCCAGACCTTTACCTGCCAGCGCCTGCCCGGCAGCTATCACGGGTCGGGCTGCACCCTGGCCAGCGCCCTGGCCGGACGGATCGCCCAAGGCGAAGGGCTGGTGAGTGCGGTGCAGTCGGCACTTAACTACACTTGGCGCACCCTGCGTGACGCCGAACAACTCGGCCAGGGCCAGTTCGTACCGCGCCGTCTGCCACTGGATTTCTGCTCGTAACTATCTGCTCTTAACAGCAAGAGGCCTGCCCGATGAAACTACGTGGCCTTTACGCCATTACCGACAGCCAACTGTTGGCCGGCAAGTTCCTCGCCTACGTCGAAGCGGCATTGGACGGTGGCGTGACCCTGCTGCAGTACCGCGACAAAAGCAGCGATGAAGCCCGGCGCCTGCGCGAAGCCGAAAAACTGCGGGAGCTGTGCTCGCGCTACAAGACCCAGCTTATTATCAATGATGACTTCGACCTGGCCGCACGCCTGGGCGTCGGCGTGCACCTGGGCCAGACCGACGGCCCACTGACACCGGCCCGTGCGTTGCTCGGTTCCAAGGCGATCATCGGCGCCACCTGCCACGGCCAGATCGAACTGGCCGAACAGGCGGCAAAAGAAGGCGCCAGCTATGTCGCCTTCGGCCGCTTCTTCAATTCCAACACCAAGCCGGGCGCTCCGGCCGCCACCGTTGAAATGCTCGCCGAGGCCCGCAAGCGCCTGCATGTGCCGATCTGCGTGATCGGCGGCATCACCCTGGAAAACGCCGCACCGCTGGTGGCCCAGGGTGCCGACCTGCTGGCCGTGGTCCACGGCCTGTTCGGTGCCGACAGTACCCAGGAAGTCACGCGCCGCGCCCGCGCCTTCAACGAACTCATCAAATCCTGAATTCAGAGAGCCCTCACCATGTCTCGTTCCGAAACCCTGTTTGCCGATGCCCAGAAACACATCCCCGGCGGTGTGAACTCCCCCGTGCGTGCGTTCAAAAGCGTGGGCGGCACGCCGTTGTTCTTCAAGCATGCCGAAGGCGCCTACGTCACCGACGAAGATGACAAGCGCTACGTGGATTACGTCGGCTCCTGGGGCCCGATGATCCTCGGCCACAGCCACCCCGACGTGCTGGACGCCGTGCGCAGGCAGCTGGAACACGGCCTGTCCTACGGCGCGCCGACCGCCATGGAAACCGAGATGGCCGATCTGGTCTGCAGCATCGTGCCTTCGATGGAGATGGTGCGCATGGTCAGCTCCGGCACCGAAGCCACCATGAGTGCGATTCGCCTGGCCCGTGGTTTCACCGGCCGCGACAGCATCATCAAGTTCGAAGGCTGCTACCACGGCCATTCCGACAGCCTGCTGGTCAAAGCCGGTTCCGGCGCGCTGACCCAAGGCGTACCCAGCTCGGCCGGCGTACCGGCAGCGTTCGCCAAACACACCCTGACCCTGCCGTTCAACGACATCGGCGCCGTCGAGCAGATGCTCAGCGAAGTCGGCCAGGACGTGGCGTGCATCATCGTCGAGCCGGTGGCCGGCAACATGAACTGCGTGCCGCCCGCCCCGGGCTTTCTGGAAGGCCTGCGCGAACAGTGCGACAAGCACGGCGTGGTGCTGATTTTCGACGAAGTGATGACCGGCTTCCGCGTTGCCCTCGGCGGTGCCCAGGCGCACTACGGCGTCACGCCGGACCTGAGCACATTCGGCAAGATCATCGGGGGCGGCATGCCCGTGGGCTGCTTCGGCGGCAAGCGCGAGATCATGCAGCACATCGCGCCGCTGGGCCCGGTGTACCAGGCCGGCACACTCTCGGGTAACCCGCTGGCCATGGCGGCCGGCCTGACCACCCTGCGCCTGATCAGCCGCCCGGGCTTCCACGCCGAGCTGACCGACTACACCACCCGCCTGCTGGACGGCCTGCAACAGCGCGCCGACGCCGCCGGTATCCCGTTCGTGACCACGCAAGCGGGCGGCATGTTTGGCCTGTACTTCAGCGGCGCCGATGACATCGTCACCTTTGATGATGTGATGGGCAGCGATGCCGACCTGTTCAAGCGCTTCTTCCACCTGATGCTGGAAGGCGGCGTGTACCTGGCGCCGAGTGCCTTCGAAGCCGGCTTCACCTCGATCGCCCATGGCGACGCCGAGCTGAAACTGACCCTGGATGCCGCCGAACGCGCCTTCGCCGCACTGAAATAAGCCGGAGCAAAAACCTGACGTCGCGGTGGGCGGCGTCAGATTTGCTACTTTGCCTACAGGGATTTCCTTATTTTTCCGAGAATTTACCTGCAATCCGGCAGATAACTTGCCTAAGCAGCAGAAAAACGAGTAAAGACTTTGTAAGCAGAGGCCTGCTTATTTCATAATGCGCGCTTATTGGATCCCCCGAGGATCCGCGCGCCCCGTCAGAGGTAAGTCGATTCCCATGAAACGCACCGGCCGCACCCTGGTACTGGGCTGCCTGTTGCTCCTTCAGCCGCTGCTGGCACATGCCCAGGCAGGCGGCAACTCGTTGTTAATCCCAGCGATGGGTCGTTGCACCCTCAATACCCAGCCGGACAGCCAGGCCGAAGCCCTGAGCGCGTGTCAGAAACAGGCCGACGGCGGGGATGCGCAGGCGCAATACGAGTTGGGCGAGTACTACCACGACAGCAAGAACCCGGCCCGTGACCTCAACAAAGCCTTGAGCTACTTCGAGAAAGCCTCGTTGCAGGGCCACGCCCAGGCGCAATTCCAGTTGGGCACCATGTTCTTCAAAGGCGAAGGCGTGCCGGCCAATAACGTCCAGGCCTATATCGTGCTGAAAATGGCCGCGGTCAACGGCGCCGAAGACGCGCTGGACACTGCCGACGAAGTCGCCGAGCACATGCAACGCGATGAATTGGAAGTGGCCACCCAGGTCCTGGGGCAGATTTTCCGCAACTACCTGCTGGAGCTGCAGAGTGCCGATGGGCGCTCGCCCTTCTCACCCCTGCCCTGACACCCCGCCTACTTTTCAGGCATCGGCATCGGAAACGGCATGACATTGCTCATGCCCCGGGCTTCGCTGATTTTCGGCGTGCCCAGGCGCTCGACTTCGTCGATGCGCACGATCGAATGCATCGGCACAAAACTACGCACCACGCCTTCGAACTGGGCCTTGAGCTTTTCCTCGCCCGGGTCGACGACCAGCTGTGTGCGCTCGCCAAAGACGAACTCTTCCACTTCCAGGAAACCCCACAGATCACTTTGATAGATCTGCTTGGCGTACATTTCGAACACCTGGCCCTGGTTGAGGAAAATCACCTTATAGATTGGAGCTTCACGTTTGGTCATGGTGGGTGAGGAACACATGGGGGATATAAAAGAGGGCGCGAACTATAGCATGGCACCCGATGCACAGTGCTAGGAACCGATGGGCATGACCCCTATAATGCGCGGTTCTTTACCACCAGTTGACGATTCCCATGGCCAAGAAGCTTTATATCGAAACCCACGGTTGCCAGATGAACGAGTACGACAGCTCGCGCATGGTCGACCTGCTGGGTGAACACCAGGCCCTGGAAGTCACCGCCCGCGCCGAAGATGCCGACGTGATCCTGCTCAATACCTGCTCGATCCGTGAGCGGGCCCAGGACCGTGTGTACTCGCAGCTGGGCCGCTGGCGCGAATTGAAACTGGCCAACCCGGACATGGTGATCGCCGTCGGCGGTTGCGTGGCCAGCCAGGAAGGCGCCGCGATCCGCGACCGTGCGCCGTATGTCGACGTGGTCTTCGGCCCGCAGACCCTGCACCGCCTGCCGGAAATGATCGACGCCGCGCGCATCACCAAGCTGCCCCAGGTCGACGTCTCGTTCCCGGAAATCGAAAAATTCGACCACTTGCCCGAACCGCGCATCGATGGGCCGAGCGCCTACGTGTCGGTGATGGAAGGCTGCAGCAAGTACTGCACCTTCTGTGTGGTGCCCTACACCCGTGGCGAAGAAGTCAGCCGGCCGTTTGACGACGTGCTCGCAGAAATCATCCACCTGGCCGAAAACGGCGTGCGCGAGGTGACCCTGCTGGGCCAGAACGTCAACGGTTATCGCGGCCTGACCCACGATGGGCGCCTGGCTGACCTGGCGGAGTTGATCCGCGTGGTCGCTGCGGTGGATGGTATCGAA
Source organism: Pseudomonas sp. S3E12 (assembly GCF_001702295.1). Lineage (NCBI taxonomy): Bacteria > Pseudomonadati > Pseudomonadota > Gammaproteobacteria > Pseudomonadales > Pseudomonadaceae > Pseudomonas > Pseudomonas sp. S3E12. Next base: position 200,324 of record NZ_MBDT01000004.1, read on the forward strand.
CGCATTCGCTACACCACCTCGCACCCACTGGAGTTCTCCGACAGCCTGATCCAGGCCCATGCCGACGTGCCGGAACTGGTCAAGCACCTGCATTTGCCGGTGCAATCAGGCTCGGACCGCATCCTCTCGGCGATGAAACGCAACCACACCGCCCTGGAATACAAATCCAAACTGCGTAAATTGCGCGCCGCAGTGCCAGGCATCTGCATCAGTTCGGACTTTATCGTCGGCTTCCCCGGCGAAACCGAGAAAGACTTCCAGCAGACCATGAAGCTGATCGAAGACGTCGGTTTCGACTTTTCCTACTCGTTCGTCTACAGCCAGCGCCCCGGCACCCCGGCGGCGGACCTGCTGGACGAAACCCCGGAAGCACTGAAAAAAGAGCGCTTGAACGCGCTGCAACATCGCCTTAACCAGCAGGGTTTCGAGATCAGCCGACAAATGGTCGGTTCGATCCAGCGCATCCTGGTCACCGACTACTCGAAAAAAGACCCTGGCGAATTGCAGGGCCGTACCGAGAACAACCGGATCGTCAACTTCCGTTGCGATAATCCGACATTGATCGGTCAGTTTGCCGACGTGCATATCGATGCGGCGCAACCGCACTCGTTGCGCGGGTCTCTGATCCAATAAACCAAGTTCCTGTAGGAGCGAGCTTGCTCGCGAAAAACCTGAGGGCACCGCGTATATTCAGGCTGCACGCGTTATCGTTGACGTTTTTCGCGAGCAAGCTCGCTCCTACAGAATCGCCGTCAGCCAATATGCTCCGTTTAAGTGCTTTCGCACCCGGCGTGCTGGCGTTATCCTCTCTTTCACCTAAACAGCCAAAGGGCGGCTAAAAGCAACCTTGAACGCACCCATAGCAGAACCCCATCGTTTTCTCCTCGAGCCCTTTGAGGCTCGCCGTTTCGCCAACCTGTGCGGACAGTTCGACGAGCACCTGCGCCTGATCGAACAACGCCTGAGTATCGAGATCCGCAATCGCGGCAATCAGTTCGAGCTCATTGGTGAACCCCAACACACCACGTCTGCAGAAAACCTGCTGCGCCGCCTCTACCGTGAAACCAAGGGTAGCGAGCTGTCGCCGGAAACGGTGCACCTGTACCTGCAGGAATCCGCCGTGGAAGACCTGGCCAACAACCCGGTGGCCGAAGCCAGCGTGGCCCTGCGCACCAAAAAAGGCATGATTCGCCCGCGCGGCTTGAATCAGCAACGCTACGTCAAGGAAATCCTCGGCAACGACATCAACTTCGGCATCGGCCCCGCCGGTACCGGCAAGACCTACCTGGCCGTGGCCTGTGCGGTCGACGCCCTGGAGCGTGAGCAAGTACGCCGTATCCTGCTGGTGCGCCCAGCGGTCGAGGCCGGTGAAAAACTCGGCTTCCTGCCCGGCGACCTGGCCCAGAAGATCGACCCGTACCTGCGCCCGCTCTACGACGCGCTGTACGAGATGCTCGGCTTTGAATACGTGGCCAAGCTGATCGAGCGCCAGGTGATCGAGATCGCTCCGCTGGCCTACATGCGCGGCCGCACCTTGAACAACAGTTTCATCATCCTCGACGAAAGCCAGAACACCACCGTCGAGCAGATGAAGATGTTCCTCACTCGGATCGGTTTCGGCTCCACCGCCGTGATCACCGGTGACGTCACCCAGGTCGACCTGCCCAAGGGCACCAAGTCCGGCCTCGCCCAGGTGATCGAGGTGCTCAAGGACGTGCCGGGTATCAGCTTCACGCACTTCATGCCCAAGGACGTGGTCCGCCACCCGTTGGTGCAGCGCATTGTCGAAGCCTACGAGCGCTTCGACCACCGCGATGACGCACCGGCCAAGGACGTTCGCCGCGATGCTTGAGCTTGACCTGCAGCTGGCCACCGAAGCGCCCGCCCCCAGCGAAGCCCAATTCCGCGAGTGGTGCGCCCTGGCCCTGCGCCAGCGCAGCGCCGACTCGGAACTGACCATCCGCCTGGTGGACGAGCCCGAGGGCCGCGAGCTGAACCACACCTGGCGCCAGAAGGACTACGCGACCAACGTGCTGTCGTTTCCCGCCGACGTACCCGATGAGTTACTGGATATCCCCCTGCTGGGCGACCTGGTGATCTGCGTCGAGGTGGTCGAGCGTGAAGCGAAGGAACAAGGCAAGGAACTTGAGGCTCACTGGGCCCATCTAGTCATCCACGGCTGCTTGCATCTCTTGGGTTACGACCATATAGACGATGAAGAAGCCGAGGAAATGGAAGCACTGGAACGAACGTTGCTTGCAGAATTGGGTCACCCGGATCCATATGCAGACGACGAAAACTGATCAACACTCAACTGTCACATCAAAGGATTTAGAGTAATCGCTATGAGCGAAGACCGATCGAGCAACGGGCAAAAGTCATGGCTGGGTAAACTGACCCAGGCTTTTGCCCACGAGCCGAAAAACCGCCAGGAGCTGCTGGAGCTGCTGCGCGAGGCCCACCAGAACAAGTTGCTGGACAGCGAAGCGCTGGCCATCGTCGAGGGCGCCATCCAGGTGGCTGACCTGCAGGTTCGGGACATCATGGTCCCACGCTCGCAGATGATCAGCATCAAGGCGACCCAGACCCCGCGGGAATTCCTCCCGGCCGTGATCGACTCGGCGCACTCGCGCTACCCGGTGATCGGTGAAAGCCATGACGACGTCATGGGCGTCCTCCTGGCCAAGGACCTGCTGCCGCTGATCCTCAAGGAGAATGGTGACAGCTTCAACATCAAGGACCTGCTGCGCCCGGCTACCTTCGTGCCCGAATCCAAGCGCCTGAATGTGCTGCTGCGCGAGTTTCGCGCCAACCACAATCACATGGCCATTGTGATCGACGAATACGGCGGCGTGGCGGGCCTGGTGACCATCGAAGACGTGCTGGAACAGATCGTCGGCGACATCGAGGATGAGCACGACGTCGAAGAAGACAGCTACATCAAGCCGCTGCCCAGCGGTGACTTCCTGGTCAAGGCGCTGACGCCGATCGAGAACTTCAACGAGTTCTTCGACAGCGAATTCTCCGACGACGAGTTCGACACCGTCGGTGGCCTGGTGATGAGTGCGTTCGGGCACCTGCCAAAGCGTAACGAAACCACCGAGATCGGCGCCTATCGCTTCCGCATCCTGAATGCCGACAGCCGCCGCATCCACTTGATTCGCCTGACACCTATTGCCCGCTAAGGATTGATATGCGCCGTCTGACCCGCCCCGGCTGGCCCGGTAATCTGCTGGCCGTGGTGGCCGGCGCCATCACCACCCTGGCGCTGGCGCCGTTCGACCTGTGGCCGTTTGCATTGGTTGCGGTCGGATTGTTCTATGTCGGGCTGCGGGAGCTGACGCCGCGCCAGGCCCTGGGCCGTGGCTGGTGCTTCGGGTTCGGCCTGTTTGGCGCCGGCACCAGCTGGATCTACTACAGCATCCACCACTTCGGCGGCGCTTCGGTGCTGCTGGCGGGGTTCCTGATGCTGTTGTTCACCGCCGCCATTGCCTGGTTCTTCGCCCTGCCCGCGTGGCTGTGGGCGCGCTGGCTGCGTCGCAATGAAGCGCCGTTGGCGGATGCGCTCACGTTTGCCGCGTTGTGGGTCGGCCAGGAAGCCTTTCGCGGCTGGTTCCTCACCGGATTCCCGTGGTTGTATTCCGGTTACAGCCAGCTCGACGGCCCGCTAAACGGCCTGGCGCCAGTGGGCGGGATGTGGCTGATTTCCTTTGCCCTGGCGCTGACGGCGGCCCTGCTGTGCAACCTGCCACGCCTGCTGGCCGGCAAACGCAACGGGTTTATCGGCGCCGGCCTGGTGTTGCTGGTAGCGCCCTGGGCCATCGGCCTGGCGCTCAAGCATCATGCCTGGACCACACCCTCCGGCGCGCCGCTGAGCGTCGCCGCGATCCAGGGCAACGTCGAACAAAGCATGAAGTGGGACCCCGAGCAGCTGAATGCGCAGCTCGCGCTGTACCGCGACATGAGCTTCAGCTCCAAGCCGGTCGACCTGCTGGTGTGGCCGGAAACGGCCGTGCCGGTGCTCAAGGAGTCCGTCGAGGGCTACCTGGGGATGATGGGCAAGTTTGCGGCCGACCGGCACACCGCGTTGATCACTGGCGTGCCGATACGCCAGGAAGTGCATCACCAGAAGCGCTACTTCAACGGCATCACCGTGGTGGGTGAAGGTGACGGCACCTACCTCAAGCAGAAACTGGTGCCGTTTGGCGAGTACGTACCGCTGCAGGATATGCTTCGCGGCCTGATTGCCTTCTTCGACCTGCCCATGTCGGACTTCGCCCGCGGCCCTGCCGACCAGCCGATGCTGCAAGCCAAGGGCTATCAGATTGCGCCGTTCATTTGCTATGAAGTGGTGTACCCGGAATTCGCCGCCGGCCTGTCAGCCCAGAGCGACCTGCTGTTGACCATCAGCAATGACACCTGGTTCGGCCGCTCCATCGGCCCCTTGCAGCACCTGCAAATGGCGCAGATGCGTGCGCTGGAGGCTGGCCGCTGGATGATCCGCGCCACCAACAATGGCGTGACCGGGTTGATCAACCCGTTTGGGCAAATCACCGTGCAGATCCCGCAGTTCGAACGCGGCATCCTCTACGGCGAAGTGGTGCCGATGCACAACCTGACGCCGTACCTGCAATGGCGCTCGTGGCCGCTGATCATCGTGAGCCTGGCGCTGTTTGGCTGGGCACTGCTGGCAGGTCGGATGTCCAAAACCGTTTAACAGCCAACGCAAAACAAGATGTGGGAGAGGGCAAGCCCCCTCCCACACTTTGATCTGCATTTTAATCAACAGGGTTATCGATAGAACAACCGGTAGCCCAGTTGCCCCACCGCTTCATTGATCAACTGCCCGCTCTGCCACACCGACTTGAACTCCGGCATCCAGCCGCCCAGCGGCCGGGCGTTGTCCACACCCAGGAACCCCACCGGCGCCGGCACCACGGTGAAGCCTGCCTTTTCAAAACTCCACACCGACCGCGGCATGTGCCAGGCCTGGGTCACGACCACCACACGCTTGATGCCCTCAGGCAATAGAATCCCGGCACTCATCTGCGCGTTTTCCCAGGTGGTGCGGCTACGTTCTTCCTTCCAGCGCACAGCAACGCCGAAGTCATCCTGCATCGACACCGCCATCAACTGCGCCTCGCTGGGCGGCGTGCCGTAATGCAGGCCACCGGTGGTCAACACCGGCAGCCCGGAGACCTTGGCCAGCCGCGCGGCATACCGCTGGCGCTCCAGGCCGATACCGGTCGGCTGATCAGAACCCCATGCCGAGTCGCCGCGCTCGCGTCCCGAGCCCAGCACCACAATGGCATCGGCGCGCTGGGCCAGGGTCGACCAGTCTTCACGGGCCAACGGTGGTTCGGTCTCCAGGGCACGTGCGCCCCACTCCACCGCCACCGGCAGGCTGATCAACCACATGCCGCCAAACCCGAGGGCAAAGCAGCAGCCGGCCAAACGGGGGCGGCTGCGACGAAACCACCAGGCAAGGGCCAGCAGCAGCAAAAGAATGCCGGGTGGCAAGAGCAGTTGTTTGATGAAATAACGAATAGGCATCGGGCATCTCCATAGATGCCCGAAGCCTAAGGTGTAACGGGGTTTAGCGACAATCTTTACAGTGACATGGCACGATGATGTGTTCCTGGGGAGTGAACTACTTGAAGCGGGCGGACCGGAGCCTTTCCGGGCCACGACCGGCCGACAAGTCCTTGAGCCACACCACCTTGGCTGAGTGCGTAGGCTCTTTGGCTGGCGGGGTTGCCACCCAAGAAGGCGCACTGCGCTTATTACGTTCCAGGTAAGCTTTGATCAGTTCCAGCTCCGCACGGCTCAAGCCGCGCAGTTCCAACTCGACGGGCCGTTCATCACGCAATCGGCCCGCGGTCCTCGCTGCATCCAATGCACGACCCAATCGGTCGATCAGTCCTTCGTAGATTTCCGGTTTCGTTGCGATTCGCTGCGATTCAACCATCCCCTCACCTCATTGAAGAAAGACTTGCTCCCCAATAAACAGCGTAGTCCCCGTGGGTGCGCCTGCCCGGCGCCGCGACAGACGGCCCTTGCCGCGCAATCAGGGTTTCCCTCGATAGAGTGGGGTCATGTATGCTACGGCGCTTCCTGTAACTCCACTTCCCGCAGGGTTTGGGCACGGACGCGCCACTTTTTGGTGTCGAACAACCTGAACGTTGCACCGAAGAGGATTAGGCCACCCCTATTCAGTTCAAAAGTAGCCATGCACGAACAATATCAGCCCCGTGAAATAGAAAATGCCGCCCAAACCTTCTGGGACGAGCAAAAGTCCTTTGAAGTCAGTGAACAGCCAGGCAAGGAGACGTTCTATTGCCTGTCGATGTTCCCTTACCCCAGCGGCAAGCTACACATGGGGCATGTGCGTAACTACACCATCGGCGACGTCATCTCCCGCTACCAGCGCATGCAAGGCAAGAACGTCCTGCAACCCATGGGTTGGGACGCCTTCGGCATGCCGGCGGAAAACGCCGCGATGAAAAACAACGTGGCCCCTGCCAAGTGGACCTACGAAAACATCGCCTACATGAAGACCCAGCTGCGCAGCCTGGGCCTGGCGGTGGACTGGTCCCGCGAAGTCACCACCTGCAAGCCGGATTACTACCGTTGGGAACAATGGCTGTTCACCCGCCTGTTCGAAAAAGGGGTGATCTACAAAAAAAGCGGCACCGTGAACTGGGACCCTGTCGACCAGACCGTCCTCGCCAACGAACAGGTGATCGACGGTCGCGGCTGGCGCTCCGGCGCGCTGATCGAAAAGCGCGAAATCCCGATGTACTACTTCAAGATCACCGCCTACGCGGATGAACTGTTGTCGAGCCTCGACGATTTGCCGGGCTGGCCTGAACAGGTCAAGACCATGCAGCGCAACTGGATCGGCAAGTCAAAGGGCATGGAAGTGCAGTTCCCGTACAACGTCGACTCCATCGGCGAAGCGGGCGCACTCAAAGTCTTCACCACCCGTCCGGACACCCTGATGGGCGCGACCTACGTCGCCGTGGCTGCCGAGCACCCGTTGGCCACCCAGGCCGCACAGAACAATCCTGAGCTGCAGGCGTTCATCGCCGAATGCAAAGGTGGCAGCGTGGCCGAAGCCGATGTCGCCACCCAGGAGAAAAAAGGCCTGCCGACCGGCCTGTTCGTCGAGCACCCGCTCACCGGCGAGAAGTTGCCGGTATGGGTCGCCAACTACGTGCTGATGCACTACGGCGATGGCGCAGTAATGGCTGTGCCGGCCCACGACGAGCGCGATTTTGAATTTGCGGTCAAATACAACCTGCCGATCAAGTCCGTGGTCCGGACCAGTTCGGGCGACACCAACCCGGCCCCATGGCAGGACGCTTACAACGAGCACGGCACGCTGATCAACTCCGGTGAGTTCGACGGCCTGGACTTCGCCGGTGCCTTCGACGCCATCGAAGTCGCACTGATCAAGAAGAACCTCGGTGCCTCGCGCACCCAGTTCCGCCTGCGCGACTGGGGCATCAGCCGCCAGCGCTACTGGGGCTGCCCGATCCCGATCATCCACTGCCAGACCTGCGGTGACGTACCGGTGCCGGAAGACCAGTTGCCGGTCGTCCTGCCGGAAGACGTGGTGCCGGACGGCGCCGGTTCGCCATTGGCGCGCATGCCCGAGTTCTACGAATGCAGTTGCCCGAAATGCGGCCAGCCTGCCAAGCGTGAAACCGACACCATGGACACCTTCGTCGAGTCCTCGTGGTACTACGCCCGCTATGCCTCGCCCCACTACGAGGGCGGCCTGGTAGAGAAATCCGCAGCCGACCACTGGTTGCCGGTGGATCAGTACATCGGCGGTATCGAACACGCCATCCTTCACCTGCTGTATGCGCGCTTCTTCCACAAGCTGATGCGCGACGAAGGCCTGGTGAGTTCCAACGAACCGTTCAAGAACCTGCTGACCCAGGGCATGGTGATCGCCGAGACCTACTATCGTCGCGAAGCCAATGGCGCCTACACCTGGTTCAACCCGGCGGACGTCGAGCTTGAGCGCGACAGCAAAGCCAAGGTCATCAGCGCCAGACTGATCGCCGACGGCCTGCCGGTGGAAATCGGCGGCACCGAGAAGATGGCCAAGTCGAAGAACAACGGCGTCGACCCTCAGTCGATGATCGACCAGTTCGGCGCCGACACCTGCCGCCTGTTCATGATGTTCGCCTCGCCGCCTGACATGAGCGCCGAATGGTCCGATTCCGGCGTCGAAGGCTCGCACCGGTTCCTCAAGCGCGTCTGGCGCCTGGCGCACGCCCATGTCAGCCAGGGCCTGCCGGCCAAGCTGGACGTGGCGTCGTTGAGCGACGAGCAGAAACTCATTCGCCGCAGCACCCACCTGGCCATCAAGCAAGCCAGCCAGGACGTGGGCCAGAACCACAAGTTCAACACCGCCATCGCCCAGGTGATGACGCTGATGAACGTGCTGGAAAAAGCCCCGCAAGCCACCGCACAGGATCGCGCACTGCTACAGGAAGGCCTGGAGACGGTCACCCTGCTGCTGGCGCCGATCACGCCGCACATCAGCCACGAACTGTGGAGTCGTCTGGGCCACACAGATGCTGTGATTGATGCGCGCTGGCCAGTACAGGATGACAGCGCCCTGGTACAGGACACGCTGCAACTGGTGATTCAGGTCAACGGTAAACTGCGCGGCCAGATCGACATGCCGGCCAGTGCCAGCCGTGAAGAAGTCGAAGCGGCCGCACGGGTCAACGAGAACGTACTGCGCTTTACCGAAGGCCTGACGATCCGCAAGGTGATCGTGGTGCCTGGCAAACTGGTCAATATCGTCGCTAGCTAATCGGATCGGGCGTGGGGCTCAAGCCCTGCGCCGAACAAAGCCTTCAGGGCCTCGATAAGGCCCACATGGTTTCAAGGGGAGCAACAAAATGATCAAACGCAATCTGCTGGTTATGGGTCTCGCCGTACTGCTGAGCGCTTGCGGCTTCCAGCTGCGCGGCACCGGCACCAATAACCTGACGATCAAGGAACTGGACCTCAGCGCTCGCGACGCCTACAGCGAAACAGTGACCCAACTGCGGCAGGTCCTGGAAAACAGCGGCGTGCACGTCTATACCGGCGCGACCTACAAGCTGTTCCTGGCTAACGAGAAAGAAACCCAGCGCAGCCTGAGCTACGCCAGCGCCGGGCGTGCGTCCGATGTCGAACTGAGCACCGTGCTCAGTTTTGAAATCCAGGGCCGCGACCACCTGCCGTTGATGAATGACAACATCCAGGTGCAGAAGATCGTCAGCCACGACGGTAACAACCTGGTGGGTTCGGACTCCGAAATCATCCAGGTACGCCAGGAAATGCGTCGCGAACTGGTGCAACGCATGATGCTGCGCCTGTCGATGCTGACTCCGCAACAACTCGAAACCTTGCAGCAACGTGCTGACGACAAGGCCAAGGCCGATGCCGACGCGCTGAAAGCAGCGAAAGAGTACGAAGACAACACGCCGAAGCAATCGCCTGTTGAAGTCCCTGTCGAGTAAGCCAGACGGGGCGCCCCAGGCGCCCCGTTCACCCTGCCTATGAAACTCGCCCCCGCCCAGCTCGCCAAACACCTGCAAGGTGGCCTCGCGCCTGTCTACATCGTCAGCGGTGATGACCCGCTGCTGTGCCAGGAGGCCGCCGACGCCATCCGTACCGCCGCACGCCAGCAGGGCTTCGATGAACGCCAGGTATTCAGCGCCGACGCCAGTTTCGACTGGGGCACGCTGCTGCAAGCCGGTGCAAGCATGTCGCTGTTCGCCGAAAAACGCCTGCTGGAGCTGCGCCTGCCGTCGGGCAAGCCCGGTGATAAGGGCGCGGCTGCACTGATGGAATACTGCTCGCGGCCCGCCGAAGACACGGTGTTGCTGATCAGCCTGCCCAAGCTCGACGGCAGCGCGCAGAAGACCAAGTGGGGCAAGGCCCTGGTGGAAGGGGCGCAGACCCAGTTCATCCAGATCTGGCCAGTGGACAGCAATCAGCTGCCGCAATGGATTCGCCAACGCCTGTCACAGGCGGGACTGTCCGCAACACAGGATGCAGTGGAGCTGATCGCGGCGCGGGTCGAAGGCAACTTGCTTGCCGCCGCCCAGGAGATCGAAAAGCTCAAGCTGATGGCCGAAGACGGGCAGATTACCGTCGAGACCGTCCAGGGCGCCGTGGCAGACAGTGCACGTTTTGACGTGTTCGGGCTGGTGGATGCGATTCTCAATGGCGAGCCCGCCCATGCCCTGCGCATGCTCGAAGGCCTGCGTGGCGAAGGTGTGGAGCCACCGGTGATTCTCTGGGCCCTGGCCCGGGAACTACGGGTATTGGCCAATATTGCCCTGCAATACAGCCAGGGCACGCCGCTGGACAAGTGCTTCAGCCAGGCGCGACCACCGGTGTGGGACAAGCGCAAACCCCTGATGAGCAAAGCCCTGCAACGGCACTCGGCGCAACGCTGGGCGCAGCTGTTGCTGGAAGCGCAGCGCATTGATGCACAGATCAAGGGCCAGGCCGCGGGTTCACCGTGGATGAGCTTGAGCCGTTTATCGCTGTTGATGGCCGGACAACGCCTGGCACTTCCTGCCGAATAACCCCTCTCTTAAAAACACTGCAAAACCAATGTGGGAGGGGGCTTGCCCCCGATAGCGGCGTGTCAGCCACTGCATTGTTGACTGAGCCACAGCTATCGGGAGCAAGCCCCCTCCCACATTTTGACTGGGTTTACAATTCATGGGCTTTACAGCGACCTGACTTCGGCAGATTATTTGCGCCGCACCTCCCCCTATCAAGAGCATCGACCATGAGCAAAAAGCCATCCAAGCATGGCCCCAACAAGGCCAAATCCATCATCGCCCAGCCACTGTTCCGCAGCCGTCAGGAACGCGCCGGCAAGGGCAAAGGCAGCTACCGCCGCGAAGCCTTCCAGTCTAATAGCTGGGAGGCTTCTTACTTTCTGGCTGCCTGAAGGCAAGCGCCCCTCTGGCATGATAAGGTCTGTGCCTGATTTGTAATTCCTGGACCTGTGCATGCCCTCTTGTCTTTCCCGTCGTTGGCACCTTCGCCAATTGATCGCTGCCTCCAGCCTCATTCTGCTTGTCGCCTGCGCGGAAAAACCCACCGCCGCCGATGCCCAACCCTTGCCGAAGCTCCAGACCGCCCCCGTGGCAGCCCCTGCCGTGGTGGCCCCACTGGCCGTGGACAATCTCGACATCCAACCGACCCAGACCTTTGCTGAATGGCAGGCCGGTTTTCGCGCGCAAGCCCTGCAAGCCGGCATCACGGCCGACGTATTCGACACCGCCTTCGCCAATGTCACCCCCGATATGGCGGTGATCCGCGCCGACCGCAGCCAGCCGGAGTTTTCCCGCCCTGTGTGGGAATACCTCGACGGTGCCCTGTCGCCCGTGCGCGTACGCAATGGCCAGGCACTGCTGGTCAAGTACGCTGACATCCTGCAAAGCATCGAGCAGCGTTATGGCGTCGACCGCCAGGCGCTGGTCTCGGTATGGGGCATGGAAAGTAACTTCGGCCAGTTCCAGGGCAATAATTCGGTGATCCGCTCCCTGGCGACCCTGGCCTATGAAGGCCGTCGCCCGGCCTTTGCCCAGGCGCAATTGCTGGCGGCGTTGCAGATCATCCAGCACGGCGACATCGCCGCTGACCAGATGAAAGGCTCCTGGGCCGGGGCCATGGGCCAGACCCAGTTCATTCCGACCACTTACAACACCCACGCGGTAGACTTCGATGGCGACGGTCGTCGCGACATCTGGAACAGCCCGGCCGACGCCCTCGCATCGACCGCGCACTACCTGCAAAGCTCCGGCTGGCAGAAAGGCCAGCCGTGGGGCTTTGAAGTCAAGCAATTGCCGGCGAACTTCGACTACGCCCTGGCTGACGGCGGCGTGCGCAAGAGCATTGCCGATTGGATGAAACTGGGCATTCAGCTGCCACCGGGCGCGAGCATGCCGCCGAACGTCGACCAACTGTCCGCTGCCCTGCTGCTGCCGGCAGGCTACCGTGGCCCGGCGTTCCTAGTGCTGGATAACTTCCGTGCGATCCTCAAGTACAACAACTCGTCGTCCTACGCACTGGCGGTGGGCCTGTTGTCGGAGCGCTTTGGCGGCGGCGGTGTGATCCGTGGTGACTGGCCCAAGGATGAGCTGCCGCTGAGTCGCTCCCAGCGCATTGATCTGCAGACGGCGTTGAGTGCCAACGGTTATGACGCAGGCAACCCGGATGGGATTATCGGCGCCAACACCCGCAAGGCGATTCGGGCGGCGCAGCAGGCGTTGGGCTGGCCGGCGGACGGGTATCCGACGGTGAAGTTGCTGGAGTCGCTGCAAAACCGATAGATCCGCGTATGGCGACTGCCGCAATCGGGGCAAGCCCCGATTGCGGTTTAGCAAACGCCAGCAGATTCAGGACCTGAAGACCACATCCTGCTCCAACACCACCTGCTGCTCCCCCGCATCCAGCCGTACCAACGCACCCATCGGCAGCGTCAGGTTCGGATCGCAATGCCCGCTGCGCCAGCCGGCCAGCACCGGTATGCGCAACGGCTCGAACGTCTGCTTCAGCAAGCGCTCCAGCGCAACGTTATCCACACCCGCCACATCCCCGACCAGTACCCCGGCGACCTGGGCCAACTTGCCCGCCAGGCGCAGGTGGGTCAGCAGACGGTCGATGCGGTAGATCGGCTCGTTGACGTCTTCGATAAACAGGATGATGCCTTCTGCGTCGATTTCGTATGGTGTGCCCATGACCGCCGCAATCATCGACAGATTCCCCCCCAGCAAGCGCCCACAGGCAATGCCAGGCTCGATCGTGGTCAGCGGGTAGGCCACCGGGTGCGCCAGCACGCTGCCGGCGCCCAACTGGCCGCGCAGAAGGCTGAACAATGACGACTCGGTAGGGGGTTGCTTGCCGCCGAGCAGGTCGGCGTTGAGCATCGGGCCGTGGAAGGTCACAAAACCGGCGTAACGGTTGATTGCCAGGTGCAGGGCGGTGATGTCGCTATAGCCGACGAACGGCTTGGGATTGGCACGCAGCAGGTCGAAATCCAGCGCGTCAAGCAGCCGTGGCGTGCCGTAACCACCGCGCAGACACAAGATAGCGTCGATATGCGGATCGGCAAAAGCCGCGTGCAGGTCACGCAGGCGCACGGCATCGCTGCCGGCGAGGTAGCCGTCGCGCTCATAGACACCGGGAAAAATTCGCAGATCGTAGCCGCGCGTGCGCATCCATTGGCCGGCCTTTTCAACGTCCAGCACGGCGGGGCCGGCGGGGGCGATCAGGGCGATGGTGCCTTCTGAACGAAGGGCTGGAACGGCGGCGGTCATACACAACTCTCCCTAACTAACGCGGAGCGAAATGTGGGAGGGGGCTTGCCCCCGATAGCGGTGGATCAGCCAGCACATGTAGCGACTGACATACCGCAATCGGGGGCAAGCCCCCTCCCACATAAGCCCCCTCCCACACTGGGTCTGAACCCCGATCAGGAAACCAGGCTAGCCTTGACCAGCTTGGCCTGCTCATCGGCGTGGTACGAAGAACGTACCAGCGGGCCCGAGGCGACGTTCTTGAAGCCCATCTTGTAGCCTTCCTCGGCGAACCAGGCGAAGGTGTCCGGGTGCACGAAACGCTGCACCGGCAAGTGGCTGCGCGACGGTTGCAGGTATTGGCCCAGGGTCAGCATGTCGATGTCGTGTTCGCGCATGCGCTTCATGACTTCGATCACTTCTTCGTCGGTCTCGCCCAGGCCGAGCATCAAGCCGGACTTGGTCGGGATGTGCGGCATCATCTGCTTGAATTTCTGCAGCAGGGTCAGCGACCACTGGTAGTCCGAACCTGGACGCGCAGCCTTGTACAGGCGAGGCACGGTTTCCAGGTTGTGGTTGAACACATCCGGCGGCTCGGCAGCGGTGATTTCCAGCGCAACGTCCATGCGGCCACGGTAGTCAGGCACCAGGGTCTCGAGCATCACGTTCGGCGACAGTTTGCGGATTTCGCGGATGCAGTCGGCAAAGTGCTGGGCACCGCCGTCGCGCAGGTCATCACGGTCAACCGAGGTGATCACAACGTATTTGAGTTTCAGGTCGGCAATGGCGATGGCCAGGCTTTCCGGTTCGTTGACGTCCAGTGGCTTCGGCCGGCCATGGCCGACGTCGCAGAACGGGCAACGACGGGTACAGATGTCACCCATGATCATGAAGGTGGCGGTGCCGCCGGAGAAGCATTCACCCAGGTTCGGGCAGGAGGCTTCTTCGCACACGCTATGCAGCTTGTGTTTGCGCAGCAAGGCCTTGATACGGTCGACTTCCGGCGAAACCGGGATGCGCACGCGGATCCAGTCGGGCTTCTTCGGCAACTCGGTGGTCGGGATGATCTTGACCGGGATGCGTGCAACCTTCTCGGCGCCGCGCAGCTTGACGCCGGCTTCCACCTTGGCACGCGGGGCCGGGGCCGGACGCTCGGTGATGTCCAGCGTCGGGATCATGGTTTGCACTGCATCAGTAGTCATAATCAGTCGATTCCGCCCGTGAGGGTCGTCTGCTCAGCATAGTCGAGGTGTTTGACGAGCTGCGCACGCAGCCGGGCACTTACCTCGGCAAATTTAATCGGTGTGGCGTGGTCGCTCAGTTGGGTCATTGCCAGCCCGGCATAACCGCAAGGGTTGATGCGCCGGAACGGTGCCAGGTCCATGTCCACGTTCAGGGCCAGGCCATGAAAGGAACAACCGTGGCGAATGCGCAAACCGAGGGAGGCGATTTTCGCGCCGTCCACATACACACCGGGTGCATCGGGCTTGGCCGCGGCGCTCACGCCGTAACTGGCCAACAGCTCGATCAGGCAAGCCTCCATGCGGCTCACCAGGTCGCGCACGCCAAAACCCAGCTTGCGCACGTCCAGTAGCAGGTACGCCACCAGTTGACCGGGCCCATGGTAAGTCACTTGGCCACCTCGGTCGACCTGCACCACCGGAATATCCCCCGGCAGCAGCAGATGTTCGGCCTTGCCGGCCTGGCCCTGGGTGAACACCGGTGGATGTTCCACCAACCAGATTTCGTCGGGCGCCGAAGTACCGCGTTCGTTCGTGAACCGCTGCATGGCGTGCCAGACGGGCTCGTAGTCCATCCGGCCGAGCTCGCGAAAGCCCAGGACCTGTGACATCACAGCACCATGTGCACGAAGCCGGTGGCCCGCAGTTCGCTATTGATGTCGTAGAGCTGGTCTTGACCGGTCGCAACGATGTGCAACTGGATCGTGGTGTACTTACCGTTGGTGCTCGAACGCTCGTCCACCCGGTTGTCATTGATCGTCGCGTGTTTACGCACGATATCCAGGATTCTGTCTTTGTTGCCTACACCGGTATCGCTGATCACCTTGACGGGATAATCCGTCACCGGGAATTCGATCTTTGGCGCCTTTACTTCTTTATCGGTCATGGCAGAACGGCCTCGTAAGCGGTAAGCCGTGGCGACGGCAAAGCCCCGCGTCGGATCAACGCGGGGCTTTGCAGGTGCACACAATCAGTTGAACAAGCCGTAGAAGAATAGACGGATGCTATCCCACACGCGGCGGAAGATACCACCTTCGTCGACGGCGTCCAGCGCGATCAGGTCGGCGCTGTGCACCACCTTGTCGTCCAGCTTGACTTCGACTTTACCGATCACGTCGCCCTTGGCGATTGGCGCAACCAATTGCGGGTTCATGGTCATGCTGGCGGCGAGCTTTTTCAGCTGGCCTTTAGGCATGGTCAGGGTCAGGTCTTCAGCCAGGCCGGCCTTGACTTGAGAGGTCGCGCCTTTCCACACCGGCGCGGTCGCCAATTCAGCACCCTTCTGGTAGAAGGTCTGGGTTTCGAAGAAGCGGAAACCGTAGGTCAGCAGTTTTTGCGTCTCGGCCGCACGGGCCTGCTCGCTGTTGGTACCGAAGACCACGGCGATCAGGCGCTGGCCATCACGTACCGCGGACGACACCATGCAGTAGCCGGCTTCGTCGGTGTGGCCGGTTTTCAGGCCATCGACGGTCTTGTCGCGCCACAGCAACAGGTTGCGGTTAGGCTGCTTGATGTTGTTCCAGAAGAATTCCTTCTGGGAGTAGATCGCGTAGTGCACCGGGTCGACACGAATGATCGCGCGCGCCAGGATCGCCATGTCGTGAGCCGACGAGTAGTGCTCAGGGTTTGGCAGGCCGGTCGGGTTCATGAAGTGGCTGTTGGTCATGCCCAGGTCGGCCACGGTTTTGTTCATCATGTCGGCGAACGCGTCTTCGCTGCCGGCGATGTGCTCGGCCAGGGCGACGCTGGCGTCGTTACCGGACTGGATGATGATGCCGTGCAGCAGGTCGCTCACAGTGACTTGCGAGCCGACCTTGATGAACATCCGCGAACCGCCGGTACGCCAGGCGTTTTCACTGACGGTCACCGGGTCGTTTTCGCCGATCTGGCCGCGACGGATTTCCAGGGTCGCGATGTAGGCGGTCATCAGCTTGGTCAGGCTGGCCGGTGGCAGGCGCTGGTCACCGTTGCTCTCGACCAGCACGTTGCCACTGGCGGCATCCATGAGGACCCAGGACTTGGCGGCCAGTTGCGGTGAAGCCGGTACCATTTCAACCGCCCAGGCGGCCGGGGTGATGATCAGCGAAAGAAGCAGGCACGTGCGTTTGGCTAAGGTGGTGATGTTCATCCGTCTCTCGAAATTGCTTATGGAAACTTGCCCTCGCGGGCAAAACTTATTCAGACAGCCCGCTACCAGACTGTCGCGTGTTCGGTTGCCCGCTCACCCCTTGCCCCTGGGTTTTATTGTTCAACGAGCCAACAACCAGGGTCCAGGCCCGCATGCGAGCCTCAACCATCAATTTATTATTCGGCAGTGACCACGCTGGGTTGCCCCAGGTTGGCCAGGCGCACGCTGTTCTGCACTTGCGCTACCTCGCTCGGCGAACCGATCGGGCCCATGCGCACACGGTGCAGGGTTTGCTGGTTACGCACGATGGAGCTGATGAATACCGGCGCGCTGACCATGCTGCTGAGCTTGGACCTTAACAGTTCTGCCGCATCCGGGTTGGCGAAAGCACCCACTTGCAGGTATTGCCCGCCCGCGACCGCGGCGCCCGGTGCTGCATGGGGCACGACCACCGTATCCGGTGCGTGCTGCTGCGGTGGCGGTGTCCATTGTTCGATCTTGCCGGTGGATGCCGTCACTTGCGGCTGCGCACTCTGCGGCTCGTTGAGCATCAACGGCGCGGGCTTGCCACGCTGGGCCCAGTACTGCGCCGGATCGATGCCTTCGACCTTGACCCGCGCGGTACCGGTTTCGGCATAGCCGAGTTTTTTCGCGGCGGCGTAGGACAAGTCGATAATGCGATCCGAATAGAACGGCCCACGGTCGTTGACCCGCAGGATCACCGTGCGATTGTTGTCCAGGTTGGTCACACGAACATAGCTGGGCAGCGGCAGGGTCTTGTGGGCCGCGCTCATGCCGTACAGGTCATAGACTTCGCCGTTGGCGGTGTTCTGGCCGTGGAACTTGGTGCCATACCAGGACGCCGTACCCGATTGCACGTAGGTCTTGGAGTCCTGCAACGGGAAGTAGGACTTGCCCAGCACCGTATAGGGGTTGGCTTTGTATGGGCCGGTGTGAAGGGTCGGCGTGGCATCCGGGATCTTCGACACGTCGACATCCCACCACGGCGCGCCGTCTTTGTGCGCGCGGTTGATGTCCAGTCCTGGCTGGGAACGCACCGCAGTGCCGCCGGACTTCGGTACCGGGCCACGGCTGGTGGAACAACTGACGACGAGCAGGGACAACGCGGCGAACGCCACCAGCTTGAGCGGTTGATTGAACGGCGATGCCCGCATTACTTGTTGCCCCGTGCTTGGACCAGCATGTCTGACAGCTGATGCACGGCCATGGCGTACATCACACTGCGGTTATAACGCGTGATTGCGTAGAAATTTTTCAGGCCCATCCAGTATTCAGGGCCGTTTTCACCTTCGAGGCGGAATGCCGTCACCGGCATATCGTCGCGTGGCGCATTCTGACTCGACCAGCCCAGCGCCCGCAACTCCCCGACGGTCTTGGCCGGCTCGATACCCTGGGTCAGGCCTTCATCGGCACGCTCCCCGGTGACGTCGGCGCGGATCACCACCGGCTCGCCACCGACCCAGCCATGGCGCTTGAAGTAGCTGGCCACACTGCCGATGGCATCGTCCGGGTTGCTCCAGATATTGATGTGCCCGTCGCCGTCGAAATCCACCGCGTAGGCGCGAAAACTGCTCGGCATGAACTGCGGCAAGCCCATCGCACCGGCGTAAGAACCCTTGAGGGTCAGCGGGTCGACCTGCTCTTCACGGGCCAACAGCAGGAACTCACGCAGTTCCTTGCGGAAGAAGTCGGCGCGCGGCGGGTAATCGAAGCCCAGCGTCGACAGGGCGTCGATCACCCGGTAACTGCCGGTATTGCGCCCGTAGAAGGTTTCAATGCCAATGATCGCAACGATGACCTGGGCCGGCACGCCGTATTCCTGCTCGGCCCGGGCCAACACGGCCTCGTGCTGGCGCCAGAAGTCCACCCCCCGGGCCACCCGGGCGTCGGTGAGGAACATCGGACGGTATTCCTTCCACTGCTTCACGCGCTCGGCGGGGCGTGAGATAGCGTCAAGGATCGCCTGCTTGCGCTGGGCTTCGCGGAACACGCCCATCAGCTGTTCACCGGCGAAGCCGTAGTCGCGGGTCATTTCACCGACGAATTCGGCGACCTGGGGTGAGCCATCGTAGTCACCGGCCTGCGCCTCGTGCGTTGCCCCCAGCAGCCCGATCAGGCCCATCCAGGACGCATGCCGAGTCGCCCAGCCGCGCATTACTTGCATTGACATCTTCACCTTATTCAAACCTGTGCGATCCACTTGCGATGCGTATGAATCGACATCAAAACCCCAAACGCTGACAGCAATGTCACCAGCGAAGTTCCGCCGTAGCTAATGAACGGCAACGGCACCCCAACCACCGGCAGCAGGCCACTGACCATACCGATGTTGACGAAAACGTAAACAAAAAAAGTCATGGTCAGGCTGCCGGCGAGCAATTTGCCGAACAGCGTCTGCGCTTGTGCGGTAATCACCAGGCCACGACCAATCAATAGCAAATAGATCAGCAACAGCGCGCAAATGCCCACCAGGCCGAACTCTTCGCCCATCACCGCAATGATGAAGTCGGTGTGGCTCTCGGGCAGAAAGTCCAAATGCGACTGGGTGCCGAGCAGCCAGCCCTTGCCAAATACACCGCCGGAACCGATGGCCGCCTTCGACTGGATAATGTTCCAGCCGGTGCCGAGCGGGTCGCTCTCGGGATCGAGGAACGTCAGGATCCGCTGCTTCTGGTAGTCGTGCATAAAGAAGAACCACATGGCCACGGCCACCGGCACTGCCGCCGCCAGCACGCTGAGGATCCAGCGCCAGCGCAACCCGCCCATGAACAGCACGAACGCACCGCCGGCCAGGATCAGCAGCGAGGTGCCGAGGTCCGGCTGGCGCACGATCAGCACAAAGGGGATGCCGATCAGGATCAGGCTGTTCCCCACATGCTTGAGCTGCGGCGGCAAGGTGCGCTTGGACAGGTACCAGGCGATCGTCGCCGGCATCAGGATCTTCATGAATTCCGACGGCTGGAAGCGAATCACCCCCGGAATGTTGATCCAGCGGGTCGCGCCCATGGCGTTGTGGCCCATGACGTCCACCACCACCAGCAGCAACACCCCGGCCACATACCCGAGCGGCACCCAGCGCGCCATGAAACGCGGTTCCAGCTGGGCAATCACCACCATGGACAGCAGGCCCAGGCCAAACGACGAAGCCTGCTTGATCAGCAAGTCCCAGTTCTTGCCGCTGGCCGAATACAGCACGAACAGGCTGCCAGCCGCCAGGGTCAGCAGCAGGATCAGCAACGGGCCATCAATGTGCATGCGCTGCAACAAAGTCGCGCGGCGACGCATCACATCCTCGCTGGAGAGGATGCGGTCAAAATTACTCTTCACTGGCCGTAACCTCTGGGGTTGAAGGGGGGCCGCCATATTCGGGCTTGAGCCTGCCGTCGTCGGCCAGCAACCAGGCGTCCATCACCTGGCGCACCACAGGCGCCGCCACACCGGAGCCGGACTCGCCGTTCTCGACCATCACCGCCACCACGATTTTCGGGTCGTCGGCCGGGGCAAAGCCCACAAACAAGGCGTGGTCGCGGTGGCGTTCCTGGACCTTGGAACGGTCGTATTTCTCGCCCTGCTTGATCGCCACCACCTGGGCGGTACCACTCTTGCCGGCGATACGGTATTGCGCACCGATCGCCGCCTTGCGCGCGGTCCCGCGTGCACCGTGCATCACCTGTTGCATGCCGTGGTTGACCTTGGTCCAGTCGGACGGGTCGCGCAGTACGATGTCGGGGATCGGGTTTTCATCCACAGGCTTTTCGCCTTCGATGGTCCGGGCCAGGTGCGGACGGTTCCAGATGCCTTTGTTGGCCACCAGCGCCGTGGCCTGGGCCAGTTGCAAAGGCGTGGCCTGCATATAGCCTTGGCCGATGCCGAGGATCAGGGTTTCGCCCGGGAACCATGCCTGGCGGCGGGTCGCACGCTTCCACTCCCGCGATGGCATCAGGCCAGGGGATTCTTCGAACATATCCAGGGAGACTTTCTGACCGAGGCCGAACTTGCCCATGTAGGCGGACAAGCGGTCGATCCCCAGCTTGTGGGCCAGGTCGTAAAAATAGGTGTCGTTGGAACGCATGATCGCGGTATCCAGGTCGACATAGCCGTCACCGGTACGGTTCCAGTTGCGGTATTTGTGATCGTAGTTGGGCAGCATGTAGTAGCCCGGGTCGAATACCCGGCTGGAAGCCGTGACCACGCCCGCGTCCAAACCGGCAATCGCCACCGCCGGCTTGATCGTCGAACCGGGCGGGTACAGGCCGCGCAGCACGCGGTTGAACAGCGGCCGATCGATGGAGTCACGCAGCTCGGCGTAGGCCTTGAAGCTGATCCCGGTCACAAACAGGTTGGGGTCGAAACTCGGCTGGCTGACCATGGCCAAGACTTCGCCGGTCTTCGGGTCCAGCGCCACCACTGCGCCACGCCGGCCACCCAGGGCCATCTCGGCCGCTTCCTGCAGCTTGATGTCCAGGCTCAGCACAATGTCCTTGCCCGGCACCGGGTCGGTCCGCTTGAGCACCCGCAGCACACGGCCGCGAGCGTTGGTCTCGACTTCTTCGTAACCCACCTGGCCGTGCAGCTCGGGCTCGTAGAAACGCTCGATGCCGGTCTTGCCGATATGGTGGGTGCCGCTGTAATTGACGGGATCGAGGCTTTTCAGCTCTTTCTCGTTGATCCGCCCCATATAGCCGACGGAGTGAGCAAAGTGCGGCCCTTGGGGATAGTGGCGCACCAGCTGCGCCACCACTTCCACACCCGGCAGGCGGAACTGGTTCACCGCGATCCGCGCAATCTGCTCTTCGGTCAGCTCGAACAGGATCGGCACCGGCTCGAATGGCCGGCGCCCCTGCTTCATGCGTTTTTCGAAGATCGCCCGATCTTCCGGGGTCAACTGCAGCACCTCGACGATGACATCGAGGACCTGCTGCCAGTCGCCGGAACGCTCGCGAGTCATGCTCAGGCTGAAGCTGGGCCGGTTATCCGCCACCACCACGCCATTGCGGTCGAAGATCAGCCCACGGGTCGGCGGAATCGGCTGCACATGCACGCGGTTGTTTTCCGACAACGTGGAGTGGTAGTCGTACTGGATCACCTGCAGGAAATACAGGCGCGCAATCAACACCCCGATCAGCGCCACCACCATGATCGCGCCAAACACCACCCGCGCGCGTACCAGACGTGCGTCTTTCTCGTGGTCCTTGATGCGGATCGGCTGGGTCATCGGGAGGGGCGCAGATTATTTGTGGTAAGGGTGCCCGGACAGAACTGTCCAGGCGCGATACAGCTGTTCACCGATCAGAATCCTTACCAACGGGTGCGGCAGCGTCAGCGCCGACAGCGACCAGCGCTGGTCCGCCCGCGCGCAGACTTCCGGCGCCAGCCCTTCGGGGCCGCCGACCATGAAGTTGACGGTGCGCGAGTCCAGGCGCCAGCGATCCAGTTCCACCGCCAGTTGCTCGGTGCTCCAGGGTTTGCCGTGCACTTCCAGGGTGACGATGCGCTCGTTGGGGCCGACCTTGGCCAGCATCGCTTCGCCTTCCTGACGGATAAAGCGCGCCACGTCGGCATTCTTGCCCCGGGTGTTGAGCGGTATCTCCACCAGTTCCAGCGACAGCTCGGCAGGCAGACGCTTGGCATACTCGTGCCAGCCTTCTTCCACCCACTTGGGCATGCGTGAACCGACAGCAATCAGACGCAGGCGCACAGCCGTTCCTTATTCCTGGTCTTTGTTGAGCTTGTCGAAGTGCGCGTGGCCCACTTCCGGGCTGTGGTGCTTGCCATCGGCGGCACGGCTCTGCTCGGCGCCTTTCCACAGACGCTCCAGGTCGTAGAACTGACGGGCATTGCTGGTCATCATGTGAACGATCACGTCGTCCATGTCCAGCAGCACCCAGTCGCTGTCGCCCTTGCCTTCTTCACCCAGCGGCTTCACGCCCTGGGCTTTGACGGCTTCGCGAACCTTGTCCAGCATCGCGCCGATCTGGCGGTTGGAGGTACCGGTGGCGATGATCATGAAGTCGGTGATGCTCTGCTTGTCGCGCACGTCCAGGACCTGGATGTCCTGGGCCTTCACGTCTTCCAGGGCGGCAACGGCGACTTTCACCAGCGCTTCGCCAGCCAGTTCCGGGCCAACGTGGGCTTCAACCGGCAGCGGGGCGCTTTTGAACGTGCCTTTGCGTTTTACTTTGCTTACGTCTTTGTTCGTCATAAAAAACTCGTTTTGCTCATATGTTCGGGCGCTCGCTGCACGAGTGTTCGTGCGTTCAAGCGCGCCTTTTCAGTTCGACGCACGGTAAAGCCCGTGCGCATCGATGTAGGCCAGGACCGCGTCAGGCACCAGGAAACGTACCGACTTCCCGCTGGCCAGCAGTTGACGGATCTGGGTGGCGGACACCGCAAGCGGGGTCTGCCAGACGAATGCAATATTCCCGTTCGGCCCGGTCAGGGCCAAGGGGTCACTTACCGACCGCGCGGCCAGCAGGTTGCGCAAGGCATCCGGCGGTTCGCTGTCGGCATCCGGGCGTTGCAAAACCAGGATGTGGCAGTGCTGGAGGAGTTCCTCCCAGCGATGCCAAGAGGGCAGGCCGCAAAATGCGTCCCAGCCCAAAAGCAGAAACAACTGGTCATCCGCGGCCAACTCGGCGCGCATCAGCTCCAGGGTGTCGACAGTGTAGGACGGTTTATCGCGCTTGAGCTCACGATCGTCCACCACCAGCGGCGGTATGCCCTCTACGGCCAGGCGTACCATTTTCAGGCGCTGCTGCGGCGACACCTGCGGGGTATCGCGATGGGGCGGCCGGAAGTTAGGGATCAGGCGCAGCTCATCCAGCGCCAAGGCATCCGCGACTTCCAGGGCACTGCGCAAATGGCCGATGTGCACGGGGTCGAAGGTACCGCCGAGCAGCCCGATGCGTTTAGCCATCAAGTGCGCACATGACCGTCGCCGAACACCACGTACTTCTCGCTGGTCAGGCCTTCCAGGCCAACCGGGCCGCGTGCGTGGAGCTTGTCGGTGGAGATGCCGATCTCCGCCCCCAGGCCATACTCGAAGCCGTCGGCAAAGCGCGTCGAGGCGTTGATCATCACCGAAGCGGAATCCACTTCGGTGAGGAAACGCCGGGCATCGCTGAAATGCTCGGAGACAATGGCGTCGGTGTGCTTGGAGCCGTACGTGTTGATGTGTTCGATGGCCTGGTCCAGGTCGTCGACGATGCGGATCGACAGGATCGGCGCCGTGTACTCGGTGTACCAGTCCTGCTCGGTGGCTTCGATCACGTCCGCGCCCAACAGCGCACGGGTGCGTTCGCAACCGCGCAGCTCCACGCCCTTGTCACGGTAGATGGCAGCCAGCGGCGGCAGCACGCGCTCGGCAATGCCGACGTGCACCAGCAGGGTTTCCATGGTGTTGCACGGCGCGTAGCGATGGGTCTTGGCGTTGTCGGCGATGCGGATCGCCTTGTCGATGTCGGCGGCGATGTCGATGTACACGTGGCACACGCCGTCCAGGTGCTTGATCACTGGCACCTTGGCATCGCGGCTGACGCGCTCGATCAGGCTCTTGCCACCGCGCGGCACGATCACGTCGACGAATTCCGGCATGGTGATCAGCGCGCCGACAGCGGCACGGTCGGTGGTTTCCACCACCTGCACCACTTCGGCCGGCAACTCGGCCACGGCCAGGCCCTGCTGGATGCAGGCGGCGATGGCGCGGTTGGAATTGATCGCCTCGGAACCGCCACGCAGGATGGTGGCGTTGCCCGACTTGAGGCACAGGCTCGCGGCGTCGATGGTCACGTTCGGGCGCGACTCATAGATGATGCCGATCACGCCCAGGGGTACGCGCATCTTGCCCACCTGGATGCCGGACGGCAGGTAACGCATATCGCGAATTTCACCGATGGGGTCAGGCAGCTTGGCCACCTGACGCAACCCTTCGATCATGTCGTCGATACGTGCCGGCGTCAGCGCCAGGCGGTCCAGCAAGGCGGGCTCGAGGCCATTGGCGCGGCCGTTGGCCAGGTCCAGTTCGTTGGCGGCAGTCAGCTCGGAGCGCGAAGCGTCCAGAGCATCGGCGGCGGCCAGCAGGGCACGGTTCTTCTGCGCGGTGCTCGCACGGGCGATCAACCGCGAGGCCTGACGGGCAGCGCGACCCAGGCGGGTCATGTAGTCAAGAACGGACTCAGTCATGGTCAGGGAGTCTTGGCAAAGAGGAAAGCGGCAGATTATAGCTGTGACGCCGCCCGACTGACAGCGGTGAGGGGCGGATGGTCGAAATGAACTGTAAAAACCTGGGGTTCAGCCGTAATTAAGGTGGGAGTTGTTATTATTCCGTCACATTTAGCCGTATTAACCCCAGGCCACCATGCCCAGTTCTTCGCCCCAACTCCCCGCCAGCGCCCTGCCCGACAGCTTCTTCGACCGTGACGCGCAAATACTCGCGCGAGATTTGCTTGGAAAAGTCATCCGCCATCGCGTCGGCGATAGCTGGCTTTCGGCGCGAATTATTGAAACCGAAGCCTATTACGTGGCCGAAAAAGGCAGCCACGCCTCACTCGGCTACACAGAAAAGCGTAAGGCTTTGTTTCTGGATGGCGGGCATATCTATATGTACTACGCCCGTGGCGGCGATTCGCTGAACTTCAGCGCGCAGGGGCCGGGCAATGCCGTGCTGATCAAATCGGCCTATCCCTGGGTCGATGAGACCTCCGGGCCCGCCAGCCTGGCGCAGATGCTGCTGAACAACCCGAATGCCGATGGCAGCCCGCGCGCGTCGCAGAAGCTGTGTGCCGGCCAGACGTTGCTGTGCAAGGCGCTGGGCCTGAAGGTGCCGATGTGGGATGCCAAGCGCTTTGATCAAGAAGGGCTCTATGTCGAAGACGTCGGCCAGACACCGATACAGATCATCCAGACCACCCGCCTGGGCATCCCCAGCGGCCGTGACGAGCACTTGATGTACCGCTTCGTCGATGCTGGCTATGCGCCCTACTGCACGCGGAACCCGCTGCGCCGGGGCCAGGTCGAAGGCCGCGACTATTTCCTGATTTGAATCTGTGGCGATGGAGTAACGATTTATGGGCCAATGGCTCGATAGCATTACCGGCTGGCTGACCCTCAACCCGCAATGGCTGGCGGCGGCGGTGTTTATCGTCGCGTGCGTGGAATGCCTGGCCATTGCCGGGCTGATCGTGCCGGGCACGGTGCTGCTGTTTGCCATTGCGGCGATGGCTGGCAGCGGCGCCTTGTCCCTGAGTGAAACCCTGCTGCTGGGGTTCCTGGGAGGCTTGTTGGGCGACGGGGTTTCCTACTTCCTGGGCCGACACTTCCATCAGAACATCCGCCGCCTGCCCGGCCTGCGCCACCACCCGGAATGGATGAGCGGCGCGGAAACCTACTTCCACAAATACGGCATCGCCAGCCTGCTGGTGGGACGTTTCATCGGACCATTGCGGCCAATGCTGCCGATGGTGGCCGGGATGTGCGACATGCCGTTCCCGCGTTTCGCCCTGGTCAGCCTTCTGGCGGCAGCCGGTTGGTCGGTCGCCTACCTGCTACCAGGCTGGGCAACCGGCGCTGCGTTCCGCCTGCCATTGCCGGAAGGGTTCTGGCCTGAGGCGGGGGTTGTTACAGCCTGCCTGGCAGCCATGCTGGGACTGAGCCTGCACACCAGCGTGCGCGGCCATCGTCGCGCGACCTTGTGGATAGGGTGCGCCAGCCTGACATTATTGATCGCTCTGTTTATCGGCTATACCCACCTGGATGACTTTGACCAGGGCCTGAGCGCGCTGGTACAGGAACATCGCAGCCCCTGGCTGGACCACACCATGGTGATGGTGACCCAACTGGGTGAGTTCAAGAAAATGTTCTTCGCCAGCGCCGTATTCACCGCGCTGCTGCTACTGGCGCGGCAATGGCGTCATGCCGTGTTTGTCGGCGCAACACTGGCCGGGGCGGCGGTGATCAATACCGGGACCAAACTGTTTTTCGCCCGTGGCCGCCCGGAAATCCTCACCGACCCATTGACCAGCTTCAGCATGCCCAGCGGCCACGCCTCCGGTGCGTTTGCGTTTTTTCTGGCGTTGGCGGTGCTGGCCGGTCGTGGACAACCCACGCGCCTGCGTCTGACCTGGATGTTGCTGGGCTGTATTCCTGCGGCCTTCATCGCACTGTCACGGGTCTACCTCGGCGCCCATTGGCCCACCGACATCCTGGCTGGCACGCTGCTGGCAATGACTGTGTGCGCATTCAGCCTTACCGTCTGCCAGTACCGCAGCCCACTGCCGCCGATGCCGCAGAAGGCCTGGTGGCTGGTATTACCCGCGGTGGTGGCGGTGCTCGGTTTCATTGCCTTTACCGGCACCCCCCACGCGCTGCTCAGGTATGCCTATTGACCCTGGGCCGGACCGAGCCAGTCAACGGGTGCGGCGCGGCGTTCAATACACCGCTCGCGTCGTTCCAGCAACATCTCATCCGCTATTTCCGCGGCGCGTTCAGCGATGTATTCCGGACCGCGCTTGGCGTCCAACCGCAGCAATTGCGCGGCAATATTGCCAAAAAAAGCGTCCCAGGCTGCCTGCTCCGATTGCGCTAGCCGAATCATGCTCATCCCCGATCATTGTTGAGTGATCGGCGACTATTTCAGCCCTCGCACCGGGAGCAACGAAGAAACGTCTGAACGAGGTGCAGGACTGATCCGAAACTCAGGTGAACAACTCCCCCTGAAGCTCATCGAGCAGCATCTGGATCGCATCCAGCCGCTGCTGCGGGTCGTCGAGTTGCAGCAGGTCGATCTTGTCGGCCTCAGTGAACGGCAAGAGATAAGCCAGTTGATTGCCCAAGGCTTGCTGGCCATCGGCGTGAGTGTCCATGTCCAGCGACGCGACCATCGGGTGTTCGGCCAGGGCCTGGAGCAAGGCCAGCAGGTCGGCATCCTCTTCTTCCAGCGCCTGGTCCGGCAGTTCTTCCAGCCATTGCACCTCGGCCACCAGCAGCTGGTCCTTCTGCACGCCGGCGTCTCGCACGCGGAAGCGCCGCCCGCCTTCGACGCGAATCCCCAGCAGGCCGTTGTCCTGCTGCTTGAAGTCGCGAATCAACGCTTCGCAGCCGATCAACGCATAGCCATCCGGGGCCATGCCCACCTCCTTGCCATCGAGGATGCACACCACGCCGAAGCTTTCGCCCTTTTTCATGCAGCGGCTGATCATGTCCAGGTAGCGCGCCTCGAACAGTTGCAGGTCGAGGATGCAGCCAGGGAACAGCACGGTATTGAGGGGAAACAGCGCCAGACTCATAAAGGCTTCCTTAAACCCGGTTTAAACAATCACTGACACGGCCAGCGGCAGGAATACCGCTGTGGCTACGCCCATCAGACTCATGGCCAGCGCCGCAAAAGCGCCACACTCTTCGCTTTCCTGCAGGGCCACCGAGGTGCCGACGGCGTGGGCGGTCATGCCCAGCGCCATACCGCGCGCCTCGGGACTGTGCACCCCAAGACGCGAGAGTAACGCCGGGCCAACCATCGCGCCCACCACCCCGGTAATCAGCACAAACACCGCCGCCAAGGCTGCCACACCGCCGATCTGTTCGGCCACCAGCATGGCAATCGGCGAGGTCACCGACTTCGGTGCCATGGTCATCAACATCCTGTGTTCGGCGCCGAACCACCAGCCCAGCAGTACGCACAGGCCGGTGGCCAACACGCCGCCTATCACCAGCGTAGTAAAAATCGGCCAGAACAATTGCCGAATCCGCCGCAGGTTCAGATAGAGCGGCACCGCCAGGGCCACCGTCGCCGGGCCCAGCAGGATCCCCATGATCTCCGTGCTCTTGCGGTACTCGGCGTAGCTCAGGCCGCACGTGAGCAACACGCCGATCACCAGCAGCATGGAGACCAGCACCGGTTGCAGGAAAATCCAGCGGGTTTTCTCGAAACCCGCCAGCACCAGCTGGTAGGCGCCCAGGGTGATCCCGATACCGAACAGCGGGTGATGAATCACCGCCGTCCATGCGCCGTGCCAGTCGAAGATCATTGATCCTGCTCCTTGCGCTTGACCATGCGTTCCATCAACAGCCCGACAAAGCCCATGGCGATCACCAGCGACAACACCAGTGCACCGACGATGGCCCAGAAATCGGCGGCAATATCCCTGGCATACACCATCACCCCCACCGCCGGCGGCACCAGCAGCAACGGCAAGTAGCGCAGCAGGCTGCTGGCCGCCAGGCTCAGGGGCTCGCCGACTTCGCCACGCCAGATCAGGAACCCGAGCATCAACAGCAGGCCGATGATCGGCCCCGGCAGTACCGGCACCAGCAAATGATTGATCGCCGTGCCGATCAATTGAAACAGCACCAGCCATGTCAGACCACGTAACAGCATCCGCTCTCTCCCCCCTCAAGACCCGCCCGCATTATAAGCATGCCCGCCCTATGCTCCGGCATTCGCCAAAAGCATGGTGGGTTGACCGGGCTGGTTGGCCATGATGATCTACATTGGTTCTCTGTACCCCATAACAACAGCACCGATGAACCAAGGAGAGACGCAATGCCCTATGTACCCGTAGCGCAGCTCAAAGATTATGTCGGCAAGGAACTGGGACGTTCCGAATGGCTCACCATCGACCAGGCACGTATCAACCTGTTCGCCGAGGCCACTGGCGATCATCAGTTCATCCATGTCGACCCGGTCAAGGCCGCGCAAACCCCGTTCGGCAGCACCATTGCCCACGGTTTCCTGTCGCTGTCGCTGATGCCCAAGCTGATGGAAGATATCCTGATCGTGCCCGAAGGCCTGAAGATGGCCGTCAACTATGGCCTGGACAGCGTGCGCTTTATCCAGCCGGTGAAAGTCAATTCCAAGGTGCGCCTGAACGTAACGCTCACCGACGTCACCGAGAAAAAGCCCGGCCAATGGCTGCTCAAGGCCACCGCCACCCTGGAAATCGATGGCCAGGAAAAACCCGCTTACGTCGCCGAGTCGTTGTCGCTCTACTTCGTGTAAGCCCATCCCTGTGGCGAGCCACTGAAACTCGCCACAGGGTATGTAAATTTATGTATGAAACTCGCAGCTGCGGCATACTCGGCGCTCAATTATCCGGATCCCGCTATGCGCCCACTCGCTCCCCTTGCCCTTGCCCTGTTGCTCACCGCTTGCGGAGACGGCGAATCGCTGTTGCCGCCCGATGCGCGCCTGCCCGATGGCGGTCGTTACCGGGGCGATGTGGTCAATGGTCTGCTGCAAGGCCAGGGCCGCGTGGATTATCCCAACGGCAGCTGGTACGCCGGGCAGTTCGACAAAGGCCAGTGGCACGGCCAGGGCGAATGGCATGGCAGCAACGGCGAAGTCTATAAAGGCCAGTTCCAGCAAGGTCTGTTCGATGGCCAGGGCAGCCTGACCACGGCCGGCAGCCACTATGTGGGCGGGTTCAAGAACGGTCGGCGCAACGGCGAAGGCACCCTCAAAGAAGGGCAGATGACCTATCGCGGCGAATTCAAGGACGACCAGTATTCCGGCCTCGGCCGCCTGGAACTGGCGGATGGCAGCCAGTATCAGGGCCAGTTCGCCCACGGCAAGCCGAACGGTGAAGGCCAGCGCAATGACGACAGCGGCAACCAATTCAGCGGCCACTTCGTCGACGGCCAGCTGGAGGGCAACGGTACGTTCAACAGCGCCGACGGCGACATCTATGTCGGCCAGTTCAAGCAGAACCAGCTCAACGGCAAGGGCCGTTATGAAAACGCCGATGGCGACGTGTGGATCGGCCAGTTCAAGGAAGGCGCACTCAGCGGCAAGGGCGAGTTGATCGGCGTCGACGGCAGCCACTACGTCGGCCAGTTCAGCGACTGGCGCTTTACCGGCGAAGGCCGCCTGAACCTGACCGACGGCAGCTTTTATATCGGCGGCTTCGACAGCGACAACTATCAAGGCCGCGGCACCCTGGTACTCACCGACGGCACCGTGCAGGCCGGTACCTGGGTCAACGGCATGCGCGTGCGTGATGCCGACGGCACGCTGTTGCCCGACCCGCTGGAAATCGGCGTACTGGCCCAGGGCCGCCTGCTGGACACCGCCCTCGCCGCCGTGCCCGCCTCCACCTCGGCCGTGGAGCTGTACACCCTGGCCGTGGCCGGCGACGGTAAACAAAGCGTGTTCCTGCGCGAAGCCGATTACGTCAGCAATATGCTCGCCACCCGCTTCGGTGCCCGTGGGCAGATCCGCCTGGTCAACCACCGCGACCATATCGCCGACCGACCACTGGCCACCCGCGAAAGCCTGCGCCGGGCCGTGCAGACCCTGGCCGAGCGCACCGGGCCGGAAGACCTGGTGTTTATCTACATGACCAGCCACGGCACCCACGAACACGAACTGGTGCTGGATCAACCGCGCATGGAATTGGCCGACCTGCCTGCCGATGAACTGGCCGCCGTGCTGGCGCCGCTGAAAAACCGCGACAAGATCGTGGTGATTTCAGCCTGCTACTCCGGCGGTTTCATCCCGGCCCTCAAAGACGAACGCACCCTGATCATGACCGCCTCGCGCGCCGACCGCGTGTCCTTCGGCTGTTCCGAAGAGGCCGACTTCACCTACTTCGGCGACGCCCTCTTCGCCCAAGCCTTCAACCAGACCGACGATTTGCAGCAAGCCTTCAAGCTGGCGCAGCTGCATGTGAGCGAACGCGAACAGGCAGACAACTTCGAAGCGTCCGAACCGCAGATCTGGGCCCCCAAAGGCGTGATCGCCCATTGGCAATTATTACGCAAACAGCAGGCACGAAAGGCGCTGGAAAGCGTCTCAATGAATAGCAAGGAAGCCAAAGGCAACTAAGCTGTAACGTGTAACGAGGGGGAAACACCATGTACTTGACACCTCAGCATATCCTGCTCGCTGGCGCCTCTGGCCTGACCGGCGAACACCTGCTCGACCGCCTGCTCAACGAACCTACCGTGACCCGCGTGCTGGCGCCCAGCCGCAAGCCGCTGGCCGAGCATCCGCACCTGGAAAACCCGGTGGGCGACCCGGCGGTGTTCCTGCCGCAACTGAGCGGCCAGGTGGATATTGCCTTCTGCTGCCTGGGTACCACCATCAAGAAAGCCGGTTCGGAAGAAGCTTTTCGTGCCGTCGACCTGGATATGGTCGTAGCCTTTGCCAAGCGCGCGCGGGAGATGGGCGCGCGGCACCTGATCGTGATCAGTGCGATTGGCGCCGATCCGAAATCCTCGGTGTTCTACAACCGGGTCAAAGGGGAAATGGAACAGGCACTCAAGGCCCAGGACTGGCCGCAACTGACCATCGTGCGACCTTCGTTGCTGCTGGGGGAACGGCTGGAGCCCCGCTTGGCCGAGCAGCTGGCCGGGCCGCTGTCACGGTTGATTCCGGGGAAATACCACGGCATTGAAGTCTGCGAACTGGCCCGGGCCATGTGGCGCCTGGCGCTGGAAGAGCAGGATGGGGTGCGGGTGGTGGAGTCGGACGAACTGCGCAAGCTCGGTAAGTAAGGCCTCCCACATTAGTTTTGTGGTGCCCAGGTCAGCGCTAGAGCCCGCCCGTGGCGTTGAATCCCACACCGAGCACCGTCAACACCGACAGCGGCAATAAAAGCGTGTCGAGCAACGCGCTGGCCGGCAGGTCGACGCCGGGATAGCTGGGCGCCTCGGCACCGAACCGGTCCTTGGCGCAGCAACCTCCGTTCATTGCATACAAATCCAATCGCGTGCCGGCATACACCACCGGCGCGCCGGGCTGCGCGGCGTCCAGCGTACGCGCGGTGGCGCAGCCGGCCAGTTGCAGCGCCAGTATCACCGACAGTGCCTTATTCATCGCTGCTCAAATGGTGTTCGCCCCAACGCGGCAGCATGTCCTGGGGGATATTCAACAGGTTGAGAATGCGCGCCACCACGAAATCCACCAGGTCATCGATGGTCTGCGGCTGGTGATAGAAGCCGGGCGACGCCGGCAGGATGGTCACCCCCAGGTTCGACAGCTTGAGCATGTGCTCCAGATGAATGCTCGAGTACGGCGCCTCACGCGGCACGAGGATCAACTGGCGGCGCTCCTTCAACGTCACGTCGGCGGCGCGTTCGATCAGGTTGTTGCAAGCACCGGTGGCAATCGCCGATAGCGTACCGGTGGAGCACGGCACCACGACCATTGCCGCCGGCGCACCGGAGCCCGAAGCCACCGGCGACATCCAGTCTTCCTTGCCATAGACCTTGATCTGCCCCGCCGCCGCACCGGTGTACTCGGTGAGGAAGGCTTGCATCATCTGCACCTTAGCTGGCAGCGCGACATCAGTCTCGGTGGCCATCACCAACTGCGCGGCCTTGGAGATCAGAAAGTGCACCTCACGGTCTTCACGCACCAGGCAATCGAGCAGGCGCAAGCCATAGGGCGCGCCGGATGCGCCGGTCATCGCCAGGGTGACGCGCTCCGGGCCACTCATTTCAGGGCCTCGGCCAGTTTGCCGTGCAAGCCGCCGAAGCCGCCGTTGCTCATCACCACCACATGGGTGCCAGGCTTGGCCTGTTGCTTGACGAACGCAATGATGCCCTCGATGGAATCACAGACTTTCGACGGCACCGTGCACTGCGCCGCAATCGCCGGCAGGTCCCAGCCCAGGTTGGCCGGGGCATACCACACCACCTGGTCGGCATCGTTAACGCTTTCCGTCAGGCCGTCGCGGTGTGCGCCGAGCTTCATGGAGTTTGAGCGCGGCTCGACAATCGCAATGATCGGGGCATCGCCAACGCGTTTGCGCAAGCCGTCGAGGGTGGTGGCAATGGCCGTTGGGTGGTGGGCAAAGTCGTCGTAGATGGTAATCCCATTCACGTCGGCGACCTTTTCCATACGGCGCTTCACGCTTTTGAACGCACTCAACGCAGCAATGCCCATGGACGGCACCACGCCCACATGCCGCGCGGCCGCCAGGGTGACCAAGGCATTGGCGACGTTGTGCTGGCCAGTCATGTCCCACTCGACGATGCCTTGGGCCTCGCCTTCAAACAGCACTTCAAACCGGGAACCGTCTTCACTGAGCAACTTGACCTGCCATTGCCCACCCGCACCGGTGGTTTGCACCGGGGTCCAGCAGCCCATCTCGATCACGCGTTGCAAGGCTGGCTCGGTGGTCGGGTGGATGACCAGGCCTTCGCTCGGAATGGTGCGTACCAAATGGTGGAACTGCCGCTCGATGGCCGCCAGGTCGGGGAAAATATCCGCGTGATCGAACTCAAGGTTGTTGAGGATCGCCGTGCGCGGGCGGTAGTGGACGAACTTGGAACGCTTGTCGAAGAACGCACTGTCGTACTCGTCGGCTTCGATCACGAAGAACGGCGTATCGCCCAGGCGCGCCGACACCGAGAAGTTCTGCGGCACGCCGCCGATCAGGAAGCCCGGGCTCATGCCCGCGTGCTCCAGCACCCAGGCGAGCATGCTGCTGGTGGTGGTCTTGCCGTGGGTGCCGGCAACGGCCAATACCCAGCGATCTTGCAGCACATGGTCGGCCAGCCACTGTGGGCCGGACACGTAAGGCAAGCCTTTGTTGAGGACGTATTCGACCGCCGGATTGCCCCGGGACATGGCATTGCCGATCACCACCAGGTCCGGCACCGGGTCGAATTGCGCCGGGTCGTAACCCTGGGTCAGCTCAATGCCCTGGGCCTCGAGTTGCGTGCTCATGGGTGGGTAAACATTGGCATCGGAGCCCGTTACGTGATGGCCCAGCTCTTTGGCCAGAACCGCCATCGAACCCATGAAGGTGCCGCAGATACCAAGAATATGAATATGCATAGTCGACCTCGTAAACATCGAGGCAGGTTAGCGCAGGGGGGCGAAAATCGCACTCTTTAGCTGTAGGACCGATCTATGGCGCAGCCCGTGCAATACCGTGCCGGCGCAGCTTTCTATACAGCGTGTTACGGCTGACCCCCAGCTGCTCCGCCGTATGGGTCATGTGCCAGCGTTGTTGCTCCAGGGCCGTGAGCAGGGCGAGTCGCTCGGCGTCGCCCAGGGGCGACTCTGCAAGCCTGGCCTCGGCCACTGCTTGCGGCCGTGCCTGGCGAATCAACGCGGGCAAATCCTCAAGACCGACCCGCCCGTCGTCACACAGCGCCGCCAGCGTACGCAACACCGTGCGCAGTTGCCGAACGTTGCCCGGCCAGGGGTAGGACAGCAGCGCCGAGCGCGCCGCCGGGTCGAGTTTTATGCTCTGGCCGCCCGCCTCCTGCGCCAGCAGGAAATCCAGCAACTGAGGCTTATCGCTGCGTTCACGCAACGCTGGCAAACCGACTTCCAGGCCGTTGAGGCGGTAATACAGGTCTTCCCGAAAACTTCCGTCCTGCACGCGCTCCAGCAAATTCCGGTGAGTCGCGCTGATAATTCTGACATCAACCGCCTGGGGCTCACCGCCGATGGGCACCACCATGCGGTCCTCCAGCACCCTTAACAGACGCGTCTGCAGCGCCAACGGCATATCGCCGATTTCATCGAGGAACAGCGTGCCGCCGTCGGCCTGTTGCAACTTGCCCTGCATGCCGTCCTTGCGCGCGCCGGTAAAGCTGCCGCCGCGGTAGCCGAACAGCTCGCTTTCGATCAGGCTTTCCGGGATGGCGGCGCAGTTGAGGGCAACGAACGCCTTGTCGGCACGCTGGCTGGCGTGATGCACCGCCTTGGCGAAGGCCTCTTTGCCGGAGCCGGTTTCGCCGTTGATCAGCAGGGGCACATCGCGCTCGAATACCCGCAGCGCTTTGCGGAAGTCGCTCTGCAGCGCCGGGTCGCCCAGGCAGATACCGGCCAGCCGTACCGGCTCAGGCTTGGCGATGGGCGCAGGCACACTGCGCGATTGACCGCGCAAGGCCGCGAACAAGTGCCGGCCATCCCGCGTGCGCAATGGCCAACTGGCGGTGGCATTGGCACTGGCGCGACCGAGCAGTTGGTCCAGGGAACACTCGAACAACGCCTCCACCGGTTGCCCCAGCAACCCGCCACGCACCTGCCCCAGCAGGTTGAGTGCGCTCTGGTTGACGGCACATATCCGCCCTTCGCCGTCAAACGCCAACAACCCTTCGCTGAACAGGCCCACCGACTCGGCCTGCAGGTGAAAGCGCAGCAGCCAATGGTTTTCGAAGTGACGCAGGAAGTAGCAACTCTCGATCATCTTCGCCGACAGGTTGACCAGCGCCATGGTGTGGAACTGGCTCTGGCGCGACACCTCCTCCCGGGCCGACGACACGTCCAGCACCGCCAACAGGTCGCCGTGGGGGTCGAACACCGGGCTCGCCGAACAGGTCAGCCCGGTGTGGCGCCCACGAAAATGTTCATCGCGATGAATGGTCAACGACTGGCGTTCCACCAGGCAGGTGCCGATGCCGTTGGTGCCCTCGCACGCTTCGCTCCAATCGGCACCGAGCCACAACCCGGCGCGTTCGAAAATCTTGCGCTCGGACGGCGCCGTGACACAGTTGAGGATCACCCCACGGGCATCGGTCAGCAGCACCGCGTGGCCAGCGCCCGACAGCTGCTGGTGCAGGCTGTTCATCTCGCTGCCGGCGATATGCAGCACCTGTTGCAGGCGCTCGCGGCTTTCCAGCAGACGGCCGTGCTCAAGCACCGTAGGGGCGATGGTCTGGGCAGGATCGAGGTGGTAGTCCTCCAGGCAGCGCAGCCAGGAGCGGGCGATGGACGGGTCACTCGACGGGTCGCGCCCACGGGCCACAGTGAGGACTTGCTGGGCATGGCGACTGAAATGATCGTTGTGCATGTTCTTATTATTCTCCCTGCGTGAGAGCCCCCAGCATCCCCCAGGCACCCAGCCAATGCAATCCCGGACCGACCCGCCGGTCACGGCTTGTACCGTTTATGGCACAAACTGTCACAGCGCCTGTACCAGCCGTGTCACAGCAACGCCTTGCAACAAACCCCAATCCCTTGATTTTCCTGGCCTGCAAAGCAGTGGCCCAACCTTTGCTCTACGCTTTATCAAGCGCTTGCGCGCTGCACTCCAATAAACATAAAAGCCAGGAGATACCCACCATGCGTTACGCACACCCCGGTACTGAAGGCGCGATCGTTTCGTTCAAGGCCAAGTACGGCAACTACATTGGTGGCGAATTCGTTGCCCCGGTCGATGGCAACTATTTCACCAACACCTCGCCGGTCAACGGCAAGCCTATCGCCGAATTCCCGCGCTCCACTGCCAAAGACATCGACAAGGCGCTGGACGCCGCCCACGCTGCCGCTGACGCCTGGGGCAAGACCTCGGCCCAGGACCGCTCGCTGGTGCTGCTGAAAATCGCCGACCGCATCGAACAGAACCTCGAACTGCTGGCCATCACCGAAACCTGGGACAACGGCAAGGCCGTGCGTGAAACCCTCAACGCCGACATCCCGCTGGCCGCCGACCACTTCCGCTACTTCGCCGGTTGCATCCGCGCCCAGGAAGGCACCAGCGCCGAGATCAACGAACACACTGCGTCCTATCACTTCCACGAGCCGCTGGGCGTGGTCGGCCAGATCATCCCGTGGAACTTCCCGCTGCTGATGGCCGCGTGGAAACTCGCCCCGGCCCTGGCCGCCGGCAACTGCGTGGTGCTCAAGCCCGCCGAGCAAACACCGCTGGGCATCAACGTGCTGCTGGAAGTCATCGGCGACCTGCTGCCACCGGGCGTGCTGAACGTGGTGCACGGCTTCGGCAAGGAAGCCGGCGAAGCCCTGGCCACCAGCAAGCGCATCGCCAAGATCGCCTTCACCGGCTCCACCCCGGTGGGCTCGCACATCATGCATGCGGCGGCCGAGAACATCATTCCGTCGACCGTCGAGCTGGGCGGCAAGTCGCCGAACATCTTCTTCGCCGACATCATGAAAGCCGAACCGTCGTTCATCGAGAAAGCCGCCGAAGGCCTGGTGCTGGCGTTCTTCAACCAGGGCGAAGTGTGCACCTGCCCATCCCGCGCGCTGGTGGAAGAGTCGATCTACGACGACTTCATGAAAGTGGTGATGAAGAAGGTCGAGCAGATCAAGCGCGGCGACCCGCTGGACACCGACACCATGGTCGGCGCCCAGGCGTCCGAGCAGCAGTTCGACAAGATCCTGTCCTACCTGGAAATTGCCAAGGGCGAAGGCGCGCAATTGCTCACCGGCGGCAAGGTCGAGCAACTCACCGGCGATATGGCCGGCGGCTATTACATCCAGCCGACCCTGCTCAAGGGCACCAATGAAATGCGCGTGTTCCAGGAAGAAATCTTCGGCCCGGTGGTGAGCATCACCACCTTCAAGGACGAAGCCGAAGCCCTGGCGATTGCCAACGACACCGAGTTCGGCCTGGGCGCCGGTGTGTGGACCCGCGACATCAACCGCGCCTACCGCATGGGCCGCGCGATCAAGGCGGGCCGCGTGTGGACCAACTGCTACCACCTGTACCCGGCGCATGCCGCGTTTGGCGGTTACAAGAAGTCCGGCGTGGGCCGTGAGACCCACAAGATGATGCTGGATCACTACCAGCAGACCAAGAACCTGCTGGTGAGCTACGACATTAATCCGTTGGGCTTCTTCTAACTAACCCCTCCCACAGTTGAAATGCACTCAAATGTGGGAGGGGCTTGCCCTCTCCCACACTTAGCTCTCCACAAGTACTTGCCAATTGCATTCGGCACACAGAGGCCGAGTTAAAAAACAATAACAATGAAAGGTACTTTCCCATGCCTAGCGAACCGACTGGATCTTCTGTCGACTTCGAAAAAGTCGACTCCCAATACTTCCAACAACGCGAACTGAAAAAAGGCGCCGCCGGCTGGGTCCTGCTGGTTGGCCTTGGCGTTGCCTACGTCATCTCCGGCGACTACGCCGGCTGGAACTTCGGCCTGGCCCAGGGTGGCTGGGGCGGGATGTTCCTCGCCACATTGCTGATGGCCACCATGTACCTGTGCATGTGCTTTTCCCTGGCCGAACTGTCTTCCATGATCCCCACCGCCGGCGGTGGCTACGGTTTTGCCCGCAGTGCCTTCGGGCCCTGGGGCGGGTTCCTGACGGGCACCGCCATCCTGATCGAATACGCCATCGCCCCCGCCGCCATCGCAGTGTTTATCGGCGCCTATTGCGAGTCGCTGTTCGGCATCGGCGGCTGGATGATTTACCTGGCGTTCTACATCATCTTTATCGGCATCCATATCTTTGGCGTCGGCGAAGCCTTGAAGCTGATGTTCGTGATCACCGCCATTGCCGCGATTGCGCTGGGCGTGTTCCTGGTGTCGATGGTGCCGCACTTCAATGTCGCCAACCTGCTGGATATTCCGGTGACCGAGGCCAAGGGCGCCAGCACCTTCCTGCCATTTGGCTATGTTGGCGTGTGGGCGGCGATCCCTTATGCGATCTGGTTTTTCCTCGCCGTAGAAGGCGTGCCACTGGCCGCCGAAGAAACCAAGAACCCCAAGCGCGACCTGCCCCGGGGCCTGATCGGCGCCATTGTGGTGCTGACCAGCTTTGCCCTGTTGATCCTGGTGATCGCACCGGGCGGCGCGGGCACCTACGCGCTGGTCAAATCCGGTAACCCGCTGGTGGAAGCGCTGGCGCTGTCCTATGGCGGTTCGACCTGGATGGGCAGTTTCGTCAACCTGGTCGGCCTGGCCGGCTTGATCGCGAGCTTTTTCTCGATTATCTACGCCTATTCGCGGCAGATCTTCGCCTTGTCCCGTGCCGGCTACCTGCCACGCAAACTGTCCCAGACCAACAAGAGCAAGGCCCCGGTACTGGCGCTGGTGATCCCCGGGATTATCGGCTTCGGCCTGTCGCTGACCGGCCAAGGGGATTTGTTGATTCTTGTGGCCGTGTTTGGCGCGACCATTTCCTACGTGCTGATGATGGCCGCGCACATCACCCTGCGCATCCGTCGCCCCAAAATGGACCGGCCTTATCGCACGCCGGGCGGCATCTTCACGTCCGGTGTCGCCCTGGTGCTGGCCTGCGTGGCCGTCGTTGCGGGCTTTTTGGTGGATCCACGGGTGGTGATTGGCGCCGCGATCATCTATGGAGTATTAATTGCTTACTTTGCTTTCTACAGCCGGCATCACTTGGTAGCAGGCACGCCCGAAGAAGAATTCGCCGCGATCCAGGCCGCAGAGGCCGCCTTGCACTAACTGCCGTAAACCTCGACGCGGGTTCCTCTCCTGCCCGCGTCGTCAAGGAGACACTGTATGGCAAGCTTTTCCCACGCGGTCGGTGCACAGACCTACCGCTTCGACAGCCTCAAGGACGTGATGGCCAAGGCCAGCCCCGCCCGCTCCGGGGATTTCCTCGCCGGCGTCGCCGCGCAGAACGACGGTGAGCGGGTGGCGGCGCAAATGGCCTTGGCCAATATTCCGCTCAAGCACTTCCTCGAAGAAGCGCTGATCCCCTATGAAAGCGATGAAGTCACGCGGCTGATCATCGACACCCACGACAAGCAGGCTTTCGCCGTGGTCAGCCACCTGACCGTCGGCGGCCTGCGCGACTGGCTGCTCAGCGACGCCGCCGATGAACAATCCCTACGCGCATTGGCGCCGGGGCTGACACCGGAAATGGCCGCGGCCGTGTCCAAAATCATGCGGGTGCAGGACCTGGTCCTGGTGGCGCAGAAGATCCGGGTGGTCACCCGGTTTCGCGGCACCCTGGGC
Organism: Pseudomonas sp. S3E12; assembly: GCF_001702295.1. Classification (NCBI taxonomy): domain Bacteria; kingdom Pseudomonadati; phylum Pseudomonadota; class Gammaproteobacteria; order Pseudomonadales; family Pseudomonadaceae; genus Pseudomonas; species Pseudomonas sp. S3E12. The sequence goes on from NZ_MBDT01000004.1 coordinate 240,679, forward strand.
CTGCGCGGGCGCCTGTCGACCCGCCTGCAACCCAACCACCCGACCGACGAGCCGGCGGGCATCGCTGCGAGCATTCTCGACGGCCTGCTCTACGGCAACGGCGACGCCATGATCGGCATCAACCCGGCCACCGACAGCATCGCCTCGATCTGCGCCATGCTGGAGATGCTCGACGCAATCATCCAGCGCTACGAAATCCCCACCCAGGCCTGTGTGCTGACCCACGTCACCACTTCCATCGAAGCCATCAACCGCGGCGTGCCGCTGGACCTGGTGTTCCAGTCGATTGCCGGCACCGAGGCGGCCAATGCCAGTTTCGGCATCAGCCTGAGCGTGCTGCAGGAAGGTTACGAGGCGGGCTTGAGCCTGAACCGGGGCACCTTGGGCCAGAACCTGATGTATTTCGAAACCGGCCAGGGCAGCGCCTTGTCGGCCAACGCGCATTTTGGCGTCGACCAGCAAACCTGCGAAACCCGCGCCTATGCGGTGGCCCGGCACTTCAAGCCATTTTTGGTGAACACCGTGGTCGGCTTTATCGGCCCCGAGTACCTGTACAACGGCAAGCAGATCATCCGCGCCGGCCTTGAAGACCACTTCTGCGGCAAGCTGCTGGGCGTGCCCATGGGCTGCGACATCTGCTACACCAACCACGCCGAAGCCGACCAGGACGACATGGACACCCTGCTGACCCTGCTGGGCGTCGCCGGGATCAACTTCATCATGGGCATCCCCGGCTCCGACGACATCATGCTCAACTACCAGACCACCTCGTTCCACGACGCCTTGTACGCTCGCCAGACATTGGGTTTAAAGCCGGCGCCGGAGTTTGAACAGTGGCTGGCCAAAATGGGCATCTTTACGCAAGCCGACGGCAAGGTGCGCTTCGGCAACAGCCTGCCACCGGCGTTTCGCCACGCCCTGGCGCAATTGGGATGAAGGAGCCGCCTGTGCAACTCGACCTGCCTGAAAACCCGTGGCTGGAACTGCGCCGCCTGACCCCGGCGCGAATTGCCCTGGGCCGCACCGGCACCAGCATTCCCACCAACGCCCAACTTGATTTCCAATTTGCCCACGCCCAGGCACGGGACGCGGTGCACCTGCCCTTCGATCACGGCGGCCTGAGCAGTCAACTGGCCGAACGTGGGCGCGATAGCCTGTTGCTGCACAGTGCCGCAACCGACCGGCACAGCTACCTGCAACGCCCGGATCTGGGGCGGCGCCTGAGTGACGAGTCGGCCCAGCGCCTGCGGGATTACGCGGCTGCGCATCCCGGCGGCATGGACCTGGCGGTCGTGGTGGCGGACGGTCTGTCGGCGCTGGCAGTGCATAAACATACGCTGCCGTTTCTTACGCGCATGGAAGAACAGACCCACGCCGAAGGGTGGTCCTTGTCGCCGGTGATCCTGGTGGAACAGGGCCGCGTGGCGGTCGCGGATGAAATCGGGCAACTGCTCGGCGCCAAGATGGTGGTGATCCTCATCGGTGAACGGCCGGGGCTCAGTTCGCCGGACAGTTTGGGGCTGTACTTCACCTACAACCCCAAGGTCGGCCTCACCGATGCCTATCGCAACTGCATCTCCAATGTGCGCCTGGAAGGACTGAGCTATGGCATGGCGGCCCATCGCCTGCTGTACTTGATGCGAGAGGCGTGTCGCCGGCAGCTGTCGGGGGTCAACCTGAAGGACGAGGCGCAGGTTCAGACCCTTGAATCCGACGACCCGGACCTGATGAAGGGCAATTTCCTGCTCAGCCCACCCACCGACTGATCCCGGCACGATTGCGCTTTTTCGCGCCTTTAGGCAGCATCAAGTCACGGCCGCTCGTGTGGTCATACCCCATTTGGAAGTTGAGGCCTGGCATGCGGATTACTCAAGCGACCCTGGAACACCTGGACCTGTTGACCCCGTTGTTCGTCAAGTACCGCGAGTTCTACGGGGCCCTGCCCTTTCCGGATTCGTCACGGGCCTTCCTGGAAAAGCGCCTGCGCCGCAAGGAGTCGGTGATCTACCTGGCCCTGGCCGATGACGACGACAAACGCCTGCTCGGGTTTTGCCAGCTTTACCCGAGCTTTTCCTCGCTGTCGCTTAAACGCGTGTGGATCCTCAACGACATCTATGTGGCCGAAGACGCGCGCCGGCAACTGGTGGCGGATAACCTGATGCGCACGGCGAAGAAAATGGCCAAGGAAACCCACGCGGTGCGGCTGCGGGTATCGACCAGCAGTGATAACCAAGTGGCGCAGAAGACGTACGAGTCCATCGGGTTTCGTGAAGACACCGAGTTCAAGAACTATACCTTGCCGATCAGCGAAGACTGACGCCCTGACACCATGGACACCTTGTGGGAGGGGGCTTGCCCCCGATAGCGGTTTGTCAGTCAGACTATTTATAACTGACCGAATGCTTTCGCGAGCAAACTCGCTCCCACAGTGCCTTTCTGGCGATCTGTGCACCGTGCACCGCGACATCCCCCGCTACAAAACCAACACGCTTTTCACCTCTCAATCCGTATAATGCGGACCTTTCAGGGTTGTAAGAAACACTACATACACGTGTAGCCTTATTACCCGAGCTTCCGCACAGGCCTGCCGAGTCGGGCCGTTCACACAGGTGCCATCCATGGATTTCAACCCGCTCGACCTTATCCTGCATCTCGACGTGTACCTCGACATGCTGGTAACCAATTATGGTCCGTGGATATACGCCATTCTGTTCCTGGTTATCTTTTGCGAAACCGGCCTGGTGGTCATGCCGTTCCTGCCGGGTGATTCGCTGCTGTTTATCGCCGGCGCCGTGGCAGCAGGCGGTGGCATGGACCCGGTATTGCTGGGCGGGCTGCTGATGCTGGCGGCAATCCTCGGTGACAGTACCAATTACGTGATCGGGCGAACGGCGGGAGAACGCCTGTTCAGCAACCCGAACTCGAAAATCTTCCGCCGCGACTACCTGCAAAAGACCCACGACTTCTACGACAGGCACGGCGGCAAAACCGTGACCCTGGCGCGCTTCCTGCCGATCCTGCGCACCTTTGCACCGTTCGTTGCCGGCATCGCGAAAATGCCCTATGCACGCTTCTTCGGTTTCAGTGTGCTGGGCACCATCCTCTGGGTCGGCGGCCTGGTGACCCTGGGCTACTTCTTCGGCAACGTGCCATTTATCAAGAAAAACCTCTCGCTGCTGGTGGTGTTCATCATCCTGCTGTCGCTGGTGCCGATGATCATTGGCGTGTTTCGCAGCCGCTTTGGTCGCACGTCTTCAGAAGCCAAGTCGCAGTAACCCGGCATGTGGTCCCTCAGCGCCTGGCGGCGCCGACGCCTGCTGGCCAAGCACCCGATTGCCGATGACACCTGGCAGCGGGTGCGCCACCACCTGACCTTCCTCGACGGCATCAGCGCCGAGCAGGACCAGTGGCTGCGCGAAGCCTGCGTGGTGTTCCTCGCCGAAAAACACCTCACCGCCCTGCCCGGCGTCGAGCTGCACCAGGAACAACGCCTGCTGCTCGCCGCCCAGGCGCAACTGCCGCTGATGAACCTGGGCGACCTCGACTGGTACCAGGGCTTCCATGAAATCGTGCTGTACCCCGACGACTTCCTCAGCCCTCAGCGCCATCGCGACAGCAGCGGCATCGAACACGAGTGGGACGGCGAACACAGCGGCGAAGCCTGGCAGCAAGGCCCGGTGATCCTTGCCTGGCCCGGCGTACTGGCCAGCGGTCAGTGGGAAGGCTACAACCTGGTGATCCACGAGCTGGCGCACAAGCTGGACATGCTCAACGGCGACGCCAACGGCCTGCCGCCGCTGCACCACGACATGCGCGTGCAGGAGTGGGCCAGCGTGATGCAGGGTGCTTATGACGACCTCAATCGCCAGCTGGACGCCAACCCCGATGCCGAGACGGAGATAGACCCCTACGCGGCGGAAAACCCGGCGGAGTTCTTTGCGGTCACCAGCGAATATTTTTTCAGCGCCCCGGATTTACTCGTCAACAGTTATCCACAGGTGTACGCCCAACTCAGCCGCTTTTATCGCCAGGATCCCTTGGCCCGCCTGACCCGACTGCAAGCGCACGACCCGCGTTATCAGCCGCAAGGCGAATGACCGTACGACGTCTGGCGCATGGCATCGCCGTCAGAATATGCCTATAATCGCCGCCACTTTTAGGCCAATCCGGCCATGTCATATGGCCAACTACGGGGGCAACGCCCAATGAGCTACAGCAAGATTCCGGCTGGCAAAGACCTGCCGAACGACATCTACGTCGCCATCGAGATTCCGGCCAACCACGCGCCGATCAAATACGAAATCGACAAAGACAGCGACTGCCTGTTCGTTGACCGTTTCATGGCCACCCCGATGTTCTACCCGGCCAACTACGGTTTTATCCCGAACACCCTGGCCGACGACGGTGACCCCCTCGACGTGCTGGTCGTAACTCCTTACCCGGTTACCCCTGGCTCGGTCATCCGCGCTCGCCCGGTCGGCATCCTGAACATGACCGACGACGGCGGTGGCGATGCCAAAGTGATCGCCGTGCCACACGACAAGCTGTCCCAGTTGTACGTGGACGTGAAGGAATACACCGACCTGCCGCCACTGCTGCTGGAACAGATCAAGCACTTCTTCGAGAACTACAAAGACCTCGAAAAAGGCAAATGGGTGAAGATCGACGGTTGGGGCAACGCAGACGCCGCCCGCGCCGAAATCATGAAGTCGGTCGCGGCCTACAAAGGCTGATACCGGCTACTCATTGCCTCGGCAATTGAAAAAGCCCCGATGACTCGGGGCTTTTTTTGTGGGAAAAACTAAACTAAAAGTTCAACACTTTAAAAACTTAGTTTAATTCAACTTAAAATCCGAAGTAATGAGCTACAACTAAGCAAAAACCTACAGACCCAACTCAACGCATGGTTTATTTGATGTATTTTTCCGGCCAGTAAACTCTGCGTTTATGAATACATCAGGTGATCGCTTAAAAGCGCTATTACGGGAAGTTCATCTTTCCGCCTCCGACTTCGCCAAGAACCGTGGTGTCACGCCTCAACACGTGAACAACTGGTTCAAACGCGGTGTACCCATGGGCCGACTCAACGAGATCGCAGAACTGCTGTGTATCTCCAGCCGTTGGCTACGCACCGGCGAAGGCCCCAAACACCCACCGGCCAACTTCCTGCTGGAAGGCCCCGGCACCAGGAAAGGACTCCTCACCCGCGAAGAAACTGGCAAATACCTCACAGGCCCCGCCTGCCGCCCGGAAAAAATCGACGTGGAGATCCCCCTCCACCCCACCTTCACCTCAACCGAACGCATCCGCGTCTCCCTGCACACCCTCGAAACCCTCAACGTCAATCCCGACCGCGCGCTGGGCGCCTACATGGTCGACAACAGCATGATCGACATCATCCAACAAGGCGCCACCCTCGCCATCGACAAAGGCCGCACCCAAATCATCGACGGCGAAATCTACGCCGTCGAACACGACGGAATGCTCCGCATCAAATACCTCTACAACCGCCCAGGGGGTGGCTTGCGCATGCGCAGCCACAATGCCGGCGAACACCCGGATGAATACCTGACCCACGAACAACGGTTTGAGCAGAACTTCCAGATTGTGGGGTGGGTGTTCTGGTGGTCCACGTTGAATAACCGCCGACCGCCGGTACCGCTGGATGAGCATTTATTGGGCTGGGAAGGCTCTAAATCGGATCCGGAGGTGGGCAACTGAAGTGAATGTGGGTATCATGCGCCGCACATTTGGCAGGGGGTTGCGTTGCGCGATCCACCCTGCTCGGCGATGCGGAGGATTTCCCGCGGATGCCCCTACTATTCAGCCCGACGCAATGTGGGCTGAGCGATTTGAAGGCTGCTGAGGTTTGTCAAAAACAAGCTGAGGCGGTCAGCGAGAAGCCGGCCACAAGCCGGCTTTTTAATATCTGACGGTCCCCACAATTGTCCAACAGCTATTGGACAATTGAGTAATCAAAAGCGGGTTGCTATACCCTGCCCTTCTCTCAGTCGCCTTACGCGGGCTGCAAACACTCCACAGCCAGATCCGCCACCATCTCCACCAAATGCATCACCGCTCTCTGCGGCGCACTCAATAGCTCCCCAAGCACCTGCGAAGTAGCCACCGCACACTGCAGCAACTCAGCCACACGCCCCCAGGCATCCTCAAAGCTGAATTCTTCATTCACGACAAATGGATTGGTTGCACGCGAAGACTGCGAATCTGAAATAACGTTATCCATAGCAAAACCTCTAGCGGTAAGTGATTACCACCGTCCTTTCGCGACTAAACAATCAGTGGTGGCGGCCGTACGCAGGTTAGTCGACCGGCCGCTAGGCACCGGCGCACCCGAGGGTGCCCTGCGCACAGCCACCATAAAGTGCAGGTGAGAAGACACATGTCTTTGAGATGGCGCTTGCGCCTAGCGAGGTCCGGGCGACTAAACCCGATCACTGAATAGGCAGTGACGATCCGCAGCCTAGTCACGCATTCCGCTGGTGCAATGCGCTGGGATTCTCTCGGAAACGTCCTGCAAATGAAAGCGATCCGCCCTGCTGGCCCTTGAAAATCACACCACACTCCCCGTGTTCCCCTCCCGCACACCTGTGTTCCCAGGTGACATCTTCCTGCGCTCCCCCCCATCCCATAAACCCAAAATGAAACGTCCTACATCCATATCTAAACAAGCCGTTTAACCCCTAATTCCCCGCCTCCCTCCTCCGCTGGCCCAAAACCTGCTTATTGAACACCGTACAATAAATCCGGCATCCAGCCGGTCTACCACCCACTACCGCTGCAAACGCAGCTTGAGGAATGCGGATGTCCACTATGAGGTTTCACCCATCCAACCACGGCTTGGCGCGATCACTGAAGGAGCGCCATGTCATGTTGATCGCTATCGGCGGGATTATCGGGGCCGGTTTGTTTTTGGGGTCGGGCAAGGCGATTGCCACGGCGGGACCGGCATTGTTGCTGGCGTATGCGTTGTGTGGAGGGATGATTTATTTGATTGCGCGGGCGCTGGGGGAGTTGTCGTTGTATCGGCCCAGCAGTGGGTCGTTTGCGACGTATGCGGAGGAGTTTTTAGGGCCGCGGGTGGCGTTTATCACGGGGTGGTCGTATTGGATGATCTGGATCCTGGTGGGGGTGTTGGAGGTAACGGGGATCGGTCTGTTGATGAAGTACTGGTTCCCGGAGTTGCCGCAGTGGATTCCGGCGTTGGTCACCACGGGCGTGCTGATGGTGATCAATTTGTTTGCGGTGCGCACGTTTGGCGAGGTGGAGTTCTGGCTGGCGTTGATCAAGGTGTTGACGATTGTCGGGCTGATCGGCGCGGGGCTGGTGATTCTGGTGTTTGGGTTGGAGACATCGACACAGACGACACCTTCCGTCACCAACCTGTGGCGCCACGATGGCTTTTTTCCGAATGGCTGGAGTGGTTTCTGGTACGCGATTCCGGTGGCGGCGTTTACGTTTGCCGGGGTTGAGGTGATTGGCCTGGTAGCGGCGGAGACGGCCGAGCCGCAGCGTACGTTGCCACGGGCGATCAATAGCATCATTTGGCGGATGGCGATTTTCTATCTGGGGTCGACTGCGGTGATCATGGCGCTCTACCCCTGGAATCAGATTGATACGTCGCAAAGCCCGTTCGTGATGGTGTTCGACAGCATTGGCCTGGGGGCGGCGGCGGGCCTCATCAATTTCGTGGTGATCAGTGCGCTGGCGTCGTCGTGCAATACCGGGTTGTTTGCGACCAGCCGCATGCTGTTTGCTTTGTCGCACATTCAACAGGCGCCGCGCCAGCTGCAGGTGTTGAGCCCGCGACAAGTGCCAGCGCGTTGCCTGATGGTGTCGACAGCCATTCTGCTGGTGGGGGTACTGCTGAATTACTTGATACCAGAGAGCATTTTCAGCCTGCTGATCACTGGGATACTGGGCCTGCTGATTTGGGTGTGGGCGGTGATCATCACATCGCACATGGCGTATCGGCGCAAGGTGCAACGGGGTGAAGCGCCGGAGGTGGCATATCGCTTGCCCTGGGCCCGGGTCAGCAGCGTGGTGGTGTTGGGTTTTCTTGGTGTGCTGACGGTGTTGGTGATTCGCGATCCGGAGACGCGAGCGGCGTTCTATGTGGCGTCGGCCTGGTTTGCGCTGCTGTTGCTGGTGTATCCGAAACCTTCTGCAACGACGGAGGTGAACGATGTCTTGGGCGCCTGATAGCCGTGTGCTGGACCACTGCATTGAGCGTTACATCCGTGCCAACCCAAACAGCGCACGCCAGTTGGAATGGGCGGCGCGGGTGATGCCCGGCGGCAACACGCGCTCGGTACTGTTTTATGAACCCTTTCCATTGGTGATGTCGGCTGGGAAAGGCTGCTTTCTCGACGACGTGGACGGTCATTGCTATATCGACTTTTTGGCCGAGTACACCGCAGCGCTGTATGGACACTCCCATCCGGTGATCACCCACGCGCTGACCAAGGCAATGGCGAACGGGCTTAACCTCAGTGCTCACAATGAGTTGGAGGCACGCCTGGCGACATTGATTGTGGAGCGTTTCGGCTGTATCGAGCAGACGCGCTTTACCAATTCCGGCACCGAAGCAAATTTACTCGCGCTGGCGGCGGCAAAAGCCTACACGGGACGCGAAGCAATCATAGCGTTTAACGGCGGTTATCACGGCGGCGTGCTGAGCTTCGCCGGGCCGGCCACGAAGATGAATGTGCCGCACCGGATGCACATGGCCGACTACAACGATTTGTGCAGCGTCGAGCGTTTGCTGGCAGAGCATCCGGGCGAATGCGCCGCAATCCTGGTGGAGCCGATGCTCGGCGCGGGCGGATGTATCTGCGCCGAAGACGGTTTTCTCGAGGGGTTGCGGGCGTTGAGCCAGGCATACGGTGCGCTGTTGATTTTCGATGAGGTAATGACCTCGCGCCTTGCCCCCGGCGGCTTGCAGGAAAAGCTCGGCGTAACGCCCGACCTGATGACCCTGGGCAAGTACCTGGGCGGCGGCATGCCGTGTGGGATGCTGGGCGGGCGACGGGACATCATGGCGCAATTCGACCCGCGCCAGGGGAGCCTCTCCCATGCAGGCACCTTCAACAACAATGTGCTGACCATGGCGGCGGGGATCGCGGGGTTGGAGCAGGTGTATACCCGCGCCGAGGCGATAAGACTGAATGCCCGAGGCGATCTGTTGCGCGGGCAACTCAACGAGGTGCTGGCACACATGCCCATGCAATTTACCGGGCAAGGTTCGGTGATGAACCTGCATCCTACAGCCTTGCCAATTCGTCGGCCTGCAGACAGTCCAACGGATCGAAACAGCCTACGGGACTTGTTCTTTTTTCACCTGCTCGAATGTGGCATTTACAGCGCACGCCGTGGGCTGCTTGTGTTGAGCTTGCCATTGACGGAGCGGGAACTGACCCTCCTGGTGACGGCGACGCAGTCATTCGTGGACCGCTATGGAGGGGTGTTGACTGCCGACTGACGTACGTTCCGCGAGAGCGACAGCGAATCGGCGACCGGCTATCCTTTCGCCGTCGCTCAACCGGAACCCACCACCATGACCAGCAAAACCGCGAACCCGCGAGGCAGGCGTAAGAAGGCCACTGGCGAAGCGTCCGAAAACCCACTGAACAAGGACGTCATCGTCGCCGCCGCATTGGCGCTGATCGACCGCGATGGCCTGGAGAAATGCAGCCTGCGCAACCTGGCAAACGACCTGGGGGTTTATCCAACGGCCATCTATTGGTACGTCTCGTCGCGCGAATTGCTGCTGGGTGAGGTGCTGGCCAAAGTCCTGGAACATGTAGCACCGGCTCCCCAAGAGCATTGGCAGGATTATCTGCGGGCGGCGATGGTCAACTGCCACAACGCGGTGCATGAGCACCCGAATATCGCGCCGTTGCTGGGTGCGCAATTGGTGTCCAACACCCGCACCGATTTCACCTTGGTGGAAGGTGTATTGGCGGCGCTGCAACAGGCCGGTTTCAGTGGCCCGAGCTTGGCGGGCGCCTACAACACGTTTATCGCCGCGCTGGCAGGCTTCACCACTCTGGAGTTTGCGCCGCTGCCAGACAACACCGAGGCGTGGCAGTGCCAAGTGCAAGAAAGCCTGCAGTGCGTCGATGCCGAGCAACACCCTACCCTTGTGCAGAATATGGCTCAACTGAGCAATCGCGGTTTCAGCCTGCGTTGGCAAAACGGTATACACGCGGCACTGGATGAAAGCTTTGCGTTCTATGTCGATACCATCCTCTGCGGCCTGGAAACCTTGGCTGCACGTCGCTGAAAAATTACGCAACACAACCTCAAAACCACTTAATTGTACGATGTACAATTTGTCGTTACAGTCCGCCACGCATAAGCACCCATGACCCGAATAACAATAACGTCAGAGGTCTTTTATCGTGAAAATTTCATTCAACGACGTGGTCCAGGGCCAACGGCTTTGGCAACCCTCCCCTGAGCATATCCAGCACACCTACCTAACCCGTTACCTGAATTGGCTCAAGCATGAGCGCGGCCTGAGTTTTGTTGACTACGCCGCGCTTTGGCAGTGGTCGGTGAACGATCTGGACGCTTTCTGGCAATCCATCTGGGATCATTTCCAGGTGCAGGCCAGCTGCCCTCCTCAGGCGGTGCTCGGCCAACGTACGATGCCGGGCGCACAGTGGTTCCCAGGTGCACGGCTGAATTTTGCCGAACACATTTTGCGCAACGAGCGGGCTGGCGACGCGCTGCTCTACCTCAGCGAGACCTGCGCCCTGCAAGGCCTGCCCTGGGCGGAGTTTGCAGGTCAGGTGCGCACGCTGGCCACGTACCTGCGCGAGCTGGGCGTGGTACCGGGCGATCGGGTGGTGGCTTACTTGCCCAACGTTCCCGAGACGATGATCGCTCTGTGCGCATGTGCCGCCATTGGCGCGATCTGGGCCAGCTGTTCGCCGGATTTCGGAGCGGAGGGCGTGCTGGATCGGGTGCGCCAGTTGGCCCCCAAAGTTCTGCTGGCGGTGGATGGCTATCGCTACGGTGGCAAGGTTTTCGACCGGCGCGAGCAGGTTCGGCGGATCCTGTGCGAGCTGGGCAGTATCGAGCATTTGATCCTGCTGCCGACCCTGTATCCCGATGAACCGATCACCCTGCCCAATGCCCTCGACTGGCACACGCTGCACCTGCGCCCTACGGTGCGTGCGGCCGATTTCCACTGCGAGCAACTGCCTTTCGATCACCCGCTCTGGGTGCTGTTTTCTTCCGGTACCACGGGGCTGCCCAAAGCCATCGTCCAAAGCCACGGCGGGATCCTGCTGGAGCAATTGAAGGCCCTGCATCTGCATCTGGATTTCCGTTCCGGCGATACGGCGCTCATCTTCACCACCACCGGTTGGATGATGTGGAACACCTTGTTCAGCGCACTGCTGTGCGGCGTGTGCCCGGTGCTCTACGACGGCCACCCGACCTGGCCGGCCAGCGATACGCTGTGGCAAATCGCGCAGGACAGCCGCGCCAGTTTCTTCGGCACCAGCCCTACCTTTATCGAACTGATGAACCGCCAGGCCATCGTGCCCGGCGAGCACTTCGACCTGAGCGCGCTGCGCACGGTGATGCTCGTTGGCTCGCCGGTTTCACCACAATGCAATGCCTGGTTTTACCGCAACCTGAAAGCCGATATGTGGGTGACCACGGGCAGCGGTGGCACCGATATCTGCTCCGGGTTGGTGAGTGGCGTGCCGACACTGCCCGTGCATGCGGGCGAAATACAGGCCCGTGCACTGGGTGTAGATGCCCATGCGTTTGATGAACACGGCCAACCGGTACTCGATCAGGTCGGCGAATTGGTAGTTACGTCGCCCATGCCATCGATGCCAGTGTACTTCTGGGATGATCCTACAGGCGAGCGTTACCGGCAGAGCTATTTCCAGCCCTGGTCCGGCGTATGGCGCCATGGGGATTTTTTCCTGCTCAATGCGCGTGGCGGCTGTCAGGTGCTGGGGCGTTCGGATGCAACCCTGAACCGCTTTGGCGTGAGGATCGGCACCGCGGAAATCTACCGCGCGCTGGAGCCGATCACGCAAATCGAGGATGCGCTGATCGTCAATCTGGACCTGCCTGAAGGTGGTTTTTTCATGCCGCTGTTCGTGCAGTTGCAACCTGGCGCCGAACTGGACGACGCGCTGCAACAACGGGTGCGCGAGTGCCTGCGCCTGTCGTGTACACCGCGACATGTACCGGACTGCATCATCGCCGTGCCACTGATTCCCATGACCCTCACCGGTAAAAAAATGGAAGTGCCGGTGCGCCGGATCATGATGGGCCACGACCCGCGAAAAGTCGCCAACCCGAGTGCCATGCGCGACCCGCACGCGCTGGCGTTTTTTATCGAGTACGCCAATCGGAGCCATCAGCCATGAGAGGCAAAGCCTTTATCGTCGGCGCTTATGAACATCCTATCCGGCATGCCGTAGACCGCTCCCTGGCGCAATTGCATGCGGACGTGGCCCGAGGCGCCCTGGCCGATGCGGGGTTGAGCCTCAGCGATGTCGACGGCTACTTCTGCGCCGGCGACGTGCCGGGTTGGGAAGCGCCGGGTGTGGGGCCGTTCTCCATGGTCGAGTACCTAGGCATACGGCCTCGGCACCTGGAGACCACAGAAAGTTGGGGATCGTCTTACCTTCACCATGTCGCCCAGGCCACGCGCGCTATCGCCGACAGGCGCTGCAGCGTGGCGTTGATCACCCAGGCCGGGCGCCCGCGAGCCGAGCACAAACGCCCGGACGCCAGTCACCGCGATCAACCACAAACGACCTGCGAAGCCCCCTTTGAAATACCCTACGGCGCCGCGGTGACCAACCTGTACGCCATGTGCGCGATGCGTCACCACTACCAGTACGGTACCAGCGCCGAGCAATTGGCCTGGATCAAAGTCGCGGCGTCGCACCATGCCCAGCACAACCCCCAGGCCATGTTGCGCCAGCGGGTGACCGTGGACGACGTACTGAACTCCCCCATCATCGCCGCGCCCTTGCGACGCCTGGACTGCTGCGTGATCAGCGATGGCGGCGGCGCACTGGTGGTCGCCCACCCATCCATTGCCCGCTCGCTCAAGCGACCATTGATTACGCCCATCGGCGCAGGTTATTCGATCAACCATCTGAATGGCGGCTACTTCGACCTGCTGGCTTCCGCCGCCGTGCAATCGGGTGCCGATGCGTTCGCCCAGGCACGACTCAAGCCCGGCGATATCCGCTACGCCTCGCTGTACGACAGTTTCACCATCACGGTTTTGATCCAGCTGGAAAACCTGGGTTTCTGCGCCGCCGGTCAAGGGGGCGCCTTCGTCGCCGACGGCAAGCTGATCAGTGGTGTCGGCCCGTTGGCGGTCAACACTGACGGTGGCGGACTGTGCAACAACCATCCCGGCCATCGCGGCGGCATGGCCAGGCTGATCGAAGCAGTACGCCAACTACGCGGCGAAGCACACCCGGCGGTACAGCGGCCCGACTGCGCACTGGCGCTGGCTCACGGCACCGGCGGCCTGCTGGGATCCCGGCACGGAAGCGCCACGCTTATTCTGGAGCGATTTTGATATGCACCTGACATCACCACACATCACCGCCGAAAGCGCGCCGTTCTGGGACGCGGCCAACCACGACCAACTGCTGCTGCGCCGCTGCCTGGACACCGGCCAAGCCTACCACTACCCCCGCGACCACAGCCCGTTCACCGGCACCGCGGCCACCGACTGGATCACCGCCAGCGGCAACGCCACGTTGTACAGCTTTACCTACAGCGCGGCGCAGTGCCTGGCTTACGTGACGCTGGATGAAGGGCCGACCCTGTTGTCGCTCATCCAGTGTGAAAATCCTCGGCATCTACGCATCGGACAGCGGCTCAAGGTGGCGTTCGCACCGACCCCGAGCGGACAGAAAATCCCGGTCTTTGTATTGTCTGATTCGAGTTAACAGTAAGACTGTGCGTGGCGTTCCCGACCTTGTCGGCGCATCAGCACTGAGCCTGTCGCGGGTTTGATTGCGAGGCGGTTCCAGAATGGGACTGCTGCGCAGTCCAGCGCGAGGCAAGCTCGCTCACCACAAGTGACAGTCCCTGCCTGTTAGCCTGAGCCCCCCAGGAAGGGTTCTCAATCCAATATCAAATGCGGCAAAAACCGGCTCGAATCCTTGGTAATCAAACTATTATCCTCCCGCACCCCAATCCCCGCCGCCTGGTCCCCAATCACCCAAGACCCAATCAACGTGTAGCTGTCCCCAAACCGCGGCAGCGGTGCGAACTCCTGAAGAATAAACGGCGCATCCGTATAAGGACCGTCCTCTTTCACGATCAGCCCATCAGCCGTCTGCAGCTCGATATTCGCCCCTTCCCGCGAGAAGAATGGCTTGCGCACCCATCCCTTCGGCACAGCTTTACCCGGTTCGGTATCCAGGTGGGCCGCGAGCAGATTCGGGTGGCCTTTGTTGAATTCCCACAGCAGCGGCAGGATGCCTTTATTGGAAATGATGGATTTCCACGCAGGCTCAAAAAACTGTGTGTCGCTCTCGGCAATCGCGGCGCCGAAGGGTTCGTGGAAGATGAATTCCCAGGCGTGCAGTTTGAACAGGTGGGGAATCCAGCGGTCCTGGAGGTCGACGAAGCGGCCTTCGCTGGTCAGGCCGATGTCTTCGATGTCGATGTGGCGCGATTCGATGCCGACTTTTTCCGCGACCAGGCGCAGGTAGTCGGTGGTGCCTTTGTCTTCGACCGAATCTTTCATCGAGGCGAAGTAGAACGGCTGGTTGATCTGCAGTTGCGCGAAGGCCTGGTGCAGTTTGGTGTCGATGCTGTTGAACTGGTCGGCATGCTTGGGCAGCAGGCCGCGTTCGATGCATTGCTCCAGCCAGCCCCATTGGAACGCAGCCGCCTCGTAGAGGCTGGTGGGTGTGTCGTAGTTGAGTTCCAGCAGTTTGGCAGGCCCGGTGCCGTTGTAGGAGAAGTCCATGCGCCCGTACAGGTGCGGGTGGCCTTCGAGCCATGAGGTTTTGATCATGTCGAAGAAGAGCGCAGGGATGCTCAGGCGTTCGAGCAGTTCTTCGCTCTGGACCACGCGGGCGACGAGGTCCATGCACATGTCGTGGATCTCGGTGGTCGGGTCTTCGAGGTCGTGCTCGATTTGCTTGAGCGTGAACTGGTAATACGCGCGCTCGTCCCAGTAGGGTTCGTTGTCGATGGTATGGAACAGAAAGCCGAGGTTTTCAGCCGTCTGTTTCCAGTCATGACGTTCTGCACAATGGATTTTCTTCATGGCCCGGTTTCCTTAACTGCTCGACCCGCCACCGCCCCAGCCGCTGCGTGCGCTGGCCTTGCTGCCGAAGCCGCCACGGGAGGTGGCCGACGCCACGGAGCTCGACTGGCTGGAGGTGCGCAGCGTGTTGGTGTAATTGCTGCTGCCGTACCGGGCTTGATTCGAGCGGCCAAACGTCGCGCCACTGGAGACGCGCTGGTTGAGCGTGGAGTTGCCGTAGTTACCGCGATCATCGCGATAGCGATACACCGGCTCGGAGCGGTAGCTGTTGCGATTACTGCTCAGCATATTGCCGATGAGCAGGCCGGTCAGCAGGCTGCTGGTGGAGAAGCCGGAGCCGCCGCTTGCCTGCGCGTTACCCGCCTGGGCGTTGGCCGCGTCTACCTGGGATTGTGTCACCTGGCCTTCGGCGGTCAGTTCGAAACCGCCCAGTTTGGGAATGAACTGGCCATTGGAGTCCAGCTGGCACCAGCCGGCGACAAAGTCGGCATCGCAATCGGCCTGGCTGGCGTACACCGGGGCGATGCGGCGATGCTCGGCCATGGCGGTCATGTAGGCGTCCGAACAGACGTCCACCGGCAGTTTTTCATCGGCGCATTGCTGCACCGACTGGAAGTTGTACTTCTTCTGCAAATCGTAGGTTTTTTCCGTCGGCCCGCAGCCGGATATCGCCATGGCGACCGACGCTGCCAGCGAAAGCTGGACGTACTTGCTTCGTTTCATCGGGAGCTCCGTGCGCAATCAGTTCTGGGTAGGTGTCATGCAGGCGGCATTCAACATGCCGACGCTGATGGCCACGGCCGCCACATAGATGCCCGCTGCGAGCTCGCCTCTCTTGATGCGCTCGGAAGTGCCTTTGAGCACGAGGCTGGTGAGCAGAAACGCCAGGAGTTGGACGACGGCTGCGATCACCGCCCAGACGACGAAGTCGAGGATGCTGATCGAATAAGCAATCACGTTGCTGGCCGGAATGGCGAAACCGACGATGGCGCCGCCCAGGGCGACTGCCGCGGAAACGTTGCCCGCCCGGATCAGCTCGAATTCCTTGTGCGGGGTGACGCGGGTGTAGATGAACTGGAACAGCGCAAACAGTACGGCAGCCCCCAGGATGTAGGTGACAAACCCGAGCACGGCGGCTTTGTTCAGGGAGATGGAGAGAGCTTCTAGCATGGACTTCTTCCTTTTTTAGAGCGCATTCAAGTCGGTTGTGTACAGCGAAATGCCCAGCGACGTGCTCAGGCTGACGGTGCCTTCAGCGTCTTCTTCGACAGAGAACAGCAGAAACTCGCGGCGATCGGTCAGGGCGGTGTCACGGGCATATAGCATCGAACGGTGCTCGACGCTGTAGGAGTCCTCGGGGTTTATCACCTGCTCGCTCATGGCCACCAATTCCGTCTGGCCAGCCTCGCTGCCCCACACGCGCGTGTATTCGACGCCGTTGTGGGTGTAGGTCGGCAACCCGATCGGGCTCTGCGGCCCCGCCAGCCGGCGCAATTCAGCTTCGCTGCTGATAGTGACGTAGCTCAGGTAGTTGAACAGGATCACAGACTCGACCTGCCCGGCGATGTCGCCCGTGGTGTGCACCTGCAGCCAGTAATCCTCGTCGTTCATGTAGTAGCGCGACAGCCAGGTCGACTGCCCGAGGTCAACGGTGCCGTTACTCCAGATTTCCTGGGAGCCGGGGATAACCACTGTGGTCTTCCCGTCGAGCAACAACTTCAGGGTCGTGTCGAATATCACGCCTTTGCCCGGCGCCAGGCCAAGCGGCCCGGTGGTCGGCAGCGGTTCGGCGGCGCCTTTCGAGTGTGTATTCGCTTGCGGGGCCTCAAGCCCCATCAACTGTTTAAACCATCCCATTGGAGATTTCCTTGAGGCGGGTGGAGGCAATGTAGAAGAGTTCGCCGCCTTCAACGCGTGTGGCGCTGGGCGGGTTGATCGACGGTTGCGGGGCACCTTTGGCGCGATAGCCGATGAGGGTGGCGTTGTGGCGCTCTTTCATCTGGGTGTACAGATCGCCGAACGTGGCTTCAAACGCCTCGGGCAATCTCATCAGGTATTGGGTGGCCCCCTGCCCCACGCACAGCAGCTCATTAATGACCACCGACGAGCCCGGGTCCTGAGAGGCGCGCACCAGCATTTCGATGGCCATGCTTGAGGTGCATTCCAGGCTGGGGGCGTAGGAACTGGCCAGTGCGGCGATCTCACTTGCATTGAAGTGGGCGACCACGTGCCCGACTGGATTCAATTGATTCACCGCCAGCACGGTGGCCAGCGTCAGATCGTCAGATGGGGTTCGCACCAGCACACGCTCGGCACCGGGCACACCGGCACGCAGCAACAGCGCTGTGGAGGACAAGCTCTCACCACGGATAAAGGCCGCCTTGCCCGGCATCGGGTTTTCTTCAAGGGTGCAATCGCAGATGACGATCAGGTTGTCGTTCGAGGTTTCGTCTTGCAGCAACAACTCGATGACCCGTTCACTGGACGCGCCCTCCCAGCCAATGAGCACGGTATGGCCGATTTTGCCGGTGAAATCGCCTTTGCCCTTCATGCCTTTTCTCCATGCATCGATGACAGTGCTGGTGGTTTTGCCGATGGCCGCCGTCAGCAGCGCAATGCCCCCGAGCATGACCCAGGTCGCCACGAACAAGCGTCCCAAAGAGGTCTGCGGCGATAGATCGCCATAGCCGACGGTCAGCGTGGTGGTGAGATAGAAGTAAACAAACGTGGCGGGCGCGGTGAGGTGTTGTTCGCCCAGAACCACCAGGCCCAGATAAGCCGTGCTCAGGTGTACCCCCAAGGCAATCACCAGGCCTGCCCAGCCGAAGCGGTGAAAGAGGGAAGCGGCGTACCTGCGCAACAAAAGAAAAATCGGCATTGCGTCCCTGACTCCCTGGGTGCTCAAGTGCGTTCAGCCGGCATTAAACCTGCTGCGTGGTTGAGAGAGAAGTACCTTGGCGGCAATAAATCCGGCGAAGGCACCAAACAGATGCCCTTCGAAGGAAACGCCTTGGCGAGGCAGGAAGCCAAGGACCAGTCCGCCATACAGTACCGCCACGACACCAGCCGTGATCAGGTTGCTCCAGCTCCTGTGGAACCAGGCGCGAGACAACAGGTAGGCCCACAACCCAAACACCCAGCCGCTGGCCCCCACGTGCACACCCGCAAAACCGAACAGCCAGACCAGCGACCCGCCCAGCAGGATGATGATCGCGCTGACGGTCACAAACCGATTGATCCCTTCGATCATCACCAGGGTGCCCAGGATCACAAAGGCAATCAGGTTGGCACTCAGGTGGGCAAACGACCCGTGCAAAAACGGCGAGGTGAGGATGCCGGGCAGGCCCTGCAGCGTCCTCGGGATCAGGCCGAACGTCATCAGGCTGTAACCGGTCGCTGCATTGAGCAATTGCAGCGCGACCATGAACAGCGCCAGGCCTGCGATTGTCTTGAAACCCTTCAGGGCATCCATCCTGACCTCGACGTAAAAAAGAAGGGCAGACACTGCCCTTCCTGCGGCGACGTTGCTTACTCGGCCGATTTTTGCTTCAGACGCTCCAGAATGGCATTGGCGCTGCCTTCGTTCGGCGTGATGCCGGCGTCGCGCAGCTTGCGCTCCAGGTCGGTCCCGGTCGATGCATCTGCCAGCTCATCCTGGGCTTGCAGTTCGGCGGCGCGTTGCTGCTGCTTGGCCTGCAAACGATTCAGCGTACCGACGGCGGTTTCCAGCTTGCCGTTGGCACCGCCGCTGGCGATGGAGGCGCTGACCTGGGCCTTCTGTACGCTGTCGCGCGCCTTGGCCATGTCCACTTGCTGACGCAGGCTTTTGATCCGGCTTTCGGCCTTGGTGATGTCCTTGCGCATGCCTTCCGCGTAGCCACCGAACTCGGTGGCTTGCTTATGCTCGACATCCCGCTCGTTGGTCAGGGTCGAGATGGCTTCGGCCACTTCCAGGGCGAGGTCTTCACGATTGGCCTGCAGGGCAGCCACGGCCTTGGACTCCAGGTCCTTGATCTTGGCGTCGTACTCGTTGACGCGATCAGTCGCCAGTTTGTGCTTGGCCATGATGCTCACCAGCTCACGCTTGGCGTTGGCCAGCGCGGTGTCGGCATCGCGGATTTCCTGATCGAGGATGCGCAGGGCCTGTTGGTCGACGATCGATTCGCCGACTTCGTTGGCACCGCCACGCAGCGCGGTGAACAATTTGCTCCAGATGGACTGAGTCATTGGATACTCCCGAATACTTAATTGAAGAAACGTTCGAAGGCTTCGCTGGCGCGCTGCACGTTGTCGACCAGGGTTTTCACCTCGGTGACGATATTGGTCAGGCTGGAGTCGGAGCTCAATGCACCGAACATGTTGTAGACCACTTGCCCGTTAGGCATGGACTCGATGCCGATGGAGGACAGCGGGAACATTTCCCGGCTGCGCAACACCGCGTCATTGAATTTAGCGACATCGTTGATGGACTCGACATCGACCAGAACGGTGTCGACGATGATCTGCTCGCCCACCACTGCGATGTAAATCGGCAGGCCACCGAAATCGTTCATTTCCAGCTTGATGCTGGACTCGGAGCCTTGAACCAGAGAAAGCGTAATGTCCTTGGACACCACGTCATCCAGGGCCTGAAGAGCGGTGAAGAGGCGATCGATATTCCAGTTGGTACCTGCGCTCATGAAATTCTCCGACATGAATGAGCCAGCCAGAATCGGCTGGCGAAGCTGTTTCTCCATCTGCTTGAGCAGGCTTCGGTTTTCGGGAAGCACCCAAGTCTCGTGTTTCACGTAGCCGGCGGCCGCCAGGCCTGCGCGCATCTGCTTCATGTAAAAGCTCGATGGCTTTTTCGCGGACGGCTTCAAGCGCTCTCCCTTGAGGCTTGCTGAATCGGTATCGGGCCCTTTAGGCGGACTCGATGGAGAGCTGCTTTCCATGGTACTGACCTCGCTGTGAAAAACTCACGCGTGAGAAAATCTACAGGCATTTTTTGCCACACTCAATAGCTCACGCGTGAGATTTTTTGACTTACTTTTTCGATCATCAAAAGGACAAATCCTGCTGACAACCCATGAATTGTCGCCTTTGAGTTGACGGTATTACCCATTCCAGCCGATTTATCCCCCAGCATCCACCCATTAATCTGTGCCCATGTTGAACGCAACGCCCAACCAACCTGAACAAAAAAGGATTCAACCATGAGCACTCCAACCTACAACCGCTTGAACAAAGACGACGCCGTAGTCCTGCTGGTCGACCACCAGACCGGCCTGATTTCCCTGGTGCAGGACTTCTCGCCCAACGAGTTCAAGAACAACGTGCTGGCCCTGGCCGACCTGGCCAAGTTCTTCAACCTGCCGACCATCCTCACCACCAGCTTCGAACAAGGCCCCAACGGCCCGCTGGTACCGGAGTTGAAAGAGATGTTCCCGGACGCGCCGTACATCGCCCGCCCCGGCCAGATCAATGCCTGGGACAACGAAGACTTCGTCAAGGCAATCAAAGCCACCGGCCGCAAGCAGATCATCATCGCCGGCGTGGTCACGGATGTATGCGTAGCGTTCCCGACCTTGTCGGCACTGGCGGAAGGTTTTGAGGTGTTTGTGGTGACCGATGCTTCCGGCACGTTCAACACCACGGTGCAGCAGGCGGCGTGGAGCCGGATGACCCAGGCCGGTGCGCAGTTGATGAACTGGTTCTCGGTAGCCTGTGAGCTGCACCGCGACTGGCGCAACGATATCGAAGGCCTGGGCAATCTGTTGTCCCAGCGCATTCCTAACTATCGCAACTTGATGAATGGGTATGCGGCGCTGACGGCTCACCAGAAGTAAGTCAGCCGAGATTCGCGATTAGCCTGCTTTGAAAAGCAGGCTTTCGTTATTCAACCGAGCTTCCAACTTAAAGAACCACAGCGCACTGCTCTTCGATCAGCATGATCGCCATTTAAAGTAGCCCCCAACTGTGATTTGGGGCTGACTATTACGCGACCTTCGTAAGCCCTTTCTGATTTTCCCCACCGTTCATCCAGCCGCTTTTTACTTCGGCAAACTCCGACGCCTTGCCCTCTGCCGAGACGTCACGGATGACCAACGCTTCCCACATTGCCTCTATCGAACATGAGCTGGATGGCTTTCATCAGAGCCTGGTGACTTATCGCCAGCAGATGGGCGCCTGGTATTCGCGGGCGCTGGATTCGGTGAGCCATACGGCAGATATGCCGTCGTTGCTGGGGATGGATCGGGTGTTGCGCGTCGGTGACTCGCAGACAACCGTGAGCATGAGCGACCCGAACTTTATCGGCAGTGTTGCCGTGTGCCAGCTGGGCGGCGAGCTGAAGATAGAGAGCAAATTCGACTCGGTGTATGACGTGCCGATTGGCGACATTCCAGTCGAGGTGCTCGGGCTGGATGACGGCAGTTCCACGCGGGTCATGCTGGATGAGCATGGCAAGGGCTCACACCACTGCGCCGCGGGCGGGCGCTATCAGGTGCGGGTACAGGGCGGTGTTTCCGGGGAGCAGGTGGATGCGCTCTTCGCCTCCTACGCCGGGCTGATGGAGGACCTGGAGCGGTGGCTTCGCGAACAGTGGCAAGGCTTCAAGCCGCATTGGCAGCAATCCACGGCCAGTGCGATTGGCAACAGCGTGCTGGCGGGCAGTTGGGCCGCGATCCGGGACGTGTGGGACAGCATCCAGCTGGTGCAGGCGATGCTTGAAGACCCGTTGAAGTACGTCGAACAGCTGGGGGCTGAAGCGACCAAGCTCGCACAAATCGCCACCGATGCGCCCAAGGTCATGGAACAGGCGATGTTGCTCGCCAGTGATGAGGCGGCGCTGTTCCTGCTGGTGCGCACGGCGATGATCTGGTTGGACGCATTGCCGCCCAGTGAGATTGCGCAAGTGGCCGCTGGGTTTGTGGTGTCGCTGCTGATTGACCTGGTGATTGGCGCGGTGCTGACCATCGCATTGCCGGCGGCGGCTGTGGCGTATTTGAGCCTGCGGCTGGCCAGGTATGGCGCACAGATTGTTAAGGCGGCTGTAGGTTTTGTTCAGAGCGTGCTGGCGATTCTGACGAAGTTCATGCAGGCGGTGGATCGCTACAAGGCGGTAGCGGTTCGCGGCGTGGTCGGCGGGGTGAAGCAAGGCACGCTGCAGATGCGCTGGCGGGCGCGGCAGAACGCGGTGCTGAAGCAAAAAGAGCCTGTGGATGATGTGCCTGTTTCGGGGAAAAATCCGAACGGGGATGCGGCGGCGGCTTCGGATAAGACCGTCACCAACGGCTGCCCCGTGTCGATGGTTACCGGGGAGGAATTGCTCACCCTCACCGACGGCACGTTGGATGGGATCTTGCCATTCGAGTGGACGCGGTTGTACCGCACCAGTGCGGTGGAAGTGGATGGCGGGTTGGGGTTTGGCTGGAGTCATTCGCTGGCGCATCGGCTTGCGGTGTCGGGCGATTCGGTGGTGTGGACGGACCATGAGAATCGCTCGATTGGGTTTCCACTGCCGACTGTTGCTCGACCTGCCATCACCAATAGCCTGGCCGAAGCCGCCATCTATTTGGGCGCGTCGCCGGATGAACTGGTGCTGGCCCAGGCGTCGCGCTTTTATCACTTTCGCGACGGTGTGCTGGTCTCCATCAGCGATGCGTACGACAACCGGCTGCGGATTTCCCGGGATTATTTGGGGCGCATCGAGCGGCTGGATAACGGTGTCGGGCGTTCGCTGTTCCTGCGCTATGCATTTGGCCGCATCGTCGCGGTGGACTATCAGGTCCAGCGCGCCAAAGGGCGTGAACCCTTCGAGTGGGTGACCGAGCAGACCGTTGTTTCCTACGCCTATGACGACCTGGGACGGTTGGTTTCGGCGACCAATGCCATCGGCGAAAGCGAGGTTTATCGCTACGACGATCAGCACGTCATTCTTGAGCGGGGCTTGGCCGGTGGGGCGAGTTTCTTCTGGGCGTGGGAACGGGCGGGCAAGGCCGCGCGATGTGTCCGGCATTGGGCCAGTTTTTCCCAGATGGACACGCGGTATGCCTGGGGGGA